>WYBN01000009.1 GCA_011525875.1 Melioribacteraceae bacterium | reverse complement strand
TGGTTGTGATTTGCTTTCAAATTTTTTCTTTGACATATTGTAACCAAGGGGTTTCCCGGTATAACATTCAACCATGAGTTGTGATTTGCTTTCAAATTTTTTCTTTGACATATTGTAACCAAGTTACTTTAACATTACCCACGATGGAGTTACGTTGTGATTTGCTTTCAAATTTTTTCTTTGACATATTGTAACCAAGTGAAGACGCGGGAATGTATGTGCGTTTGCAGTTGTGATTTGCTTTCAAATTTTTTCTTTGACATATTGTAACCAAGTGCAAAAGCGTTGCAGTGTGTTTATGAAGAGTTGTGATTTGCTTTCAAATTTTTTCTTTGACATATTGTAACCAAGTTAGTTCGGTTTTCATTGTTTAGTAACTCAGTTGTGATTTGCTTTCAAATTTTTTCTTTGACATATTGTAACCAAGGCCAGCGTCTTGGAGTGCGGCGGCCCTCCGGTTGTGATTTGCTTTCAAATTTTTTCTTTGACATATTGTAACCAAGCAAGGGCTTCCAGGAGAATAGACCGAATAAGTTGTGATTTGCTTTCAAATTTTTTCTTTGACATATTGTAACCAAGAGCTCTGGGCACACCCCAACGCAGCCACGGGTTGTGATTTGCTTTCAAATTTTTTCTTTGACATATTGTAACCAAGCCACAACCCAATTTGAACCATTGCCAACGAGTTGTGATTTGCTTTCAAATTTTTTCTTTGACATATTGTAACCAAGCGTTTTCTCTGCCACAGGATATTCATACTAGTTGTGATTTGCTTTCAAATTTTTTCTTTGACATATTGTAACCAAGATAGGTGGGAATATGTCATTGATTTACAACAACTTACAAGGTTTTTAGGATTAAAAAAACTTGGTTTGAACTCCTCCTAAATCCTCCTCTTAAAAAGAGGAGGACTTTTTAAAAGAGTTCTAGCTGATGAGGCTCTACGAATCCGCTTTCTTTCTTACTGCCGTAAAATATTTCCATCATGCCGAACTGCTTATCAGTTACAGAAAGAATGCCTACATGTCCTTTCCCTGGCAGCAGATTTTTTACCCTTTTAATATGTACATTTCTGTTTTCACGGCTCGAGCAGTGCCGCACATAAATTGAGAATTGAAACATCGAGAATCCGTCTTTAAGTAATTCCTTTCGAAATCTGGCGTAGGCTTTCTTTTCTTGGGCGGTTTCGGTAGGCAGATCGAAAAATACCATTATCCACATTATTCTATATTCGCTAAATCTTTGCAATTAAATTTTTCTCTAACTTTTTCATCACATCTTGCAAGTTATTAATAACTTCTTCATTTTTAAACCTAATAACATTAATCCCGAGAAAATTTATAACATGCGTTCTTAAAGTATCATAATCATGCTGACGTATATGATAGGTTCCGTCAATTTCAACGACAAGTTTTGCCTGGTGACAAAAGAAATCAGCTATGAAAAATTTTTCAAGACCTTCTATATCAAAGAACAATGGATATTGTCTATAAAACTTTTTGTTACAAAAACGTTTATTCCTAACCGCTTCCCAAAAAATTTTTTCGGCTTCAGTTGCATTTTTGCGCAGGTTACGGCTAAAAAGTTTTGCAATTTCTACTAATCTTCGATCTTTGTTTAAACTCATAAAATATCCCTAAAGTAAGAATCTCATTCATTTTGAAAGTAATTATTTCAACTTACGAGAACTTTTTATCATTATTCTTTTTTAAGATTTTCAACACAATATTTTGTTAATCAAGAAAACGAATCTAATTCCCGCTGCGCAATAGAAGAATAAACCGTGAGAAGATTGAGAATTTAAACTCCCCTTCTCTTTGTAAGAGAAGGGGCTGGGGGATGAGTTAATAGCTTATAGTCATGCAAATTCTTCTCTCAAATTCCATTGTTTCTATGGCTCAACCCTCATTTATTATCATTAAATTTTAAGCGGACGCCAAAGCTACAGCTTAATTGTAATTAGGAATCTTTATCCCAAAGGAAACTCAGGATAAATAATCTTGCGTGAATCCCCTTCAAAACATTTGGCAAGAGAAGCCGTTGTTCTTTGAAGTCCTACCATCAAGGGACTTCGTTTGCCTTCTATGATTATTTCAACAGTCGGTATTTGCAGCAGTTGTTTTTTCATTGACGCTGAAAGTTCCGTAAAATCTTCGCCGGTTCTTACAATTCGATAAACAATATCGTCAACAAACGGTCGGTACGGTTCCATAATATCGTCGGCAAGACAATATGCGTTGTATTTATTATGGTGATGAATTCCAAGAGTGGGAAGAAGTCCGGATGCAACAAGCCCCCGGGCGACTATAGCGCGTAGAATTGCGTAACCGTAATTCAGCAGCTGGTTCGGCGGTTCGCCGTAACGGTCTCTTGTAAATTCCAATATATCCGGGAACAGATTTTTCCAGTAATAAGCCGCCGCACGGGCTTCGTAATTATCAGGATCGCCGGAACGCACTTTCTTTGCCCAGTTAAGCATGTTTGTTATGGGAACTTTTTTTCTTCTTAGAAGCACAGCCTGGTTCCTAATTTTTGCGGAAATTGTCTGCTGCCATAACTGTTTCTTTAACGGTTCGGACGCATCAATCTGTGTTTGGAAAATTTCACTTTGAGTATGCCCGCCGTCGAGTGAAAGAAACAAACCTGTTGGCATATGCTTAGTATCGCAAGTAACAACAGCCGCCTTGTTTTCAAGTAACGAAGCGATTAAACCCTGTGTAAAAGTAACCTGCCCGTGGTCAATTATCATTATTCCGATATCTTCTATGGGAACCGATTCAATCCCGCCTACCGGACGGGCAGGCTTACTTACTTCATCTTCTTCGCTATCATAGTTTGGAGCGGTTTCTTTTATTTCCGTCCCCGTAGCGGTGACGGTGCCTTCTTTCATTTGCGGCTTTTTAATAACAAGCTGCTCGTTCTTTTTGCTTAAGTATGCCGGGCTGCCGAAGTATAGGGTGCGTTTGATCATTTTAAGCTCGTTCTACTTTATTCTTATAAAATATTTTTATTTTGAAGAAAGTATTAAACAGTTACTTTTCCTCTCAGAACAACCACTCTATTTCACCATCCGGCAGAACATTAAAATGCTTTCCTTCTATTGCCATATTTAACCAATCTTTTGTGTAAAGTAATTTTGGCCATGGTTCAAAATTATTAGGGCTGTTAAACTTTAATGCGTCCGAAATTTTCCTCGTAAAGCCGCTCTTTCCCCCACCTCCATATTTTACTTCTTTTCCTTTTTCATCAACCATATAAACTTTGTTTTTGTCATAAGCATTTTTTAACTCCTCGTCAGATCGAGCTTCTAAATGATGAGTAAATGTTAGCTGCCCTCCAGAGAATTTTACTAGTGTGTAAGTCTGATAACTAATTCTTTTATTATAGTTACTTACACTTTCATTTTCTTCTTTTTTAAGTCCGTCCAAACTATCATCGTAAAAAATCACTTTTATCCCTGGTTTTAAAATAGCATAAGGTTTTTCTTTATTTCCGTTTTCGTCAATTACAATATTCCCTTTTTTATCTTTGCGATAAATTTCCAAGTCATCTATACTTTTTATTTCGCCCGATCTAACCAAGTCAGCGACCTCCATTAAGGATATGATTTCCATATCACGGTCTATTTTTTCATTCCCGTTTTTATCTTTTTTAATTTTCTGATAAAATGCGCAAATTACATTTTCACCGTTCTTTGCCCAATAATAATTTTTATGTTCTTTTTCTCCTTGAATTAGTTGCGGTTTTACACGTACAGGAACTGAAACATCGTCAGCGAAACACCGGACATGTCTTATCTTATTAGCTCGTGATCCATCTTTTTTGAGCATAAAAAGCCCTCCATCTTCACTTAATGTAGAAGCTAAAGTTCTTTTGCCAATCTGTGTTTTTATGATTTTTATCAATTCTGAGTCAACAATTTTATTGATATCTAAATCTTTACTAACTTCTTTTTTGACTACAAATTTATATTCATCCTTGCCTTTATTGTATAACCATTCTCCTTTGTCATTCCTTTTGGGTTTATTATCCACATCTCTTTCGACCATTTGAATTTTACCATACATAGTGTCAAGATGTAACTGCCCTCTTATGGCATCTCCCTTAGCAACAAAAGTTTTTCCATTAAACCTGACTTTTTTACCGGCAGGTATAACAGAACGATTTCGAGCAATGTTATTAATCATTAGTTCTTCATCCAGTTTCCTGATTGTATTGTTCAGACCTTTAGGCAAATTGCATTGAAATTTTAGCTGTCTCAGTTCTTCTTCAAAGCTTTTTATTTTATTTAGTATAACAATTCTGTCTTTCTCAGTATCTGATTCCAGTAATTGTTTTTCTTCCTGTATCTTGTACCACACTTCAAGCATCTTGTCACGGATTACAGCTTGGGGAATGACCGATAATACAACTGCATCTTTAGCATGATGGCTGTGTTTGGTACGGTCTTTCGCAGTTTTGGTTTCTTGTATATCCAGAATTTTTCTGAATTCAGCAGTTACTGCACCCTTTTGAACTTCCACTTTATTAAAGTAGGACCTAAGGTAATGAATAGCATATTTTGAGATTAGCTGTGTATCTTTTAGCTGGTTGTTCTTAAAATCAGGTTTCACTTCCTCCATTGTGAAGCGTTCTACTTTATTTTTCCAGTAGTCTAATTCAAACTGCCAAAGGTGTTTCTGACGTATTGCATTATTTTTATACTGTAATGTGCTTGCTTGTTTAGACTTTCCTTTCCAAAATTCTACCCGCAGTTCAAGATCTTTTACTTTTTGTTGCCACCTTTCAATGCGCAGCTTTATCTCATCATAGTTATCCAATTTATAAGGGATTCTATTTTTTTTTACATTCCTATTAAAGTCAGCGTAGCATACTGTTTTGTTAGCCAAACTATTATCAAAAGAAATACTTCGAGGTATTGTATGCTCTATATCAATTAAATTCTCTTGGAATAAGTCCGTTATTTTTATTGGTTTGCCAGTATAAATACAGAAGTATTGTTGTTCCTTCCAAAGCCGATATTTTTCGATAACATTGTCTTTTGCCTTTTTTAATTTCAACTGTACTGCCTTTTTAATGTTTTCAAAATAGTTTTCGCTAAACTCAAATAAGTCATCTTCTTCCTCGGTCTGACTTTTCTTTTTGTTTCCCCCTTTCTTCTCTTTTTCAATGGGTTTTTTGTCTTCTTCCGTTGTAATAAATTTATTGTTTTTCTCAAAACCTTCAGGTGATTCAATCATTTCATACCACAAACGGAATTTGTCAATATCACTATCTGAATCAGCGTCTGCTAAAGAACCTTTTGCTTCTGGATCTTTTAGTAATTCTCTTATTGCCTCTGCAAATTCTTTATTTTCTTGCTCTCGAATTTGGTCATATTTGGCATAAGCCCATCGTTTATTGGTATCTACTAATTCACGCCCAACTTCCACAACAACACGTGTATCTTCCTCAACATCTCCGTTAGCAATAAAATAATTCACAAGTTTTCTCAATTCGTGCAAAGTTCTCATCGCCATAGGATTCTTAAATGAACCGGTTTTGGGAGAGCCAAGCATTACCATGCGTTTCTGAATACCATGCTGATTATAAAACTCTTCACGCGCTTCAGGATAGATTGCAATCATCGAGGGATGATAAAGTTTATCCAATAAGTTACATTTATCACATTTGCATTTGGCTTCAGATGTATAAACCTTTTTGAATGTGTTGGGACAGTGCAACAAATCAGGAAAGTTATCGGCTAGAAATTTTTTCATTGCATCACTTAAGCGTGGAAGAGTATAAAATCCGCGTTTCCCTTTCTCAAAAAATTCCTGATACTTGTTAGTTATTTCTTCAATTACAATTGCCTTTTCTTCGTTTGAAAGTTTTCTCCAGGTTTCTTTACCGAATCCTTCTTCAGTAGCTTTTTGAATTTGGTTATCATCGCGTTCAATACTTTCTTTTGGCAATTTGACATCTCTTGAACCAACAATATATCTGAAATCATTGTCTGCAAAGCGCTTGCTTTTTGGGAGTGATTTATATTGAGCAATAAGGTTGTTTACAATATTTAATATACGCTTTTCATTCCGGTTCTTTTCAATAACATCTTTTTTTAATGACTCGGTAATAAATGTATTATTTTCATTCCAGATTTTATCACCAAGTATTTCACGTACTTTTCCCAGCAGAACTGCATCAGTGTAGATAAAACCATCACGTAAAAAGGGAAGTATATTGTTTATAGCTTTTAAGCTAATTTTAGCGTATCCTACAGGCATCTTAAACCAGAGGGACTGTAGTTTTTGTATCTTGTCTTCATCAGTTATTCCCAATTTTGTCTTACAATAATCCTCGATAAAATCTTCATCGTTACTCTCAAACAATACGTGCCATATGTCTTCATAAAATGGAGTCTTTAATTCTTTTCCATTTCTGTCTTTTCTTATTACTATACTGTTCCAACGTTCACCAAATATCTTTTGTAATCGTGCTGAGACAACACAAGCTGAAATGTTAGTTTTAAAATTATACTTCAGTTCCCAGTCATTGTGACCATTTTTGCTTTTAATCCATTTGTGTATTGCGAAGAACTCAAAATCTTTTTGTACGAAAAACTTTTCTCTATAAAGTTCTTTCCGCATTTCCATAGGTAGAAATTGCCATTCAGCATCTTTATTTGTTTTATCCCGATAAGCAATGTTATTTATAAAACTCAAGGTACGGAACTCTTCAAATTCAGGGCGACTGATTGGGCAACGTTTTTTCCCAACAATAACTTCTCTTTGTTTCTTTTGGTCAACCACTTTCCACTTCTCAAGAGTGCAATAACCGACCAAACCTTTTTGAGAACGCAGTGGACGTTGCCAGAAGATTGGGGATTTAGAATACTCCTCCTCGAAAATGGATTTATAGTCTAATCCTTGAAATTCGAAAATATGCTTAACTTCTTTGATGAGCATTTTACGGGTAACATACTGATGCAAGTTCTTGCGGATGCGTATACCTTCGGTTTTTCTTTCCGGATGATGAATGCCCGCTGTTTCAACTTTTGCAAATATCATCCCTATAGTATCAGTTTCCTGATCAAAAGGAATATTTAGTTTTTCTATCTCTGTAAAAAACTTGTTTTGTTTTTTCTTTTCAGCTCCAATAGAATTTTCTGCTTCTTTCTCCTTATTGTCGTCATCTTTGTTTTTTACAATTTTACTACTTTTAAATCCTCGGTGCTGTGCAATATGGTAAAGTGCTCTGCCTAATTTGAAGCGGTTTGTTTCAACTGAGAAATCAAGTTTAACTGTGGCTAACTCGTTACGTAATTGATGGGGACTTATATAATCAGGCACACCGTCGTTGTTAAAATCCAATTTTATCCAATTGGCAAACAGTTCATCCTCTACAGGATATCGTCTGCCGCCAAAACCAATTTGTGCTTCTTCTTTGTTGTAATGTTTCCAACGTTTCAAACTCTCCTCTGAAATTGGACAATACAATTTTGAATTGTCTTTAATCAACGCTTCTAAAATAGCCCATAATTTGTATTTTCTTGCTTGATAGAGTCGTCTTGCACTTCTTTTATCCGTTCTGTTTGCAGCAAGAGAAATAGTGTACTTTTTTTCTTTGTCTTTTCCTACACCAGTTTCAAAAGTGATAACTGCAGTCTTAACAAACTGGGGCTCTTCTGATAAATCTCTTATAGTAGCTCCAATAGAATTGGAACCTAGATCAAGTGATAAAATTTTCTCTGTCATAGTTGCATCCACCTTATTAAATGTTTATATTTGAATTGAAAGACTTATCACAATAAGGCTCGTGCCGTAAGGCCTAAGCCGAAGATATTCTTAGCCCTGCATCGTTTACGCTCTGTGGGGCTTTTTTATTACCATACTTACTTAAGCATAATTGCAAATCACAATAAGGATTATTCCGTAGTGAAGCTTATGTTTTAACAAGGTTTGCCCTCGTCCTTAACGGGGGCTTTTTATTTTTAAACCTTCTTTAAATATTTTTTAATTTGAATATAAAACTCATTTTGATAAAAATCATCAGTAATCTTTGTTTTAAGATTTTTATTTATTAGATATGTGTTTAGTGCGAAATAAGACGAAAAGGAACCAAAAACCGTTATTCGGCAGGAATAATTTAGCTTGTTTTAAGGATGTCATTTTCATAAATGACATCCTTAAAAATTATGCTTTTAAATCCTCTCCAATGCTGTATTCAACAGCAAATTAACTTCGGAGGCGAGGCTTTCGAGATGCGGATTTTTGACAACAGCCATTGCTTCTGCGGGATTCATTATTGCAACTTCAACCTTACCGTTTTCCAAATCCTGAACAATTACGCTGCAAGGCAGCAGCACGCCGATCTTGTCCTCGGCTGATAATGCTTTGTGTGCAAATTTTGGATTGCATGCGCCGAGTATTTTGTATTTTCTGAAATCTACATCAATTTTCTTTTTAAGAGTATCTTTAACGTCAATTTCGGTAAGAATTCCGAAACCGACTTGTTTCAATTCTTCGGTTATTTTTGCAACAGCTTCGTCAAAGGAATACTCAACTACTTTATTGAAATAATAACTCATAAATCATTCTCCTTTTTGTTCATAAATTAGATGAAAATAAATCGAAACCGTTTCACGGATAGCAAACTATTTATTGAGCAGGTTTATCAAGTCAAGCTCAAGCGCTTCTTCGGAGTAGAAAGCTTCGCCGTGCGGTTTTCTTATCAAGAAACCATAAAAACCGGAGCGCGCTTCTATGAAATTTAAGAATTTCGGATCGCTAATGAATGTTTCCGGCTCTTTACTCTTCGGGTTGTAAAACTGAGTTTTATATGTCTTGATTGCTTTCATCTTAGTATCGAAAGAATCTGTTATATCAACAATGAAAGCTGGAGTGAACGGATAAGACATCATATAATAAAAAAGTTTAGCGGGTCTGAAAGATATTTGCTCTTTCCCTCTGTATTCGGTTGCATATTTAGCCGCACCGCTAAGAAACATAGCTTCTTTAACGAGTCTTCCCGCTGCTGTGTGGTCGGGATGCCTGTCATTCTGATGCGGCGCGAATATTAACTCCGGTTTATGAAATCTAATCAGCGAAACAATTTTTCGTTTATAACTGTCTTTTACTTCCAGTTTTCCGTCCGGCAGTTTAAGATTTATCCGTGCGCTCAATCTTAATATCCGGGAGGCGTTCTCGCTTTCCAATTTTCTTTCTGCAGCCGAACCGCGCGTCCCCATTTCGCCAAGTGTCAGATCGGCGACCCCGACCTTTTTATTCTTCGATGTAAGAAGTGCAATTGTTCCGCCCATTCCAATCTCTGCGTCATCGGGATGCGCGCCGAATACAAGTGCGTCTAATTTCATGTTTTCTCCTAAAACTTTTATTTATTAATAAATTTTCCGTCTCAATAGTTCAAAAATAATAGATGTTTCTGATGTTTTCAGTTTTTAATTATATTTCGCCCCCGGAAAGAAATATTAAGAATCAATGGACAAAAAATACGAAGCGGTAATCGGATTAGAAGTACATACTCAATTGTTAACGGAAACCAAAGCCTTCTGCGGCTGCGCCAATAAATTTGGCATGCCGCCTAACACTAATGTCTGCCCAGTATGCATGGGGCATCCAGGCGTGCTTCCCGTGTTGAATAAAAAAGTAGTTGAATTTGCAATACTTCTGGGGCTTGCAACAGACTGCAATATTAATGAGAAATCAATATTTGCGAGGAAGAACTATTTTTATCCGGATCTTCCAAAAGGCTGGCAGACTTCGCAATTCGAAGAACCAATCTGTGAGCGGGGTTTTCTCGAAATAAGAAATGCAGACGGAGTTTCGAAGAAACTCGGAATTACAAGAATTCACATGGAAGAAGACGCCGGAAAATTAATTCATGACCAAGGTCCGTATTCTTTAATTGATCTTAACAGATGCGGGACGCCCCTACTCGAAATTGTCAGCGAGCCGGATATGCGGTCTTCCGAAGACGCCTATCTTTACCTGACAAAACTCCATCAGATAATTACTTACCTCGGGATTTCCGACGGAAATATGGAGGAAGGTTCTTTCAGGTGCGACGCTAATATTTCTGTTAGGATAAAAGGCGAAACAAAACTCGGGACAAAGACGGAAGTGAAGAATATGAATTCATTTCGATTTGTCAGAGCGGCTATAGAAAAAGAAATTGAAAGACAGATTGAAATTCTTGAAGAGGGCGGAAAAATTACTCAGCAGACTTTATTGTGGGATTCGGAACTCAGCGATGTTTTTCCAATGCGCAGCAAGGAAGAATCGCACGACTACCGTTATTTCCCCGAACCCGATCTTATGCCTGTAGTTGTTGACGATAAATGGAAAGAAGAAATAAGAAAACAACTGCCAGAACTGCCCGAAAACAGAAAAGAAAGGTTTATCGAAGAATATAAACTGCCGAATTATGACGCAGAGATTCTAACATCATCACGGAATCTTGCGGATTATTTCGAAAGGATATTAAATGTTACTAGCGACTATAAAAGCGCAAGTAATTGGGTTATGGGCGATATAATGAAAGTACTTAACGAAGATAAGATTGACATTCGAGGCTTCCCCGTTGCGCCTGAAAATATCGGCAGACTTATTAACTTGATAAACGATAATACTATCAGTAGTAAAATTGCAAAAGAAGTTTTTCCGGAGATGCTTAAAACAAATAAAGATCCTAAACTTATTGTAGAGGAAAAAAATCTTGTGCAGATCACCGATATAGAACTTATCGAAGAAGTGATCGGGTCAATAATTGAAAACAATCCCGGTCAGGTTAAACAATATCTTGACGGCAGGGAAAAAGTATTAGGATTTTTTGTGGGACAAATAATGCGCGAGACCAATGGCAAAGCTAATCCGCAGAGCGTTAACGAGATACTTAAAAGAATGCTTGAAGAAAAAAGATAGCGCGCAGGATTTAAGCTGACTGATCTTCTAATACACCTCTGTCGATATATTTATTTATAAATCGTTCACGTTTTTCATCTTTGATCTTTCCTACATCAACAAGAATTAATCCATCTATGCAATTCGCGAACGATTCGTCAACGCAAAAGTCGAGAAACTTTACTCCGTCTTCTGTACAGAGTTCGGAATAATGTTTATATAAAATCGGGACGGAAAAGCCGAAAGATTTAAGCATTAACTTAAGCGTCTTATAATCCTGCTTATAGTCCTTTCCTTTAAATTGATTTTCATAATCAACAAGATTAAGCGCGGGAATTTTAAATGGATTTTTCGCCGAAGCTAAAACAGAACCGCTGCTGAACCACTTTCTAAAAAAATACAAGATCATTTGCTTAGCCTCGTCAGGGTAACTGTTGCTGATACTTACCGCGCCGAATAAAAACTTTACATGCGGTGAATTTGCAATATAAGCACCTATGCCCTGCCATAAATAATTCAGAGCATTAGTGTTCCAATATTTCTTTTGTATGAAACTTCGCCCTAATTCTATTGAATGTTTCAAATACCCATCAGTTAATTCATCCGAGAACTTGAACAGAGACGAGGTGTAGAATCCCTCCGGTCCATAGTTATCGATAATATCCGAGCCTTCTCCAATTCGATAAGCGCCGACTATTTCAAGCTCCGCCTCGTCCCAGACGACAAGATGTTGGTAATATTTGTCATACTTATCAATATCGTGAGAATTTCCAGTTCCTTCCCCGACTTTTCTGAACGTAACTTCACGGAGCCGGGCTATTTCCATTATTACATTCGGCGAAGTTTTATAATCAGTAAGTATAATTTTTTTTTCATCTGAAGTAGTGCCTATAACCAACGAAGAGTTAAGCTCTTTGCGGACCAACTTTGCATCAACCGGGTGTAATATGTTTTTCTCAATAGAAAAAATTCCGGATTTATTTCTGCCAATCAGATATACGTGTTTTCTTAACAACTTGACAAGCGATTTCTCACTCATGATTTTAGAAACAAACGGCTTGGTTGGGATTGGATCTCCTATTTTTAATTCTATTACTTTATTCTTTTTATTGAACATTTCATGAGATAGAAAGAATCGGGATATTTTTTTATTCAATGCGGAAATAAAATAAAAGAAAAGCGAATTCCGTGCGTTTACAAAAATTGGAAGAATAGATGAATTATATTTTTTTGCAAAATATATAGGGCTTTTACTCCACTGCCTATCAACAATTTTAAACAATTTTATGCGTGAGACTTCTCCTGCAGGGAAAATAATTACTGCTTCTTCGTTTTCAAGAGCTTTACCGATCGCTGCAATATTCTCCTTTTGTGTTTTGATGCTCTCAATATTTATTGGCAGGAAATGGTGATTAAGATTTTCAAACTGCATCAGAATATCGTTAGCAACAATTTTAACATCCTTTCGGATTTCGCTTATAACTTTCAGCAGTGCGAGTCCGTCGAGACTCCCTATCGGATGGTTTGCAACGCAGATAATGCGGCCCTCCGAAGGAATTTTTTTCATGTCCTTATTTGATATTTTAAAAGAAAAATTGAAATGCTCGAATACTTCATCTATCAAAGGAATTCCGTCCTTATCCCCCAATCTAAAAAGCAACTCGTTTATTTCAGATATATGCAGCGCCTTTTCCAGAAAAAAGATAATTGCTCGTCTTAGAAGCAAAGGCTTGTTGAAAAAAGAAGGATTGTACTTTTTAATTATTTCATTGAGATCAATTTTTTTCATTGCGCTTCAATGTTAGTTGAAGAAAGTTTTAAGCCGATAATACCGGCAATAATAAGCATCACGAAAAATGTCCGCCCAAGACCAATACTTTTATCAAAAGCAACGCTCTCCGCAATTGTTGTTCCAATTACTGCAATACCCATCCAGATAGAATAAGCGATGCCAAGAGGAATTGATTTAAGTGCGTGGGAAAAAAAGAATGCGCTGCTTGCGCCGAAGAAAGCATAAAATATAATCGGAATAACCTTGGTAAACCCCTCCGTGAGCTTAAGACTTATTACCCAGCCTATTTCAAGAATACTTGCGATTAAAAGAAACACCCAGTTCATGTTGTCCGCTCCAATTTGTTCTGCGAAACGTATTTGAATGCCCTGAAAGCAAAAATAAACTGAATGATGTAATTCTTTGGAAAATTTATTTTCAAACCATAATAATCCGCTTTCATATTATCAGGCAGAAATGCAGTGCCGAAAATCCAGTCCCAAATTGCAAGCTTTGTGCCGAAATTCCTATTGCGCCCTTTACCTACAGTGTGATGCCACCTGTGCATTTCAGGTCCGTTAATGATCAGTTGCAGCTTTCCAGTGGATACATTAATATTTGAATGAATATACATTCCCCACACTGCGCTTATGGCGCCTTTATAAGCAATTACCTCCGGCGGCGAACCGAGAAGTATGATAGGTAAGAATTCTATTGTTTGATTGATTAGAATTTCGATCGCATGAGAACGCGAACCCGACAGCCAGTCTACATTTTGTGGAGAATGGTGCGCTTCGTGAATACGCCAAAGCCATTTATTTTTGTGCTGCAATCTGTGCATCCAGTAGATGTAAAAATCGTGTGTCGCTAAAAATACCATAAGCTGAACTATAATTGGCACATCGCCGAATAATTTTATCTGGGAAGCGCCGAGAAGCTGATCGATATGAGGTATGATAAACGTGAAAATTATTATACTGAGAATATAACTTTGAGCAATTGTATATAGTGTAAGGTCATTGAAAAATCCTTCGCGTATAACTTTTTGTCCTTTGTTGTAAGGAAAAATTCTTTCTAAGACAATTAACAGTAATGCCGAGCCTATTATGACCGAAAACGAAATGATTTCGGCAGCAGAGAAAAAATCGAAAAGAGTTAAAATATTTTTTATAATGTTTTCTATTTTAATCCCGTAACTTGTTAATTAAACAACCGAGTTTGCTTTAACTCTGCGGAGTTTTTTTAATGAATTATATTCGCTATGATAAACTCTTTTTATTCCATCGCCGAGTGATTTTTCTATGTCACGAATATTGCCAACCATCCTAAAGAATCCCTGCACCTCAACCGAAGCCGCTTGATCTGTTCCCCACATTGCTCTGTCTAAAGTAATATGCCTTTCGATGAAACAAGCGCCTAATGCAACGGCTGCAAAAGTTGGGGCTAAGCCTGTTTCATGTCCCGAATAACCGATTGGTATTTCAGAGTAACGCTGTTTATAATTCAATATTACTTTTAAATTCAGCTCTTCAAGTTTACATGGATACGTTGATGTTGATTGCGCTAAAAGAAGTTTATCGGAACCAAGGAAGTCAACTGCATCTTCAACCTCATCAATAGTTGACATCCCTGTTGAGAGCATAATTGGTTTACCGGTGGTTTTGATTTTATTAAGAAGAACTTTATCAGTTAAAGAAGCAGAGGGTATTTTGTATAATACCGTGTCAAACTGTTCAAGAAAATCGACTGCTTCTTCATCCCAGGGAGATGCAAACCAATCAATGCCTCTTTCACGGCAGTAATTATCAATGAAGGAGAATTCCTCCCCGCCGAATTCAATCTTGCGTTTATAATCTATATAAGTCATACGCCCCCAAGGCGTATCTCGCTCCAAATACCATTGATCTTCCGGGACGCATAGTTCAGGTGTTCGCTTTTGAAACTTGACTGCATCGCATCCGGCAAAGATTGCACCGTCAATTAATCTGCGAGCGATTTCGAGAGAACCATTATGATTGATCCCGATTTCAGCGATAATGTAAACTGGTTCGCCGCTGCCTATATATCGGTTCCCAACTTTAACACGAGCTTTGTTATACATATTATTCCCCTTGGTATGTGCTTATTCTTTAATTTTTTGTTTTGCGCTGATAATTATTTCGGCAAAGTCTCTGAAAGCGCCGTATCCGCCCCTGCTTTCAACAACAATATCAGCTGAATCTTTAGCAAATTGAGTGGCGTCAGCGGGACATGCGCTTAAACCGACGGTTTCCATGATATCTATGTCGTTTGTGTCATCCCCAATGAATGCCACTTCATCGGATTTAAGATTTTTCTCCTGAAGAATCTCAAATAAAAGTTCTGCTTTGTCTTTAACCCCGAGATATATATTATTGATCAATAATTTTTCCGCGCGTTTTATGACAATCTTAGAATTCTCACCGGTAATAATTCCTGTTTCAACATCTGCAAGTTTTCTCAAGCGTTCAACTCCCATTCCGTCTCTCAACGAAAATCTTTTAAGCTCTTCTCCGTCGGAAGAATAATAAACGCCAGTGTCAGTAAGAACTCCATCACAGTCTGTTAGGAGCAGTTTAATACTTTTTGCTTTTTTTATTAATTCGAAATCAATGTAGTTCATTTGCACATTCCTAATTACCAAATAGTCCAGCCGCCGTCAACAACTAAATTTGCTCCATTCATATATGAAGAAGCATCAGAGGCAAGAAATACCAAGGCTCCAATATAATCGTGAGGCTCAGCCATTCTTCCGAGAGTTGTACGGCTTGAATATTTCTCGATAAAAAATTCATCCTGATTATTTCTCACCCCTCCTGGAGAAAGAGTATTTACTCTAATGCCCGTTTTACCCCAGTAGGAAGCAAGATACTTTGTGAGCATAATTACGCCTGCTTTAGATACAGCATAAGCAGGCGGTTTGTAGAATACCTGATCGCCGTTTGGATTAATATATAGAGATTGATCCGGCGCTGTTATACCGTATGTTGATGCGATATTTATAATACTGCCTTTTCTTTTTTTTGCCATTTCACTGCCGATTACCTGACAGCATAAAAACACGCCGGTTAAATTTATGTCTATCGATCTCTGCCAAAGATTCAATGGATAATTTTCAAATTTTGATTCTTCGAGCACTGTTTTGGGATTTTCAAACATATCATTGATTGCGGCGTTGTTTACTAGTATATCAACACCGTTAAATTCCTTCTTAATACAATTCACAAGTTCGATCAGAGAATTCTTGTTTGAAACATCAACTTCCACCCCAATAGATTCTGTATTTAAAGACAAGGCAAATTTCTGAGCGGAGTGTTTATCCAAATCGGCAGCAACAACATTCGCCCCCGCATTTGCAAGGGCTATGCAATGCTGCCTGCCGATCAACCCTAAGGCTCCGGTTACAACTGCGGTTTTGTTTTTAAGAGAAAACATTTCCATAATTATCTTACTATCGGCTTCATGTTAAAATTATTCGTTTTCCTGAACACGGGCTGAACAGGTTCCCCCAAAATTTTTTCGGCGATATCGCCTTTATTAAGTTCATCTTTCAATTCCGAAAGAACATCCTCATAAACCGAAAGCGTGTAGATAATATCTTCATCCGTATGTGAGTAGCTCATATTGTGAAATCCTGACCAGAGTATTCCTCGTTTAATCATTTCCTGCTGAACAAAAGATTTGAGCAATAAGGGATCGCCTGCGGTGCTGTCGAATGTAATCATCGAACGCCAGTTGTAACCAACTGCTTTAGTGAAATACAAACCGAGCCTTTCGGCAATATTATTATAACCTTGTTTCAACAAGCAGCCTTTTTGGGATAAATATTCGGGAACGTTTTCCCTGCGGATGATATTAATTGTAGCTTTTGCGGCTGCTAAAGACAACGCTTCACCGCCGAATGTTGTATAGAAAAAAACATCATGCTCTGCAAGTTTCATAATATCGGACCTGCCGGTCAAAATCGAAAGAGGCATGCCATTGGCAACAGCTTTTGAATATGTTGCAAGATCGGGTTTTATACCGAAGTATTCCTGAGCGCCGCCGGCTGCTATACGAAACCCCGTCCACATTTCATCAAATATCAGAACAATGCCTTTATTTCTGCATAACTCAGCAACACCATTCAGAAAATTCATTTTTGGTTCTTCGAAAACTACAGGCTCAAGTATTACGGCGGCAACATCGTTATCAATTGAGTTAGCAAGCGATTCCAGATCATTGTATTGGAATGTATATGATAAATTTTTTATTTCTTCTGGTATTCCCATATCCCTTGATGTAACGGATATATACCAATCATGCCATCCATGATAACCACAGCACAGAATTTTTTTCTTTCCTGTGTAGGCTCTTGCCAGCCTTACTGCCGCGCTTGTAACATCTGCACCAGTTTTGCTGAATCTTACTGATTCAGCATTGGGAATTAATTCCTTAAGTAATTCTGCAACTTCAACTTCCAGAGGGTGCATCAATGAAAAAGTGATGCCGTCATTTAATTGATTGATAATTGCTTCGTCTATCTCGGGATAAGAATAGCCTAAAGAAATTGGACCGATTGCCATATTAAAATCCAAATACTCGTTTCCATCAACATCCCAAACATGAGAACCTTTCCCTTTAACAAGATATTTCGGCGCCACTCCTTTTACATACTGCGAAGGACCTTTTGCTAAAGTTTGGGTTACTGACGGAATCAAACCCAGAGCTCTCATGTAAAGTTCGTTGGAGCGATCAATTTGGGGATAATTTTTATTCGGCTTTACTCCATTAGGCATTTGCTTTAACTCTCTTTGTTATCAAATAAAATTCTATTTTATCTGCTAATTGCACGTCTGTCAGACCTTCGAAAGTCAGCACATCATTTAAAAGAGCTGGTTTGAACCATTTATTCTTAAAAGCAAATGGCAGTATATCAGCAGATAGTTTGTTCTTTGCCATAATTTCAGAAAGGATTGTGAAAAGTCCTCCGTTGATAAAATGGTCTTCAATCGTGGCAATGAGCGTGGTGTTCTTAATACTTTCCACTACTGTTTCTTCATTTAAAGGTTTTAATGTACGCATGTTAATTAGTTTCACTTCAATACCGCGTGACTCTAAAATCTGCTTAGCTGAATAAGCTTGTCCAAACAAAGCTCCGTAAACTAAAATTGCGACCTCTCTGCCATCTCCGAAAATTTCCGGCTGACCCATGGCAAATTCAGTGTGCTCAACATCAGGTTTCATATTATTATATCTTATGTAGAATGGCTTGTTATATTCAAGAATTTTTGGCAAACCCAGCAACATATCGTTTTCATCGGCAGGGCAAAATACGTTGATATTAGGAATGCCTCTCATTAACGCAACATCTTCAATCGCCTGGTGAGTAGGCCCATTCGCCTCCGATAGCAGACCGGCAAAACTTCCGACTAGTTTAACAGGGAGATTTGAAATGCCGATATCAGTTCTAATAAATTCAAATGCACGCATCGTTAAGAATGCTGCGAGAGCATGAACTACGGGTATTCTGCCCCGAAGCGCTAATCCGGCAGAAATTCCAATCATTGTTTGCTCTGTTATGCCTGTATCAATAAACTTATTTTTGAGTATTTCCGGTAAGTTTCTTAATGCAGCCCGGTTTTCAGCGGTTAAAATTATAAACCGCTCATCCTCCAATACCTGCTCTAATAATATTCTTTCGTAATTCATTTATCTAACCGTAAGAGTTTCTGAGTGTAATTCCGTTTTTTTTCCACTGTTTAATTCTATTAACAAATCGTTTATTTCATTCTTAGTAAAATTGCAGAACCATCTGTCGGCTTTCGCTTCTAATGAAGGAAGCCCTTTGCCTCTTATTGTGTCTGAAATTATAACCGAAGCCCTGTTGTTTTCGAAGGGAAATAATTTAAGGACTTCATCTATCTCTTTGAAGTCGTGTCCGTTAATTGATTTAACGCTGCAGCCGAAGGATTCAAATTTTCTATCGAGAGGTTCTAGAGGAATTATTTCCTCGGTTCTTGCATTTGCCTGGAACTGATTCCTATCAATGATTATCAACAAGTTATCGAGTTTGTAAGCGTTAATTACTAATAAAGCCTCCCAAATGGATCCTTCATTCAACTCGCCATCACCTAAGAGTACAATTATTTTGTTTTGTGATCTTCTAAGTTTACAATCCAATGCAACACCGGCTGCGACAGAGATAAGATGACCAAGTGACCCCGAGTGAAACTCGACACCGGGAATTTTAGTGTTCGGATGCCAATAAATGTCATCATTCGTTTTGAGATGATTTTTCAGCCGCGCATTTTCGATAAATCCAATTTCAGCAAATGTGCCATATAACGCTGGAACATCATGCCCTTTGGATAAAAAGAAGAAATCACGATTAGCCGACTTTAGGTTATTTTTACTCAGATTCAAGAAACCCGAATAAAGATAAACTAGAATTTCGACACAAGAGAGCGAGGCGCCGATAAAACAACCGCCGTCAGTCGCCATATTTATTATATGCTCTCTAACCTTCAGCGCGCGTTTTTCAAGTTGAATTATTTTTTTATCCATTGATTACTTTTTTATAATTTTCTTTAAATTCTTTAATATTTGTCAGGTCATCCAGATAATTTTCATACCAGTATCTGCCTGCATATTTTTTGTTTATTTGAGAGATATAAGGTTTATTAACCAATAGCGAGATAATGTCGTAGAGTCCGAAATTATTTTTTTTCATGTAAAGTTCTTCGTAAACTGTTCTTACGAAAACATAATCCTCCTCATAATCTATTGTCCATCGATGCGTCGAAGAATAATCGAGATCGAGTTCCCAGCGGACGTTGCCTATTCTGAACCTGCCGGGATTTTCCCAAATGAATGGCGTTGTATGCTCACGTTCATAATTCTTAACTGCCTCTTTCCATGCAGTCTCAAGCGATTTGAATGAAATAATCTCGATATCATTTCCGTCGGGATAAGAAGCAGGGTGAAGATTACTTACATAATCTAATCTTCCTTTGTGATCAATATAGTATTTAATAATTTTATCAATTATTACAGGATCAATCAAAGGGCAATCCGAAGGTATCTTCACAACTGCCTCAGCATTATACTTCAACGCCGCCCTATAATGCCTATCAAGAAGATCGTCGGGATGTCCGCGGAATACATTAATATTATGCTTTACACACAGTTCCTCGATCACATTATCTTCTTCAAGAAGCGAAGTTGCAACAACCACTTCCCCTTTCAACTGTGCAAATGAAACCCGTTCTATTAGTTGAAGCAGTAATGGTTTGCTGCAAACCGACAGCAATACTTTGCCGGGCAAACGTGAGGAACTCATTCTTGCTTGAATAACTGTTAAGATCTTTGGCGCTTCAGTCATTAATAATTGATCGCTTCTTTTAGTTCGTAATAATGTTGAATATCAAAAACTTTTTGCCAAGGCATATCAATCAGCTGCCGACCTAAATTTGCAATTCTCAGAGCGGAAGTTCCTCCGTTTTGTATCGGCAATAAACTCTTCAGCATATTGCGATCAAAAAATGAATAAACATCCTTGCCGAGTGCAAGCCCGATGTAAACAACCGAGGAATACATTGTGATAAGTATATCGCAGTTTGCTACCATATGATTAATATTGCCGTTCCTAAACACAATTGATCCGGGCGCATATTTTTCTATTTCTTTTTCCGCTCTTGCAAAGTTTTCATTAGGATGCAGTTTGAAAATTATTTGCTTTCCATCGGCTATTCGCACGGCATTCAGAATGAATTTTTTTCGGTTCTCATATTTAAATGTTTCGCGCGAATCCGAGGTTGCAACCAAAACATATCCTCTATGGGGGAATTCGTTATCGCGGTATTTTTCGGCGTTATCAAAATTTGGAATTCCCGTAACATGAATTTTGGAAGGTTTCACTCCTTTTTTTAAGAATAATTGTTTATACCCCTCAGAGGCAACACAGAAATAATCGTATTGATGAGACAGCCCGGTTGTTGATGTGCTTGCTAAATAACGTGGGAATTTAAACCACTTAACGAGATAGTACATTAAATTCTCAGGGTCTGTCATTCCTTCTTGAATAAGTATAACACGCTTGCCATTTAAATTCCGCGGAAGTATCACATCCTGGCATGTATAAATTAAATCGTAGTCATTTTCCAAACCGCGGTAATCAACCTTGAGATTATGATTATGAAAATATTCTTCGGTCTGCTTCTTGAAATTACCGCCAAGTATTGTGAACTCGAGCAAATTTAATTTTCTGAAGAACTCCAAATATCCATCGGCATAGAACGGAGTAAAATAACAATCGTACTGATTAAGATAGATTGATATCTTATGCATCATTTTTGTCTGGTTGAGAGAACCGCCTATAAACAAAATCTTCTTCACAATTGCCTTTAATTTTTTGAATGTAAATTTTGAAAAATTTTTGCTTCCCGGTGTTATGCAAATGTTACTTTACAATTAATAAATTGTTAAGAGAAGCAAAAAGTATTAATAAATCGTTAACATTAAATTCACATTGGGTTAATAATAATAGATTAAAATTGCGATATTAAAATTAAACCGGACCGTTTATGAATCTTGTTCATATTTCTGATCTTCACCTAGGCGGCTTATTAAAAGAGGACAATACTGCAAAAGTTATTATTCTATTGAAAACGGCTTTAGCAAAAGGCTTTGATCATCTTGTGATTACTGGCGATATTACCGATGATGGCGATGAAGAAAGTTTTTTATTATTTAGAAATATCTTGAAGAATTTTAATCTACTCGACCCTGTAAAGACTACAATTATTGTAGGTAATCATGATATTTTCGGCGGCGTCCAAACAGCATTGGATGTACTTAATTTCCCGAAAAAATGTTCGGCGGTTGATTACACAAAGAAGTTAAATCTGTTCGTCTCACATTTTGCCGAACTATTCACGAATTCCTTCTTCCCATCGATGAATCATTTCTTCCCTTTTCTGAAGATTATTAAGGACTGTGCTATCATCGGCGTAAATTCTATTGACCAATATTCGAAATTGAAAAACCCATTCGCCTCAAACGGAAGAATATCGCCGCGTGAATTTAACGACATTAAAAAAATACTTGACCGGGAAGAAATTAAGCAAAAAAAGAAAGTCGTACTCGTTCATCATCATTTTTATAAAAATAACATCGAGGTCTCAAGCTCCACAAACAGCATATGGAATAAAATCGAAAGTTTTACGCTTAAATTGCGCGGGAAGAAAAAATTGATTAAAATGTTTTCCGAAAAAAACGTAGAGCTGGTTCTGCACGGTCATAGCCACGAAATAAAAGAATATAAGCGCCGTGGGATAAAATTCATAAATGCCGGAGCCGCTGTTGATAATAACGATCCATCAACTGTAAAACTAATCACGGTCAATATTTCCGAAGCCTTTCGAACATCAATTGAAAAAATCTCAATAAAACAAAATCCTGAAAACAAAACTTCAGAAATTCGTTTAAGAAAAATAGAAGCGGCAGGAAGCTACACTTATTAAAAATCCGACATCATATTTTCGGCAGCAGGTCAGACATTTCAATTGCAGTCATTGCGGCATCCCAGCCTTTGTTTCCAGCTTTAGCGCCAGCTCTTTCAATCGCTTGTTCGACAGTATCGGATGTTATCACTCCAAATATCACCGGCGTTCCTGTTTCTAAACTGACGTGCGCAATTCCTTTTGTCACTTCAGCGGCAATGTACTCAAAATGAGGAGTGGCTCCGCGTATAACCGCACCGAGGCATATCACTGCGTCATATTTTTTTGACTCTGCCATTCTCTTTGCGGCGAGCGGAATCTCGAAAGAACCCGGAACGTAAACAACCGTTAAATTTTCTTCGCTTCCCTTATGCCTGACTATACAGTCAACTGAGCCGTTTAAAAGTTTTGACGATATAAATTCATTGAATCTTGAAACGACAATACCGAACTTTTTGTTTTCTGCTGTTAACTGTCCTTGAATTACTTTTTGCATTTATCAACCTCTGTTTATTGATTTTCAATTTTGAATAAGTGTCCCAGTTTATCACGCTTTGTTTTTAGATAGAATTGATTTACTTCGTTTGGGTCAACTTCGATAGGAACTCTTTCAACAATCTCGAGATCATATCCCCTTAGTCCGATAATTTTCATCGGATTATTTGTCATAAGCCGGATTTTTCTGAGACCAAGGTCTTTAAGAATTTGAGCCCCCGTTCCGTAATCTCTAAGATCAGGTTTAAATCCCAGAATCTCGTTGGCTTCAACGGTATCTTTACCGGTCTCCTGAATCGAATATGCAAGAAGTTTATTAACCAGCCCTATTCCTCTGCCTTCCTGCCGCATATAAAGAATTACACCTTTGCCTTCTTCTTGAATCATCTGCATTGCTTTTTGAAGCTGGTCTCCGCAATCGCATCGTTTAGAATGGAACACATCCCCCGTAAGGCATTCCGAATGAACTCTTACAAGAACGGGTTCATTGCCTGCGATTCTGCCTTTAACCAGAGCAACCGGATTATCTTTTGAATCAAGCGTATTCTCATATAGATGAAGTTTAAAATCACCATACTGAGACGGGAGATCGACAACGACTTTTCGCTGAACGAGTTTTTCTCTTTTACGCCTGTAGTTAATAAGGTCTGCAATTGTAATAATTTTAAATCCGTGCTGCGAAGCGAAATTTATCAGTTTAGGAACGCGCGCCATTGAACCGTCTTCGTCCATAATTTCGCAAAGAACGCCTGCGGGTTTCAGTCCGGCTAATACAGCTAAATCCACAGCTGCTTCGGTATGACCGGCGCGTTTCAGCACGCCGCCTCTTTTCGCAACAAGCGGGAAAATGTGCCCCGGTCTTGCAAAATCCTTAGTTGAAGCTTTTTCATCAACCAAAGCTCTTATTGTTGCGGCTCTATCAAATGCGGATATGCCGGTTGTCGTTCCTTTTTTATAATCGACTGTTACAGTAAAAGGGGTTTCGTGCAGAGCAGTATTTTCCTGCACCATAAAATCGAGATTGAGTTCTCTTGCTCGGTCTTCGGTTATAGGAACGCAAAGCATTCCTCTTGCTTCTTTTGTAATAAAATTAACATGCTGCGGTTTAACCATTTCGGCGGCCATGATAATATCGCCTTCGTTCTCCCGGTCTTCATCGTCAACTACTACAATCATCTTTCCCGTTTTTATGTCTTCAATAGCTTCTTCAATCGTGTTGAATGCTTTCTCATTTTTGTTTTTTGTCATTTCAATATCCTAAATCTTTAAACCATTTTTCCGAAAAAGTATTTTTACTCTTCTCTTTGTCGAACAGCAATTTTTCAACATACCTTCCTAAAATATCTGTTTCAATATTTACCGTTGATCCGTTTTGTTTGAACCGCAGGTTTGTGTTTGCCCATGTGAAAGGCACCACCGAAATACCGACGACGTTTTGATTAAGCGATGCAATCGTTAAACTTATTCCGTCTATTGCAATCGATCCCTCTTCGATCAAATATTTATTGAGAGATCCCTCAACGTTAATTTCAAGAAAATAATTTTCACCCAGTCTTGTAATTTTTTTTATTATACCGACATCGTTCACATGCCCCTGCACAATATGACCGCCTAATCTATCGGAGAGTTTCAACGATCTTTCGAGATTAACATTTTCGTTTGTTCCGATAGTGTCGAATGTAGTCTTCTTCAAAGTAGCACCGACAGCTTCGCAGATAAATAAAGAATCGGAGAAAGAGACTACAGTCAAACAGACCCCATTAATGCAAATTGAATCGCCATGTTTAATATCTTCAAGTATCTTGGAACAGCTTACCCGGAACCTTTTTCCGCCTTGGATTGGTTCAATTCGAGCTATTTTCCCTATTTCTTCAATAATTCCAGTAAACATGCTGCAAATTTATGAATAAAGAATTTGCCAACCATGTCAAAAAGAAAGGAATCATCGAGTTAAAATTATATGATAGTCATTCCCGAGAAAATTTTGCGCTTTAACGGCTGTTTGGGGCATTTGTGGGGACTTAAATGAATCTAAACCTTTACCGAAAATAACAGGCGCAATTATAATATCAAGTTCATCAAAAAGACTTGACGAAATAAATTGCGAAAAAATATCGGCTCCGCCTTCAACCAGGATTGAACTGATATTCATTTCCCCTATTTTCTTTAATATATGGTTTAATTCAATTCTGTTTTTCTCCGTTTCCATTTTAATTAAAGAAATGCTTCGCTTTGATAATCTATTTACTTTTCTCTGCGCGGTTTGAGAACCGCAGAAAATTATTGTTTCCAGCTTCATGCTATCCTGCAGAACTCCGGCGTTTTCGTTAATTGAAAGTGCCCCGTCAATAATTATTTTTTTCGGGTTTCTGCCTTCGGTTTTTCTGACTGTAAACTTTGGATCGTCTGCATTAATGGTATTTGCTCCTGCAAGTACGGCATCATAAATTGATCTAAGCCGGTGTACATAAACAGCGGACTCTTCGCCTGTAATCCATGTCTGTTTCCCTACTGCGGAAGTAATTTTCCCGTCGATTGTCTGTGCAATTTTCAGCGTTACATACGGTAGTCCCGTCCGGATGAATTTAAAGTAGAATTTATTGATCTCGATTCCTTCGTCTTCAAGAATTCCCGTACTTACTTTAATGCCTGCTTCAACAAGCTGCTTAATTCCTTTGCCGGCTACTTTCGGATTAGGATCAATATTACAAATAATAACTTCCTTTATGCCTTCTTGAATTATAAGAGGAACGCACGGCGGCGTTTTTTTATCTGTATGACAGCATGGTTCAAGATTACAGTAAAGCGTTGAACCGGTTAAATTCACTTTCGAGTTTCTCACTGCTGCCGCTTCGGCGTGAGCGCCTCCGAATTTATCGTGCCAGCCTTCCGAAATTATTTTTTCGTTTTTTACAATTACAGCCCCGACCAATGGATTCGGGCTTACATTTCCACTTCCTTTTAGCGCAAGCTCGAAACAGCGCTTCATATACCGGGTATGTTTCTCAGAACTCATATTCAATGTTTATGCAATATTATATTTAATGCGGTAAATTGAAAAACAGGTTATTATAAAAATTTCAATCCACAGTTTTTAAGGGAGACAAATCTCGCCGAGCAAGGTCGGTTTTGTAGCCCCTGTTGTCCTTGGAATATTTGCTTCGTTGCCGTGAATCAATTCGTTAGCAAGTACGGCAAAACATATAGCTTCCTTTGCATCTGATGAAATCCCGATTTCATCAATGATTTTTAATTGAACTGCCGCGCCGAAGTATTCATTGAGGCACCGGTATAGGAATAAATTCTTTGCCCCGCCGCCGCTGACAAATAATTCCTCAATTCCGGTTTCTTTCTTTACAAATAATTCATAATTCCTATAAACGCCGTAAGCGGTGAATTTAGTAACCGTATGCAGCCAGTCCTCGCCCGGGATTTCATTAAATCGATTTAAGAATTCCTCAAGGAATTCTTCTCCGTAATATTCTCTGCCAGTTGACTTCGGCGGTGTTCTTTCGATAAATTTATCTTTCAGGACAAGTGCATTGAAAAGCTCTTCGTTTAGGCTGCCGCTTTCTGCTGTAACTCCCTCTTCGTCAAAACTTTTTCCGTAAATCCTTTTCATTAAATAATCAATCATCATGTTGCCGGGTCCGGTATCAAAAGCCAGCACATCGCTCTGCGACCCGTTTTTATTTAGTATGGTAATATTGGCTATTCCTCCGATATTGAGCAATGCCCGGTTTACTTGCGCGGAATGAAAAAGCAGAAAATCAAAGTAAGGTACAAGCGGCGCGCCCTGCCCTCCTAATGCCATATCGCCAGCACGAAAATTTCCAACCGTAACAACGCCCGTCAGCTTTGCAATTACCGAAGGACTTCCGATCTGAAGAGTTGAAGCGGTATTTATCCCGAATAGGTCTTCTTCTTCGGGTATATGATGAATGGTCTGACCGTGGCTGCCTATCAAATCAATCTCGGTGATGGAAATATCAAGCTGTTTTAATAGAGAATTAACCGCATCGACGTATATCCTCGGCAGAAGGAAATTCAACTGCGAAATATCCCGAACATTACTTGTTTCTTTAACGGAATTTTTCAGTACAAATTCTCTTAATCCCTCCGGGTATTTATACTCGATATAACCTATCAAATTGATTTTCGTATCAATCCAATTCCCCTCAACTTCAACAAGAGCGACATCGACACCGTCAACAGAAGTGCCGGACATCAACCCGATTATTTTCTTCATATTTCTGGTTGAAAGTTCTAATAATTTTTTCATGTTCATCCGATTCTATCCGGTTCAAAATTTTTATATCCGAATCTTAATCATAATCTTAATATTACTCAAGAGAACTTCGTGTGAAGCTGATTAAATAACGCCGGATCAATTGATAAACGCAGTGTTCGGTATAATTAATTGGCTGCAGAAAAGAATAGAGGACGCATGTCTGCGCCCTCATTAATTTATTTGAGCAAAACTAATTTGCGCGTCTGTCTAAACTTACCCGCTTGCAGTTGGTAAAAATATACACCGCTTGGTAATTGATAATTGATAATGGAAAATTGATAATTGTGTGTTCCGCTTTCTTTCCATTCGTTGTCAATTAATGTTGCGGCTACTTCGCCGAGTGTGTTGAATACTTTCAACGTTACATCACATGCAACTGGAAGCGAATATGAAATTGTTGTGCTCGGATTAAAAGGATTAGGGTAATTTTGAGAAAGGTTAAACTTATCCGGCGGAGTAATTTTACCGCCTTTCACGCTTGTCGGTATATATCCTAAATCGAAAGTTGATAAATAAATATCGCTCTTGTCCGTTAAAGTTACTCCATCTTCGAGCAGCTTTATCTGCGTATAAGCCAGGTCAATTTTCGCCGCATTATTTTTTGCAGCCGAAAAAGAAGCATTCGGTTCCTGGTTAAATTTAAATATTGCCGGTTGACCCCACTCGATCTGTGATTTAGGCGAAAGAGAATAAAATATTTTTCCCGCCTGCTGCCATATCAATAAAAGTGTATCTTCATCAGCTATGATATTTCCGTTCAGAAATTCGAGAGTAATTTTTGCATCTTGACTAAACCAAACCTGTGCGGGCTGGGTTAAATCTCCTATTAAGCCGAGAATTTCTCCGTCGTCGAACCAGGTTAAAACCTCGTCTCCATCATTTGTATAATTTGAATGAACTCCCATATCCAAACGGTTATTATTAGTTACACGCACAGGCTCATTCCAATTGTTTCCGTCATACTTCGCCGTAAAAATTTCTCTGTCATGCGGGGTCGAAAGATCATCGTCAGTATCTACCGTCATCGAAATAAATGCTTTCTGATTTGAATAGAGCGAGTAATTCCACTCAATCAATCCTTTTAGCTGATTCGAAATTGTTTTTTGATCAGCCCATTGGCTGCCTGTCCATTTCAAGGATTCTAATGTTACTTTGTCGTTTATATTACCGAAGAAGGTTTTTGCATTGGAAGACTGCCACATTAACCCGATAAACCCTTCATGCGAAGCAAGCTGGGGTTTATAATTATATCTTTCATCCTCTCCGAGACTGCCGGAAGAAATAATAAATCCGTTGTTAGCGTCAATAACGGCATATTGTATTTTGGATTTGGTTAAGAAATCTTCGGAGTAAATTTCATCCCCATCAGGAATTGAAGAAGATGCATTCCGCTCCCAGACCACTACAAGATTATTGTTCAAATCAAAAGCTGCCTGCGGGTCTCTATCAATTTGAATGTCGCCGGTCAAGTTGATTTTATCTTTCCAACTTGTTCCGTCAAAGATCTTTACGTAAATATCAGCCGAGGGCTTTGAGTAGTTTGGATTTTCATCACTCCAAACAACGGCTTTTTTATTTGCATTACCTGATGCAGTTATCACTTTAACATCTGCCGAAGCGTTTTCTTCCACTAACTCTTCGGTGGATGCGCTTCGTTCCCAGTTGAAGATGGAAATTTTTCTGTTAAATTCTCTTCCCATTAAAGGTTCAATCTCGCCGGGTTTAGTAAATGTAGGATGTATGTAAGGTCCAAACTGTCGTGACCATCCTGAAATAGACTCTGATACGTTGAAGACAACACTTGCCGAGAGATTTTGTATTTCGAATGACGGAACGGATACACCCAGGGATAAACTTCCTGTGCCGCTGGCACTAAACGATAATACATTTAAAAAGGGCGTTAACGTTGCAGTTCCGATGCCGGAACCGCCTGTAAAACTTAAGCTTGCAACATCAAAATCAACTGTTACATCAATTGAACCGCCGACAGTAGCGCCTACAGTTAGTAAATTGCCGTATGAGCGTGCAAGCTCACATAAATCTTTCACAACCGGCGGTCCGCCGCAGGGAGGCATATATTGCGATACGCTTAGCCCATAACTAAATGTGTGCGATATTGAAGCATTCAAATTTGCGTTTGCAGTTCCTCCCGTGCCGCTGCAGTCCAATGTTAAATCTCCGCTTACGTCTGCTCCGAAACTAAAACTTGTTCCCGCTAATGAAAAGGAAGAATTAAAAGACGGCGCGGTGATTGAACCGGGAAACTCCACTGAAGCTGTTAATGTCGGAACTCCGATTATACCCAAAGCACCATTAATAAAAGGGACATCGTCGTTTATAGAAGATAATTGCGGAGCGGATGTAATATTATCGGGAAAAGTAACCTGTTCAGTATATTTTACTCTCCCGCCGTTGCATGAAGGTTGAGGTGAGCTTAGGTATGAGGGCAGAGGGGCAGTGCAGAAATCGTAAATACTGCCTAAGTCAACGGTACCTATGCAGCCTTCGAGTTTTAATTCAAGATTATTTGAACCTCCGCTTGCCTGATTAATATTATACTGCACATCGGCGGTGTTGTCCGTAAGATTTCCTTCTTTTTCATTCTGCCCGTTGAGTGTAAACCTGGCTTTTCTTATTGCATCTGGTGTGCCGCCCCAATCAATTTCTACGGTGAATGTTACGTCAAAAGAAATACCTTCGAGATAAGGACCTTCGCAGCTAACAGAAACACTTTTAGAGGACGGCAGCGCCTGCAGATTTTGGGAAAACTCTGAAGTGTTTCCTTGATTATCAGTTGCAGAGGCGGTAAGCGGATTGCAGTTTACCTCGTCGAGTTCAACTTCAAATTTACCGTCCATATCCGAGGTTGTCTCTTTAATCCATTCTTTTCCTTCGCCGAATCCTGTCGGATCGGCAGCCGCATAATAAATATCAACTTTGGAATTAGGAGGAGCATTGTTTCCATATAGAATATATTTTCCGCTGTCATTTTTCTTTAGGCTGTCGAGTACCGGCTTTTGAATACCGTTTTGTAGATTACTAGATATTTCAACAGCGAGCCCGCCGTTTTCAAAAAAAGAATTTTTGCGAAAACTATTTTTGTTTGGTGTCCCCATCTGACTTTCTTGAAAGAAAATTCCGTTGGCGGAATTGTATGCAATTATATTCGGTTCAAATTCTTGAGATAAAGATGAGCCTATAATATTATTTGTAGAATTTCCGAGTATATTAATACCGGTTAAATTTGGAAGCGGGAGCGTGTCATTAGCGGTAACCCCGATTTTATTTCCATAAATTTTGTTGTTTGTACACGGGTTTAAAAGATGAGACATAATAATTCCGTACAAGCCGTTTCCCGATATGACGTTGTTGAAAATAGTGTTTGACTGGCCGGTCAATGCAATGCCATGCTGAGTATTTGGAACGGCAAACATGCCGCTTCTATCGGTTCCTATATAATTCCCTTTTATAACCACATCCTCGCCGGGATGCATTATGCCGATGGTATTCCCCGAAATAATATTTCTATCCGATTCATCGTCGCCGCCGATAATAATATTAGTCGCACCCGAAGCAACTGTTATTCCGGCAGGGCTATTTCCGTTAGCCGAATTTCCAGAAATGTTTGTTCCAATCTTATTGCCTGTAACTCTAACATTAGAAACCATTTGTCCGATAGTTATTCCTGATTGAGAATTACCTGATATCACATTATTCTTGATAACGATATTTGAACCCAGCGAAACTGTGACTCCGCCAAAAGGTGATGAGAGGATATTAATTCCGCTGATTTCACTATCGCTTCCAATAACAGTAAATACCATTCCCGATACAGATGTTGAGTTGTTCCCTTGAATCTTAAATCCGTCAAAAATCGTGAATGGGCCAAATAGGATATCCGCGGAAATAGTGCCAGCCATTTCAACAATTACTGTTCTTGGAAATAATTCGCCGCCCTTCGTTTCCAATAATGCCGAGCGCAGTGAAATATTTCCGTTTGCATCAACCGGGTTGCCGTCATCAGCTTCATCTTCATCAGTATCGGGATTATCCCACGGCAGAGTATCATCGAGAGTATTTACGGTAAATGTTTGTGCATAAAGATTGTCGCTGCAACAAAACAGAAGCAAAATTAGCAGCAAAATCATTTTAAAAATTTGATATGTACTTATCATATTAGATTCCATAAATAATTAATCAAGGCATCGGTATAAAATTAGGATGTTCACAGTGTATATCATTCAGCGGGAAACCGGTAATAAGAAGATTTGCATAAAAATTTGCGTTGCTGATATAATAACGGGCAACATCATTATTTTTTTCTTTAACCGCAGTTATATTATCATGCAAATACATAATGCATTTTTTCAAGATTGCTTTGTAATTAAGTAAGTCTGGTTCAATTTCCTTAAGATATTCGTTGTAGAGCTTTACGCTTTTTTCAAACAATTCATTTTTTCTGGCATTATCACATGCCTCTTCCTGCGGCGAACCTGCCATGTGTTTTCCACAGTCATATTTTGCCTCTATGCTCTGTTTAGTCTGCTGAAGCTCTTCGTTAAATGCAGATTTCATTTCTGAAATAATATTATTTACTTTCATATTTTCTTCGGTTATTATCGTAAAGTATTCATGACTTGCATATTGCATTAAATTAATAATTGCTTCATCTGCCATTACCATCGGATTTTGCATCATCGCTGTTTGAACTTTTGGCTGAAGTTCCTGTAAAGTCCTTGTAATAATAGGGTTTGTTTCCTCCAGCTTATTTTTTAGCGAGTTGAACTTGCTGCAATTCCCGGGATCTATTGATTCATTGTAATTTTTTGGAATATCCGGCATCAAATCAAATATTTGTTTGGGGCTTTGCTGTGCATAAGCACTTAGATAAAAAAAACAGAACAAAAATCCAGCAAGTGTAATTTTCGATATTAATTTCATTTTTCCTCCAATTTGAAAGTTATTTTATCAGCACAAATTCAACTCTTCTGTTATTTGCTTTTCCCTCAGGTTTGGTGTTATCGTCAATAGGCTTAGATTCGCCCCAGCCTTTGGTTTCAAGTCTTGAAGCATCAATCTTTAATTCAACGATAGTATTCTTAACTGAGGCGGCTCTGTCTTCGGATAATTTTTGATTGTTCGCATCGCTGCCGTCGCTGTCGGTATGTCCTTCAATACTTAATTTTATTTCCGGGTTTTCTATCATCATTTTTACTATTTCATTTATCACGCCGTAGGACTGCGGTTTTAATGTAGATTTTCCGGCATCAAATAAAATTCCGTGAGTAACGATTCTACCGTCTTTATATAATTTATCAAGCATATTCATTCCGCCGCCTGTAGCAATGCGGAAGTCTTTAAATTTTATTGGAGCAACTCCAGCAATACGTGCATAGCGGGGTTGATATTCGGTTTGAGGAATTACAAGAACACGATGCTGGTCAACATAACATTTCATCTGCCCGTTTTTGTAAGCAATAGCTATATGCCGCCATTTACCCGTTTCGAATTTATCCGCATCGGGATGAGTTCCTTGCAGATTAACACCGTCAGGGAAATAATGTGTAGAAGCGTTTCCGAGATTATCAAACAAAATTCCCGCTAAATCGTATTCATCATTTCCCAGCACAATAACGATTCCGAAATAATAATCGCCGTCATCCGAGTAGTAATCAAATTCAACGGTAAAAGCATCTTCAAGATACTCCTTGGTTTTAATGCGTGGTTCGACAATTGCATAGTTGCCGTCAATTAAGACCGTAACATTCTGGTCAGATTCTTTATTAACAACTCCTTGTCCGGCTTTTAATTTCCACAGCGGAGGGAATTCCCCATCCTGTCCGTCGGTAAAGTTATCTTCGAATAAAATTTTATCGCCCGGCACAAAGTCATAGTTCTGATATACCTTTTTGCTCTGGGCGTAAATAGAAAATGCCTGCAGTAAGATTAGAATAAAGCATATTTCAGTTATTTTTCTCATAAACGATCTCCTCGATTGGTTGTTGAAATATTTATTAGGGCGGGTGCAAGCTGATATAAATTCTCCTTAAGAATATAAGCGAAGCAGTTTAAATCAGCGGCGCGTTTACGGTAATTAGCGTCATCATAATTTGTAATAAAAATGATTTTTGCTTCGGGATGTTTCCGCGTTATTTTTTCAGAAGCTGTTAATCCGTCCATGCCGTTCAATTCGATGTCCATTAAAACGGCATCGGGTAAGTGTTGGTTATAGAGTTTTACTGCTTCAGTTCCGTTATCCGATTCAATAATTTCGCCTTTAAAATCCTTAATTAAATTTTTTATATATTCCCGCATATTGTCATTATCCTCAATAATCATTAATTTCAAACCGCACTCCTTGTCTTTTTTTTATGTGCAATATTTTTATAAACTTGGATGAAACAAATAGGTGAATCCCCTCATTTTTATAGGTGTAAACACTCATTTATCGGTTGGAGTGGAATGTAGATGAAATCACTCTGGTTAATTTATTTCACTGTATTGTTTGTTTTGTGTTTATATCCATTGTCCACATCTGAAGGAAGCGAAACAAGTTTAACATTCTCACGCATACTACCCGGCGACGGTTTATCGGAGGGGGTTGTTCATTGCGTCTACCGCGACAGCCGAGGTTTTATTTGGTTCGGAACTCAAGGCGGGCTGAACAGATTTGACGGACATAAAATCAAAATTTATAAGAGAGGAGTCCCGCGCGAAAGTTCGCTTTCAAACAATCAGATCATCAGTATCATTGAGGATAATGATGGCATATTGTGGATAGGTTCGGCGGCCGGCTTAAATAAATTTGATCAGCGCAGCGAAACATTTACTAATTACCATAATAATTCCGGCGATGGAATACATGAAAACAATTCTATTGACGCATTAATAAAATTGAACGATTCGCTTCTTTTAGCCGGCACATTCGGACGTCTTTTTCTATTTAACAAAACAACAGGGAATTTCAGTTTAGTTGAAAACGCTGATGAGAAATTCCCTTCGGCAATAAATAATCTGCTAAGATTAGATGAAAGGTACGTGCTTGTGGCTAGCGGGCTGGGTTTATTCCTATATGACATCGCAAAGAATTCAACTGAAATAAAAGCGGGCGTTTACAATTTTGAGAGTTTATACGGAAAGAATATTTGGTCGGTTATTAAATACGGCGAGGATGAAATTTGGGCTGCGAATGCAGCCGGATATTTTTCCATCCATATAAAGAAATCATCGGTTAACTTTGTTGATATCAGCCGTAGCGGGATGGACGAAGATTTTCAAGTCCGCACAATATTAAAGGATTCGAAAGGCAAAATATGGTTTGGCACAAACAGCGGATTGGTTAAATATGACCCTGAAGAAAAGAAATTTCAATTGCACCGAAGCAATTCGTTCATAAACACCACATTAAGTTCCGATAGAATCAGCGCAATGATAGAAGATGATTCCGGTTTGCTTTGGATTGCCACATTCGGCGGAGGAGTTAACAAGCTGAACCTTAATCAAAAAAAATTTTACCACTTCCGCGGCAATCAATCAAAGGGTAGCGGTTCTCTTGAATTTAATTTCATTTTGGATATCAAAGGTGATGCAGAAAATAATTTGTTCGTTTCATCGCTTGACAAGGGATTTGCCGTTTATTTTCGGTCGCTGGAAAAATTTTTCCATTACACGCCTTTCATGGAAAAATTTAGAACCACAGCTGGAAACATTTATTACTTCGCATTTCCTTACGGCAGAAAAAAATATTTTGTTTTCGATTACGAAAAGATTTACAGTTATACGCTCAGCGAAAGCATGGAGCCGACACTTAATTATTCATCCCCCATGCCTATTAATTTTACAGCGATTATGCAGGATTCCGAAGGATATTTTTGGGGATGTAGTTATTCCCATGTTTATAAGTTCCGCGAATCAACCCTTGGGAATTCAATTTCCGAATCAGAATATATCACTTTGGGTGAGCAGTCAAATTATGCAGCTGATGACGATACATTAGTTTGGGTAGGTGCGACTGGTCTCATCAGAATCTCAAAGCGCACCCATTCATTCAGAAAAATTACACCATCGAATTATTTCCCAAATAAGAAGATGACCGACATAATTTATTTCGTACATAATGACAGGAAAGGAAGTCTTTGGCTCGGCAGTCACAGCGACGGCTTGTTAAAGTATAATATTAATAAAAACAAATTCGAGGTTTACACTATAGATAACGGTCTGCCGGACAACACGGTTTACGCTATACTCGAAGATAATAAAGGTAATTTATGGTTTAGCACAAACAAGGGTTTGAGCAATTTCGATCTGAACAAAAATCGTTTCACTAATTATGACCAAGCTGATGGACTTTTGAATCTTGAGTTTAACCGCAGAGCTTGTTATAAAGATAAACACGGCGTAATGTATTTCGGCGGCATAGAAGGGATTGATTATTTCAATCCGGATGAGATAAACATAAACGAAACTGTTCCCGAAATTGTTTTAACGGATTTTAAATTATTCAATAAAAGCCGCATGTTCGATGACGAAATATCGTTTATCAAAGAGGTGCATTTAGATTACGATCAAAATTTTTTCGCATTTGAATTTGCCTCTCTCGATTTAACCGAACCGGCGTCCAATAAATTTCTTTATAAATTAGAAGGAGTAGATAAAAATTGGGTAGATGCAGGTAACGATAGGATAGCAAATTATACTCATATTAGTCCGGGCGAATATCTATTCCGCGTTATAGGAAGCAATTCTGACGGCATCTGGAATTACGCAGGTGTTTCCGTTAATATTTTTATCACTCCGCCTTTTTGGTCAACTTGGTGGTTCAGGACTTCTGCAGTTCTCTTGATAATTTTAACCGGGGCTAACTTCTATTTTAAGAAAACGAAGCAGTTTGAAAAGGAGAAGGAAGCTCAGGAAATTTTCTCGCGTAATCTAATTCAATCCGTGGAAAGCGATAGAAAGCGCATCGCGAGAGAATTGCATGACGGACTGGGGCAAAATCTATTAATTATTAAAAACAAAGCTCACTTTAACTACATTGAACCGGAGTATAAAAAATTATTAGCAGAATCGAAATCCATCGAGGCTTTAGCGCTCGAGTCTATCAATGAAATCAGAGAGATTGCATACAATCTGCATCCGCATCAGATAGACAGACTCGGTATAACCAAAGCGATTGAATCAATGATAATGAAAATAAGCCCCGGCACAAAAATTAAATTCACTTATTTTTTAGATAATATTGACGATATTATTCCAAAAGAAATTGCGATTAATTTTTTCAGGATAGTACAGGAAGCCGTCAACAACATTATTAATCATTCGGGGGCTTTAAACGCTTCCATACTTATTATCCGCAGGGATGGAATCGTTGAATTAAACATAGAGGATGACGGCAAGGGATTTAACATTAATGAAGCGGTTTCGAAGAGGTCGCTGGGAATCGCAAGTTTGTTTGAACGCGCAAAAATATTACGGGGAGAATTGAATATTGAATCAAACAATGGAAGCGGAACATTGGTACGCTTGATATTAAAAGGGAAATCTGATTGATATGAAAATAAGGGAAAACACTGTCGTTATTGTAGACGATCATCCGCTTTTTCTCGAGGGAATTAGAAGCATTATACAGCGCGAAGAAAATCTTTCTGTGGTCGGAGAAGCATCTACCGGCAGCGAGGCTGTTGAAATTATAGAGAAACATAAGCCTGATCTTGCTATTCTTGATGTCGAACTGAAAGACGGCGACGGCTTTGAAATTTTTGAATTCATCAAAAACTTCAAGAATGAAACCCGGGTGATTTTTTTAACTATGCACAATGACCCTGAAATCCTGCGCAAAGCCCTTGAACAGGGAGCCATGGGATTTATTCTTAAAGAAAATACCGCCGGGGAAATCATAGACTGCATCAGGAGTGTCCTTGACGGACATACGTATATTTGTCCAAAGCTCAGCGGCAACTTATTTAAATTGATGAAGTCGTCTCTTCTACAAAACAACATTAATGGCGCATTAAATAAACTCACGGTTTCGGAGAGAAGAATTCTGAAATTTATTTCTTCAAACAAAACCAGCCGTGAAATAAGTAATGAGCTGAACATCAGCACAAAAACAGTTGAAAACCACCGCAATAATATCTGCGAGAAATTGAATCTTCACGGCTCGCACAGCCTCATAAAGTTTGCTATTGAGAATAAAGAGCGTATATAATATAACTCAATTTTGTATTTCAGATTTTGAAATGCTTAAGCCGCAAATTCGCTGATGAATTTGTAACTGTTCTTCGGCAAGTAATATGATTTATTCTTAGATTGGAATTAACGCTTGATGCCGGAAAATCGGTTGGCACTTAGATCGTCAGGTCTTCCTGCTCTTGAGTGGATTCAGAGTATTGCGGTAAGTTTGCATGTATTAGATCAAGGTTTTCGAACCGGGCATAATCTTTAATGAATTTAAGCTGAACTTCGCCAACAGGTCCGTTTCTCTGCTTTCCTATAATAACTTCAGCTATTCCTTCAGTAGAATTGCCTTCATTTGTTTGAGTGATACCATAGACTTCGGGTCTATACAAAAACAACACAACATCGGCGTCCTGCTCAATTGAACCAGATTCACGGAGATGTGAAAGCATCGGTCTTTTCGTTGTCGTAGTTTCAACTACTCTGTTCAGCTGCGAAAGAGCGATAACAGGAATATTAAGTTCTTTAGCAAGAGCTTTCAGCGATCGAGATATTTGCGAGATTTCCCTTTCACGGCTTTCCATCCTTCCGGCTGCAGTCATTAATTGGAGATAATCGATAACAATCAACCCGACATTTCTTTCGGTTTTAAGACGGCGCGCTTTTGCACGTAATTCAAGTATTGAAAGCGCGGGAGTATCATCAATATAAATCGGCGCTTTGCTTAGCTTGTGAACGGTACGGCTTATCTTCTGACCGTCTTCAGCTCTGAATTTTCCCGTTCTGACGCTGTGTGCGTTTATTCTTGCTTCGGATGATATTAACCTAGTAGCAAGTTGGATTGTTGACATTTCCAGGCTGAAGAATGCAATCGGAATTTCAAAATCTATTGCGGCATTTCTGCAGAGCGAAAGAGCAAAAGCAGTTTTGCCCATGGAAGGGCGTGCGGCGACAATAATCAAATCCGATTTTTGGAAACCGCCGAGCATATCGTCAAGAGCAAAATATCCGGAGGGAACAGAAACATTAGCTAAACTTTTCGAGTGAATTGCTTCAATCAATTCAAGAGCTTCTTTAACAGCTTTTTCCATCGATTTGTACGACTCTTTGGTTCCTTCTTCCGTTATACTGAATATTTTTGATTCTGCCGCATCAAGCAGGTCGAATACGTCTTCGCTGCCTTCATAAGCCGAGCCTGCAATTTCCAATGAGGTGGAAATCAATTGTCTTAATATCCATTTTTCAAGTACAACTCTTGAGTGGTAATCAATATTTGCAGCGGAGCTGATATCCTGCGACAATTTTCCGAGATACGCCGCTCCTCCGGCATCTTCAACTTTATTTTCTTTTTTAAGTTCTTCGTAAAGCGAAACTGTATCAAGGGGTTCGTTTGCTTCATACAAAGCAGTAACAGCCGAGAATATAATTTTATTCCGCGGATCAAAGAAGTGTTCGGGTTTAAGCACTTCAATCACTTTTGGTATAGCATTATTATCCAGCAGCATTGCGCCCAGTACCGCCATTTCAACTTCCGGCACTGAAGGAGGTTTTTTGGCAGCAGATTTTAATTTGTCAAGATCAATTTTTTCGCTTGTTTTTGCCATTTTATTAAGCCGTTAATTCATCGTATAATTTACGAACTTTCTTCACGTCTTCCCAGCAGCCTCTTTTCCAATGAGGATTCCTAAGCAGAGCCGCCGGATGATAAGTTGCCATCAGCTTAATTCCTTTATACTCGTAGTCGCCGTTTCTCAGGTTTGCAAGCGATTCATTTTTATTCAAAAGCGCGTTAGCGGCAATTCTGCCAAGACAAAGTATAATCTTCGGGTTGATTAATTCAATCTGTTTATTAAGATACGGAATGCATGTTTCTCTTTCCGAGGGCAGCGGATCCCGGTTATTCGGCGGACGGCATTTAAGAATATTGGCGATGTAAACATCTTCCCTTTCAAAGTTTATTGCTTTTAAAATATCGTTTAGAAGTTTACCTGCGCGTCCGACGAATGGAATTCCCTGCTTGTCCTCTTCAGCGCCCGGCGCCTCACCAATCAGCATCAACTCAGCATTAGGATTTCCGGTGCCGAACACAAATTTAGTTCTTGTTTGACCTAAAGAACATTTTGTGCAGTCCGCAATCATCCTGTTTAACTCATCAAGGCTTCGTGCGTTTTCAAATTCTTCAGCAAATAATTTGCTGCTACTATAGTTTATTTTATCCTCATTCACATTATTCTCTGCAGGTTCCGGTTGAATATCATTTTCATAAAGAGGCTCATAATCGTTTTCGGAGAAGGTAGTTAACAGTTCATCACCGAAAATTTCTTTTTGATCAATAAGAGCATTTATTAACTCTCGCTTCATTTCTTGTGAAATCATAGTCCGGTCTTTTCTTAAAATCGAATTACGATTCAACGGCGGATATTATCAACATTACTTTTGATCTTCTTTGTAACGGTACTCCAATTCCCCGCTGAGCAGTTCCTTCAAAGATTTTTGATGGGGTTTATCTCTCTTCTCGAATTCGAGGGAAATTTTGACCAGGTCAGGATTAGCTCTTTCATCAAAATCATCCTCCGGACCTGTTTCAAGGTGTCCAACCTGTTCATTATATTCAAGTTTATTTTGATCATTTATCTGGCGGGAACGCTTTGCAGCCACGATTACAGCTTCGTATATATTAGCTGCTTTTTGATCAATCTCTCTTAAATCAACTGGTTTTGTGTTCATTATATTTTCTCCTTACATTATTTCTTTATCTATTATTTTTACAACTTCTTTTTTTGCGTCTTCAAGGTTATCGTTCTCCACAACGTAGTCAAATTTATCCTTATAAGTCAATTCCATTTCGGCTCTCTTAATTCGTTTTGCTAAATCATCTTCGGTCTCGGTCTTCCTATTAATCAATCTTTCGACAAGCGCATTTCTGCTGGGCGGCATAATAAAAATAAGCACGGATTCGGGGTATGCCTTTTTGATATTAACCGCTCCTTTTACATCAACTTCAAGAACTATTGACTTTCCGAGATTAAGTTTCTCATCGATAAAGGATTTTAGCGTGCCGTAATAATAATCATAGAATCTTTCCCATTCCACAAATTCTTTATTATCAATTTTTTTTAGAAACTCTTTCTCGGTTATAAAAAAATAATCTTTCCCCTCTATTTCGCTTGCTCGTTTTTTGCGCGTTGTTGCCGAAACTGAAAAGACAAATTCGGGGAAATGCGAAAGCGTACTCTTAATAATTGTTGTTTTACCGGATCCGCTGGGTGCCGAAAAAACAAATAATTTACCTTTTGGATTCAATGGCTACTCTAAATTCTGTATTTGTTCTCTTATCTTTTCCAGTTCCTCTTTTATAGAAATACCAAATCTCGTAATATCAATTGAGATTGATTTACTATTGATAGTGTTAGCTTCTCTGTTCATCTCCTGGGCTAAAAAGTTTAGTCTTCTTCCCACTTCGATTTCACCGGCTAAAATTTCGTTGAACTGGTTTATGTGGCTTTTCAGCCTTATGCATTCTTCGGTAACATCGTATTTTTCGGAAATAATGCCAAGTTCGGTAATTAGCCTTTCATCGATAACTTTTGAATCTGCAATTATTTCTTCGATGCGCGCCCGAAGTTTTCCGAAATAGGTTTTTATCTCCTCAGGATTAACATTCATAATTTTTTCGACCATTTCAGCGATATTATTTATGCGGAGTTTTAAATCCTCAATCAAAGCCCGCCCTTCTTTCCGGCGCATATTTATCAGCTCGGTTAGAGCGTTTTCCAAAGCGATTTTAGTTATCCCGAACTCCGCTTCATTCCCAAAACCATTTTCTGTAAAAATCACATTTTGAAATTCCAGTAAATTATCGAGGCTTATTTCACTCTTTAGCCCGGCTTTGTTTTTTAGCTCGTTAAGGAGACTTACAACCCCATTCAAATTCTCTTCTTTTATGGATGCTATTCTATTATCGACGCCGTTTTTCTGAAGAGTTATTGAAAGTGAAATTTTTCCTCTTTTAATCCTCTCTTTGATAATATTCTTAAATTCAAGTTCTTTTTCGGATAGAATTCTTGGGATTTTAAGATTAAAATCAAGAAACCTGGAATTGAGGCTTTTAATCTCAACTTCAACAAAGATGTCCTTTTCCTCAATAACTGCCTTGCCGTATCCGGTCATACTCGAAATCATAAGTCCTCAAAAAAAATGAGTGTAAATTTAGCGAAAATTCAGGTCGAACAAAAAGAATTGTTTAGAAAGCTTCCCCTATGCCGAGGTGAAAACTGAAATGTTTACCAAGGAAATTTGAATCGCCGAGCTTAGTGAAAAAGCTCCGTCTATCTGTCGGGTCGTAGAATTTGAACCCGAAATCAATTCGTATCGGTACAATTTCCGAGTAATATCTCAATCCAAAACCTGCGGCTACAGCAAGCTTATCAAAGCGAAATGACTCTGGATTTAAGAAAGTGTTGCCGTAATCAACAAAAAGAGCTGAGCCGATTTTCCCTATTAATCGATTTCTTGTTTCTATTGAACCTTCAACGATAAAGAAACCTCCGAAGGAACCTTCACGTAAAAGAATCTGCTCCAAATCCTGAGGGGATAAACTCTCGACACTTACGTCACTACCGCTCGGTTCCAGCTCCCTTGACTGCCAGCCCCGCACTGAATTGCTGCCTCCGGATACAAATCTTTGGTTAAGGGGTATATCGAATTTATTGCCTTTATACGAATGAATGTTTCCTAATAAAAATTTTATTCCAAAAGCATTTTCATTCGAGAAATATACAGGCAGATAAAAAGTAGAAGCAGCTAACACTTTATAATAAAGAGGACCTTCAATATTCATCCCCAGCGACTTGTTTACTGCATACGCTATTCCGTTTCCGTCTGCAAGCAAAATTGATAATGAATAACCCGTGCTGGGAAAGAGAAAGTTATTTGTCTTATTGGAGGATAATTCAATCCCTAATGTTGCATTGGTATACTGCGGTCTTTTTTCATATTCTTGAGAAAAGTATGCCGAAAGACTGTCCGACAAATCAGGAGGTATTCCCTCATTGGTAAAAAACTTATAGAAAATATTTTTAATATAACTTTCTTGCAGGAAATATTTTGAACGTTCCCAATTCAAATATGAAGAAAGACCTGTAAAATAAACATTCTGAGGGAGTTCGAAATCAAAACTTAACTTGCTTCCAAATAATGTTGCGTTGTATTCGTTTTTTCTTTTTTGAAGAGTTATATAATTCTCAAGTTTTGTATAAATAGGTTTACCAAATATAAAAGGCTGCTCAATAATCACCCGTGCATCTGCATAACCAATAACGGTTGTATCGTCGAGTCCCGGATTACCGAGAAAATCCAGAATATTCTGCGAAGCGGCTGAAGTTCTCACCGTCAGCTTTCGGGCGCTTCCAAAGAAATTCTTCCTGATGTATCCAAAACTCAAACCAAGGTTGAAGCGGTTGTCTTCGTTATTAAATATTATTTCAGGTGAAAATTCATTAACTAACCCAACATCCACGCTTATATTGATCGGGACAAGATTTCCAGAAGTGTCGGCTGTAATTCCGGAAACAAGTGCCGAAGAGAACAAATTAGTTCTGTATAATCTTGTCTGCCCGCGCTGAAGATTGAAAAAATTATAATATTTGCCTGAATCAACATTTACAATTTCACGTAGAAGATTATCATCAACCAAATCTTTTCCGGGTCCGGATTTATTTACTTTAACTTCTCTTATCTGGTACCGCTTCCCGGCGTTCAAATCGATCGTTAAATGCGCCTTGTTATGTAAAGTATCAATCTTTACCAGAGGAACGTCTGTTGCAACGAGCATATGCCCGTGATCTCTTAAGTAATTTATAATCTGATTATTGATTTTTTCTACTACAGCTTTTGAATATTGGAGAGCTGTATCAACCTTAGATGCATTTAATATATAGCTTTGAAATTCTTTATGAATATTTTCCAGTCCGGAGACCCTGATACTTGAAAAATAACTCGGTTCCCCTTCTGAAATTATATAAGTCAGTTCGGCTGCGGCATTTTTTTTATTAAGTTCATATCCATAAGAAAATTTGGCTTTGAAATACCCGGCATCAAAGTAATAATTATTCAGAGCGTTCAAGTCGTTTTGAATCAGCAATGAATCAAAATAAACAGCTGATTCGCCAAAGCCTGTAAAACTATTGAGAAATTTTGAGAACCAATTCGGTGATTCTTTAGAAAGTATAACAGTTCTTAATTCGCTGTCCGATATTTTCTTATTGCCTTGAAAATTAATCTTAACAAGTTCATAATCTTTTGCTTCCTGCCCGAAACATGGACTGCTCAGAACTATTACAGCGGCTAAGATATTAAATATTCTTGGAATGATATTCACGGTAGATTTCGGATGTTATGGTTTAATTAAAACTGGCGTTCCTTCGCCTACAACACTGTACAGCTCATCAATGCTTTTATTACTTAGTGCGATAGAACCGTTTGTCCAATTAAAAACAAAAGGAAGATTACGGAAAATGAAATCATAATCTCCAATCCCGTGCAAACTGATAGGTTCGGCATCGGGCAGAACATCGGAAGTACATGAATTTGCAGAAATGCAGCCGTCAATTTTCATGTAAATTTCACGCGAAATTTGATTGTTCCTTAAAGCTTCTGCCGCATCGTATTTATTTGGATAATTAATAATCATTGCTTTGTGATATTTATTTACAGTGTCTATTTTGCATATAATATAAGAGCCGACCGGCGTGGCGTTACCATAGAAGGAATCTCTCTTCTTCTGTCCGCCTTTGCCTAATGAAACGTTATAAGCCTTAATCAGCAGCGTATCAGAATATAAATACAACTTATAACGGCTTTTATCTACAATAATGTTGATGTTTCCTTTAACATCATAACTGAACGAATCCATTATTTCACTGAGAGGTTTTTCTCGGGAATTGAGAAAAACACCATAAGCAACAACTCCGGCAAAAAAAATCAACAAGCTGGATGAAAAATAGATAATGTTCTTAATCATTTGTAACAATTCGGTTTTTTTGTTGTTTTTTCCTAACAGCAAAATCCGGTAAGCAAATATATAAAAAAGAATGGAGCGTAATAAAATTAACCTTGTGCTCCATTAATAAAAACGGGATTCCCGTTTAATGGGAACCCCGTTATTTTGAGTTAATTTTAATTGAGCTTATTTCTTCTTTTCTCTCGCGGTAGCGTCAACAATTCCAATTGCGCTCATGTTGATAATATCGTCCACAGTAGCTCCTCGCTGAAGAACGTGAACCGCCTTTTTCATTCCCATTAATATTGGTCCTATTACCGTAGCAGAAGTTATCCTCTCAAAAAGCTTATAAGCAATATTTCCGGCGGCAAGGTTCGGGAAAATCAATACATTTGCACCGCCATGAATTTTGCAGAATGGGAATTCATTTTCTATAATTTCCGGCATAACCGCAGTATCAGCCTGCATTTCCCCGTCGCAAATTATATCCGGTCTTTTCTGATTAACTATTTCAGTGGCACGTTTGACCTTCGATGATTCATCATTGATTGAGCTGCCGAAATTACTAAAGGACAGCATAGCAACCTTGGGCTCTATATTAAATTCTTTTACTGTATCGGCTGCATAAATTGCTATCTCCGCAAGTTCTTCGGCGTTTGGATTGATATTAACAGTCGTGTCGGCAAAGAAGAAAACCTTTCTTTTAATAATTACGATGTACATTCCCGCAACAACCTTAAAGTTTTCTTTAACTCCAATACATTCTAAAGCGGGCTTTATAGTCGCCGGATAATGGGAGGTTAATCCACCGATGAGTGTGTCGGCATCGCCCATTTCAACCATCATTGATGCATAATAATTGGGCTGTCTTATAAGATTCAATGCCGCTCTCTGGGTTAATCCCTTCCGGTGTCGTCTTCTGTAAAGAACTGTTGCATACTCTTCACATTTTTCGCAGGTACGCGGGTCTCGTATTTCAAAATTTTTCTCGTCAAACTCAAGTTCATTAATTCTCGAGAGAATTTTCTCTTTGTTGCCAACTAATATCGGCTTGCCAATTTCTTCGGTAGCTATTGCATTGGCAGCTCTAATTATTTTTTCTTCTTCGCCTTCCGGATAAACAACCGATTTAGGATTTTCCTGAGCTCTGTGTATCATAAACCGAATAACTTCTTGCGAATAGCCGAGGCGTTCTTTTAACTGCTCTTCATAACGCGCCCAATCGGTTATCGGATGTTTTGCAACACCAGTTTCCATTGCAGCATTAGCAACAGCCGGAGCGACTTTCCACAAAACCCTCGGATCGAAAGGTTTGGGTATGATGTAATCGGGTCCGAAAGAGAAATCCTTTCCGCCGTAGGCTCTAATAACAACATCGGGAACAACTTCTTTCGCAAGGCCTGCCAATGCTTTAACTGCCGCCATTTTCATTTCGTCGTTTATTGCCGTTGCCCTTACGTCAAGAGCACCTCTAAATATAAAAGGGAAACCTAAAACATTATTTACCTGATTAGGATAGTCGCTTCTTCCGGTTGCCATGATAATATCTTCACGAGCGGCTTTGGCAATTTCATAACGTATTTCAGGGTCGGGATTCGCCATAGCAAAGACAATTGGTTTCTCAGCCATCACTTTAATCATTTCGGGAGAAACAACATCTCCTTTCGAAAGTCCTATAAAAACATCGGCTCCAACCATAGCATTTTCGAGACTGTCATATTTGTTCTCGATTGCAAATGCTTCTTTGTATTTATTAAGATCTTTTCTTTCTTTATGTATAAGACCTTTCGAATCGAACATTGCAATATTACTTCTTGTAACGCCTGCTTTTATATAAAGATTACAGCAGGCAACTGCGGATGCGCCGGCTCCCGATACCACTATCCTAAGATTCTTTAACTCCTTTTCTGCTACTTCGGCAGCGTTAATTAATGCAGCGCAGGAAATAATAGCAGTGCCGTGCTGGTCATCATGAAAGATAGGTATGTTGCATGTTCTTTTTAATTCTTCTTCAATTTCGAAACATTCCGGCGCCTTGATATCCTCAAGGTTGATGCCTCCAAAAGTAGGCTCTAAGAGCTGCGTAACCCTTATGACCTCCTTGGGATCATGTGTATTGACTTCAATATCGAATACGTCAATATCAGCGAAGCGTTTAAACAAAACTCCTTTTCCTTCCATTACAGGCTTGCCGGCAGCGGCGCCAATATCACCTAATCCAAGAACTGCAGTTCCGTTGGATAAAACTGCAACTAGATTTCCTTTTGCTGTGTAATTGTAAACTTCTTCTTCATTCTTATGAATTTCTCTGCATGGTTCGGCAACACCAGGTGTGTAGGCTAAAGAAAGATCACGCGAAGTAAAACATGGTTTGGAGGGAATTACTTCAATTTTCCCTTTTCTACCTTCGCTATGATACTTTAATGCTTCTTCTTTTGTTATACTCATCATTATTCTCCTAAAAATGAGACAATAATATATTTTTTGTTAATCAAAAATAGATAAATATTATTTAAAGTAAAAAAGCCGGTCATTAAGAACCGGCTTTAAGTAATTATCCAATTAGAATCAAACTTCCATAATTTCTGCTTCCTTTACCTTAATGATACCGTCAATCGACTCTATATGTTTATCAGTTATTTTTTGAACCTCTGTTTCGGCATCTCTTCTCTGATCTTCGGTAATCTCTTTTTCTTTTTCAAGCTTTTTCAGCTTTTCATTTGCATCCCGCCTAACATTACGTACTGCAATCTTCGCTTCTTCCCCGAATTTCTTTACAAGCTTCACCAATTCCCTCCTTCTTTCTTCATTAAGAGGTGGAATAGGCACCTTAAGGTTTGTTCCGTCGCTGATCGGATTAAGCCCCAGATCAGCCGAAAGTATGGCTTTCTCGATTGGATGGACCATGGTTTTATCCCACGGAGTGATGGCAAGTGTATGAACGTCAAGAACGCTGACATTACCAACCTGATTCAAAGGGGTCATTGTTCCGTAATAGTCCACTTTTACTCCATCGAGCAGAGCGGTAGTTGCTTTACCGGATCTAACCTTCATAATCTCGGACCGGAAAGCTTCGATTGATTTATCCATCCTTGATTTTGCTTCTGATATAATTTGATTGTTCATAATTACCCCGGTTTATTTTAAAAAATTAATTGCCGGTTTGAAAATGACCAACTGCCGAACCGATGTTATCTCCGATAACTACTTTCAGCAAATTATCGGGTTGATTCATGTTGAATACTATAATAGGCAAATTGTTTTCTTTACATAAACTTATAGCCGTCAGATCCATTACTCGTAAATCTTTACTTAATACATCCTGATAAGAAATTTCATTATAAAATTCTGCGTCGGGATTTTTTTCGGGGTCTGAATCGTATATTCCGTCAACTCGCGTCCCTTTAATGATTGCATCGGCTTCGATTTCCACCGCACGAAGCGAAGCGGCGGTATCAGTGCTGAAATAAGGGTGTCCGGTTCCAGCGCCAAAAATTACAACCCTTCCCTTTTCGAGGTGCCTTATGGCTCTTCGCCGGATATAAGGTTCGGCAATTTCTTCCATCTCAATTGCAGTCATCAACCTTGTAAACATACCGTGCTTCTCGCATGTGCTTTGCAACGCAAGAGCGTTTATAACGGTTGCAAGCATCCCCATTTGATCTCCGGTAACTCTATCAATACCCTCGTTCTTATCGCCAACTCCCCGATAAATATTTCCTCCGCCTATAACGATGCCTACCTGTGCGCCCAATGAATGAATTTTCTTTATCTCAAGAGCAAAAAAATCGAGCATATCAGGGTCTATACCGAATCCTCTTTCACCCATCAGAGATTCACCGCTGAGTTTTAACAGTATTCTCTTATATTTAAGTTTTTGACTCATTCAAATCCCATAAATAAAAAAAAAGGTCTTACTGAAAAATAAGACCTTTTTTTGAAAATTACTTCTTTTCGTCACTCAGATGAAAACGAGTAAAATCCGATAATTTCACCTGCGATGAATTTTCTTTGTTAAAGTCGTTAATAACTTCCCGAACCTTCTTCGTATTGTCTTTGATAAATGCCTGTTCAAGCAAACAAACATCCTCATAATATTTATTTAGCTTTCCTTCTGCAATCTTATCAAGTATTTGTTCCGGCTTGCCTTCTTTTCTGGCAACTTCCCTGTAAATTTCTTTTTCGGATTCAATATTTTCTTTAGGCACTTCAGCAATTGAAAGATAGAGAGGCTTCATTGCAGCAATCTGCATAGCAATATCTTTCAACAATCCAGTTAAATCGTTTGCGTCAATACCGATAGTGTTTTCAGATTTTATAAGTACGCCAAGTTTTGCACCGTGGTGAATATAATCTACAAATAAGCCGTTATCAACTTCTTGGATTTTGTATCGAGAAACTTCCAGCTTTTCCCCTATCTTACCTGTAACCTCCTGGTGTACATCAGAAATCTTTTTCCCTTTGAATGAAGAATCCATGAGATCTTTTACAGATGCAGGTTTAAGTTCGCTTATGGCGTTGAGCAAGTAGTCCGCAAAATTCTGAAAATCATCGCTATTGGCTACAAAGTCCGTTTCGCAGTTGATCTCAACAATCACGCCTGTCTTGCCATCGTTAAGAATTTTTGTTTTTATAACCCCTTCATTAGCCGATCGTTCGGCGCGTTTCGCGGCAACCGATGCACCTTTCTTGCGCAAAATTTCTATGGCTTTGTCAAAATCACCGTTCGATTCTGTCAAGGCTTTCTTACAGTCCATCATAGGAGCGCCGGTTTTATCTCGTAATTCTTTTACTTGTGAAGCGCTAATATTCATATAATTACCTTCTGATTATCTTAAAATATTAATTATTCTTTCGATTCTTTATTTTCTTCGGCAGACTTCTCTGCGCCTTGTTTAATATCTTCTTTGGGGTTGCTTTCTTTGCCGGGCTTAAAAGCTTTAGGAGTTTTCTTTCCTTTGCCATCAAGTTTTACCCTTCGCACCTTAACCTTTGTTTCCCCGCTTTCGTCTCTGCCTTCTTCTTCTCTTTCTTTTTTCGTTCTTTCTCTTTCTGCTGATTCCTGTGCTTTTAATTCTTTCGAAATAGCTTGACCTTCTTTGACAGCATTAGCCATCACATTTACAATCAATTCAATCGCTCTGCCGGCGTCATCGTTTGCGGGGATAACATAGTCAATATTATCGGGATCGCAGTTGGTATCAACAATTGCAAATATTGGTATATTCAACCGTAGTGCTTCGTTAACTGCAATTGCTTCTTTTTTAATATCAACTAAGAAAAGCGCGCCCGGCAATTTGTTTAACGATTCTACACCGTCAAGAATTTTTCTAAGCTTGTCCTTTTCACGTGTTAGGAACAATCTTTCTTTCTTAGTGATTTTTTCGAATGTGCCGTCACTCTCCATTTTGTCAATTGATTGCAGGCGCTTAATGCTTTTTCGAATAGTCGAAAAATTAGTAAGCATACCTCCAAGCCACCGCTCGCTTACCCAATTGCTCTCGCATTTTTTTGCAGCCTCGGCAATGACTGCTCGTGCTTGTTTTTTTGTCCCCACAAATAATACTCCTTTGCCTTCGGAAACAAGTTTCTTGAGACTTTCGGCGGCATATTGGATTGCTTCCTGGGTTTTTTTTAGATCGATTATATGAATCCCGTTCTTCTCCATGAATATATAGGGTTTCATTTTAGGATTCCATCTTCGGGTGAGGTGACCGAAATGAGCGCCAGTTTCGATGAGTTGAGTGATTTCAACTTTAGACATGATTTTCTCCTGTTGTTCTTCTACTTTCTTCCACTTTGCCTTTAATCCCTTATTTTATGGGACACAGGGGGCAAATCAGAAAGTATGAATGTTATTAAAAAGGGGTAATTCAATTACCCCGTTTGAATTAAAAGTTATTATATAATAATTATCTCTTAGAAAATTGGAATCTTTTTCTGGCTTTTCGTTGTCCGTATTTCTTTCTTTCAACCATCCTAGGGTCTCTTCTTAATAGTCCTTCGCCTTTTAAGGCAGGTCTAAATTCAGGGTTAATTCCAAGAAGAGCCCTTGAAATACCTAAACGTATGGCTTCAGCCTGCCCAGAAAAACCACCGCCTTTAACATTAGCAATGACATCATATCTGCCCAGCATCTCGGTGACTTTAAGCGGAAGGATAACGTCATCACGGCTGTCTTTTAATGTAAAGAATTTTTCAAACTCTCTGTCATTAACAGTTACTTTGCCTGAACCGTTTCTTAAAATAACCCGTGCAACGGCATTTTTTCTTCGACCAACGAATATTTTATCAGCCATTCAAATTCCTCTTAAAAACTTAATTGTTCTGGTTGTTGAGCTTGATGCGGGTGTTTGTCGCCTGCATAAACCTTTAATTTTTTTATTAATTTCTTTCCGAGTCTGTTTTTCGGAAGCATTCCCTTGACGGCGTTGTGAATTACAAATTCGGGATTTTTTTCCATTACATCAGCGAAAGATTTGAATTTTGTACCGCCCGGATAACCGGAATAAGAAAAATATTCTTTATGTGTTTCTTTTTTCCCAGTCAATTTCACTTTATCTGCATTAATGACGACAACGAAATCACCGGTATCAGCATTAGGAGTAAATACCGGTTTGTTTTTGCCTCTGATAACACGGGCTACATTTGAGGCTAATCTGCCCAAAATTTGATTATCCGCATCCACCACATACCATTTCCGATTAGCATCTTCGGTTTTAATAAATTTCGTTACTTTTTCCTGTTTCAAAGATTTTCGCCTCCAAATCGGTTGTTTTTATTTTAATAAAGGTTACAAAAATATATCTTACCCTTCAAAATGTCAAGAAATTGTATAGCTTATCAGTTCATTTGGAATATTTCTTTCGCGAAATTAAGTCATTTCCCAAATCGACAAATATGAATCGCCTCGGTCATGCAAATTTAGCATCTAATCGCAATTATTAGCCCTTTATGTATATTCAATTATTAGAGATTACATACGTGATTATTAGGAGTCTTACGTAAAAAAATCACTTTTTAAGTAGAAATGAAAACTCCGAACCCAAGCCAGATTGGCTTTTAACATCAACCTTCGAATTGTGTGCTTCGACTATGTGTTTGACTATAGCTAATCCGAGTCCGGTCCCGCCTACGGATTTTGATCTATCTTTATCTACCCTGTAAAAGCGTTCAAAAATCCGGTTCAGATCTTCGTTATTTATTCCAATTCCGGTATCTTTAACAACAATCCTTCCAAATTTTCCTTCTTCAGACACGCTCACTTCAACCTTACCTTGTTCGGTGTACTTTAGCGCATTTGAGATGAGATTAACCATTACCTGCATCAGACGGTCTTTATCCCCGAATAATTTTAAGTTATGCTTTATCGGGTGCAATATCAGCTCGATATTTTTTGCAGTTGCCTGTGGAATAAATTCTTTTACGATTTCATTCAAATACTCTTCAATATTAAAATATCTAAAACTCATACGCATTTGACCAGACTCGATCATTGAAATATCTATCAAATCATGCAGAAGATTATTAAGGTTATCCGTGTGTTGAATAGCCTTAGCCAAAAAGTTCTTATTCACTTTCGGATCGTCAATCGCCCCGTCCATAAGAGTCTCCAGGAATCCCTGGATAGCAAAAATGGGCGTCCTTAATTCGTGAGAAACATTACCCAGAAATTCTGTGCGTGATTGTTCTAATTTTTTCATATTAAAAATATCGGTCTGTGTTCTCAAAAACATCGAACGCATATCTGATTCAATCTCAAATAAATAACGGCCCAAATTGATATCTTCCGGGGATTTTAGTTTATTCTGCCTGATGGAATTAAGCGTAGTCTGAATAATTCTAATTTGCTTCTTATACCTTGCCCCAACCGAATTGAGGAAAAATAAATCGAAAGCTAAAATCGTTAGAATTATCGTTATAAAAAAATCGAACGACAACCCGATTAGAAGTATGATGATGATAATCAGAATATTGAAAAACAATATTTCGTTGATTATTAGTCTGCCGTAGAAGAAATTTTCTTTTAGCTCAGTTAATTTTCTTGAACCGATAACCTACACCTTTTATTGTCTCTATTAAATCAGAGTGCTTCCCGAGTTTTTCCCTAATTTTTCTAACGTGGACATCAATTGTACGTTCGACCACGAAGACGTCATTTCCCCAGATTTCATTCAAGATTACTTCGCGTGGATAAACTTTGCCGGGGTTTGAAGCTAAGTGAAATATTATTTCAAATTCCTTTTTGGGTAAAACGAGTTTTTCTCCTTCAAGTTGAACAAGATATTGTTCCCGATCGATATGCAAAGGGCCAATATTAATCTGTTCTTTATTAATTTGACTTTCTACATATTCAGATTTCTTTTTACGGAGGTTTGATTTTATTCTTGCAATAATCTTTTTATTTGATACAGGTTTCTGAATAAAATCATCGGCGCCGATATTTAGACCATGAACTTCATCTTTCTCCGTTGATTTTGCCGTTAAAAAAATAATAGGAATATCTTCGAAGCCCGGTGAATTTCTAATTTTCTCGCATGCCTCATAGCCGTTCATCCTGGGCATCATCACATCAAGAATAATTAAATCAGGGTTTTGCGAGAGCTTTAAAATTGCTTCGGCTCCGTCATAAGCACTGATTACTTCGAAGCCTGCTTGTTCCAGATTGTACTGTAGAAATTCAACAATATCTTTTTCGTCATCGGCTAATAATATTTTTGTTTTCATAAGGTTAAAAATTTATTTCATAATTTTTTTCAGCAGAAGCGTAAATACCTTCTATTAATTTCATTCTTAGCAGAGCATCTTCGCTGGTTGAAATCGGAGGATTAGTACCGCGCACGGCGCCGATGAAATGCTTAAGTTCGTTTTCATAGGATTTCTTGTAAAGATTTTTCGAAAAATTAGTAGTAAAAGGCGTTAAATCAATATGACCTGATTCCAATCTGCGGTAAGCTTTGAAAGGGTTCAGATGCGCAGTTCCTTCTGTGCCGAATGCGGTTAGTGAAAAACTGTCTTTATCCGAATGAAATGACCAACTGACTTCGAAGTTGATCACCGCAGAATTTTCAAATCTAATAAACCCGACTGCCGAATCCTCCACGCTTTTTGTGTAATGATGGAATTTCTGTATTGAAACACTTTTAAGCGGAGGATATTCAAGTAGCCATAGCGCTAAGTCAAGCAGCACTATACCAAGATCGAATATAACCCCTCCGCCAGCTTCACTTTTCTGGCTGAACCATTTTTCCTGACTGCTTTGTTTTCGGTTCCACCCGCACCTTACATAAAATATATCACCAAGTTCCCCGTTATTAATCAAACTCTTAAGCAGCATTGCATCAGGAAGAAACCTTGCGTTCATTCCCACCATAACAATCTTGCCGGTCTTCTGAGCTGTTTCGTTTATTTTCTTAGCTTCGTTCAGAGTGCGGCTGATCGGTTTTTCTACCAAGATATGTTTACCGGCATTTAAACAATCTATAGAAATTTGAGTGTGCGTACTTGTTGGCGTTGCTATAACTACAGCATCAAGATCAGTTGCATTAAGCATTTCTTTATAATTCGTGTAAACCGGATCGATACCGAATTTCTCAGAAACGGTTTTTAATTTACTTTTATTAGTTTCTGCGGCAGCAGATATTTCAACATTCTGGAGTTTTTTCAAAATCGGCAGATGCACAAGTTGAGCTATTCCGCCTAACCCAATTACGCCTATTTTAGTTTTGACCATTAAATATGAACCTTGCTTTGAATTATTTGTTTACTCAAAAAAACCTTTATTGAATCAGCTAAGCCCGGGGCATCCAATTTTAGTATTTGGTGCAGCTCGGCTTGTGTTCCGTGATCAACAAACACATCAGGCAGCCCAAGTCTTAGGAAATCATTTTTATAATTGTTCATACTAAAGTATTCTATAACTGCAGACCCAAATCCACCTATAAGAGCGTTTTCTTCGACAGTGACTATTTTCCCGAATTTAGATGCGAGGGAATCGAGCAGCTGTGTATCAATTGGTTTAACGAATCTTACGTTAATAATTTCTGCAGAAATGCCTTCTCCCGCGAGAATCTCCGAGGCTTTTAGTGAATTCTCAACCATATTGCCAACGGCTAAAATTGCAATGTCGTCCCCTTTTCTTACAACTTCCGACTTGCCTATAGTCAAAACTTCGAAACCATCTTTGGCATCTACGCCCAATGCAGAGCCTCTGGGATAACGAATTGCGACAGGTCCTTCTTTATAATTAATTGCAGTAAACAGCATATCTCTTAACTCAGCTTCGTCTTTCGGAGCCATGATAACAATATGAGGAATATATCTAAGGTAAGAAATATCAAACGAGCCGTGATGAGTAGGTCCGTCAGCACCGACAAGACCAGCCCTATCCATAACGAAAACGACGTGCAGTTTCTGCAAAGCCACATCATGAATTATCTGATCTATTCCTCTTTGCAGGAAGGTTGAATAAATTGCTACGACAGGAATAATCCCTTGAGTAGCAAGACCTGCAGCAAATGTTACTGCATGTTCTTCTGCTATTCCAACATCAAAATAATTTCGCGGGCATTCTTTCTGCACATAGTCCATACCTGTTCCGTCTGGCATTGCCGCTGTAATTCCAACAACTTCTGATTTTTGTTTGATTATTTCGACAAGAGCATTGCCGAAAATTGAAGTATAAGAAGGCGGACCGGCTTTTTGAAATGCCTTACCTGTAAGTTTATCGAAAGGCGTTGATGCATGAAGACGTTGAATATGACCTTCAGCCGGCTTATACCCCTTCCCTTTTTCAGTAAGTGTATGAACCAGAATTGGTCCGGTTAAAGGTTTCACCTGCTCGAAAATTTTTACGAGTTTAACTATATTATGTCCGTTAACAGGTCCGAAATATCTAAATCCTAAAGCTTCAAACAGCATACCCGGTGTAATTATTGACTTGATACCGCTTTCGAGCCTGGAGGCAACTTTTCTTAACCTGTCGCCGAATTGATCGAGCTTTCCGGTTAAATCCCAAATTGCACCTTTAAATCTGTTGTACTCAGGATGCGAAATCATTTCAGTAAAGTAATTTGAAATTTGCCATACGTTTGGAGCGATTGACATATTGTTATCATTCAAAACAACAATTAAATTGCTTTTGAGAACTCCGGAATTATTCATTGCTTCGTAAGCCATGCCGCCAGTCATAGCGCCGTCACCTATTACAGCAATCACTTTTTTATCAACGCCTTGAAGTTTTGCGGCTTCAGCCATTCCGAGTGCGGCGGATATTGATGTTGATGCATGCCCAGCTCCAAAAGCATCGTACTCGCTTTCGCTTCGTTTAAGAAAACCGCTTATTCCGTTAAGCTGTCTTATTGTGTGAAGTTTGTCTCTTCTGCCGGTTAAGATTTTATGCGGATAGGCTTGATGCCCGGTATCCCAAACTACAAGATCGTTAGGGGTATTAAATACTTTGTGGATAGCAACGGTTAATTCAACGGCGCCAAGACCGCCGCCGAAGTGTCCTCCTATCTGGGATATAACATCAACCATATACTGACGAATCTCTGAGCACAACGTCTTAAGCTGACTTGAAGTGAAATTTCGAATATCAGCCGGAGAATTAATTTTGAAAAGTAATTTGTAATCTGATTGTTCTTCCATTTATTCCTCTTGAGAAACTATTCCGGATTGAATTCGTTCTGTTTTTTCAATTCGGTGATTTTCAATTCTGCTTCTTCTAATTTAGCATAACATTTTTTTGACAGAATAATTCCCTCTTCGTAAAGTTTAAGGGATTCATCCAGTCCGATGTTTTCGCTTTCGAGCAGATGTGAAATTTGCTCCAATCTTTTTAGCATATCTTCGAATGTTTCTTTTTTCTTAGTCATGTTAATTCAATGTGATTTCGTTGTCAAAAAATTTAATAATCATTTTACCAGATGCATCCAGCTCGGCTGCACGTTTAATAAACTTATCTTTTTGTTTGACAAGAGCAAAACCTTTTTTTAAGATTCTGTTCGTATCAAAAGATTCAAGATGCTTTGATAATAATTCAGCTTCCGTTCTGTATTTTAGAATTTTTTTCGAAAACGTGTTGTCAAATTTATAAAACAAATTATCCAAAAATTGTGATCGGTTTTTAACAAGATCCCGGGTGGTTCTGAAACCGTAAGAGTTTTTTATCGAATTCAATTTATCGAATCTTACGTTAATAATATCATCCATATTCTTTGCGAAAGTATAGGGAAATTCATTAATAAAGGCAAAGATTTCGTTTATATCGGGGGTTGCCAATTCCATTGCAGCAGAAGGAGTAGGGGCTCTCAGATCCGCTGCAAAATCAGAAATTGTGAAATCAATTTCATGCCCAACGGCACTTATAACCGGTACGGATGAGTTAAAGATAGCTCTCGCTACAATCTCTTCATTGAACGCCCATAGGTCTTCAAGCGAACCGCCACCTCTGCCGACAATTAGCAGATCTATGCCCGGCAGTTTGTTCAGCTCTTGAATCCTTAGGGCTATTTCTTCGGCTGCCCCTTCCCCCTGAACTTTTGAAGAAGCTATTATGATCTCGAGCAAAGGATACCGTCTTTTAGCCACGCTTATCATATCCTGAAACGCAGCGCCATTAATTGCTGTTACAATCCCTATTCTATTAGGATACTCAGGAATTGGTTTTTTGTAGACTTCGTCAAACAAACCTTCGGCGGCAAGTTTCTTTTTTAATCTTTCGAATGCTGCCTGAAGCTCTCCTTCGCCGGCAGGTTTCATCGAACGGATATCTATTTGGTAATTTCCGCGCGGCGGATAGACCGTTACTCTGCCGCTAATAATTACTTTCATTCCGTCCTGAGGCTTAAAAAAAACATAGCTATTTAATCCTTTCCACATAGTACAGTTTATTTGTGCGCTCGCATCTTTTAAAGTAAAATACCAATGACCGGAATAATGTGCTTTGAAATTGGATATTTCTCCGACAACGGAGACATTTGAGAATTCATCCTCCAATGACTGTTTTATTAGAGAACTGATTTCCGAAACCGTAAGAGCATTATGTGTTTCTTTCTCTACCATGAAATATAATGTTTGAAAATTTTTCTTATTCTTTACGGAAATTTAAGCAATATTGATGATGTCTATTACCAACCCAGGCATTGTTGACACCGAGAGCCACCAAAGCCTTATCGTCCTGCATCCAGATTTTTTCATCCTTCAAAACCCAGCTTTTATCGCCGCGCTTTGTCAGACTAACAGCGGTATCAAAGGCTAATGGATAAAGCTTTCCCTCGAAATAAATATTATTGGTAATAATTGTAAGATAACCCAGCGTTTTAGTTAGATCAAAAATCTTATCAAATATTTTAGCCTGAACTTCAATAAATTCTTCGTAGGAATTAATATTCCCGATATCCCGCTTATAGTCAGAGTAAATTGTATCAAGACCTTTCTCTTTCCTTCCCTTCTGCCGTATTGAATTTCTTTCAAGCTGATTCCAATAAGGCGGAGAAGTTATGGTATAATCAAATTTAATGTTTTCTAAATTATTTTGTTTTAGGATTTTATCTATTTTTAAAGAAGAGCCGAGCAGGGTATGTATCTGCGACGAAAATTTTTCTTTCTTTATTCTTGAAGCCGCTGTGTCGAAGTACTTTTTATTAATTTCAATTCCCACAGAATTTCTTTTCATTCTTCCGGCAGCTATACTCGTGCTGCCTGTGCCGAGGAAGGGATCAAGCACCCAACCGCCGGCTTTGGAAAAAAAAGCAATAAATTCTTCGACGAGAGTTTCGGGGAATTTGGCCGGATGTAAAATTTCATCGGTTTTTCTTCTGGGAGGTCTGTGAATAAACCATGACTTAGTGAATTTAATCCATTCTTTCCCGGTCAAATCATTCAATTTATTCGCGGTGTTAAACCTGCCGCGTTCTCCAAAATCGATATAATTATTTTTTTTGTCCAACTAAAATCTCACGCTAAAACCTAATGTGGGCAGAATTGGAAGCATGTTTGTTGCCCTCCTTTTCAATTCTAAATTGTCAGTCACAAAATAATCATAATTAATAACATTCGAACGGTTATAAACGTTAATTATGTCGAGATAAAAATTCCAGTCAAGACCCCAGTAATTTGCTTTGGCGTTCACTCTCATATCAAGTCTGTGGTAATCAGGTTTGCGTGATTTTAATCGATTGAATTTGCCGCCATAATCGACGTCAAATATTACACGGTCTGTATTCCCTCTTGTTGCAATTACCGGAGACTCAGGGATATTATCCTGATCGAGATCCGCTAATATAATTCGCGGAACAATTCCAATAGCCTCTGTTAACGGAAAGCCCGTGCCATATTGAAATCTTGCTCCAAGTTCCAGCCAAGAATTAATCCTATAATTCAAAACCAGGTTTGCTGTATGCCGTTGGTCAAAACGAAACGGGATGGTTCTACCATCAATGAGTCTTTCAGCATAGGCAAGTGCGTAGCTGATCCATCCACTCAATCTGTCGTCACCGTATATATTTTTCTTTTCAATTAATAATTCGAACCCATAGGCATTTCCTTTTGAAGCGTTAATAGGAATAGTTGTTGTCGAATCCTCAATAACTCTAACGGGATCATTCCAGCCGCTAAGGAACCGGAGATCCATTCCGGGTTTTGGCGTTACAGAGTACGCAGTGCCGCTAACAGTTTTTGATTCAATCAAATTACCGAAATTCTTAAAATATGTTTCGAACTTCGCAAGCCATTTATTGTTAAGCCATCTCTCTATACTCAGCACATAATGAGATGATTTTTCAGCTTTTAGGGCTTCGGTATAACGTCTGTCAAAATCGAATATTTTATTTGCATCACGCAGTTTTTCGTAACCGAAAGATTGGTAATAAATCCCCCAAACACCCCGCAATGTGGTGACGTTATCTACCGCATAAGCCGCTGATATTCTTGGTGCGGCATAAAACTTTTTCATGATATCATAATAGTCAAAGCGGATTCCTGGTTGAACTGCTATTGCTTCGGATAATTTAAAATTGTTTTGAATATAAAATTTGGCTCTAAAATAATCCTTCTGATCGTCTAAATCGTCAAGTGCAGATCTAAAGCCTCGGTTTTGATTGAAAACCGCCTGCAGTTCGGGATCGATTTCAAAATCAAATAAAATATTTGTTCGAATAAAGTCTAAACCGGCTCCTGCTTCGAGATCAAAGTCTTCTCCGAAATAATTTAATCTATTTTCAACTGAATATTTTCTGAAGATATAGTCTGACTTAACTCCGAAGCCTAACAGATATGGCTTAAGAGTGTCGGGGGCAATATCTTCAAATTGGTTTCTGTCAACCGAGGGATCCAATAACTCTGAGTCAAAATCAGAATCGCCTGCATTTCGATACCACGATAAAATAAATTTATTTAATATATTTTTACCGGGCGCAAAATGCCATGCGAAACTTAAAAGATCATTCTTAGTTAAATCTACTACGCCAATGCTATCGGGGCGAACCCTTTCTTCACTTGAAATCACCTTTACGCCGTCTCTCGATAAAATTCCGTTTACAAAAAATTTATTGCCGTTAAATGGACCAAATGCGAGCTTTGTCTGCAAATCATAAAAATTAGGGAAAGAGACATCTTCCTCTACCAGACCCGTATTTTTAACGAATGGCTCTATTATCAAGTCATAATATGTTCTTCTTGAATTGATAAGCCAGCTGCCGGGAATATTGAAAGGGTTTTTTCCTTCGAGGACAATATTAGCGCTAACAATACTCGCATTGATACTGCCGGAAATACTTCTGCTGAAATTTCCCTGCCGGTTTGTTACATCAATGACAGCTGAAAGCCTGTCGCCATATCTCGAAGGGAAACCTCCGGTGATCAAACTAATGTCAGAAACAGCTTCGGGATTAAACATGCTTATCACACCGTAAAGTCTATAGGGATTAAATACTTCAACATCATCCATTATTATTAGATTCTGATCGGGGCCGCTTCCGCGGACAATTAACTGGGATGAGAAGTCATTGGGTGCTAAAACACCCGGAAGTGATTGGAGAGAACGGAAAACATCTGTTACGGCGCCGGGCAGATTTCTTGCGCTCTTGGGCTGCAAATTAATTAAGCTTGTTCTAGTATCCGATTGATTCTGTATCCTTGAATCCAGAACTTCAACGACGTCAATTTCAATAGATGTGGTCTCTAAATTAATTATCAGCGTTTCATTATAATTTCTGGCGATGTCTAATTTAACGAACTTTGTTTTATATCCAACCGCACTGAATCTTACAGTGAATGCTCCTTCTGCGGAGAATGTCAAATCAAAGCCACCGTCTTTATTGGATACTGTGCCGTTCAAAGTTTCGATAACAAGTATATTAACACCCGGAAGCGCTTCGCCGCCGGAAAGCACTCTGCCTTTAACGTCAATCTTTGCAGACAGCGCGTTAAAAAAAAACACATTAAATATAATTGCCAGTTTGAAGATATTTATCATTAGCCGCACCATTGTTCAATAGTTATAAGATTAGAACAATGAAGCCCGTTTAATCATTCCATTTTTTTTTCATAACGCCAAAATACTCGCTGCACTTTAGAGCCGATATAGTGCATATAAAAAGGAATTGGACCTACCCAAGGAATAATGGCTTTATCAAATCCTAATTTTTGCATATCTGCGATGCATCTTCGGAGTAGAATTCCACCGACGCCCTTACCCCGAGCAGCTTCCGTTGTACCCATTGGACCAAACCAGCCAAGAGTTTTATTATTTGCTTCGTAAGCAGAGAAAGCGATTATCTCCCCGCTAATCAAAGCTATATGAAGGCTGATCGGAATATTTTTGAATGAAGAAGAAACTTCGCCTTCCCATGCTTTGAAGTTTTTATCAATCCAGGCTATCATCGCTTTGTAATCTTTTTCTACGGCTCTGCGTATTTCAATCCCATTCGCCCATGCAGTTTTCTCTTCTGCTTCTGTGCCGAAATCTTTGTTTTTTAAATGACATACAAGATTCGATGTGTCGCCGATTTTCAAAAATCTGTTTCTTTCAAAAAAACAAATTGCTTCGGTATAAAATGGGTCTAATCCCGGCATAAAATAATTCGGCCATGATTCATATACGCGTATAATTTTGACGCCGGCTCGCTTAAACTCGCTCTCAACATTAGCGTATAGCTTAGTAGCAATACCTTTGCGGCGATATTCCGGGTGAACAGCCAATAGTTTGATATATCCGGTCAGACCGCTTTCCCTTTTTCTGATGACTCCCATAATAAATCCAACGGGATTTGAATTGTCATAAGCCATCAACGTGCAGGCGGGCAAAAAATCAGGATCGGAAAAAGTTTTTTCACGAAAAACATCTTCGTTCAGCTCATCTAAATTCATACTTAACTTGCAAATGTTAAATGCTTCCTCAAATGACGATTCATCAAACAATTTAATTATCATTTATTACCTCTATAGATTAAGCGAGAAAAAATTTGAGTATAGACCGATTGATATTTCATGAAAATCGGAATCCGATTCTCCCGGTTTAAAATTATATCTGTAGCGGGTGAAAAGCGTAAACACATTATAAATTCTCATCCAACCGACAGTGATTTCAGGGCTGATTCCGTTAAAACCTTTAAAGTCGGTAAAACCATTAACCCCCGGGGAAATAAATTCGATAAACGGAAGTTGATGAATATACTTGAAGCCTGATCGGATATAATTTTTCTTTTCGAATTTGAAAATGTGAGAATACTCCAAACTGACGTATGCAGCGGGATAGTTATATCCTTTAGCGTAAAATGATAGAACGGGAATTTCTTTAGACAGACCAAAATAATTTTTGTCGTTTGCCGCTACAAAAGTCGGCGAAGGCAACCCGAATATTACTCCGCCGAAACAACACAGTGTAAGAAGACTGGAACCTTTGCCTTTCAGTAATTCATTATCATCGGGAAGAGCTAAATCGTAGATCTCACTTTTAAATTCATTGCCTTTAACATCAATGAGAATAATAAAAAAATTGACCCGCGTTGAATCAAACTGATAGCCTGTGATGTCCTGGTTTAGTGAATGATCAGTCGTAGGTTTTTCCGAAACAGATATTTCATATTGATCATCTAATATAATTTTCGACTTTAGGCTGTCCGATGTAAAAAACGAAATTCTTAATCTATGCGGCTTTTCGGGGGTTACATACGAATCAATCAGGAAAATGTCCATCGAATAATCAACTGAAAAATCTTGGGAAAATATAAATGAGTTTACCAGCATGATTAAAAATGCAATTGCGTTTTTTTTGAGCATATTTTCTCCAAGTGAGCTTTTTTGGCGCAGACAAAGTTAATGGTTTTTATAAAAATATATTCTGTTAAAATTTTTTATTATCGTTTTAGTGCAATTAAATGAGAGCTTAATTTTAATTATATTTGCCCGTTAAAAATAATTCATTTCTTTTTATGAGGTTTTGTATTGAAAATACTTGTTAGCAATGACGACGGAATTGATTCTCCAGGAATATATGCACTTTCAAAAGCATTAAAAGAAATCGGCGATGTAATCGTTGTGGCACCTCTTGCCGAACAGAGCGCCGTAGGCCACGCAATCACCATGCAGATTCCATTGCGGGTAACCGAATATTACAAAAACAATGAATTTTTCGGATATGCTGTTGACGGAACGCCTGCTGATTGCATAAAAATGGGAATAAAAAATATTTTAAAATATCAGCCGGATGTTGTTGTTTCGGGTATTAATAACGGCTCCAACAGCGCAATAAATATAATTTATTCCGGGACGGTCTCTGCCGCGAGGGAAGCCGCTATAATGGACGTTCCTTCTATTGCAGTCTCAGTCGCAAGCCATAAAGTTGATAATTATGCTTTCGCTGGAAAAGTTGCAAGAAATCTAACTGCCGAGGTTGTTAATAAAAAGTTAAGACCTGGCACATTGCTGAATGTCAATATTCCCAATCTGCCCGAGAGTGAGATAAAAGGAATTTTATTAACTAAGCAGGGCAAAAGCAAATGGGACGATATTTATGAGGAAAGGATAGACCCTTACGGCAGAAAATACTATTGGCTTACCGGCAAAATGCTTCCCCTTGATAACACCATCGAAGCAGATCAATATGCAGTTATGCAGAATTATGTTGCTGTAACACCCATTCATTTTGACTTAACAGATTACGAAACCTTCGCAAACATGAAATCCTGGAATATCGAAAACCTCTTTTCATTAAAAGAAAATATGTTTAAATGACTTCCGGTGTGATTTTATTTTTTGAAAATATAAGCTTTTCTCTGTCGTTCAATTTGATTTTATTAATCGCCGGTGTATCTGCTATCGCATTCTACGTTTGGTTCACTTACAGATTTACTATTCCCGCTCTCAATTTTTTTCAAAAATATTTTTTGATAGCCCTTAGAGTACTCGCTCTTTGCATCATATTAATTCTCATTTTTGAAACGAATATGACCGTGAAATCGCTGGACAAAATTGAATCGAAGACTTATTTGATCGTGGATAATTCTCGTTCCATCGTTTTGAAGGACAGCTCATCATATGCCGGAAAAATTATTGATCTTATTGAATCCATCAAAGAAGAAATGGCGGGACAAATCGAATTATTTACTTTCGGCAGCGATGTGAATCCCCTTCGCCAACAGCTTTCATTTGATGAAACATCAACCAATTTTGAAAATGTATTAAGAATGCTTAAGAGCGACGATGCAAATTTATCAAGTATCATTTTTGTTAGCGATGGGAATATAAATCACGGTTCAGTTTCTCTGTCCGAAGCAGAAAAACTTGGGAAGTCTTTTTACTGCATCGGCGTTGGCGATACTTCTTATTACAAAGATATTGAGATCAGAAAAATTTTATTCAATAAAATTGTTTATGCCGGAAAAGAAACGACGATTGAAGCTACCATTTTAAGTCAAGGCTTTCCGGGAAGCAGAGTACAGACAACATTCTTTGAAGTTGACAGACAAATTGCCTCTAAAAGTATTGAACTTAATCAGTACGGAATCAACAAAATAAATTTTTCTTACAAACCTGACAGTCCGGGTGAAAAAAAACTTGAACTGCGCGTGCAGGCGATAAAAGATGAACAAGTGATTTCGAATAACACTCGGATTTTTTATGTCAATGTAATGGCGAGCAGAAAAAAAGTACTTTTAATTTCCGGCAGCCCCACCAGTGATTTATCTTTCTTCAAACAAGCTTTATTAAAAAATGAGGACATTGAATTAACAACAATTACTGAAATTAATCCTGATCAATTCCTTGAGCAGGACGTATCATTTTCTGCGGTTGATGAAGCCGACATTTTATTGCTTATTGGTTTTCCGACTGCAATTTCTTCTCAAAAGTTATTAGATAATGTTTTAACCGCTATATCTTCAGCAGCAATACCGTATTTGATTAATATCAACCCCCAAACGAGAATCGAAAAGTTGAATCCTATCAAATCGCTGCTACCGTTTGATTACAAAAGTTCCCGCAGCGCAGTTATTCAGGCTCAGTTAAAAATAATTTCATCCCAGCATTCGCTTCTAAAAATAAACGATAAATTTGTGGAAAGTGATTGGAACAATTTACCTCCGGTTAACTTGTTTAATATGGATTTGCTGTCCGCTGCCGGCAGTGAGGTTATCGCACGCGCCGTGCTGAGAAATATCCCTACGGATAACCCCGTTATCCTAACGCGTACTGTCGCTGATTTACGTTCGATCGGAATATTAGCTCATCATATATGGCGCTGGAAGCTGCAATATTACGATAAAAACCCGATGTTGTTTGACCAATTCATTAATAACTGCATTAAATGGCTGAGCGTGGATGAGTCCGCTGAAAAATTCTCCCTGAGGACAGAAAAAAGAACTTATGCCGTCAATGAAAGAATTGAGGTCAGCGCCGAATTATATGACGAAAGTTTTAATCCGTTATCAAATAAGGAAGTTAGTATCCTGCTCAAAAAAATTGATTGGACAGGCGAAGAAATTTATTTAACTTCACGTGGAGACGGCTTATATGAAGGTTTTATTTCCGCTGAATTTCCGGGTGATTTTACTATCTCTGCAAAAGCGAAAATGAACGGTGTTATCCTCGAAGATGAAACCAATATCAGCATTCTTCCCATTGATCTTGAGTCGCAGATTAAAACAATGGATGCAGAATTTCTGCTGAATCTTGCTTCATCCACCGGAGGAAGTTTTAATTATATCGATGATGATATTGGTTTTGTTGATAAATTAAAAAGAATAAATGAACAAAACACTAAAGAGAAAATAACCCTTAGGGAATACCAGCTGTGGAATAATGAATGGTTCTTGTTCATTCTGATAATCCTTTTTGGACTCGAATGGTTTTATCGAAAAAGAAGCGGATTACTTTAACACTTATCCTGTATACTATATGAATTATATTGAACGTAGTGATTATGAACTTGTTAATGTGCGAGAAATTGATGACGAACATAAAAAAATTGTCGAGCAAATCAATGAACTTTACGGCTATGTGGGCAGTTCAAAAAAAGAAACTATAAAATTCTTGTTTAAACAATTATTGGGAACAATAAACTGCCATTTTATGACTGAAGAAAAGTTTATGACCGAAAATAATTTTCTGCAGTATTACACTCATAAGATGGAGCACAGCAGTTATTTTAGAAAGTTGAAAAACTTTAACGATGATCTTTGCGATGAAAAAATTAAATTGAATATGGTGCTAATGAAATCCCTGAAGTCATGGTTTATCAATCACCTGAAATATAATGACTTAAAATTGGGTAAGTATTTAAATTCGGTTAATATCCATTGAGGTGAATCATAGCAAATTTCTTTACATCTTTATTGAATTTTTTCCTCCCGCCTTCTTGTTTTTCTTGCAATTGCGTTCTCAGCAATGACGAACGGGGAATTTGCCACCAATGTCGGTCAAAACTTGAATTTACGACCGATGAAAATACCATGTTTTCTTTCAATAACGATTTCAGAGAAAAAGGATTTATTTCCGGGGTATTCTCCCTGTATAACTTTAAAGAAGATTCTGTCGCAAGAAACATCATGCATAATTTAAAGTACAATTCAAAATTTAAGATCGGATTTTTTTTAGGCAATGAATTTGCATCGCATTACAGAAATATTCTTTCACAGATAAATATTGATTTGATTATCCCAGTCCCTTTAAACAAGATAAAAAAATACGAACGCGGTTACAACCAATCATATTATATCGCCCTCGGCATCAAAGAAATGACGGCGCTGCCGGTAAATCCTTCCGTCTTAAAACGAAGCCGCTTTACGCCTTCTCAAACCAAACTCAACCGGGAAGAAAGATTAAAAAATATTGCTGGCGCTTTTAGAGTTGTAAAACCTGCTGCAGTAAAAAATAAAAATGTTTTACTGATAGATGATGTGATTACAACAGGTGCGACGATTAACGAGTGTGCAGGTTGCCTTAAGTCTGCAGGCGCAAAAAGTATTTATGCCGGCGCAATAAGCCTTGCATAACTACATTTTTTCGGGTGCACTTACTTTAAGCAGCGTCAAACCGTTTTTGATAATTATTTGCGTTGCGGTTATCAACGCAATTCTCGCTTCGGCTAATCGGGTTTCGGAGCCGATCACTCTGCATTCAGCATAAAACCTATGGAACGATGCTGCTAATTCTTCGAGGTAATTGGTTATTCTGTTCGGTTCAAAGTTTTCTGCGGCAAGCATTATTTCCTCTTCGAACTGATATAGCTTCTTCAAAAGATTTTGTTCCGGTTCGCTCGACAGCATATTTAAATTTTCAAGAGAATAATTTAGATTCTGCTCGGAAGTCATCCTTAAAATGCTCGCTATTCTTGCGTGCGCATACTGAAGATAAAACACAGGATTCTCATCCGAATGTTTCTTTGCCAGGTCGAGATCAAAATTCAAATGACTTGTCATGGAGCGCATATTAAAAAAATATCTGACAACGTCATTACCTACGTCGTCTATCAATTCATCAAGCGTAATAAAATTTGCTTTTCGGGTAGACATCTTAACAACTTCACCTTTATCCATAATCGTAACAAACTGATGGATGAGAACTTTTATTTTGGCTTTGTCATAACCCAAGGCTTTGCAGCCTGCAAGTACATCTGGGTAAGTTGCGTTATGATCCGAGCCAAAAATATCTACGATAAGGTCATATCCCCGCTCAAATTTATCTTTGTGATAGGCAATATCAGGAAGCCGGTATGTCGGCTCGCCGGTTGATTTAACAATAACTTTATCCTGCCCGGCACCTAACTCGGTTAATTTAAACCAAACAGCATTTTCTTTTTCATACGAAAGTCCTTTCGCTTTAAACTCTTCGAGTACCGATTTGATCTTACCATCGGTGTATAAAGAATTTTCGTTAAAATAATTCTTCATCCCGATGTTCAGCCGCGAAAGTGTATTTTTTATATCATTAAATATTTCAAGCTCTGCGGCAGATTTAAATATCCCTTCGGGATCCTCCCCTCGCAATTTATCTCCGTGCTGACGAAATAATTTTTCAGCTATGTCCGATATATATTTGCCTTGATAATAGTCCTCAGGGAATTCAATTTGGTCGCCAAGAATTTGAAAATACCGCAGCCTGACAGAATCACCCAAAACCCGCATCTGCCTGCCTGCGTTATTAAAATAATATTCTCGTTCAACTTCATATCCTATATTTTCGAGCAGAGTGGCAATCGTATCACCAAGCACAGCATTTCTACCATGACCAACAGTCAGCGGTCCGGTCGGGTTTGCAGAAACAAATTCAACATTCGCCTTCCGCCCGGCATTTTTATCCGACTTCCCGAAATCGTTGCCTTTTGTAATTATCTCTTTAAGAATGTAAGTAATGTACGAATTTGAAAAAAAGAAATTAATAAAACCCGGACCGGCGATTTCAATTTTGCATATGGCTGAATTATCATATTTGATCTTTGAAATTATTTCTTCTGCTATTTGCTTTGGTTTTTTTTTAAGTTCTTTGGCAAGGAGCATTGCTATGTTAGTCGAAATATCCCCGTGTTCGTTTGTTTTGGGCACCATGAAAATCAGGTCCGTATTTTTCAAATAACTTAATTCTTCTGATAAATCGGCAAATATGCTTTGAATATATTTCTTCAAAAAGTTCTCCGGAATAAATTTAAATTAAGAATTATTACTGAGAATCGATGATTTCAATTACTGCAGCATCGCCCCAAAGTTTTTCAAGATTGTAAAATTGGCGTGAATCCCTCTTAAAAATATGAACAACTACATCGAAATAGTCGAGTATAACCCAATTTAAGCTGTCATAACCTTCTTTGAAGTAACATTTAATTCCCCTGTCGCGAAGTTTATCGTCAATTTCATCAGCAATTGCTTTAACCTGCATATCCGAATCTGCGGAGCAGATGATAAAGTAATCGGCTATTGGTGAGAGCTTTACCAAATCAAGTATTTTGATGTCGTATGCTTTCTTATTCAGCATCAATTCGCCGATAACTTTTGCAAATTCCAATGGCTTCACATTCACCTCGGTTTAACTGGATTTAACTTATGATAATCTCTTCCAATCACAACAGTAACGTCGAGAAAATAATCGTCGTTCAGATGGGAAAACACTTTGTCGGCTTTTACACCGAGTGATTGACCAACTTTATTTGCGTTTGCGATATTCCCTATTCGGTCAATTACCATTGTTTCGTCAATATCGAATGAAATATAATTTCCTGTTTTGACAACATCAAAATTCCTTTTTCGTAAATAATCCGTAAATCTTTCACCTAAGCCCGAAATGCCGCAGCCGTTTAACACTTCAACCTGAATAATTTCTGCCGGAACTTGACTCGGTGTTACCAAAACAGAGGGGTCTGAATTTTCTCTCAATTTATGAAATAACGACCAGCTCATCAGTATGATCAAAGCCGCTAAAAGAAATATTATAATATTAAGAAAAATATTAACGCTCGATTTCTTAAGATCGGGGTCTTTTCTTTTAGTATTATTAGAATGCTTGGAATTAATATTCTTCATCTTTATTACAAAAAAAATAACCGAGTAAAAACCCGGTTATTAAAATTACTAAAAAACATAACTCTTTGCTGATTGAATATCATTCATCAGTCGGGTTGAAATAAAAAGGACTGAATCTATCATAGTAATAGGGCGAATAGTAACCGGAGTTATAAGGTATCTGATTATACTGTAATGTAATAAAAAAATTATCTGACGGTCTGTAACTTAACATCGCACGGCTAAGATAAATACCGTTAATTTGTTTTGCGTGGTCTTCTCCAAGCGAGCTGTAAGGAGAATTGACGAAGCTTACGTCAGCGTGAAGTTTCAAATCGCTGTTGAAATTGTAAGACATGCTGTTCGTATAAACACCGAGAGCCATTCCCTGACCTCCGAAGGAGCTGTAGGACATATTGATTGAATGCTGCATATTGAAATTCTGCGGGTTAATAAATCCCAGCAGAAATGTCGACGGAGAATGATTGGTAATCCCGGAACGTATATCCACCGGTTTATTCAATTCTTCTTTAAACTGTGCGCTAACAGAAGCTGCAGTAAAAATAATTACAATTAATATCTTTTTCATAAATAAGCTCATTTTATGACTTTAACAACTAAGATTGATTATTGTTTCTTGCTAATATAAGAACCGTATAATAAAAATCAATAGAAAACAGAACGATGGTAATTATTTCAGCTTTGCTATCATCTCAATTTCCACAGCGGCTCCTGCCGGAAGCTGACTAGCACCGACTGCACTCCGGGCGTGTTTGCCCTTTTCCCCAAAAATTTTTATAAGTAATTCTGAGGCTCCATTGGCAACAGCAGGCTGAGCAGTAAAATCTTCAGAACTGTTAACAAATACTGTTAGTTTAACGATACTCTCAATATTATCAAGGCTGCCGGCTGCAGATTTAACAACGCTTAAACAGTTCAGCACACAAATTTCAGCCGCTTTTTTTCCATCGTCTTGGCTAACATCAAGTCCTAGTTTACCAACAAATTTTATCTTCCCATCCTGCAGCGGAACTTGACCTGCAGTAAAAACTAATTTGTCCGATAAAACAACGGGTACATAAGCCGCAAGCGGTTTCGGTGTTTCGGGTAAAGTGAATCCTAACTCTTTAATTTTTTCTTCAATCATTTTTTCTCCGTTGATTTACAGCAAAATTACAAAACTTCTAGATTGATTTTTTAATAAATTATCCTAAGAATAATTTTTCGCTAATATTTCACTTCAATTCAATTCCCGTCTTTGAATATTCCCCACGTTAGATTTATCTTTGAAACAAAAATCGAGGCAACTATGACAGGTGAAAAATTCAGCAGGCTTTTGGAAATAATGTACAAACTTAGAAAGGAGTGCCCTTGGGACCGCGAACAAACTCATGATTCCATCAAGTCTGCTACGTTGGAAGAGAGTTATGAATTAGTTGAAGCAATTGATGAAAAGAATTTTGTTGAATTGAAAACTGAACTTGGCGATCTTCTTCTTCATATCCTATTCCATTCGGTAATTGCCGAGGAAGAGGATAATTTTACAATAAATGACGTGATTGACTCAATTACTGAAAAATTAATTAGAAGACATCCTCATGTATTCGGCAATGCAGTGGTGAATGACAGCCGGGATATTACAAGGAATTGGGAAACAATAAAACTTTCAGAAGGGCGTCAGTCCGTGCTTGAAGGAGTGCCCAAAAATTTGCCCGAACTTCAAAGAGCGTCAAGACTCCAGGAAAAGGCATCCAAAGTCGGATTTGACTGGGATAAAAAAGAGCAAGTATGGGAAAAAGTAATTGAGGAAATAGAAGAGTTAAAAAGCATCGGCGATAAAAGTGATTTGCATGAAATCGAACGGGAATTTGGGGATCTGTTATTCTCGCTGGTTAACTTTTCGCGGTTTATCGGAATCAGCCCCGAAAATGCTTTGAGAAAAACTAATCAAAAATTCATCAAAAGATTTCAGTTCATCGAAGCACAACTTAAAAAAAACGGAAAGAGTATTACAGAATCAAATCTTAAAGAAATGGATGATCTTTGGGAGGAAAGCAAACATTTATTTTAACCTTTGCTTCCCCCGTTATTATAATGGTCATAGGCATCTATTATATCCTTAACAAGCTTGTGCCTTACTACATCTCCCTTGTTGAAATAAATAAAATCAACACCGTCAACATTATCTAAAATTTCCTGGACTTGAACCAATCCGCTTGTAACTTTTGCAGGCAGATCTATTTGAGTTATATCTCCGGTAATGATTGCTTTAGAATTCGGACCTAAGCGTGTAAGGAACATCTTCATTTGAGTGGTGGTAGAGTTCTGAGCTTCATCAAGTATAACATATGCATTGTTTAATGTGCGTCCCCTCATATAAGCAAGTGGAACGATTTCTATTATTCCGCTTTCCATATATTTTCGAAGCTGTTCAGAAGGCAGCATATCCTGCAATGCGTCGTACAAGGGTCTGAGGTAAGGATCTATCTTTTCTCTGAAATCGCCTGGAAGAAATCCTAATGACTCGCCCGCTTCAACTGCAGGACGCGCTAAAACTATTCTCTGCACTATTCCTTTTTTCAACGCCGCGACAGCAAAGGCAACAGCCAGATAGGTTTTACCCGTTCCTGCCGGTCCGATAGCAAAGCAGATATCGTTCTTGCGCACACTTTGAAAATAGGTTACCTGCGTTGGGGTTTTTGCCTTTATCACATCCTTCTTTGAGTAGAGAACAATATTATCATAATCGCCATCACTTACAATTTCTTTTCCTTCTTGTGTCAGTTCAATAATCGTCTCGACATCTTTTCTATCAAGTTTTCCCGTTGTGTTTAACACATAGATCATTTCTTTAAATATTTTTTCAACGCTGCTCACTTCATCAATTATTCCTTTGATAATCACTTTATCGCCCCGTACCGTAACAGTTGAAGAAAATCTTTCCTCTATGGGCTTTAGATTTACATCGTTGAAGCCGAGCAGATTAAGTAAGTCAACATTCTCCAGGTTCAGAGTTTTTTCAATTCTAGTCATGTATTTCCATAAATATAAAAGCCCCTGTCAAAAAAAAACTTGACGAGGGGCTTTCAAAATTTAATTCTAATGTCAATTCTTAATTAAAACCTTAGTTCTGTGAAGGAGGAGCTGGTTTAAAGTTCTTTCTTGCTTTTTCGTATCTTGCTCTTTCTTCTTCCGTAAGATTGGGGATCTTGAAAATTTGTTTCGGATAAATTAAATCCGGGTTTTTAATTTGATCTCTGTTCGCTCTGTAAATTACAGGCCATGCAAAACCGTTGCCATAATGTTCTTTCTTTCGGGCAATACCCCAGAGGTGGTCGCCTTTAACAACGGTGTACAATATTTCTTTCGGTTTTTGATCCCATGCATCTAAAGCCCGCTTCATCTGGTTGTGAACTTTATCAAAAAATTCGGGTAAAGCGCTGATTTGGTTTGATGCTAAAGATTCCCATTCTGCATAGACATCTTCTTTTTTATAATTATCATTTCCGATTTTTGCGCTAACATCGGCAATTCGTTTTCTGAATTTTGCTACATCTGCTTCGTTTGCGCCGATCATTTCATGTAATTCCTTCATGCAGTCATCATACGATTGTAAGCCGGCTTGTGTTGATTTTAAATTATTCACGTCATTTTGAAGAGCGTTAAGCTCTTTTGTTAACTCAGTTTTTTGCTGGGTTAACCTATTCATTTCATTTTGCCATTCATCCTTTGTCATATCTTTATCTTGAGCAAAGATATTTGCAGAGACAAACAGAACGAGGCTAAATAAAACAGCATATAACTTAATTGATTTCATTATTATTCCTCCGTTTCTTATTAAACTTTTAATTATTTACTAATTTTTTGAAGGTTAGCTTTTGTTTCTGCTTTGTCTTTAGCGCATTGTTCTAATTTAGCATTCTGCTCGGCTATTTCTCTTTCGAGTTTTGTTTTTTCACTCTTAAGTGCATTTACTTCTTTTTCAAGAGATTTAACTTCAGAGCGAAGGGCATCTAGTTCGGCTAATTGCTTTTCGCTTACACCGCTGCAAGCAGTAAAACTTAACATTGCACCGACCAGAGCAATCGATAAAGCTGTTGAAATCAGCTTTTTCATTTTGTTCATTTTTTCCTCCTGTTTAGGTTAGTTAATTATTTAAAATATAAAAAATATTCAGTACTAACAGCAAAGATAACAAATTTTTCACGTAGAATCGCAAAGAACGCAAGAAAAATCATAAAATTCGAGTATAAATTACTTTTTTGAAAAATACGATTAAATAAGTCTTTTTTCAACAAGACTTGTATAAAAATTTCCTGCTATTATGATATGGTCGAACACTTTTATATCCATAAAGTTCCCCGCTTCAACCAATCTCCGTGTTATTTTAATATCTTCATTACTCGGTTCAGGGTTGCCGCTTGGGTGATTATGTACGAGTATGATATTCGCCGAATTATTTTCAATTGCTGCCTTAAAAACTTCCCTGGGGTGAACAAGACTGCTGTCAAGTGTCCCAATTGTAATAACTTGATATTTGATAATTTTATTGGCAGAATTCAAACAGACAACAATAAATTTTTCCTGAACTTCGTCGCGAAGCAGCGGAATGAAAATCTCGGCAATTTCGCCAGGCGATGTAATTTTTTTATTGGATAATAATTTATCCTGAAAAACAATTCTCTTGGATAGTTCAAATGCGGCAATTAAAGTCGCGGCTTTGTCATTTTTTATAGACAGATTCTGCTTTAAGGATTCTACGGATTGGGTAGCAAGTGAAGCTAAATTTCCATATTTGCTGATGATTCTTTGCGCGACTGCAAGAACAGATTCACCTTTTCTGCCTGTTCTGAGGAGAATGGCAATAAGTTCAGCATCGCTAAGGCTTTGAGGTCCGCGGAGAATTAATTTTTCCCGGGGCCTGTCGTCAAGTGGAAGTTCTTTTACTTTAATGTTATCAACCCCTTATTTAACTAAGGTAAATAATTAAAAATTATTCCCACTCAATGGTGCTTGGCGGCTTTGAACTGATATCATAAACCACCCGGTTTATTCCCTTAACATTTCTGATTATCAAGTTCGAAACTCTTTCCAAGAATTCAGGTTTGAATCGATACCAGTCGGCGGTCATTCCGTCGGTTGAAGTAACAGCCCGCAACGCAAGGACATTTTCGTAGGTACGCGCATCACCCATAACCCCTACGGTCTGTACCGGGAGGAGCACCGCAAACGCCTGCCATATCTCGTCATAAATTTTTGCGGTTCTAATTTCATTTATAAAAATATTATCCGCTTCCGAAAGAATGGAAAGCCGTTCATTTGTTACTTCGCCTAAAACTCTAACAGCAAGTCCAGGTCCCGGGAAGGGATGTCTTGAAATGAAATCTTCGGGCAGCCCTAACTCGTATCCAATTTTTCTAACTTCGTCTTTGAACAATTCCCTAAAGGGTTCTATCAACTTCAGATTCATTTTTTCGGGCAAGCCGCCAACATTGTGATGCGTTTTGATTGTAGCGGATTTTCCTTTAACCGAAACCGATTCGATCACATCGGGATACAGAGTTCCTTGCACAAGAAAATTAACATTATCGAGTTTATTGGCTTCTTCTTCAAAAACTTCTATAAAAGTGTTGCCGATTATCTTTCTTTTCATTTCAGGGTCAATAACCCCTTTCAAACGTTCAAGAAATCTTTTTGAGGCATTTATGTGAATGATTTTCAAATCGAAGTTTTCATCGAACATTTTTACCACTGCTTGGCTTTCATTTTTCCGCATTAATCCATGGTCAATATGAATGCAAGTTAATTTATTCCCTATGGCTTTGTGAAGCAGAATAGCCGCAACTGAAGAATCAACGCCTCCGCTCAATGCACATATCACATTCGATGAGCCGACTGTTTGCTTAATTTCATTAATTGACGTAGTTATAAAACTTTCCGGTGTCCATGACGTCTTGCAGCCGCATATATCAAACAGAAAGTTCTTAAGAATTTTATTCCCTTCCTCAGTGTGCACAACCTCTGGATGAAACTGCAATCCGTAGATGTTTTTTCTTGTGTTCGACATCGAAGAAATTGGTGAATCAATGGTTTCTGATGATATCTCAAAATCAGGCGGAACCGTAGCGAGTAAATCACCGTGGCTCATCCAGACTACTGAATCATTCTTTACATTTTTAAGCAGACCTGAATCATTAATTATTTTAATATTTGCTTTACCATACTCTCTATTGTCAGCAGGTTCAACCTTTCCTCCGAATATCGAACAAATTAACTGCATTCCATAACAAATTCCAAGAACAGGTATTCCAAGTTCGAATATATCGGGATTAACCCTGGGTGCATCTATATCGTAAACACTCATCGGTCCTCCTGATAAAATTATCCCTTTCGGAGCGATCCGCTTTATTGTGTTTATATCGAGGTTATGTGGGAATATTTCAGAGTAAATTTTTAATTCGCGAATTCTTCTTGCGATCAACTGAGTGTACTGTGAGCCGAAATCGAGGATCAAAATATTTTCATCATGTTTCATTTTATACCCGATTGAAAATATAGGAAAGAGGCTGAAAGAATATTATGATGAGTAAAACTATCAGCCTCAAAAATGGTTATTAGTATTAAACAATTTAAGAAATTTGTTCCCTATAGGCTTCGGGACTAAGCAGCTCATTTAATTGATTCATATCGGTTAATTCAATTTTAATAATCCATCCGTCCCCGTAAGGGTCGGAATTTACAAGCTGCGGTTCCGATTCGAGTTTTGAATTAACTTCAACTACTTTTCCGTTGCAAGGCGCATAGAGTTCGCTAACTGTTTTAACGGCTTCAATAGTTCCAAACGACTCCCCAGAAGTGATTTGTGAAAGTTTCGGGTCAACGTCTACAAAAACTACATCCCCGAGTTCACCCTGTGCAAAATCCGTAATACCAATTGTACCGACATTACCCTCAAGCTTAATCCATTCATGATCTTTCGTAAACTTCAATTCAGCGGGAATATTCATGGCAACCTCTAATTTTATTTTTATTGAAATAATTTATCTATGGAATTAGTATCGTAATCGGCTTCAAGGAAATACCTGTTATTCAATACCTTTTGATGGAAAGGAATTGTTGTTTTAATTCCTTCAACCGTAAATTCTTCGAGTGCTCTCTTTGCTCTTGAAATAGCATGCTGTCTGTCTGTTCCCCATACGATCAGCTTAGCGATAAGAGAATCATAATAAGGCGGTATCGAATATTCATTGTAAATATGAGAGTCGACACGTACACCAAAGCCGCCGGGCAGATGAAGATATTCGATCTTCCCAGGAGACGGACGGAAGTTATTATTAGGGTCTTCTGCATTTATTCTAAACTCAATACTATGTCCCTTTACTTCTTTAGGCAGATCTTCGACATGATTCCCGGAAGCAACTAAAATCTGTTGTTTTATCAAGTCGAGATTATTCACCATTTCCGTGACCGGATGCTCAACCTGAATTCTTGTATTCATTTCAATAAAATAAAAATTGAGGTCCTTATCGACAAGAAACTCGATGGTTCCGGCTCCTTCGTAGTTAACCGATCTTGCGCCCGAAATAGCTGCATCAGACATACGCTGCCTGAGGGCTGGAGTGATAATCGGCGACGGCGCCTCTTCAATTAATTTCTGATGCCTTCTTTGAACAGTACAATCACGTTCACCGTAAGAATACACATTTCCAAATTGATCTCCGATAACTTGAATTTCAACATGCCGGGGACTTTCGATAAATTTCTCAAGATATAACTCTGAATTTCCGAAAGCAGCTTCGGCTTCAGTGCTTGCAGTTTGGAAAGCTTTTTTCAACTCCGATTTCTCCCAAACGATTCTCATTCCCTTTCCGCCCCCGCCTGCGGATGCTTTTAAGATTATAGGGAATCCGATTTCACCGGCAACTATCAGGGCTTCGTCAATCGACTTGATAGCTCCGTCCGAGCCAGGCACAACGGGAACGTTCACAGCCTTCATTGTTGCTTTCGCAAGTGATTTATCGCCCATTCGTTTAATCATTTCCGGAGAGGGACCTATAAATTTTATACTGTGTTCGCCGCAAATTTCAGAGAAGTCAGAATTCTCTGCAAGAAATCCATAGCCGGGATGAATTGCATCGGCGCCGGTAACTTCCGCTGCTGAAAGAATGCTTGGTATTTTTAAATAACTGTCTTTACTGCTTGCAGGACCGATGCAAACCGCTTCGTCTGCAAATATTACATGAAGTGAATCGCGGTCGGCTTCGGAATATACAGCAACTGTCGGAATGCCCAGTTCTTTACATGTTCTTATCACCCTTAACGCTATCTCACCTCTGTTGGCAATCAAAATTTTCTTGAACAAAATTTCCTCGGCTTTATGCTTTGTTAGTTTTTCTCAATCAAGAATAAAGGTTGATTATATTCAACAGGAGTGGCATTCTCTGCTAAAATTTTAATGATCTTTCCGCTGACATCCGATTCAATTTCGTTCATCAGTTTCATTGCTTCTACAATGCAAAGAACCGTTCCCTCGGAGACTGTATCTCCAATCTGAATATATGGATCGGCATCGGGCGCAGGGGCGCGATAAAATGTTCCGACTATCGGAGATTTAATTTCGTATAGATTTGTGCTTTTCTCCATCAATTCTTTTTCCGTGGCTGCGACGGGAACCGAGGAAGTAGCTACATTATGCGGCGGCTGGATATGCGGCGAATAAATTTCGTGATGCATTGCTGTTTTTGAGTTTTTGGATATCTTAACTTTAAGATCCCCCTCTTGAACTGAAAACTCTGCTATGCCGCTGTTCTCAACCATTTTTATCAATCGTTTTAATAAATTTACGTCCATAGTTTTTTCTTCTTATTATTTTGATTTTATTCTTTCAACGTATGCATTCGTACGGGTATCAACTTTTATTGTATCTCCTTCATTAATAAAAAGAGGTACGTTAACAATGGCTCCCGTTTCGAGCGTTGCTGGTTTCATTACGTTTGTAGCCGTGTCGCCTCTGAAACCCGGCTCGGTTTCCTTTACTTCGAGAAAAACAAAAACCGGCATTTCTGCGGAGATTATATTATCAGCTTCATCAACAAGAAGCTCAACTTCTTCACTCTCTTTCAACAGAGCTTTGTTATCACCGAATAAATCCTGAAGAACGCTAATCTGTTCAAAGGTCTCATTATCCATCAAAACAAAGCTTTCGCCATCCTTATAAAGGTATTGATATTTTTTTCTTTCGACACGGACAGTATCAACCGATTCGCCGGAACGGAATGTGTTCTCAAGAACTCTTCCGGTCCGCATATTTTTTAACTTGGTTCTGACAAAAGCGCCACCTTTGCCAGGTTTTACATGTTGAAATTCTATAATTGCATAAAGATCGTTTTTAAATTTAATAATCAGTCCGTTTCTAAAATCTGATGTATCTGCCATTAATTTTTCCCGAATAGGATTGTGTAATTAAATTAATTATTTCAATACTGAAAGATATCTTTCCACTTCGCCGGCTGCCTGACTTTCTTTATACTTTTCTGTGATAGAATTTAAAATTTCTTCGGCATCGGCGTTTTTTTCGGCTTTAATTAAGTTTTTACCAGCAGCGAGAAGATATTCGCCGTTCTGCGGATTGTCATTGGTAACATTAGCGGCTTTTTTATAGAAAGAGGCGGCTTCATCATAATCACCTTCGATTTCTGCACAAGCGGCTAACCCTGCATGTGCAGCAGCAATTAATAATTTATTAGAACCGGAGTAATCATCATAGTTCAATCTTGCAGGTTCAAACTGCCCTAAAAAGTAATAAGCATTTGCAAGGTAAATTCTTGCAGCCTCACCTTGTTCCGTTCCCGAATATAGAGAAACAATTTCTTTAAGCCCGATCAAATTTGTTCCTGCTTTTCCGTCAATAGCTTCTTGAAAAGCCCCGCTTTCGTATATCGGGATAATTCTTGTTAAGGCTGCGGTAGCCGCCAGATTATCTTGTTCAACTTTTGACGAATACCAAAATATAGCAACTAAAATTACGAGAAGGGTTCCTGCAGCCATAAACATTTTGGATTGATTTTCTTCATAAAAACTTTTTACCTGATAATATGAAGTTACGAGTTTATCTTCTTTAATTTGTTTTTTAGTTAGTTTTTTCTTTTTAGCTAACACAAATACCTCTTTTTGAAAGTTAAATCAATATTGTCTGAAAAATAGGGTGGAAAGATATAAAAAATCAGATTGCAATTCTAATATGATTTGAATAAATCCAGGGATAATTATCCTTATAGATTTCCACGCGGTAATGACCTTTTTCCTTCACCTGAAACGCCGCTTCAATATTTTCAACCGAATCAATCATTTCTCCGTTGTGGAATAATCTAATAAGAGCAGAGCCTCCTGGTAAATTAACATGCAGAACCGTTCTGCCTGGCTTGGGTATTGTATCTCCCATCTGATAAATTTTCTTTGAATTCCTTGCGAAAAAGCGGAATCCCTTCGCATCTCCTCTATAATAATTTGAGAAGAAGCATCTGCCCTCACCGAGGGCATTATAAATTATTTTTTTTGCATTTTCAAGAGATTCGGCGGTATTAGAATTCTCTATTTTCCCCTCGGAAAGAATATGCATCCTTATTGATTTGAAGAGTATTTTGTAAGGGAAGACTTCAACTTCAAAAAATCCCAATAAGTTTACTTTGTGCGCGTGGGCGTCAACTCCTCCTATTCCAACTACTTTTCTCTTGAGGTTTAGCTGATCCCAGACTTTTAATGTTTCTTCAGCTGGGGAAACGATGCTTCGCAGCGGATGAATAAAATAATTGTATTTATTCTGCTCCGTCAATCCTTCCATCCATTCCGACATGTGATTCCAAATCTCTATTCCTGTAAAATCTTCAGTGTTCCATTCAACCCAGGGATATGGGGGATGTTCCTTCATGGAAGATCTTTTTTCGTGCGGATGGGCAATAAAGCCAATTCCACCGGCATCTTTAACCATTTTTACATATTTCCTTGCGGGCAGACGGGTAGAGGGATTATCTGAAATACCAAGTGCAAGGTAATGATTCAAATTTTGTTTATCGTTGATCTCGCAGCCGACAAGAAGCAAGGTTTTACCGTACCAACCCTCCTTGCCTTCGTCAAGGGCTCTAAGTGTGTTATGATCGGTAAGTATTATAAAATCCAGTCCGACTTCATCGGCGAAACGGGCTATCTCATCTACCTGCCCCGATCCGTCTGAATAGACGGAGTGCATATGCATAGCGCCGATGTATTCTAACATATTCACCAAATCAATTATTTTAGTAAACGTTATTTATCAAATTAAATTCTAAATCAAATCTCAAAAAGAGTTGAATACTGCGTTGTCTGTTGTTTGATCATATCGGATAATTTATTCATCAAAATATCCACTCGTTCATCGGGTTGATCATCAAAAGCTTCGTAGGCATCTTTACCTGAAAAAAGATAAACTTCCTCAAAGTGATTAGGCTTGCCTTTCATTTCAAAAACAGAATAACTATCCAATCCTTCCGCTTTAACCAGAGATTTCAATTCTCTAACAACATCAAGATAATTGTCCCTTTTATCGGGCAGAATTTCGTATTTAATTGAAAAAATAACCTTTCCCATTTATTCCCCTTAATATTAGATTTTTAATTCTCCGTGAAAAGTAATCTTAGCGGGACCGGTCAAAGAGATATCCCTAAAAGTCCCGTCTTTAAAATTAAAATTTACAACAAGTTCTTCCCCGCCGAATGTAATTATCTTAACCGGCGGTTTAAAGTCAAAGTTCAAATAAGCAATTAAAGCAGAAGCAACTGAACCTGTGCCGCAAGCAAGCGTTTCATTCTCCACTCCGCGTTCGTATGTTCTAATAAAAATTCTATCTTTATCAGGATAAATAAAATTAACATTTGTTCCGCCAGGTGCAAAATCTTTATGATATCGTATTTCCCTGCCTAATTCTTCTGTAGGAAATTTTGAAATTTCACTATAGCCGGAAACGGCTGATTTCGTATCCTTCAAAACTTCGCCAATATGGATGACGACGTGCGGCGAACCGGTATCCGCAAAAGAAGCATTGATAAGTTGATTAAACGCTTTTATCTTAAAATTTAGTTTGATTTTGGACGGCGCATTAAGATTGAACCGAATCAGTTCATCATCCAAAACTACCCCCGAATATGATACATTTCTGCAAGAAAAGACCGCAGTTTTATTTTTCAGCCGCGAACTAAAGTCGGCATACTTAATCGCACATCTGGCACCATTGCCGCATAAAGAACCTAAAGAACCATCCGAATTATAATATTCCATTGTAAAATCTGTGTTTTCAGAATCCCCTATTACTAATAGACCGTCTGCCCCGATGCCGTATCTTCTATCGCAGACATTTCTGATAAACTCCGGACTGAGATCAAACCCGGCATTCATCTTTTTATCAATTAAGACGAAATCGTTGCCCGCACCGCAGAGTTTTATGAATAAAATATTGTTCATAACGTTTCGAAATTTAATTTATTAAAGCATGTGAATCAATAAAAATAAAATTTTACAAAAAAGCCTTATAATGGATGAATGATCTGCAATTTTCTTTGCCCGCAAATTGATTTTTTTCTCATAGCAATCATTTTTATATTTAGTTCATGAGGAATAAGATATTAAGCATAATTCTTTTATTTACGGTTTGCACTGCCGCCCAAGACAATAAAGTGCCGGAGTTCATCGGAAGTTTCGAAAATGCATGCAGCTTCTCAATTTCAACTGCAGGGTATATTTTTGTTTGCGATGCCGAAAGCAATGAAATAATTAAAATGGATTTAGCGGGTAAAATTATTAAATCAATAGGTGGGTTCGGTTGGGCACAATCAGCATTCGATGAACCGTCGGACGTATTTGCAACCGTTCTTCGAATATTTGTCACTGATAAAAATAACAACCGAATTCAGGTGTTTGACAAGGACCTTAATTTTTTATTCGAAGTAAAATCACAGAGCGGCAACAGTGGTTTTTCCTTTGCATATCCTCTTAGCTGTGTTACTTCTCCGCAAGGCGATCTGTATATTCTTGACTCGGATAATCTTAGAGTTTTAAAGTATAATTTAAGCGGCGAATTCCAGTTTCAAATCGGCGGCAATGATGCAGGCATTTTTTCTCTGCGTAATCCGACGCACCTTGCAGTTGCACACGACGGTAAAATTTTTGCGGTCGATAATAATTTAATTTTTGTTTACGATCAGTACGGCTTCGGGTTAGTGAAAATAAATCCGGAGATGAATAATCTAACAATAAATATACTTTTGAATATTCTGTGTATAAGCGACGAATCGTCTGTAAAAATTTTGGATTTATCAAAACAAGATTCTAATTTCCGGCTTTTTGTTCCTCAACTCGAACCCGGCGAAAAAATCGTTGAAGCATCAGTCTTTGAAAATTATCTTTACATTCTAACTCCGGAAAGAATACTAAGATACAAACTTGAAAGTATCGGATTTTAAGACATGTTATTAAGAAGCACATTATTCATTCTCATATTTCTCTGGCTCGCTGGAGTATTTTCCGAATTATTGCTGCACGTTTCAAATGTATTTTCATTCTTAAGATTTTTCACGGGCGGATTTTATTCCGCTGTCTGTCATCAGAATCCCTCTAAGGTTATTGAATATGGAGGGTTTTCCACTTTGGTCTGCGCCAGATGTTTAGGAATTTATTTCGGAGCTCTATCTGCTGCATTGTTGAATCTTTTTAGAAAAATTAATCTCCCCGATGTAAAATTATTTTATTTTGCTTCTCTGATAATGTTTACTGATGTAGTGTTCGTAAAATTTTCGGTTTACAGCTATAACAAAAACATTGCTTTCCTTAGCGGTATTTTTTGGGGTATGATTCTATTTGCATATATTTCAGTCGGCTTAAGTACGCTTATTCATGATTTAAGAACAGTGCAGGAGAAATAATAATTTGAAAAAATATTTGTCTTCGTTCGTTTGCGGATTTGGAGCCGGAGTAATGCAGATAGTTCCGGTTGCAAAGAGTTTTTCCTGCTGTTTAATAATTCCTGCCGCAGCTTATTTATCTATTCTGCTTGATCGTAAATCAACAGGTTCTACTGGACGAATAATTTTATCACGCGGATTGATGTTGGGTTTATTCACCGGTTTATATGCCGCACTATTTGGAAGTATTTTTGAATTGCTGATAACATTCATAACAAAAACGAATGATATAGTCTCAGCCTTCCCAGAGCTTCATTCTATGATATCATCCTTCCCCATATCAGAAGAACTGCGCGAACAGATTCACATGATGCTTAATAATGTATACGACGACATAAAAAACTACGGCTTTTCCTGGCTATATTCTTTTTCGGTTATACTCAACAACTTGGCAGTAAATTCAATATTTGGTTCGCTCGGCGGACTGGTCGGCGTTCAAATAATCAACGCCCGTATCAATAAAAGCGGCAGGCATAACTAATGGTTATTGTTTTCATATTCGCCGCCCATATTATTTTTGCGGGTTATATATTTTATAAAAAACTTAAAACAGAGTCATTTAGTTCAGCGGCGATAAATGTTGCTTTTATCACTCTAATATTTTCAGTGGGATGGCCAATATCTACATTAATTGTCAAAGTTTTTCTTGAACCTGAAGGATTCGGGAAATTTGTGGACAGGGATACTGTTTCTTTATTATTATTAACCCTGCTTGAATACTTCTTCTACAAATTTTACTATTCAGATATAAAAAAGACTATTCCAAACGGAACGGAAAGATAATCATCGCCGTCTGCTCAGCTTGCTTCTGTGCAGACGGGAGAGGTTCGAAGCGCCATTGTCTTAATGAATTGATTGCCGCAGTTTCGAGTCTCGCATCAGCTTTTATAAGTGGAAATATTCTTCCGACCGTTCCGTCAGCCAAAATAGTGAATCTAAGCTTCACGTCAATTTCCTTTGAGACACCTTCGGGGTATTTAGGTATATTATAGCTGTAAATTTTTCTTATTCCCTTTCCTCCAAAGTCAATATCGAAGCCGAATTTGCCCGAACCGTCGCCGCTTAATTCTCTCCCGTCGTCAGCATTTTTATTTTCCGAAACCAAAGGTTTAACTTCTTCCGGCGGATTTTTTTCTTCCTTTTTTAATTTTTCTGCGGCGGCAGTATTTGATTCATCAACATTAACGGCTTTCGGAATTTCAACTCTTTCATTTTGATTAGTCTGTTCTTTTTTTACAGCGGTCTTACTCTCATTGTTTTCTTTTCTTTCTCCAATTGCGCCTGATGAACTTAGCCTTCCGAACGTACCGAATCCTATTTCAACCATATCGTCTTCGCTGTGTTCGATTGTAAAAGTAAATGCCATAAAAATAAATAACAGCGCAATATGCGAAAAAATCGAAATTAAATAGGAGATGTTATGTGTTCTTCGTTTATTCATCAGAACGATTCTTTTTCCGTTTCAATAGTAAATTTATCAATGCCAATCCCTTTAGCAGCATCAATGACTTTAATGACAAGGTCGATAGAAACATTTTTATCTGCCCGGATTAATAAATTGGATTCGGGTTTTTGTCCGTATATCTCGCTTAATTTGGCTGCAAGAGCCTCCAGCCCGACCTCAGATGTGCCCAGAAATACTCTTGAGTCTTGAGTTAAAGTAACGACAAAGCGTGTCGGTGATGTCTGCTCGTTGTTTTTAGCTCCGGGTAATTTCACTTTAACCCCGGTCTGAATTACAAACTGAGAGGTTAAAAGAAAGAAAATCAGCAGCAGCATTACGATATCCGTCAGAGACGAAAAGCTGAACATGCTTAGCGGTTTATTCGACATTTCAAATTTCATTCTCTCAATTTCCTTTTTCACTGATTAAATTATTCACTGCCGGCATCTTCAATTATATCAACAACATCATTACTTATCACTTCCATATCCAGAACCAATTTGTTAATTGCCGAGGTTAAATAATTATAAAATGTCAGGGCAATAATTCCAATTCCCAAACCGACAGCGGTAGTAATCAAGGCTTCCCAGATACCGCCGGCAAGATCGCTCGGGTTAGCCGCACCCTGAAGGTCTTCAATTTTCATAAATGCGGAAATCATTCCCGTTACCGTGCCGAGAAATCCGAGCAAAGGAGCGATGCCAGAAATGGTTGCAAGAACAGATAATCCTTTTTCCAGTTTGTTGATCTCTTGTTTCCCGGCGTTTTCAATAGCTTCGCGAACTCTTTCGTGACCCAGATGATACTTTTTCAATCCCTTCTTAATAATATTTGCCGCTGGTGATTTATCTTCTATACAAAAATCTACTGCACCTTTAATATCCTTCTTTTTCAGATATGCTCTTATTTTTACAAGAAAAGTAGGAACATTCAGTCTAGAATTTTTAATGACTAAGTAGCGGTCAACAATTATTGCCACAGCTATTACAGATGAAATTAGCAGCGGTATGAGCAGCCATCCGCCTTTAACTATTATTGAGAAAAGGCTCATATTACTCCCTATATAAATTAAAATTTATTCTTGATAAGAAAATCTTCCGCTTCCTCTACAGTTTTAAAATAACCGATACGCACGCGGTTCCATGAACTGGCTTTAGCTTCTAAAAAAACTTGATAGATGAAAGCATCAAAACCCATTGCCCGCAGTCTGTTTACTTCGCGTTCGGCAATCTGAGCATTGCGCCAGGATGAAACCTGCACCGTATATGAAGTCCCGTCAAAAAACACTTGATTGGTAATCTGTGTTTCAGTGGAAATTTTTCTATACATACCTGAGGCAAAAGACGTTGCATTTTCCGTCTTTAATTCCGGCTTTGTTTCGTTCCCATTCCGCTTATTTAACTCATCACCCGTCAATCCGATTTCAGCGACCGGTTCTTCACTAGCAGGCATATCCTCTTCCGTTATTTCAATTTTTGTCAGAGGCGGCGGTTTTTCTGTTTTTAGTGATTCATCCCCGCCGGAAATAAAAAATAAAATGAAAATGATAAATAGAACAAGAGCGCCGGAAGCTGATAAGAACCATTTATTTTGATAGAATGATTTTTTCTTTTCAGCCGATATTTCTTCCCGGGCAACCTGCAAAATTTCTTGAGAAGTCACAGCCTCAGGTTCTTTTTCATCAAAGACTTTTTCAATGTTGTTTATATCATCGTGTTCGTCTTCCTTTAGGTATGCTTCCAGCTCTGCAAATAGATTCCGTTTGGATGGCGTTATGGTTTCGCTGGACTCTTGGGTTTCTTCCTCAAGAGGTATTTTTCTATCTGAGTCTTCAGTGTTTTCAAAGGATAATTCCTGCCATTTGTTTAGAAGTGATTCGTCATCAGTAATCTCTTCGTCAGATTGTTCAGCGATAGGCTCTCCGGTTTCATCCTTTGACGGTTCTTCTTCATTAATCTCAGCATGTTCTTTTTCTGCCGACAACTTAGTATCAAAAGCTAAATCTTTTATATCATCCTGACTTGCTTCAACAGTTTTTACTTCTGAGTTCAAGTAATATTCCCAAATATCAAAATCCTTAAGTATTATTCCGCTTGCAACAAGCTGCTGAATTTTTTCTTCAAAATGCAGGTTCTCTTCTCCTGTCTTTGTAATTCTTGAGACAGAACTTTTTTCAGTTAATCCAGCTAAAGGTATCAGCGGTTTATTGAAGCTTAGGCTCAACGCTTTTTCCACGTCATCTTCGTTCGATATACCTAATTCATCCAGATGGAATGTTTGAAATAGTTTATCTACCTCGTCCGGAATAGTCTCATAAAGCGGAGAATAGATGAGGGTGCGTCTTTCTTTTGTTGAGACAGCTACAAGAGATTTTCTTTCCTCTCTCGGAAGGGGTTCTTTCTTCAACTGAAAAATGCCGAGTTCGTTGATCCGCAATGCGTCGTTGAAATCAATTTTTGAACTTATCTCCCTAAGTAATATAGAAAGAGCAATTTCTTTTTCTTTCTCTTTTAGGTTAATAAGTTTCGTTAGATTTTCAATTAAAATTTCTTTTGTCATTGCATATACCGGATATGTTAATTATGGCTACCATCTATATTCTATTCCTCCGATGATATCGAAGGGTTTTTCTTTATATCCTTTATAAATAAAATTGTCCTTGTTCAGAATATTTTCTATCGCTCCAGTTATAATAAGTCCGCCAAATAAATTATACTTAAGATAAAACGATAAATCAATATACGAAGGAATATTTTTTTCATTTTTATAATCAGAATACGAGCTTGAAAAATAATTCAATCTTGCCGATAAATTAATCCCGCTTGATAAATCAAATCCATAAAGCGCGGAAATATGAAAAGGACTGTTATAAGGAATTTCCATTCCGTCAGAGTCTTTCAAGTAATTATAGGAGACATTTCCGTAAAAATCTCCCAGAGGTCCGCCGTGAAAATCCAATTTGAGGAAAGCTTTGAAATCTTTAACATCGTCAGCCAAATTAATTTCAAATTTTCCTCTGGAAATATCGTCGCTGAAAAACGGCAGATTATCTATTGTAGAAAAACTTATCCCCAAATCAATCCCGAGAAATCTTTCATGCTCATATTTGATGATAAATTTGGAAACATTTTTATTTCTAATTAAAATGTTTTCGGCTCCGTTTTCGCTGAGATACCTATTTTCCCTGAGCAAATCTTGCGCGGTCATAAACTCTGAATAAGGTTTGTACTCACCGAAGAAAGAAAGGTTTTTCTCGAGTTTTACAGCTGCGTTCACTTGTGGAGATATTTTTGAGATTGTATCGAGCTTAGAGTAATTAATGCCGAATTTAATCAAAAATGAGTTTGATGCATCGAATAAAAAATATGCATCTGTATCATAAAATGTATAACTACTGCTGCCGGTGGATTTGAACAGCTTTTGATTAAGAATATTAATATCCGCTCCCACTCCAAATTTTGAAAAATACATATTCAAGAAAGCTTTCCCGTTGTATTTATTCTCTTTGAAAATATTATTCTTAATGTTGAAAAAATCACCCTTGCCTATTATCCCATATTTCAAAGAATTGTCGTGCCTGCTGCTTAATTCAAAGCCGGCAGTAGTCAATTCAGTTTCTCTTTTCAACCAAGGAGTATCCGAGGCAAAGAAGTAATATGAATCGCGCGAGTAATTACCGTTGACTGAAATTTTCATTCCGGGCAAAAAATTTGATTTGCTGCTGAGGAAAAAATCGGCTGAACCCGAGATACCGGATTCATTATCCCCCGAGTATTCTTCGTAATCTATAATTTTTGATCCCCAGACATGAGAGCGAATCAGCGCATTATTGAATCCTTGATTAAAATAAAAATCGCCGGTAGGCAAAGTGAATAACCCAGCACCGAGAATTAACAACCCGGCATTTGAGACAGCGCTTTCGAAAAGATCAACTTCGCGGCGCACCGGATTTGAAGATGTATTCAAATTAATCTGCTCGGATGAAAAAACCGGCCTAAAAAAATCATCCGACATAATCGATAGCACCGGAGGTTTCTTTTTTTCCATTTCAGGAATAACGACAGATTGCGTGCCCGTAATTACAAAATCCGGCAGCTCAATACTTTGCCCTGCGTTTTCCCTTTGAGCAAAAACAGCAGAGGAAAAAAGTAATATTACCGCGATTATTTTTTTCATAGTTTATTTAACTTCTCCCTTGCTTCGGCGCCTAACTCGTTGCGAGAATGCTTGTTTAGAACTGCACGGTACATATCCCTTGCATTTCTTTTATCATTCAATTTCACATAACAGTCGCCGAGTTTCAACAAAGCTCTCGAATACCACGGTTCATAGTCGGAAAACACCGACCTCACACGAACCAGAGCCAGAATTGCTTCATTATATTTTGCCTGCTCATAGAATGCTGCACCTATCAGATATTGCGACTGAGCTCCGATATCATCTGTCCTTCGTTCGCCTAATTCCCTTAGAAGGCTGACAGCATTATCGTATTGCAATCTTGCCATCTCGAGTATTGCTAACTCTATTTTAGCTTTTGCTCCGAATATTGTGCCGTCATAATAATTAATAAGCTCATTAAAGGATTGATAAGCCGCGGATATATTATTCAATTCAATCTCGACAAGCGCTTTTTCAAAAATAATTTCGGGCACGCGTTTATCATCCGGAACTTTTGGAATAACCGTTTTATAAACATCGTGAGCTTTTTGTAAATCTTTCTGTTTAAATAAAATTTTCCCGTATTCAAGAACTGCGTCAATGCCGTATTTAGATTTAAGATAACGATCAATTACAAATTGAAAATATCCCGTGGCTTCTTCATCGTTGCCCGTAATTGATGCGCTCTTTCCTACCCAGTAATATGCTTCAGGCAGAAAACCGCTTTTAGGGAACTTCTCTATAAATTCGAGGTAACCGTTTCGAGCCTCGGAGTAACGTCCCAAACTATAATACGTCTCGCCTTTCTTTAAAAATATTTCTTCGCTGATCTTTGCCGAAGGATTTTTTTTGACATATTCATCAATAACTTTCACTGCTTTATCAGGCTCGTCTTTGGCAAGATAAGAATATTGAATTCCGTTAATTGCATCAATAACATACTGAGTGTTAGGGAACTGATTAATCAACTTCCCATAATAAATCAATGCAGAATCATATTCTCCGAGATTATAATAAGAATCGCCGATCGAATATATTGCCACGGGCTTAATTGCAGAACGCGGGTATCTTGCAAATATTTCTTTATAATTTTTGATTGCTTCGTAAAAGTTGCTCTGCTGAAAATAGATCCATCCGATCAAATACTGAGAATTATCAGCATAGCGCGATTGACGGAATTTTTTCTGAAGAGTTTCAAACTTTTCAATTGCCTCTCTCGATTTTCCGGCTTTGAACAAAGACTGACCGTATTGATAATAGGCAAAGTCATTATTTAAAACCCGGGGATCTTTGGTAAATACTTCCCCGTAAATCCGGCTTGCGCTCTCAAAATCCTTAATCCCGTAGTAGCTGTCGGCAAGGCGCAGCCGGCACTCAGAATAGTTTTCATCGTTGGGATATATTTTAACATACTCTTTAAAATAGAAAAGTGAGTTAGGAAAATCTTTCAAATTAAAGTACGAATAAGCCCTGCCGTAAAGCGTCAATCTTTTTAACGGTTCTTCTTCGGTGTTCACCCTCGAATAGAACCGCAAAGCGTTATCATAATTCTTTTTAGCGAAGTAAGATTCTGCCAGATAAAAATTCACTTTAACTGTTTCAAATCTTTGGTGGCGCACCGACAGATCCATCAGATTGTTTATGGCTTCGTCGAAATTATTCAATGAGAACTCGGCAACACCCAATCCAAGAATGGCTCTGTTTGCAATAACATCATCAAGAAAAGAAATTCTTATTGCACCGGTAAAATACATTCGTGCAGTTTCAAAATCTTTCTTATTTAGAGCTAATTCACCTAAGAGCGTATTAGCCTTCCCAAGCACATCCTTGTTTTCCGATGATAGAGCGGCAATTAAATTTCTTTCCGATTCGGCAAACCTTTTTGCGCTGAAATCAATTACTCCGAGATTATATTTTACCGAAGGTACAAGTTTGCTTTGAGGATATACTTCAAGAAAGGTGGTATAAAGTTTAGCCGCTTCTTCCGTATCGCCTAAATACCTTTTCGATTCAGCTTTCCAGTAAAATGAATTTACCGCAATTGAATCTCTTCCGCTGTTCGAAAGCTTGTTAAAAGTATTAAATGCATCTTCGTATTCTCTCATTTGGAAGCTTATCCAGGCTAACCCGTATTCTACTTCTCGCGCAATTTTTTCGTCAGGATATTCATCGAGTAATTTTTTATAAGTATCGGAGGCGTTCTTGTATTCTTTCAATCTCAAAAAAGAATTTGCAAGAATGTAATTTGCTTCATTCCTTAAATTACCCGGCAGTTCATTAATCGCCGGATCGGACAATTCAAGCACAGCTTTGTCATATTCGCCGAGCTTGAAATAGCAGACTCCAATTCGTAACTGTGCGTATGGGATAAGGCTGCTCTCTTTATAATAAGCAAGAAGTTCATCGAAATGAACAATTGCTTCATCGCAGCGGCTGATTTCTTCGTATAGATTACCGAGCGCATAAAGAGTATGATCAATATATTTATTTGTTTGGTCGGATATAGCTTCTTTTAGAAATTCTTCGGCTTCGCCGAATCTGTCCTCGGCTGTAAAACATTTGCCAATCCAATAATAAGCGGAGCCTTTAAACTCGCTGGCAGGATATTCGCGGATAATTTTCAGCAGAGATTCTCGTGATTTTCTGTACTGGCGGCTTTCATAATAAATCGTTCCCAGTTTAAACAACGCTATATCCCTGAAGTTAGAGAACCGGTGAATTGAAATAAATTCCTCATACTCTGAGATTGCCCCGTCTATCTGTTTCAAGTTAAACAAACATTCTGCAGAGTAATATTTGGCGGTTGATGACAAGTATTTTTCTATATCTACATCTAAAGAGAGTTTTTGAAAAATAATGTGTGCAGCAGCGTAATCGCCGGAGTTAAATAAATGCTTGGCTTTGCCAAAATCATCCGGCGCCGTTTGCGGCAGAATTACCGTATGAAGAAACAATAAAATTATTGATGTAGCTTTAATCATATTTTACAGCAGTCCGCTTAATATTGTTATCATAAAAATTCCGGCAGCGCCGGATAATAAATTAACGATGTCATTATTAATCCATTCATAACCTTTGAAAGGAATTGATTTCTGTCCGCAGTGATTCTCTTTCTCGGTAATTTTACTGCAGAGTTTACACTTATATTGAATTTGTATCGTCGCTCCTAAAAAGCTATCGAAAGAAGTGCCAAATAACCCCGAAAGAATTATCAATAAAAAATAATTAAGTGTGTCGGCTTGAATCCAAAAGAATCCGGATAATGAAATAACGAAAGCGCCAAGTAAACCGCCGAATGTTCCCAATGCAGATATCCCCCCCGATATTCCCTGTTCCGTTATTCTAAAATTTAAAATGTTATACGTCCGCGTTTTAATCAATGTTCCAATCTCGGTAGCCCAAGTATCAGCGCAAACCGCAGCAAGCGATGCGATGTACATATAATAGAATAATTCATTTGGAGCAATCTGATTTATAATAACGAGAATGCCCCCTAACCCGCCGTTGGCAAATACCTGCATGTGATCGCGCACGCTTGTTTTTTCAAAATAAGTTTCAACTTTTTCGTTAATACCTTTCCGGATTTTTGAAAGTAAACTTGAGAGTACGAAGAAAGTAAGAATAGGCAGACTCCATTTCCATCCTCCGTATCCAAAAATAAAACCCGCTAGTAAAAAAGTGGCAAAAGCCCCGCTTAAGGTAAGAAATCGGACTTTGTAAGAAATAAAAGCAACTGCACCGGCTAATAGCATCCCCGACGAAAACGAAATTATTAATTCATGCCCGCCGCTTTGAACCAGAGTGTAAAGCAAAACAGCCGTGATAATTGGAACGGAAAAATTGTCAAATCCTTTTGATGAAATCGCTTCAAACACAGTCAAGATTACAGATGCCATAACGGCAAATAGAATAAAGTATTTCAATTCCGCAACAGCAGAATACACAATGACGGTGTTATATCCAACCACATAAAAAGAAGTTAGAATTATAGTCGTTGTTAAGAAAAATACTATCGAACCCGGTATAGATTTTTTATCGCTGGAAAGATTAAAATATTTTTTGCTGAAGTAACTACCGGTTAAAGCTGCAAAAGAATCCGCCAAGGCTAGTATAACCAGCGAGACGGTAATAATCCATTTATGATTTTCAAGGAATAAAATAAGCGCTAAATACGCGAGCGATAGGAAAAAAATACCCCAGCTCTTTCTTTGATGGGAGTCAATTCCCCTGAGCAAATTAAACTTGAGAAGAACTAATGTCGCAATTGTCATAAAGAACGCTGTATAGCACAAGTGCCGGTACTCAATAATCCATGGACTGATAGCCGCTAACAAACAAGAAATTATGTGCAGGCTCTTTCGAGATAATTCTTGGAGAGATTTTCGGGATTTTGCTATATATTCGGTGATCAGTAAAGCTGTAGTAATTATGCCGAGAAAAAGAAATATCAACAAGATATCTTTCATTAATCTTTCATTTATTACGAAAATAATGATGAAATATAATGAAAGAAGCAGTCAAGAAAAAATATAGTCTCCATCAAACCGAGTTACAAAAACTTAATTTTTCTTCGATTAAATGTTACGGGAATTATTTATATTAAACATTATCACTAATTCTTTTGGGAGGAAATGTGAAAAAATTACTTCTAATTCCAATTATGATTCTCTTATCTTCAACTTTCATCTTCGCGCAGGGATTAAAACTCGGATTGAGCGGAGGCATATCCAGTTTTCAGGCTCCTGATTATTACACCGAGAAAATTAGCGATGGCGGTTTAGGCTTGGGCTCTGAACTGCATATTGGCGGTAAAGCTAAGCTCAGTCTGCCGGTATTGCCTCTTAAAATAGTAGGTTCGGTATACTATACTATGCTCGGCAGCGAAGACAGCGGTATTGAAATATCCGGCAGTATTCTATCTCTTGGAGTAGGAGGCGAATGGAAATTAATTCCGGGACCGCTTGCCCCTTATCTTGCTTTAGACATTAATTTTAACAGCTTCGGCGAAATGGAAACAAAAGTAAATTCATCAACATTCAAAAGCGACTCATTTTCACGCGTTGGTTTGGGCGTTGGCCTTGGCGCAGAATTTACCCTGCTGCCAAAAGTCGATGTGGACATTTCCGCAAAATATCATTTTTATAATTTGTTAGGGAAAGAAGAGATTGATCTTGGTAATTCATTGACCAGCGATGAGAAATCTATTACCGCCTTAATGTTCAGCGCAACTTTTATGTTCAGTCTTCTTTAGGATTTATTCATTTAAAAAAACCCTCGACAAGCGAGGGTTTTTTTTCTTATAATAACTTTAGTTCGTATTCGCCTAAGCTTTTATATTTGGGATCTTTCTTTGTTTCCTCAAAAGCTTCTTTTGCTTTAGCAATATCTCCCATTCCTTTAAATGCTTTCCCCTTATAATAGAAAGGTGCGCCTCTTGGAATTGATTTACGGCTGTTGAGAGCTTTATCAGCTGCCTCAAGGGCTTTGTCATAATTATTTGTTTCGACATAAACTTCGGCTAAGAGCAGATAGCCGGCATCAAAATCAAAATATTCAGTACCCTTAACGAGAAAATCAATCGCATCGTTATATTTACCGTCCCTTTTTGCCTCTTCGCCAAGTTTAGCATAAGCTCTTGCGATATATTCATTAGCCTGCTTTTTATGGGCGGCTTTGGAAGTTAATTCACCAAATTTTTTGAATGCTTCAATTGCATTGCGGTATTGACCGTCGACAAAATACGTGCCTCCGAGTCCATTATAAGCAATATCAAAATTCGGATTAGATTCAATAGCTTTTTTGAATGCATCTTCAGCTTCAGTGTATTTATTCATCTTTTTGAGTGTAACGGCTTTCTGATAAAAAATACGGTAGTCCTTAGAAGATTTTAAAGCTGCATTATATTTATGTAATGCTTCATCCAGTTGACCGGATTTTAGCAGATTGTTTCCATCATTGTAATTTTTGGCAGCATCAGGATCCATTTCAGCATTCTGACCGAAAACGATAGTAGTAAGAGCAACGAATAAAAGTCCAAAAAGAATTTGTTTCATTTGAATATCCTTATTTTATTTAAGACAGAGAGTGCGGAAGGCGGGACTTGAACCCGCACGCCCTAACGGGCACTACCCCCTCAAAGTAGCGTGTATACCAATTTCACCACTTCCGCAAAAAACGCCTCAAAAAATAAACCTCGACTCAACAAAAATCAACCCTATATTTATTCCGGGATAATTTTTTTTGAGACGAGGTCTGTATAACTTTCTAAAACTAATCGAAACGGCTTAATCTACTTGACTTCTTCGTTTGAATGCCGCTTCACGAACCTGCTGCTTAAATCTATATTCGAAAAGAATAAATTTTGCGATTTGTTCTTTGGTAAATATTTCGTCCAGAGAATCGAAAAAACTTGTTCTTTCTTTAACAATTTTCTTTTCTATCTCAGAAATTTGATCAATTTTTTTAACAAAATATTTTTCATCCGCGTTTTTGTCTTCCCCAAGGATCGTTTGTATTTCGTCTAGAAGAAAATTTCTTTCCTCAATCAGTTTAAACTGTTCATCAAGATGCTGTTTCCTTCTTGCGAAAAATTTCAATGTGGTTTCCTCATCCATATTCAACGCTTCAATAATTTTTATTTTTTCGAGCTCTTCCAGTCTATTGAAATGCATTCCTCTTTTTTTGAAAGGCGGCTGAGGCTGCGCTTCTAAAAGTCCGGCTGAAAGCACCGCAATTACTGATATTAAGATTATTCTTCTCATATTAACTCCTAAAGAATTTTTTTATCGCTTAAGTAAGAAAATACTCTGTCTATTTCTTCGTTATCCAGACTTCGAAGATGATCATAAAATTCGAACGAATAAGTCAAGTTATTATATTCAATGTATTCTTCCGGCGTTATTTCCGAAAGCGAGTAAAGTTCCAATTCAGAATCCTCATCTTCGAACCCGGAACTGAAGAATAAAGGATATCTTGATGTTAGAAATTCATCTATGATTTCTTCATCAGAAAAAGTTTGTTCTGTTTCCCCGTTTATAGATAAGAATTGTTTATCACCGGGTTCGGTCCTAAACATGAGTACAATTAATACTATTGAAACGAAACCTAAAGCAAATGCCCTCCGCCAGGTAAATAGTTTTTTATCCGTCTGCTGTTGAAGTTTTTCCTTTACCCGCGGCAGAATATTATTAAAATAATTTGTGTCTTCTGCTGTAATGTAAAGAGTTTTAAATTCTTCAATTTTTGCGTTTAACTGTGCGAGTTCATTTTCCAGAGCCGGAGAATTTTGAAGTTCTTCTTCAAAATTTCTTTTTTCTGTTTCTTTCATTTTGTCTGAAAGATAAAGTAAAATTTTTTCTTTAGTCTGCTTATTCATTCAGCATCTCCGTTATTTTCCGTAATGCGTGAAAATAATTTGCCTTCAATCCGCCAACGCTTTTCCCTGTAATTTCAGAAATTTCTTCATAAGATAATTGCTCGAAATTTCTCAAGATAAAAACCTGCCTCTGTTTCGGAGGTAGTTTTTGCAGATTCTTTTCCACACGTTCAAGTTTTTCTTTTTTTTCTATATCCCCCACTATATCGGAAGAATCGGCAAATTGATTTTCATTTTCATCGTCTATAAAAAAGAATTGCTTAATTTTTTTTCTTTTTATTAAATTCAATGACCTTGTTGACGTAATTCTATAGATCCATGTATAAAGATTCGATTCAAAATTGAATTTATTTATTTTATTATATATCACAATCAATACTTCCTGTGTAACTTCATCGGCGTCGAGGTGATTGCCAAGCATCTGTCTCGCATGCCAATAGATTTTTTTTTGATACCGTCTTACAATCTCATTGAATGCTTGTTCGCTTCCGTTTAAAAATTTTTCAACGAGTTCTTTATCGTTTAGTTCCATAAATTCGATTTCTAACTGCTAATTTGACATCTTTCGCATCTATAAGGTTTAATCAGACTAATTTTAAACCTGCCTTGTAATCCTTTTGTCAAAATACCGAATAAACAATTCAATTAAAAATAAGGAGAAACAAAATGAAAAGGATTCTTTTAGTAACACTGCTTCTTGCACTTGCAGGATTAAATTTCGCCCAACCCCAGGTTCAAAGAAAAATGTTTTTGCAGAAAAAGCAAGTAAAGGGCGAAAGAATGATCGACATTCTTGACTTAACAAAAGAACAGCAAGAAAAATTTGATGCACTTCATTACGAACATCAAAAGAAAAATATTGATGTACAAGCAGAGATAAGAAAAAATCAGCTCGAAATCCGAAAGCTTATGGATGATGATAAACCTAATTCAGAAAAGATTAAAAGCCTAATTGACAAAAACGCTGAATTAAAAAGTAATCTCGCCAAATCGAGAATTGACCTCTGGATGAGCATTAATAATATTTTAGATGATGAACAGAAAGAGATTTGGAAAAATCACCGCGGTTTCGGTACAAGAAACTTTGAGGGAAGATTTGGGCGGGGCGATTTCGGGTTTGGTCATAAATTCAGAGGCGGAAACCCCAACTGTAGATTCGATATTCAAGACTAAACAAGAAACACTGACCGATTTAAAACCTCCGGCATGAACCGGAGGTTTTTTTTATTAATTTTATTTTGTGAACGATCTGATCTTTACCATTTTAGATTTATCATCATCATTCTGATTTGGAGTTGATAAACTGCCGGAATACGAGTTAACAGCGCCCTTATAAATTATTCTCACGTTATAATTCCCGGAAGAACCGGCATACAGACTATAGAGATTTACATATATTTCGTAATTGCCCGACGGAATTGTTGAAACACTGTAAATATTTTCCGTGGCATATCCTAATGCGCTTATCCAGTCTCTGTCTAATTGAAATGCGCTTCCGGAAGGCGCCTCATTACTCCAGTAAACATGTAAATCATTGGGACCAAAAAGATGCAGATCGATATCTGCGGTAGCGCTTGCTGAATTAATCCAGGTCAGAGTAGCCTGAAACTCGCCTGTACCGTATGTGGTAGTAGGGGCAGCCCATCCATCCGGACGTCCTTCGACCCAGTTTCCACCGCCCGGCATTTGCAGCGTAGCCCAGCCGCTACCGCTGCTTAATGCCGATGTGTAAGTAACCGCCTGGCTGATTGTTCCGGAAGCCGGTACTGAATAGGTGTAAATTTTCGGTAACTGAGATAATGTTCCGGGTTGTGTTCTGGTTATCCATATTTGATAGGTTGCCTGCGGCAGATGTATTGTAGTAGGCTGCCTCGGCCCGCCAGTCGCATTACTCCCCGAAGAACCCGTAGAACCGACTATCCTATTACCATAGTATCTTGCCTGCCATGGATATTTGAAGTTGGTAACCGAAGCAACTGTTAATGTATAATAGTAGCCCGATTCGCCCGAAAACATAAAACCTCCGTCACTCCATTCACTATTGTCTTTTGCCAGCCCGCTGGAAACCTTAACAACCGCATAATAGCCCAGTTCGAGAACGTCGGCAGTAATTGTATTATTATTGATATCCACTTCAGATTTTGGCACGAGCACCCATTGCTGATCTAAAGGATCATAGAAGGCGACCGATAGGTCAGCAACATCTCCCGAATAGGGGAATAAAGTTCTGACAGGCCATTGAAAATTAAACCCTTCAGGTCCAAACTTAGAGACTGATGAATTCAATGCAGCGCCTGTCATAATCGGAGCGGGTGAATCAACTCCGGTTTCTATTGAAAAAGTAACGCTCGCGCTTTGACCGCTTTCATTTGGCGGAACTACACCTGGTACTATCGAAAGACCAAAACCTGCATCTGTTTCAACTGAACCTGAAGACGTCGAACTAACTACAACCGTAACAGATTCTTCTTCTTCAGGTTCGGTAACATTTTTCTTTTTCTTGTCGCATGAGTTTAACATGAAAAGAAAACTTAAGGCAAGAATTGAAGCAATTATTTTTTTCATTGAGGCTCCAATTAATAATTTTTGAGTTTTGTTTATTAACAACAATAGATGAACAAAAATAATTTCTATATCGGACGTTAAGAACTTAATTATCGTAAGTATCAATAGCAAAATATTTTTTTAAAATAGTAACCAGTTTATTTTGCGAGTGACGCAGAGCAATATAATCGGTTGTGTTGTCTAAGAATAAAAATCAAACGAAGGGAGTAAAATTAAAGGTCGCCTTTAACAGGTCTTAAAACAACCTCTTCCCAAACGGCATTAGACTTTTGTGAATAAATGTTAAATACTAGTTTGGCAATGTCATCAGGCGACATCATTCTATTTGAATATTTTTCTAAAACGCTGGAATGCCATATCGGAGTTTTTGTTGCTCCAGGAAGAATATTAACAACTCGAATGTTATATTCTCTCAATTCTTCTCTTAAAACATTTGAGTAGGCGAGCAACCCTGCTTTAGAGGCTGCATAAGCGCTGCTTCTGTTAAATATTTTTCTTGCTGCAACCGAAAGTATATTAATGATAAGTCCGTTTTTAGAATTTATCATTTCAGGTATTACCGCTTTTATCGTATTGATTGCACCAAGCAAATTCACATTAATAATTTCGCGAATAACTTCAAAACTATCTTCCTTTGCTTCGGAGAAAGTGGTAATTCCTGCATTATTAATAAGACATTCAACCCTGGAGTCAGCAGCTATTGAATTATAAACCTCTTGGGTTTGTTTGTAATCTGATACATCAAGCGGATGGAAGGCAATCAAATTTCGGAATTTGGGATCGATATTTTTATTCAATACTTCTGGTTTGCGGGAACTTGCCGCTATGTTTATGCCGTTAGAAAGAAATTCGTTTACAGTTGATTTGCCGATGCCCGAACTTGCGCCGGTAATCCATACAATTCTATTGTTGGATTTATTTTTCATATTCTTTTATTGGAAATCAACTTCAAAAATTCCACGCGCGTTCTTTCGTCATCCTTAAATGAACCTAGCATAGCGCTGGATGTAGTGATAGAATTTTGTTTTTCAACTCCGCGCATCATCATGCACATGTGATAGGCTTCAATTACAACGGCAACGCCGTCGGGGTTCAAATAATTATCAATAGTTTCGGCAATCTGTCTTGTTAATCTTTCCTGAACCTGAAGTCTTCTGGCAAATACATCCACTAAGCGGGGGATTTTACTCAAACCGACAATTTTGCCGCTGGGAATATATGCAACATGGACTTTACCATAAAAAGGAAGTATGTGGTGTTCGCAAAGACTGTAAAAATCAATGTCTTTAACAATTACCATTTCATCGTATTCTTCTTTAAAGACAGCGCCATTAAGAACATCGTCAATATTTTGCCTGTAGCCACCGGTTAAAAACTCGTATGCTTTTGCTACTCTCTCAGGAGTTTTTTCCAAACCTTGTCGTGAAGGATCTTCTCCAATTTCCGTTATAATTTCTTTGATGTTTTTAGCTATAAAATCTAAATCCAATTTGCTATTCCCCTCTATATTCAACGTAATTATTTTCCGTTTCATAAAGTTTAACAGAGAACAATCTGCCTTCAGTAATTTTGTCATAAAGCTCATTCCAAATTCCTACGGCAATGTTCTCTGCTGTCGGAATAATATTCTTTAAGAAGCCGGTGTCATAATTCAAGTGCTTATGGTCAACTTTCTTTATAACATTCTCACGCACAATTCTTTTCAATTTTTTCAGGTCAATAACATAGCCTGTTTTTGGATTTATTTCACCTGATACTATCACTTCAAGCACGTAGTTATGTCCGTGCCCGTGAGGGTTGCTGCATTTATCGAATATCTCTTCGTTTTCAGCATCGCTCAGTTGCTTATTAAACAATCTGTGCGACGCGCTGAAAACTTCTCGTCTAGTAACGTAAAGCATATAATTCCCGTTATTGTTTTATTTCAACTTTCACTTTATCAATATGGCCGTCAACCTTAACCTTTGGAAATATTTTTTTGATTATCCCTTTGGGGTCTATAATAAAAGTCGTGCGTTCAATTCCCATATATTTTTTGCCGTACATGCTTTTTTCTTTCCAAACACCGTATAACTCGCAAACGCTGCCGCTCTCGTCACTGAGAAGTTTAAATGGGAGATCGTATTTTTCAATAAACTTCTTATGACTCTGAATAGAATCTTTGCTTATTCCAAGCACAACAGCGTTGATCTTTTTGAAATCTGGGAAAGCATCTCTGAAACCGCATGCTTGTTTGGTGCATCCGCTTGTCATATCTTTTGGATAAAAATACAACACAACATTTTTGCCTTCATAATCTTTTAGCGATACTTTTTTACCTTCGCTGTCTGGCAAAGTGAAGAGCGGGGCTTTAATACCTTCTTTTAATTCTTTCATTTCATCTCAATTAAATATTATGACAGATTTTCAAGAACTTTTTTGATAGAGTTATAATCGGGTTCATCGCCGGCGCTTGGCAATACTTCGGCATATTGAATAATTCCGTTTTTATCAACAACGAAAGCTGAACGTTTAGCCACGCCTTTGTAATCAAATTTACCGGGCACAAAAACATCAAACATGCTGTCGTACTTTTTCATAACTTCTTTATTAAAATCACTTAACAGCGGGAAATTAAACCCGTGTTTTTCAACCCAAAGTTTCTGTGAAAAAGGGCTGTCAACGCTAATAGCGAGTACTTGTGCATCGAGGTCTTGATACTGAAACAGCCCGTCTCTGAAAGTACACAATTCTTTTTCGCAGACCGCAGTATTAACGAATGGAAAAAATAAAACTACCACATTGTTTTTTCCATAAAAGCTGCTTAATGAAATATCTTCTAATTTATGATTCTTTAACGTGAAATCCGGCGCCTTATCGCCGATTTGTAATGCCATGATTTATCCTTTAATTTGTTAGAGTTTTCTTCCTATTTTTAGAGTAATTTGAAACTCGATTTGTCCATCCTGAGTCACCCTGCCTCTTTGCTCTGCTACTTCGAACCAGTAAACAGGTTTTTCAGTATTAATTTCTGCAATCAAATTTTTTATCGCTTCAGAATAACTTACTGTTGATAATCCAACTCTCTCGATAATTTCAAATGACTTTGCCATAATAAACCCTTTTTTTTTGTTAAAAGTTTCTTTACTGTGTTTAAATATCTAAATAATTCCCGCCAAAGTTAACTGATTTCAGAATGAAATTAAAATTTACAAGATTTTTTAAATGTTAACTTATGCCTTCTTTGCTTCTAAAATAGATATTCATTACTTTAAGACATAATTACTTTTAACAATTACGTAAGAACTTGGAAAAGCAAAAAGCACACGAGCAATTTAAGAGTTATTTAAAAAAAGGCAAGCACCGAATAACCCCGGAAAGATTCGAGGTTCTCGATTTTGCGCTCGATTACAAAGGACACTTCGCGGCTGACGAACTTTACATCAAGATGAAAAATAACGATTCGAACGTCTCGAGGGCTACCGTTTACAATTCGCTTGAATTGTTAGCCAAATGCGATCTGCTGGCCAAAAGAAATTTCGGACGAAACAAAACTTTTTACGAATCGAGTTATAACAGAAAAAATCACGACCATTTGATCTGCACAAGCTGCGGCAAAATTAAGGAATTTTCAAACGGGAAAATATCCAGACTCGTTGACGAGATTTGTAATGAACTCGGTTTCGAACCGTCAGGTTATTCTTTCAATATTTTCGGTAAATGCAAAGACTCTAACTCTTGTATGATGAAATAATATTATGGCGAAAAAGAAAAAGTATACACCTAAATATCCTTTGGTTTGGCAGAAGAAGGATTTTTATATAGAGATTTTTTGTTCAATCCCGAACATAGCGACCGGTATTCTTCTAACAACAAAGAAAGCTAAATTTGTTATTGACCCGGGCGACGGAATTCTGAGGGATTTGAATAAAAATATCAGCAAAAATGATATTATGGAAATCTCGGATGTTTTTATAAGCCACGGTCATCATGATCACCTTGGCGGGCTTTGGTCTTTTATGACTTACCTTTCGGTGCTTAAAAGAAAAAAAGCGCTGAACATTTATTTTCCGGAAGGCTGCCAGGAGATAATAAGCATTCATAAAGCCTTTATAGAAGTTTATTCTCATGAGTTAACTTACAATATAAATTTAACTAGCATTGATAAACCCAAAAAGTTTAAAAGAAAATCCATTGAAATCGAACCCTTTAAGGTAAATCACCGCGAACCATTGAAAGACGGTTCTTCTGAATATGTTCCTTCGCTCGGGTTTAAATTTACTTATGATAAAATGGCGATATGTTACGGCGGCGACACCGCATATTGCGATTCGCTTGTTAAAATGGCAAAAAATTCGGATTTGGCAATAATAGAAGCAGGGGCAACGGACGAATCAGACGATACGCACATGACAATGGAACAAGCCGAACAAATAGGCAGAACGGCTAAAGAATTTTTCTTGGTTCACGTTCCCGAATGATTATCTAAATTAGGCAGCCAAACGTAAAAATTAGTTCCATTCTGTTCAGAGGAATCGAAATAAACCCTGCCGTTAAGATAATTCTCGGCAAACAATTTAACGCTGTAAGTACCTATTCCTCTTCCTAAACCTTTTGTAGAAAACGATCTTTGAAATAACTGCATTTGAATTTCAAAAGGAATAAATTGGGAATTATTGACACCAAACTCCACGCCTCCGTTCATATTACGGTATGAAATCCTTACAGTGTCAAATGCTTTGCTTGCTTCGAGCGCGTTCTTCAACAAATTACCCAGAACTCTTCGTACCAGAAATTTATCGCTAAATAACTCGATCCCGTTTTCCGAAAAAGAAACGCTAATATTTTTATTTTCGGCAACTCCGTGATTACGGTATACCTCGATTACATCGGTCACGATATCAGCACAATAAAACTTTTCTATATTAACTGCTAAGCTTTCGCTTTCTGCTTGAATTAAAGACCTGTGACTTTTAATCTCTTCAATTAAAGTAATTGTAAGCTGATCAGCCAGAGGCATTAATTCTCTCATCTCTTCTTCGCTGCTTTGATTTATAACATCCAACACGCCTTTAATTCCCCCGGCGGTATTAAGCACATCATGGAAAAATAATCTTTCGAGTTGCTGCCTTCTCTTTTCGTTTGATATTTCTATCAGTGAATAAAAAATGAAATTATCGCCGTCGATTTGAATCGGATTTGCCCTAATAAGTAAATCCACTGCATCGTTCGAAGCAGTTTTAATCCTGCATTCGGTTGCCGTATTGTTGTTATTAAGCGCCATCAGAATAGCAGACATAATTCCGCAAGTCTGGCAGAACTTCGTTGTGCCGCAGCCCCCTGTATTATTAAATGAGTTAACACATTCCAGCGTTTCGCCGGGGCGTTTGCCTAAGATCTCTTTGCTGTTCTCGATCTTAAGAAAGTCGTAAAAAGATTTATTGAAAAAAATAATCTGACGGTATTTATTGAGGATAACAATTAATGAAGGGACAAAATCCAGAATCTTTAATGGAAATAATTTTTCGCCGACAAGTTTTATCTGTTCAACCAATTCTTCCCCGACTAATCTTTCAGCGGGGGCAAATTCCGTTGGTTTTATATTTTCCATCTGGTAATTTTCTTTTACTAAAATTTAACATTTTTTTGTGCTTTTTGCTTGAAAATAAAATTAAGTGACAATATTTTTTAGCGAATTAAAAAATGCCCCCAATTTAAACCATATCAATCCGGAATATTTAATTCATTTCTATCAAATTTGGGCGGCTAAAACCGTGAATACAAATACGGGGAAATATTAATATTGTTTGCAAAAGCTTGCTAAACTACTGCAAGCGGCGCACCAAGACTCGCAGAAAAACATTATTTAAATTGATTTATCAGCCCAACGGCAGCAGTTAATAAATTTATATCCAGGAAATAATCTATTCAATGTTCTGCTCTATAGGTGTAAAGAATCTTGTCAATAAATCTATTAAAATCGTTCAACTGATAAGAGGGCAAAATTTTCTGTCAAATCAATTATTCACAAAATAATTAAGAATATATACTTACCTTGCATAGTAATAAAAAAATTAATCTTCTTAGGAAATAGAGATAAATGCATACATTTCATATACCCGTAATGGGACTCGGTTTTACAATAGATACACCCGTAAAAGTAAATGCTTATGGAATATCGTCGGTAATATCAATAGTAGATGATAAATTGATAGAGCAGATGAGAAAAATATATAGCGAAAAATTAGGCATTCCATATAAAGAGATTTCCGAAAATGTTAAGGACCACCGGGCAGAGCGGATTACAAGTTATTTGAACATGATCGACGAAATTGTTCAAAGAAATTTTAATGAAGTAAAAAATTCTTTTTCATCCGCCGGTGAAGAAATATATAAATATATGGAAATGCTGCCCGAAGTTTCAGAGATAAAACAGAAATTTAATGAGCTCTTAAATAAAGGCGAAGTTTACCTGAAAGATATTCAAAAGTGGATTAACAATAATCTAACTGCTGGTTCTGTTGACGTTAATATAATGACAAAGCTTGATTCACAAAATTATTTTAATAAAGAAAAATTACCTGCCGAGTATAATGATGCTCACGCCGCTCTGCGGGGTTTTGCAAAAAGCAACCTGTCTTCGTCTCTTGTTCTTTCAGCTGGAATTAATCCGGCGCTTTATAGTTACATTGAATCTTTCGATGATTTCTACCCTGATGAAAAAAATGTAATTAAAAAGAAGATTATATTAAAAGTAAGTGATTTCAGGTCCGCTCTGATCCAGGGAAAATTCTTAGCTAAAAAAGGTCTCTGGGTATCGGAATATAGAATTGAATCCGGATTAAACTGCGGCGGACATGCTTTCGCAACAGATGGTTTTCTGCTGGGTCCGATTTTAGAAGAGTTTAAAAACAAACGCAATGAGCTGATTGAAATAACACACAATATTTTTATCGAATCCTTAAAATGTAAAAACCGAACTTATCCGCAAGAACCACTTAATTTAAAAATAACAGCCCAGGGCGGGGTAGGAACTTCTTCAGAACACGAGTTTCTCTTAGATTATTACGGATTAGATTCTGTTGGATGGGGAACTCCTTTCTTGCTTGTACCTGAAGTTGTAAATATTGATCCCCACACGTTGGAGCTTCTAAAAAATGCGAAGGAGGATGATATTTATCTCAGTCATATATCGCCCCTTGGCGTACCCTTTAATAGTCTAAGAAATAATTCTCAGGATGTTGAAAAAAATAAACTTATTGAAAAAGGCAGACCCGGCAGCTCGTGCCCGAAGAAATATCTTACCTTCAATACCGAATTTACGGATATTCCGATATGCACAGCTTCGAGGCAGTATCAGAATTTAAAGATCAATGAACTTAAGACTAAAAATCAACATAGTGACAAATATCAGAGTGCTTTTGAAAAAATAGTTGAGAAGGCGTGCATCTGTGTGGGATTAAGCAATTCGGCAGTTATTACAAATGATATATCCATAAAAGGTAACGATAAAGGAGTGTCGGTTTGCCCCGGTCCGAACATTGCCTACTTCGATAAAGTGCTTACTCTGAAAGAAATGACCGATCACATATACGGCCGGGAAAATTTTATAACCCGAACCGATCGCCCTAATATGTTTTTAAAGGAATTGAAATTATACATAAATTATCTAAAGAACTTAATTGATGAATGCGGCGAATCAATTTCCGGGAAACATAAAAAACACATAAATACTTTTAAGGCAAATCTCTCGGAAGGAATAGAATATTATAAAAAATTATTTGGCGCCTGCATTGGAAAGTATTCTCATTTTAAGGATGACTTTCATCATGAACTTGAAAAGCTGAAAGAAGTAATTAACGGTATGTTTATTCATGAAAAAACGCTGGAAGATAGTTAATTGCTTCGCCCGCAAACCAATTTAGATTTCCTAAAATATCCCAACGGACATTGCCTAAACAGCATGCTGATTCATTAGTAAGAATTTAGAAGCAAGCTTCGAACCTTTTTCATCCGAAGCGAAGGGCAAAGGCTGATTAAATAGCTTCTGCAATTGTAACATAAAATCCCGATCCGGATTGAGTAAAACCTATATCGAGCCTTATGTTAAGTTTCTCCTCTTCGTTAAACCTGAAACGAAGCCCTGTACCAAAAGAATATTTTACGTTATTAAGCTGCAGTTCTTCGATACGATTAAAGACATCCCCAACACCGGCAAAAACCACTGCACCGAAGCGCCACAACAAAGGGAATCTGTATTCAGATTGAAAAACCATAGAATTATTATCGCGGAATCTTCCGGAATAATAACCGCGCAGCAAATTCTGTCCGCCTAATTGCGGCATTATCTGGAAAGGAGGGTCTCCGGCAATTAATTCGCTGTGAGCCTGCACTGCAAGTATATGTTCTTTCCAAATGGTCTTATAAAATTTCGCATCAATTTCAAGACGGTTAAAAGTATGAGCGCTGCCGATTATTTTTCCGTATGAAGTAAAAGATATATTGGAAAAACTTCCTTCTGAGGGATAGAATTTATTATTACGATTGTCGTAATTTAATATAACTCCGAATCCGCTCGAATAACCGTCACGGCTTCCAGGTAACTTTTTTTGAGCTAATACTTTTCCTTCCTCATGATCGGTTATTTTTGAATAGAACAACAAATATTTCACTCCAGCATCAATTCCATAGAAGACTTTCTTCGTTATCAAAAGTTCGGTTGCAAAATTTCTTGCGGTAAAATTTTCAGCATCGCTGCCCGTTGTACGACTTCCTATGCCGAAAAAGCTGTCAGGAAAATATTGATATGCGATTCTGCCAACTAAATGGTAACCGCCTTTATCAAAATATATATCCGAAAACAATTCGGCTATAATTTGTTTGTTTAATGTATAAATCAAATCGGGCATAATAGTAGATGGAAAAGTGTTTTCGTCTTCGTCTGAAGTATAAAAATTATAATTCACAAGCCCGCCGAATGCAAATTTCGTCTCAGGTGTATAAAACAGAATCGGCAGATAGGTCACCGTGCTTTGTCTTTCCTGCGCCTTAATACTTGCTGATGAATGTGAAAATATTTGCAGAAATGCTATTTGCATCAAAACGACAAATAAAAGCCTTTGCATTAAAAAATCTCCCGCTAATAGAAAATTATACCGGTGAATTTTGACGGTGCAAATTAAATTTTGTTTGTCCCGGTTTAGAGCCTCTTCATTATCTGCCCAGATTTCATTTATAGTTTAGAAGAATAATTTCATTTGTCATTAATCAACCAGTAGTTATTTTATCGCGAGCAAAAAAAATTTTTGGAGCGGGAATGAAGATTATAAAAATATTGATGATAACGGCGGTCTATTGTTCAGTATACGCCCAGCATTATGTAGAGCCTGCAAACCCTGATTCAGCGCTTATTCTATTGAAGGAAGGCAACAATAGGTTTCTTAACAAGCAGTTCACCCCAAAAGATTATTTTAAGGAAATTGAAAACACTGTGGCTTCACAGCATCCTTATGCAGTTGTTTTAACTTGCTCGGATTCGCGCGTTCCTCCGGAAATTATTTTTGACGAATCAATCGGAAGACTGTTTGTAGTTAGAATCGCAGGCAACGTGGTTGACCCCGCAGCTTTAGGCAGCATAGAATACTCTGTTGAACATCTCGGTTCAAGTTATCTGCTCGTACTGGGACATTCGAAGTGTGGAGCTGTAACTGCCGCTGTTAAGGGCGGTGAATTCACTCCTTCCATTGATTCACTCGTTCAACTGATAACTCCCGCGGTTAACAAGGTCAGATCTCTGAATATTGAACCTGATAAATTGATTGACTCCGTCATCTTCGAAAATGTTTATCTGCAGATGAATAAGTCTTTGACTAACAGTGAACTTCTGCGTAAGTTCTCCGAAGAAGGTAAATTGATTATCGGCGGCGGAATTTACGATATTGAAACCGGCAAAGTTGAATTCTTTCAAAAGTAATTAATAATTAGTGGAATTGGATTATGAATGATGCTATTAAAGAGTTTATTTCGATTAAAAATATTGCTGTTGTTGGATATTCGAGGAATAAGAATAAGTTCGGAAATCATGCCTATAAAGAGTTGAAACAAAAAGGTTTTGAAGTGTTTGCCGTACACCCAACCGAACACGAAATCGAAGGCGTGAAGTGTTACCCCAGTTTAGATTCGATTAAGAATAACGTTAACGGCGTATTTATTTCCGTCAATGCAAAGGAGGTTCCCAAAATATTGATTGAAGCCTCATCTTTAGGATTGAAAAATATCTGGCTTCAGCAAGGAGCGGAATCACAAGATGCAATTAAGACAGCCGATGAACTCGGATTAAAGATGGTTTCCGGGAAATGTATTTTAATGTATGCACCGCCGGTCAATTCAATACACCGGATTCACAGAGCATTTGCAAAACTTTTCGGGAAATATTAGCCTTAATAAAATTTCTTAATATATTTGCGAAGACAGTTTGATTGTTCTTGCTTTCTCTCTTTGATTGATTTTATAACAAAATCAGTTCACTGCCCCGTGGTGTAATTGGCAACACGTCTGACTCTGGATCAGAAGAGTTCAGGTTCGACCCCTGACGGGGCAGCTAAAATTATAAAAAAGTATTTCTTTGAATAATATTTGTCGTAATTCTGGAGCAGGCGGGATTTTTTTTTAATTCACTAAATCTTCTTATTATTTATAGATTATCCAATATCCTCTGATGTCCACACTAAAACCCAAGATTTTTACAACGCTCAAAAATTACTCGAAAGAACAATTTGCAGCCGATGCAACTGCTGGCGTCATTGTTGGGATTGTTGCGCTGCCTCTTGCCATTGCCTTCGGAATTGCAAGCGGTGTAACACCCGAGAAAGGAATTATTACCGCGATCATTGCAGGATTTATCATTTCATTGCTCGGCGGAAGCCGCGTCCAGATCGGCGGACCTACCGGCGCTTTCATTATTATTGTATATGGAATAGTTCAGCAATATGGAACAACGGGGTTAGCAGTCGCAACAATCATGGCAGGAACCATTCTTATAATAATGGGCTTGGTAAAATTTGGATCACTGATAAAATTCATTCCTTATCCGGTTATAGTCGGTTTTACAAGCGGGCTTGCCCTGCTGATTTTTTCAACGCAGATCAAGGATTTTTTCGGACTGCAAATTCAAAAAGTGCCAACTGAGTTTCACGAAAAATGGATTGTATACTTCGAAAATTTTTTTTCTCTTAATTATTTTTCACTAGGATTGGCTTTACTTGCTTTGTTTATAATGATTTTTTGGTCAAAAGTAACGCATAAAATTCCTGGTTCGCTAATTTCGATTATTGTAACGACAATTCTTGTGATGGTTTTTGACCTTCCTGTCGATACAATCGGGAAAAAATTTGGGGAAATTTCCTCCGAATTACCCTCTCTTCAGTTGTATGAAATTGATCTGGATGTGATCAAAAATTTAATTGCGCCGGCAACTGTAATAGCAATACTGGCTGCTATCGAGTCTCTTCTTTCTGCTGTTGTTGCTGACGGAATGATCGGCGGAAAACACAGAAGCAACATGGAATTAGTTGCGCAGGGTTTGGCAAATATTATTACTCCCCTATTCGGCGGAATACCTGCCACCGGAGCAATTGCCAGAACCGTAACAAATATTAATAACGGCGGGCGGACACCGGTTGCAGGAATCATACACGCGCTTACTCTTCTTTTGATAATGCTTTTCTTCGGAAAATTTGCGAAGCTGATACCCATGGCAGCTTTAGCGGCTATTCTTGTTATGGTTTCCTATAATATGAGTGAATGGCAGGCTTTCAAATCATTATTAAAAAGTCCAAGAAGCGACGTTGCAGTTCTTCTAACAACTTTTTTTCTAACTGTAATTTTTGATCTTACGATTGCAATTGAAATAGGAATGATTTTGGCGGTACTTCTTTTCATGAAACGCATGGCAGAGGTTTCTAATGTCAGCGTCATAACCAGAGAGTTAATAGATCAGGATGAGCTGCCAGATCCGATGGGCATTGACAAAAAGCAGATTCCTGACGGAGTAGAAGTTTTTGAAATAAGCGGACCATTCTTCTTTGGTGCCGCTTCAAAATTTAAAGAACAAATGAAAGCAATTGAAGCGCCTCCAAAAATTCGTATTATAAGAATGCGAAATGTGCCGGCAATCGACGCAACAGGTTTACGCACTCTAAAAGATTTCTATGTTGATGCGCAAAAACAAAATATCTATTTAATACTTTCAGGAGTACACACACAGCCATTAATTGCAATTACCCAGTCGGGTATGTTTGATCTTTTTGGCGAAAAAAATATTCATGCTAATATTGATGATGCCCTTGACCGGGCAAGAGAAATTCTCGGACTGCCTAAAATCGGAAAGTCATGAAATTCCATCCTGATTAATAAATAATCTTCTTATTCCAATAACCCGAGACATAAGAGTAAGTTCAGATGGTCTACCAGGGTGTGATCCTAAACGGCTGAAATACTACCTCAGCAGCATTAGTTTCATAACCGAAGAAAACGAACCTGCGCGAAGTTCATAGAAATAAACACCGCTTGAGAGATTACCGGCGTTGAATGTTGCCTCATAAATCCCGGGGGCTTTAGGCTCGTTAACAAGAGTCGCAACTTCCCTTCCGAGAATATCATAGACTAATAACGTTACTGTTTGCGGTAAACTGAATTTTTTTTTCGCTGACGGTATTGTATATTTTATTTTGGTTGATGGATTAAAGGGATTGGGGTAATTCTGCGCTAAGATTAAATCAAGTATTATATTTTCTTTATCATGGATTTCTGTAACTGAATTGGAGATGTTTCCGTCGTTCCTATCGTTGTGTCTGAATTTAGGCCATGAACTATTCGAGTAATTTTTATTCTCAGAGTAAAGAGCGAATAGTTTTCCATGATTTGTTCCGAAATAAAGCAGACCATCACTCGAAATGACGGGGGAAGATTCAGCCATGTCTCCGGTGGTAAACTCCCATTTTATGCTTCCATCGGGATTTACAGCAAATACTTTGTTCGAATTAGAACCGATGTAAATTGTTCCATCAAGCCCGATTGCTGCCGAAGAATAAAAACCAAAGCCCCGTCCGAATTCCCATTTTTTTGTACCGTTAGGATTAATTGCATAGAACGCTCCATCAAACTCTAACGCCCCGATATATATTACTCCATTACTGTCAATTGTGGGAGAATTTCCACATACTCCTCCTAACTTGAATTCCCATTTTTTAGTGCCGTCATTATTTATCGCATAAAGAGTGGAATCATCCGAACCTATATAAATCGTGCCGTCATTGTCAATTGCCGGAGAGGAAAAATAAATTGGTCCGTTAGTTTGAAACTCCCATTTTTTACTGCCATCGGGATTGATAGCATATAACTTATAGTCATTAGCGCCAATATAGATTACGCCTTGTTTATCAATAGCAGGTGAAGAATATATTTTTCCGTTTGCTGCAAATTTCCATAACTGATTTCCTTTATCGTCAATTGAATAAACGGTATCATTCGTCGAGCCGAAATATATTGTGCCGTTGTTTCCAACTGCAGGGGAAGACCAGATTTCACTATTTACACCTAATTCATATTCCCACTCCTTATCACCTTGCTGATTCAGCGCATATAATTTCCCGTCTCTCGAACCGAAGTAAATTGTTCCGTCATTTCCGATTGCCGGGGAAGAGATAATCCATCCTTCTGTGTGAAACTCCCATTTCTTTTGTCCATTATTGCTCAATGCGTATAAATTTCCGTCATCTGTGCCGAAATAAATTGTTCCGTTAGCGCCGACAGCCGGAGTTGATCGAATTCCTGCCGTGATATCTGTTTCAAAAACCCAATTAGGACTGCCAATGGTTTGGGCTAATAAAAAATTCAGCTGTAAAAGAAAAAGTAACATGGTTTTCATTTTTTTACTCATAAAATATTTTGCAAAAAATATTTTTCCGCAGCAGGTGATTCGACTTTTACGGTTGTGAAATCAAAATTGTTTTAAAATGAACAAGAAATGCTAATGAGCGTTTATAATAAGTGAATCATATTTCTGCCGTTTCCCTTTTTATAACTTATACTGTAAAGAAAAACATAAAATTCGTATCAAGGGCAGCGCATAAAAATTTATTATCTTCATTTTGTCTGTTCAATTTTTGTAAACGAAATAACGGAATGAATAAATGTCTCTCAATCCCGATAATAAAATAAATTAAATAAGCTTGTTTGGCAATAGAATTTTTTGAACGCTTGTGCTCTATCAAAAATCTCAAAGCCTTTAACAAATGATTAAAGGTATTTTTCAAACCGGTTTATATTTATTATTTTAGCCGCCAAGATTTAACTAAGCAGGAATTAAATGCAGATTGATATTCACAGCTTATACTTCAACTTTCCGTTCATAGAACTTCCGCAATGGAACACCGCAGATGACAAATTCAAACATTGAAGAAAATAAATTCGGAGGAAAGAATGACAGAAAAAACCGGCGCTGAAACCTGGAAATTCCCGCGCGAATTCTGGCTGGCAAACGCAATGGAATTATTCGAGCGAGCCGCCTATTATGGATTTTTTATTGTATTAACTCTTTATCTTACTGACATTGTAGGATTTAACGATAAAGAAACCGGAGTCGTCGCCGGCGTTTTCTTTGCGCTTCTGTATTTCTTTCCCCCGTTTGTGGGTGCAATCGGCGATAAGATAGGTTTCAAGAACGGACTGATACTTGCCTTCTCGCTGCTGACAGTAGGTTATTTTTTTCTCGGCGTGTTCCATTCCAAGATGCTTGTGATTTTCTTTTTATTCGTAGTGCTGTTTGGCGGTTCATTCATTAAACCTCTGATAACCGGCACGGTTGCAAAGACAAGCAGCGAAGCAAACAAAGCAAGAGCGTTCTCTCTTTTCTATTGGGTTGTTAATATCGGCGCATTCAGCGGCAAAACTGTTGTTCCTTCGATAAGGCAGGGTATAGGCATTGAATATGTAAATTTCTTTTCGGCGGGGATGTCATTCGCCGCTTTAATCCTTGCCATAGTAATCTTTAAACCGCTCGATAAAAAATACGAGGGTAAATCCATTAGAGATGTTTTCAATGCTCTGAAAAGAATTTTCGTAACTCCCCGTCTAATACTTCTTACCCTTATCGTCTCGGGTTTCTGGATTATCCAGCATCAATTATACGCTACGATGCCAAAATACGTGATAAGGCTGCAGGGAGCGGAAGCAAAACCGGAATGGCTCGCAAATGTTAATCCTCTTGTAGTTGTGTTATTCGTTGTTCTTGTAACTCAGATTTTCAAAAAGTACAAAGCTGTTTATTCGATGTTTATAGGAATGGTGTTGATGCCGCTGTCGGGTCTTGCTCTTGCATTCAGCCAATCCCTCGAAAGTATTACCGGTCCGAATGTAGACATTCTCGGAATGGTTGTTCTTCATCCCTTAACAGTTATGCTCATCGTTGGAATAGGAATACAAGGACTTGCCGAGTGTTTCATCTCTCCCCGCTTTTTAGAATATTTTGCGCTGCAGGCGCCGGAAGGAGAAGAAGGCGTTTATATGGGATTCAGCCATCTGCACTCTTTCTTTTCGGCTCTTGCCGGATTTATTATGTCGGGATTTCTGCTTGATAAATACTGCCCCGATCCCAAAACACTTCCGCCCGGATTAACCGATGTGCAATATGCAGCATATTACTCCGACGCACATCTTATTTGGTATTATTTCGTAGCAATCGCCTCTGTTGCGGCTGTTGCTCTTTTGATTTTCGGAATTATAACCGGGAGGATGGACAGAAAAAAAGAAGGTTAGCTTTTTATTCGGGTAAAATATTTGTGAACTTCGGAAGCTGCGATCTGACCCGATATAAGCGAAGGCGGAACCCCCGGACCCGGCACTGTTAGTTGCCCCGTAAAATAAAGATTTGCGACTTTCTTCGATTTCAATTTCGGTTTAAAGAAAGCGGTTTGCAACAGCACATTCGCTAATCCGTATGCATTACCTTTGAATGAATGATAATCTTTTTCAAAATCTTTTACGCAGTAACTTCTTTTCAAAACTATATTTTCTTTGATTGATTCGCCGGTTATTTTTTCGAAGTTATCTATTATCATATTAAAATATTTTTCGCGGAGCTCGTCAGTATCTTCAATTCCGGCTGCCAGAGGCATAAGTATAACAAGATTTTCCATTCCAGCCGGCGAAACAGTTTTGTCGGTTTTTGATGCGGTCGATGTATAAAACAACGGTTTACTAGGCCATTTTGGGTTATCATAAATTTCTGAAGCGTGCAGATCGTAGTCTTCATGAAAAAAAAGCGTGTGATGCAGAAGCGAATTTATTTTTTTATTTATTCCAAGATAGAAAAGTAAACTTGATGGCGAAAGTTTACGGCTGTCCCAATATTTTTTATCATAACTGCGATGCTGATCTCCGAGAAGAATTTGTTCGGTGTGCTGATAATCCGAGCCGGCAATTAATGCATCACATTCAAAAGTGTTTTCACCTGTAGTCACCGAAACAACTTTGCCGTTTTGCACTATTATTTTATTTACTTCCGTATCAAATAAAATTTTAACCCCTTTTTCTTCGGCAAGTTTAACCATAGCTTCAACAATCTTCCCCATTCCCCCTTCAGGATACCAAGTCCCCAGTTCAATATCGGCATAATTCATCAAACTGTACATCGCCGGAGTTTTGGCGGGCGATGCCCCCAAAAACAATACGGGGAATTCAAGCATTTTTATAATGCGTTCGTTCTTAAACAGTCTGCGTACATGCGATCTCAGCGAAGAGAACATTTGTATTTTCATCAATTGACTGATTACATTTAAGTCAATGAATTCGGTTATCGAATAGGAAGGACGAAGCACATAGTCATTCATACCGGTTTCATATTTGTATTTCGCCTGCTGCAGAAAGGTTTTCAGATTTTCTGAAGAACCCGGCTCTAACGAATCGTACAATTTATACATTTCGTTTAATGATCCAGGAACGTCAATAAAATCTTTCTTATCGAAATAAACCCTGTAAGAAGGATCAAGCCTGACCAGTTTGTAATAATCTTCCACTCTCTTACCGAATCTTCCGAAGTAATTCTCGAATACGTCGGGCATCCAGTACCAGCTGGGTCCGAGGTCGAATTTGAATCCGTCTTTTTCCCATCTTTGGGCTCTTCCCCCTGGCTGAGAGTTTTTTTCGAGCAATAAAACTTCGTAACCAAGATCCGCTGCTGTAGTTGCGGCAGCTAAGCCGGCAAATCCGGATCCTATAGTAATTATTTTCCTTCTCATTCTCTATCCATAATTATAAAAAAGCCCCCGAACTTTCGGGGGCTTTGTATTAAACCGGCAAAAAAAATTATTTCGTATATTCTTTAAGATAACCTTCAAAAATCGTTCTGTGCGATTCCTCGTCGGCAAGCAGGGTAACTGCAAGGTCCTGGGTTACATAATCAATTCCGTCACAGTCTTTTATTAATTTATTGTAACCTTCGATTGCTTCTTTCTCGGCTTCTATTACCCCTCTGATTACGTACTCAACATCGGTTGTGTCCGCCGAAGGCTGCAAAGATTTCTGTGATGGCTTAATCTCCATCGAGCCGGGAATTTTACCTCCCAATTCTTTAATTCTTTTAGCAAGAGTCTGCGCGTGAGTAAGCTCGTCCTGTACTTCGACAGCTAAAGCTTTTTTAATTTCTTCGGCTCTTACTCCGTCGAGATTAACTGAATTTGCGATGTAATTAATAACCGTTTCAATTTCAGCCCAGTATGATTTTTTTAGGCCTTCAATAATTTTTTCCTTGTTAGACATAAAACCTCCTTATTATTTCTTCATTAATGACAGTAATAAAGTATTAACAATTAATTTCACTAATTGGTTCTAAAAATTTAATAATTTTTTTTCATTTATATTTACGATGCATAATCCTTATAGTTAACAATAGTCTGAATTGCATTATGAAATTTAGAATATATCTTTTTGTTTTTCTATTAATTGCGAATGTTCTCCATTCGCAGGACAATCATTATATGATAAATATGGGCGGAAGCCGCTCGGCTCTTTTGGGCGGAGCCGTTATTGGCGGGGTAAGAGATAACAGCGCTGGCTATTATAACCCTGCAGCTCTCGCTTTTCTTACGACTAACAGTCATTCGGTCAGCTCCAACGCCTATCAACTACAGGATATTACTTTTGATGACGGCATAGGCAAAAACCTTGAGTTAAGATCAAGCCAGATTTTATTAGTGCCGACTCTCGTTTCCGGAACTATAAGCAGTCAATTAATACCTGAACTCAGGCTGGGATATTCCCTTGCTGCGAGAGATTTCGCTCAGATTGAAGCTTCAGCGAGATTTGAATCAAGCGCTGATATTATACCAACACTGCACGACGGGATTCATCTCGGCGGGGGTAAATTTGCCGATGCATTTGAAGGCAACGAGGATTTTTCCGGACAATTTCAATTGAACGTAAATTTATCGGAATTTTGGGGTGGTCTTAGCTGGGCAATGTTATTAAACGACGACCTTGCTTTCGGCATAACCTGGTTCGTAGTTCTTAGAAGCCATTCCCAATCTAAGAATGCAAACGCCTTTGCCGTTGACCGCTTTTCCTATAAAGTGGCAAGCAATCAGATTTTGGAATCAATTGAATATTGGAATGTGCGGACATTTCCGAAAATTGGTTTCTCATATCAGTGGAATGAGCTGAAAGCAGGCCTGACGTTTACAATGCCCGGAATGTATTTGCTCGGGCAGGGAACTGTAGCAGGCATACTGACATCCAGAAATATAATAAGATACAATGAGGAAGGCAGCTCAACAGAAATTCCTATTGAATTAGTCGGAACCGACCGCCAGCAGGATTTGAAAGCCGATTATAAATCTCCCCTCTCTATCGGTTTCGGTTTAGATTATAAAATCTTCGTTTCCACACATTTAGCTTTCTCGGCAGAGTATTTTAATTCGGTTGATAAATACACAATTATTCAGCCAAAAGATAAAATATTTTTCAAAGGCGATATCTTTAACGGCAATACAGCTGATCTGAACAGCAAAGATTTTCTTAGAGTGGAAGAAGCAAAGAAAAGTATAATTAATTACTCGATAGCTGTTGAACACAAAATAAATGCAACGCTGAGCGTATATTTGAGTTTTCGAACGGACTTCAACAACCGAAGCAATATTCAGTTTGACGGACTTACTCCTGGAATATCAACATGGAATATTTACCATGCATCCTTCGGCGGTATGTACAGACTCGAAAACCAAGAAATTGCAGTGGCTGTTACGGGAAGTTACGGACGGGACAGAGAATATCTTCAATTCGCAAATTTCAACGGGGCAAAGGCTTCGGTCCTTGAAGGATTTATAACCGGAATCACAAATAAAACCAGTGTGCTTTTGCAGGAAATCGGTTTGATGCTCGGATATACTTATTTTATAGAATAAAAAACCTTCAAGTCAAATCATCTTTAGCGGAGAGTGAATAACCTGAAGGTTTTAATTTTCTATCAGTTAGTTGATTCAACGTACCGCGCATAAAAATCTGCAATGCTCTTATATGCTTTCTCAAGAATATTTTCCGGCGGGAGAAAAACAATGCGCATGTGATTAGTTCCCGGCACTTGTCCAAAACCTGTACCCGGTACTACAACAACTCCGGTTTCTCTAATAAGCTCCGCTACAAAATGGTTATCGGATTTAATATTTTCAAGTTTTGGGAAAGCATAAAAGGCGCCTTCGGGTTTTACGCAGCTAATTCCTTCAATAGAGTTAAGCATTTCCACAGTTAAATCTCTCCGCTTATGAAGTTTTTTCAACGCTAAAGTTAAATGAGAATGATCGCCTTCAAGTGCGGATTTTATACCGTACTGTTCCGGGTGGTTAGCAGAAAGCCTCGCACGAAGCATTTTATTTATTGCTTCGATGTAATCCGCCAATACATTTTTCTGCCCGCTTACAACGCCCCAGCCTATCCTAAAACCGGGCACCATATAATTTTTTGAAAGTCCGCCGAATGTAACTACCGAAGCATCGGGATTGATTGAAGCCAGCGATACGTGCTTCTTATCGTCGAACAAAAGTTTATCATAAATCTCATCTGCAAAAATCACGAGATTCTTTTCAACTGCCAAATCAACAAGCTTCTTTAGAGCCTCATACTCACAGTTTGAGCCTGTCGGATTGTTGGGATTTATTATTATTATCCCTTTCGTCTTCCCGTTAATTTTTGATTTAATATCTTCAAGATCTGGCTGCCAGCCGTTAGATTCATTGAGATAATATGGATTTTCGAAAGCCATAAGCTTGCTCGCAATTGCTGTGTAAAGCGGATAACCTGGAGTCGGCGTTAAAATATTCTCGCCTTGATTAACAAGAGCAGTTACAGCCAATTCAATTGCTTCGCTTGCGCCGGTAGTCACAAAAATATCGTGAACGTTTTTGATTCCCTTTCTTTCGGCTTCCATTTCGATTGCATCAACGGCTTCTTTAATTCCCGACGAAGGCGAATAACCGTTTTTGTTTCTAAGCATAGCATCGTAAGTTGCATCAATCATATGGCGCGGCGGGATAAAATCAAACAAATTAGGATCTCCGATATTCAGATACAGCATCTCCCTGCCCGTCTTTGCTACTTGGTTGGCAAGAACAACAATATCACGCACAGCATAGGTAATCTTTTCAGTTCTTTCTGCAGGTTTAATAACAAAATTTGACATAATTTTCTCCGGATTTATAATACAAAATCATCTTTTTAAAATTACTCTAATTGTCAATGATTTACAATCAACTGGCAACCGGCTTCTTCGAGTAAATGAATTTTATCAGGCAGATTTTTTTTAATATAGATTTGACAGAAAATTATTCTAACTCGATAAACCCGGTTGATTTATCGGTACTGAGCATTAGTTTGTCTTTAAGAATGAGAATTTTGACTTCGTTGCCGTAAAAAGGATCAAGCGTCCGGCGTTCCAGTTCTTTCCCGGACATTTCGAACTTGATCAGTTCCGGTTCCGGATAAAACCATTGCCCTTCGAAAACCGGGCGGGCAGAGACCAGGGCATAGATTCCGCCCGAATAAATTGCGGCGTCAATTACCAATCCGCCGTTAGTAGTAATTTTCTCTTCCGAAACCGAAAAGTTTTTTAAATTGATAGTTTTAACCCCTTCGGTGTCGAAGCATATAAAATAATCACCGCTAAAAAATCCTTTCTTGACCATGAAAGGAAAGGTGTAGCGTTTATTACCTTGAGAATCATAAATGATTGTTGATTTTACTAATTGCTCATCAGACCAATTATGTCCGGACACTACAACAATATTTAAATCGTAGGAATATTCAACTAATGATATTCCGTCTTCGCCGGAGTTCCACGAAAAAATTTTACCGCCTCTTTTATCCAGCTTTGTAAGTAAAGGATTAAGATTATCCCCGTCAATCATTGCGGTCATTAAAAAATTATCAGACGCCGATACAAATATTGACCTTTCGTAATCGGGTTTAATCCCTTCTGTCAAAATAATTCTTCTTTCAAGCTCTCCCGATACATTATAAAATTCAAGTGAAGCATCGAAGACAGAAACGACAACGCTGCTTCCGTCGTCGAATAAACTAATTCCGGGGAAGGGAACGTCATAATCAACTTGTTTTTTGATTTTATACAAAGAATTTCCTTCTTCATCAGAGACTGTAAATTCAACAAGATTCATTTCGCCAAATCTGGAAGCGCCGCCGGTTATGTTTCTTTCGGCAATGTAATTTTGACCGTTCAGAGGAAACGACAGAAATATTACCACAAAAAATATATTGACTGATTTTATCATAACTTTATTTTAAATATATCATGCTTATTGTTTTATTAATTCGGCGGCGGCTGTTTGTTCCTTCGGCATTAATCCTTGCATAATAAACGCCGCTTGCAAGGTTAGCAGGCGACCAGCTAAATTCATGCGAACCCGTGTTGTAAACATTCCCTGCCAGCCTATGCACAATCTGCCCGAGATTATTGAATACCTCTATTGTAATTTCCGATTTCTCCGGCAGGTATATTTTTATTTTAGTTGAAGGGTTGAAGGGATTCGGAAAATTCTGCGATATAAAATATTCTTCGGGCAGAATTACTATTTCTGCTTCCTCTACGCCGACGATTATCCCGAAATATCTTAAAGCCTGTTCAAAAAAATTAACCCGCTGCAGCTGCGAGTAAACCGTTTCAAGCGGAAACGATAAGTAAATTACCGCACCTGGAATACTGCTGCTTCCGAAAGCGCCTCTAAATGCAACTCCGGCATTACGATTTATTGACGTTCCCGTTCTTGTTTGATTATATTCAAGAATTACCTCGGAGCCGTTCACAGCATCAATATCATCGGGATAGTCCTCGGGATACACCTGACCGATGTTCATCACCAGCCCTATAAAATCAGCGTCTTGTTTTCCGCTGACTATATTCATGGATGAACTGCCGTCATAAACAAATTTGGCTTTCAAGTAATGACGATAGAATAAAGTATCTGAGGGCTGCGAGTAAGTGTGCTGCCGGTCTAAATCCCATCCAATTTCGGAACCGGATGCTATCAGTCTGCCGCCTTTTTCGAGATACTCGGCAATTTTTGCCTGTTCAAAATTTTCGAATGTATTATCTGTTGTTGATTCATCCCCGACAAACCAAATCACAAGGTCAAAATCATTCAAATCAATTTTGTTTTTAACTACCGCATCACTAAAAGCAGAAGAAATCACAAGTTCTGAAGCAAGAGTTAGAGGGATAAAATAATTTGTGTTGAAAGAATGAACCGGCTGCTGCCAGCTTCCGGAACCGCCGTAACGAGTGAAGCCGTCAACTATCAAGGCATTTCCCCAATTTTCATTACCCTTGAACGAAGAACGCGAATAAATTTTGCTCCGTTCGCTTTCATTACCGCTTGAATCTACAGCTGTCATGTAGAAAAAATAAATATCATCTTCCGCAGGTTCCACAAACTGTGAGGGCGATTCAAAAAAATATTCATCAATATCGTTGGCTAAAGTATTTTCATCTGCTGCAAGCGCCCAGGTTGACAGCATTGTATTTACTGAATAATACAATCTGTAGCCTTTGACATCAGGTTCGGTATTTTTTGACCAAATAACTTTCACTGATTTCTTTCCGTCAGTATTCAAAATGCCATAAAGAACCGGTCTGATAGGCGGCGCAACGTCGTCTCTTGTTATCGTAATAGGATAAAACTTATTCGAAAGATTCTGCCGTGTGTCCTCGCTGAATATTTCCAGCTGGTAGTTTCCTTCGGGGATTAATTCTGTGTCCAAATAATTATCATTCACGCGCAGGTTTTGATTAATATAACCGGCTCCGTTTCCGTTAGTTAGCCAATATACCGGGTTGCTTAAAGTAGCTTCGCCAAGAACGAAAACGTTGTGTACATCGGCATTTGTCGGAAGCAAATCGAAACGGTATGCAGCTCCGTCGGGAAACTGTTCATAAATAATTTGAGTTTTATTCTCATCCCAAATTCTATAGCCGGCGATGTAAGTTCCGTTATTTCTGGCGCTGGATGAAGTTCCGTTTATTTCTTCAATCTTTATCTTGATGTCAATTTTACCCGCTAAACCGCTTGAGGGCAGTGTGAATTTTGTGCCTTGAATGTAAAAGGCAAGAGTGTTATCGTAAATTACAGGCGCCCATGAATCATTGTAAGGAAACAAACCGCCGCCGCCGCGGAGATTATTCATAGCTGTTCCGGAACTCGATGCGCTTGAAACTAATTCTCTTTCGGTTAAATGAGTGTGCCCTGCCCCGCTGTATATCGTACCAAGAATTGTTTCGCCTTTTACTACGGCTTGTCCTAAAGACAAATTTGGATTCGGAAGAATATGTAGATAAGTAATATGCTTCCATTTCCCGTCAACCAGCGTTCTAACTCTTACGTAAGAATTAATGCCTGAGCCGGCGTCTATAGAATTTACAATACCATCAAGGCAGGGATAGACGGGATAACCGTCAGGCTCGGGAATATCTACAGCATTATGAAAATGATCTGAACTGAGAGTATTCCTGAATTCGCAAAACGTTCCGCTTATTGTCTGCACCTGATCGAATGGCGGGAAGGGCCACTGATACTTAACAGTATCCTGCTGGCCTGTAAGAATTGAAGCAGTAAATAACGATAATATGTTTAGAAAATATCTTTTCAAGAATTTTTTAGTTTTTACGCATAAAGTTAGTAATAAATTTTGATTGAATAAAAAGAATCAATAGCTACAAAACTCCCGTTAGAATATCTCGAACAATGGGTTTAATACCACTTGTAAAAAATTCAACTGCAATAACCATAACTATTAATCCCATAATGCGCATAAGAACTTTATTCCCGTTATCGCCCAATGCGCTTATTATTTTCCTGCTGCTCAAAAGAAATATATAGGTTATCAAAAGAACAAATACAATAACCGATAATAAAATAATTTTAAGGCTCCAGTCGGAAGCGTCATTGAACAGCACGATAGAAACGGTAATTGCGCCCGGTCCGCAGATCATCGGTATAGCTATTGGCGTTATGGCTATATCGCTCGAATATTCTTTTATTGTCTCGGAGCTTTCCTTTGTCCGCGTCAATTTTGCCTGAAGCATATCATAGCCAGTGATAAAAAATATAACTCCGCCGACTATACGCAGGCTGTTGATTGAAATGGAAAAAAAATCAAAAATTAATTTGCCGGTTATTGCAAACAATAATAAAGTAATGATTGATGTTATAACAGCTTTCAGCGCAACCTTTTTTGATTCTGCGGAAGCCAGTGAATTCGTCAGCGATAAATAAACCGGAATTACCCCCAGCGGATTCACCATTGTAAACAACGAAGTGAAGGCGATTAAACTAAATTCAAAAAGATTTTCCATTAAAAGCGGTCCGATAATTGATTAAATTTTTCATTGATTAACTGCCAAGAATCACGCAGATCATTTTCCGCCGTTCTTATTCCAGATACGACGAGCCTTATTGTAAACTTACCGTTGAGTATTGTGTGGGAAAGCAAAACTTTTCCCGTCGAATTAATTTCTTCTAAAAGTTTTTCATTGAATTTATTAATTTGAACCTCGCTGCGGTTAGCCGACAAAGCTCTGAAACAAATTGTGCTGAATGGAACGGGTGCGAGTCTCTCAAAATTTTTCTCCTCGTCAATCCATCCGGCAAATAATTTGCCTAACCGCAGATGTTCACGATAAATTTTCATAAGCCCTTCAATACCGAAATAGCGGAAAACGAACCAAAGTTTCATCGATCTGAATCTCCTTCCGAGCTGGATTCCGTAATCCATATAATTTTTTACAGAGTTATCTTCGGAAGTTTTTAGATAATCCGGAACAATGCTGAAGGCAGATTTCAAAACTTCCGGTTTGCTGGTGTAAAATGCGCTGAAGTCTAAAGGAACGAACATCCACTTGTGCGGGTTGACAACAAATGAATCGGCTTTTTCGATTCCCTTGAGAATCCATTTCATTTCAGGAAGAATTGCCGTAACTCCTGCATGAGCGGCGTCAACGTGAAGCCAGATATTTTCATTGCGGCAGATATCTGCTATCTCATCGAGCGGGTCAATACTTGTTGTTGATGTTGTGCCTATGGTTGCAACCGCGCAAAACGGAAACCAGCCGTTTTCTCTATCCTCATCAATTGCTCTTTTCAATTCTGATGGAATAATTTTGAATTCTTTGTCGACCTTAATTTTTCTTACTCCATCGAGACCTATTCCAAGCGCAACCGCCCCTTTCTCAATAGATGAATGCGCTTGTTCCGAAGCGTACAATCTCAACGGTTTAACTCCGGCGTTTGCTAATCCTTTCTGCCGGATATTTATTCCCGGAATATTTTCCCTTGCACAGGCAATAGCATGCATGGAACTGACAGAAGCGGTGTCATATACAATGCCCCAAAAGTTTTGTGGCAGCCCGATTGCATCGCGCAGCCATTCGAGCATTCTTTCCTCAAGTTCGTTTGACGAGGGCGCAGTTTTCCAGACCATGCCGTTCACGTTGAATGCGGCGCTTAAAAACTCGGCAAGCATTCCCGGCATACTCGAAGTTGAATTGAAGTATGCCATAAAGTTCGGATGATTCCAGTGCGTCATTCCAGGCATTATAATATTGTTGAGGTCAGAAATTATTTTTTCGAAAGTTTCTCCGTGCAACGGCGGCATAGAAGGAAGTTTTGATTTAATCTCTCCTGGTTTAACTGCCGGAAGCACAGGGTAGGATTTAATATCTCTGATATATCCGGATATCCAATCGACGATCTCATAACCGTACTTTCTAAATTCCTCCGGCGTCATATCTGCATTATTGTTTATTGTTTCTTTCATAATCTATTCAACCATCTAATTATTATTTCAGCAAGCTTGATTCTCCTTTCGGAGAAGGAATGTCCCGATTCAAGAATATGATGTTCGAGACTAATTCCCATACCGTTAAATGAATTTACGAGTGGATTATGATGCAAGTCAATCGGAGCTACCATATCGCGCTTGGCTCCGATCAACAAAACATTTTTATTTGCAAATTTCGCAATACGGGAGTGGATGTTCCAATGATGTTTATTTTTTAGAATTTCGTTCAATAAGTTCTGAGGGCCGGAACTGCTGAGCATAAGCGAACCGTTGTGCAAACCCTCAAGTGTTTTCTCCCTGATGAATTCATTATTTTCAATGTAAGGTGCAAACCCGCCGAAATTAAATCCCGAAGTAGAAATAACATCTCCAATCAAATCATATTCGGCTCCCTTCATTAAAGCGCAAAAACCACCGAAGCTGTGTCCGGCAATTATTATCTTTTGTCCATTAATCCTGTAGCGGTTAAAATTTTTTTCATTCATTAAAAAAGCTATTGCTGCATCGGCATCGCTTAATCCCGCGCTGAAACTAAAGACACCTTCGCTTCCCCAAGTGCCGCGGTAATGAAATATCATCACATTGAAACCGGCTCTTCGAATTGCATGAGCAAGATCCAAATTCTTTTCGTTGCCTGGGAAACCGTGCATCAACAGAACAACCGGATGCGGACCTTCGCCGTTTGCAATCAGCATAGTCCCGAGTAGTTTAAACCCTTCGTTTGAAAAAACAACCGGCATCATAGTGGGAGGAAATTTCGCATCAACTTCAACCGGGTCGCAAAAAATTATCTCGTTCAATTTGTCACCTTTATTTTATCTATGTGCGTCAACTTCTATTTCCACAAGCAGCTCTTTATTTATCAGAGACTTAACTTCAACCATTGTCGCCGCAGGTTTAATTTCCAAAAAGGCTTCTGCGTGCGCCTTTCCGATTTCTTCCCATGCGGATATATCTACAGTAAATATTCTTGTTCTCACAACGCTGCTCAAATCCACTCCGGCTTTGTTTAATATATCTTCTATCTTTTTTATAATGAACTTTGTCTGAGCATAGGGGTCGCCGATTCCGATAGTGTTTCCATTTTCATCCACTGCGGTAGTGCCCGAAACGAAAACCATATCACCAGCTTGAACCGCTCTCGAATAACCGACTATGTTTTCCCACTTTGCTCCAGTAGAATAGTTAATTCTTGTCATTTCTTTCCTTCTGAATAATTACAAATGCGAATATATATCAAATCAGCTTAATTTTTTGAATTAGCAAGCCCTTTTCTTATTTTTGCTCTCCGTTAAATAAATACATATAGGATATGCGACTAAGTAAATCATTCATCCCAACACTAAAGGAACTGCCGTCTGACGCAGTAATACCAAGCCACATTTTAATGCTCCGAACCGGAATGGTAAGAATGCTTTCAGCCGGGATTTACTCCTTTCTTCCGTTAGGTTATAAAGTAATAAAAAAAATCGCGGATATTATCCGAGAAGAAATGGATGCAATAGGCGGACAGGAATTTCATCTGCCGGCTCTCAACCCGAAAGAAATATGGGAAGAAACAAATAGAGTTGAAGCATTCGGCGATACGATGTTCCATGTAAAGAATAGAGATTATGTTCTCGCTCCGACTCACGAAGAAATAATGGCTTTCCACGCAAAAGGAGTTTTAAAATCATATAAAGATCTGCCACAGATATGGTATCAGATACAAACCAAATTCAGAAATGAACCGAGACCACGAAGCGGAGTTATCAGAGGCAGGCAATTTTTAATGAAAGATTCTTACTCATTCGATTCGACATGGGAAAATTTAGATAAATCTTACGAGCTTCACGATCAAGCTTATAGAAAAATATTTGACAGATGCGGATTAAAATATTTTGTTGTTGGTGCGTCAAGCGGCGCAATGGGCGGCAGTAAATCAGAAGAGTTTATGGTTAGATCGGAAGCCGGCGAGGATACAGTAGCATTCTGCGAAAGCTGCGGCTATGCGGCTAATGTGGAAGTTGCGGCGTCTGTTATTGCATCAATAACAAGGCACGGTAATAGCAAGAGTGTTTATGAGATACATACTCCCGATGTTAAATCGATTGACGAACTTTGTGAATTCTTGAAAATCGACCAGCGTGAAACCGCAAAATCACGAATATATATTCACAACGAAAAACCTGTGCTTGTATTGATGTCTGGCAACGATGATGTTAATGAAACAAAGCTTGCTAAAGTTTTACCCGGAAATCTCCGCCCGGGTCACCCTGATGAATTAAAAACAATCACCGGAGCCGATGCCGGTTCAATCGGACCGCTTGAATTCAAGCACAGAATTATTGCGGACTTACGATTACAAGACGGCAATAATCTTTACAGCGGGGCTAATAAAAATGATTACCACGTCGGCGGAATTGATCTGCAAAGAGATTTGCCCAATGTAGAATATTTCGACTTGCGAACAGTTGAATCCGGCGAAGGCTGCCCACAGTGTAATTCTAAACTCGAAGTATTTAAAGCCATAGAACTTGGGCATATATTTAAGCTCGGCACAAAATACTCGGATGCGCTCGGTGTAAATTTCCTTGACGAGAAAGGAGAAGCACACCCGGTAATAATGGGCAGTTACGGAATAGGCGTTGAAAGAGTAGCCGCATGCTATCTTGAACAGAACCACGACGAATACGGAATTATCTGGCAGAAACCCCTTAACCCTTTTGATATTCACTTAATCGCTCTTAATCTGAAGAATGTGGAAATGGAAAAAGCCGGTGATGATTTATACGAAAATCTGCAATCGGAAGGATTTGAAGTTTTGTACGATGACAGAAAAGATGCTACTGCAGGTTTCAAATTTAACGATGCCGATCTGCTCGGTATGCCTGTTCAAATTATTTTAGGAGAAAAGAATTACAAGAACGGGAAAATCGAATTGAAGAACCGCCGGACAGGCGAGAAGCAGATAGTGGAATTCAATAAGATTATTGAAACCATTAAGAAAATTTTATGATGAAGATTTTTATTTTTTCCCTTTTGTTTATGAATGCTGCATATCCGCAAAAAGTTGAAGTCCCGCCGTATTACATTTTTGATGAAGAACTCTCGCAGGCTTTGTATAATATTACTGAAACTCTGAATCTGAACGATGATTTTGATGTCGGTGAAGACGGAAGTGAGCAGATATCTTTAGCTGTGATCATATTTAAAAACGGTATGGCACATTTCGGCGGCGTCAACTACGACAATTTTATTTACCCCGCTTCCGTTTACAAGATGTATGTTGCGGCAGAAGTATTGAATCAGATCTCTCAAGGCAGATACACGCTTTACTCGCACTACATAATAAAATCACCGAATGATGTAGACCGGGCAAAGGAAATTTTATCCGACCCCCGTCCCCTGTTAAAGGACGGCGATACCGTTACAGTAAATTATCTTCTGGATTTGATGATAACCCGAAGCGATAATTCCGCCGCCAATTGTCTAATCGACCTTGCAAAGCGCGAAAACATTAATGCTCTCATTCATAAATATAACTGGCACGGCAGCGAAGTCACCCGCAAATTTTTAAGCCGCAAATACGAAGACCCGGGCTACGAAAAAATAAGAGGAACAGAGACCTGCGCACTGCACGCTGCTGATTTCATGTATTTGATCTATAAAGACAAATTAGTAAACCACTGGGTAAGCCAACAATTGAAAACATTATTAGGACGCCAGCTTGACAAAACAAAATTGGCAGCCGGATTCCCTGATAATGTCATGTTCTATCATAAAACCGGCTGGTTTTCTTTTTGGACAAACGATGTCGGAATTGTAGATAACGGAAAAAGTCCTTTCATTATAGCATGTTTCCTTCCTCTAGAAGAAATCCATGCCTTAGAAAAATTCGAGAAGATTGCAAAGAATGTATACGAATTGATTAATTCGGGAAAGTGAATTACTTTTTACTTAAGATTTATCTCGTCCTCGGCGTAAGTGGTCTCTGTTTCGAAAACCCTAACCTTAATTTTTTCAATTGATGAAGGAAGTTTTGACGATTTGATTTTATCCAGAAAGTAATAGCAGATGTTTTCGGCGGTTGAGTGAAAATCAACAAGAATATATTTCGACTTCAACTTATCGAGGACATCAATTAATTCGGCATCATCGCTTTTAACCATGAACGAATGGTCCAGCTCCTCAATTAAAGGTTGTATAATTTCTTTGACGTCATAAAAATCCAATACCATACCGTTGTTATCAGGCTTGCCTTTAAATTCGACCATCATTTTATAAGAATGACCGTGCAGATTCTTGCATTTGCCCTCATGATATATGAGTCGATGACCCATTTCCCATCTGAACTCTTTTGCTATACGCATTACTGTCTCCGTTAAATTCGATTATACCCCTTTGGTTTCGGGATGCCAAATAAACTTATGCAGCTGCAGCTGAAACCTAACCTTTAATTTATCTTCCAAAATCCAATTAACAAGCGTAACCGGTTCCAAATCATTAAACACGACAGAAAGAAGAACGCTAAATTTTTCGGTTAAAGCGTATTTATTTATTACACTTTTAGTCCATTCATAATCCTCTCTTGTGCCGACCACAAATTTTATTTCATCGCCGGATTTGAGGTGTTCAATATTTTCAAAAAGATTCTTCTTTACCATTTTACTTGAAGGGCATTTCAAATCAAGTATTATTCTAACCCTTTTATCAACATCAATGATTGGGAGACTGCCCCCTGTTTCGAGCATAACTTCAAATCCTTCGTCGCATAGCCTGCTCAAAAGCAGTTTTGAATTTTCCTGGAAGAGAGGCTCGCCTCCGGTTAATTCTACAAGATTGCAGTTGAATTTTTTTACCGCGGCAATTATTTCATCAATGGATTTTTCCGACCCCTCGTAAAATGCATATTCAGTATCGCAGTAAGCACACCTCAAATTACAATAAGTTAAACGGATAAAGACGCAAGGCAGTCCGGCAGCGGAACTTTCACCCTGAATTGAATAAAATATTTCGTTTACTTTAAGCATACTCACTTTTGCAAATTGGGATGCAAAAATAATAAATTAAGAAGTATTATTAAAGGAAGTGTGGGAATATACATTTCCCAAAATCATAAATAAAACATATAATCAGTTAAAATCTATTCGGTTCCTTAAACGGCTTTGTTTAGAATACTATTTCTATTCAATAAATATTTTTCCTGGTTATTTATTATTTTTTGATGCATGTAAGTTTCACCCTTTTACAAAGCAATTAAATAAAGGGGATTTCAGGCTGTATTTGACTTAAAATTTGAATAGAACTATATTTCGGCACTTTTTTACAAAAATAAAGGGAAAAGATGGCTCATCATAAGTCAGCAAAAAAAAGAATCAAAACAAGCGCAAAGAAACGTGAGAGAAATCAAGCGGTTTTATCAAAGCTTAGAACACTAATTAAGAAAGTATTCAACGAGGAAGATAAATCAAAAGCCGGCGATTTGTTGAAAGAAGCTGTTTCGTTTATCGATAATGCTGCCGGAAAAGGGAAAATCCACAAGAATACCGCCGCAAGGAGAAAATCCTCTTTAACAAAATATGTTAATCAGCTGCAGGCAAAATAATAAAAAGCTGATTTTAAACTTTTGATCATAGATTGACTTAAATCTACAAATTACTAAATGCTTTTGTTTAATCCGGTTCTGTGTTACAGGACCGGAATCTATATATCCTCTACCAGTTGAGAGCCTTCCGGTTTTGGCAGATAGAACAGAACTTTTTTCTCTTTCTTGCCGTCTTTATTTAAAACTTTCTTTTTAATAAGCACGCAGTGCTCAATAAAAACATTGTCTTCAATTATGCTTCCGAATAAATAGCTTGTGCCTTTAATCGTAACATTATTCCCTATTCTCAAAGGGAATAAGTCGCTTCCAGTCATATTTACGCTTGATTCAATTCGTGAATTATCGCCGATAATTATATTACCCTTTATAATATCGCCCCAGAAAATCTCCACATTGTTTCCGATAATAAAGTTCTGCTGGGGGAATGTGGATAGGTAAACATTTTCCCAGATGGTTACATTTTCTCCGAGTTTAATATTACCGTCAAGGTATGAATTCTTCTTTATGTTCAACCTGTAATTTGGAATAACGCCGTTTCCGAGATAAGCTCCTTTGCCGATTCTTATATCCAAAGGCTGACCGTTTCGGTCTAATTCCAGAATTTTTTGAACGGTTTCATCATTAATAAAAAAATCATCCGGGTCTTCTATTTCTATAATATCTTTCAGGGTTTCATAAGTCTTGCTCCGGGCAATTGATTCCATCTGCTTCAAAACTGATTTATTGTTAAAGCCGATTAATACGGTTTGGTCTTCGGGGTGAGAAGCCGATACTGTTAATCCGGATTTATTAAACAGCGCTATGAGATCAGTGATATAAATTTCATTCTGAGCATTATCGCTTGTAATGCTGTTAATATGTTCAGCAAGATGTTTGAACTTAAAGGCATAAACGCCTGAATTAAACTCGTTATTATTTATCAGTTCCTCTTTTGTGAAAGCGTATTGTCTTTTATTAAAATGGACGATGTAATGCTTATTCCCCTCCAGAGATAGAATATCTTTATTCTCCATTATTTCAATCACCTTCCCGAAATCATCGCCCGAAGGATTTCCGTTTAAGTCTTTTTCTTTTACTCTGATTATTCTTCCGTAACTGTTTGTTTCGGGGCTGCCCTCATATAATCCGGTCAATACCATCATATCGGAGTCCGACTCTCGGAATTTTTTTCTGAAAGCTGAAACCGTTTGGTCATCAATCAAGCCCATGTCGCCGGGAAATACATAAACTATCCCCTCGTATTTTTTGTGATCAATATTTTCCAAAGCAATCTGTACGGCATGTCCGGTTCCTTTCTGCTGAGCTTGATATGCAAATGAAATTTCGCCGTTTGCTATAAGAGAATTAAGAACATCTTCTGCTTTAATGCCAATCACAACAATAATATTTGCTTTCTCAAGTCCTTTTCCGCAAGCCTCGTAGACTCTTTTTACTGTTGGCTTACCCCAAATTTTATGAAGCATTTTTGAAGTTTCGGATTTAATCCTTTTCCCGTGGCCTGCGGCTAAAATTATTGCAGTCTCATTCTTGCTGTAGTCGAATGCTGCTAAAGATTTTTTGACGTAAGCCTGAATGTCAAACTTTTTTGGGGCTTCCATAATTTTTCCTCTGATAAAATTTATATGTAAAATTACTCATTCCGATAATCAGAAGTTATTTTTAATAAAATAGTACGTTAATTTATATGTTTAATATTGTATATAAAAAAATTAGTTTTGTAAAAACATTTGAAATCTCTGGGGTAAACAATGCGTGTTATCATTTCAATTTTTCTATTGAGTTTATTTTTCAATCTGCCCGTTGAGGCTCAGAAATCCGACCTAGGAATAGGCGTAATATTCGGCGAACCTACCGGTATCAGCGCTAAATATTGGATCACAGAAAGTAATGCGGTTGATTTTGCGCTTGCTTATTCGTTTGTCGGCGTCAGAACTGGATTGTCGCTTCACGCAGATTATTTGTATCATATCAACGATTTGATAAAATCCGAATACAATATTCCCTTCTATTACGGGTTCGGCGTAAGACTCCGGACTAACAATCATCATTCCGATTCTTTCGGTGTAAGAGGCGTTGCAGGTTTATTATTATTTCTTAAGGATTATCCTATTGATGTATTTATTGAAGCGGCGCCCATATTTAATTTATTTCCCGAAACATATTTGAATCTTGACCTCGCTATAGGCGCAAGATATTATTTTCAACTATGAACAAGGTCGTCAATTGAAAATGTTTACGAAAACCGCGCATAAATTTATCGTTCCAATTTCGATGGTTTCTTTTGCTTTATTCATGAGCATAGATAACGATACAGTCAAAAAAACGACGAAGATATTTCCCGGCGCGTTAGATGCGCTTCAATTTTGGAATCAGGCAAGAACATATCCGTTCGATAAGTTCCCATCGGAAGGTTTTGAAAAAGAATTCAAAAAAGTCTCCCGTTATTTTTCATCGAATAAAAAAATAAACACGGACAAATGGGAAGCTTTAGGCCCCAATAATATTGGCGGCAGAACGATTTCAATCGCGATTAATCCCCAAAATCCGAATACTATTTTTGCCGGCTCTGCATCCGGCGGGCTGTGGAAAAGTTATGATCAGGGCAGCGGACGAATTGCATGGGAATACGTGAATACTGGTTTTCCGGTTTTAGGAGTGGGCGCAATCGCTATAGTACCTGACGATTCAAATAAAATATTTATCGGAACGGGCGAAGTATATAATTATCAAAAAACTTCCGGCGGTGTTACAATTAGAGAAACCAGAGGAAGTTACGGTATCGGAATTTTGATGACAACAGACGGAGGAATTTCCTGGTCAAAATCTCTTGACTGGGATTATAATCAGGGCGCTGGAGTTCAAGTCATAAAAATAAATCCTCTTAATCATAACTCTATTTACGCCGGAACTACAGATGGGTTATTTAAGTCGAATGATGCCGGCAAGAGCTGGAGACAGCTAAACCCGACGATTATGGTTACTGATTTAGTTATTAATTCTGCCGATACAAATTCAATTCTGATTGCCTGCGGAAATATGAGCAGTGAAGGCACAGGAATTTACAAAACTGTAAATGACGGTGCTTCTTGGGAAAGGATAATTACGGGGCTTCCTTCGGTTTGGGGCGGAAAAGCTTTATTCGGTGTTTACTTAGGAGATCCGAACATCATCTTTCTTAGTATCGGCGGAGGTTATACTAGTTCTTCGCCAACATGGTTATGCAGGAGTTTAGATGGCGGAAATTCCTGGACGGTTGTTTCAACGATAAATTACGCATCTTATCAGGGATGGTTCTCACATGGAGTCATTATTCATCCCGAAGATTACAACAAAATATTAGTCATGGGAGTTGACGTGTTCAAGTCGCTCAACGGAGGCAGCAGTTTCACACAAAAGTCTTTTTGGTATAATCGGTATCTCGGTAAGGTTCCTGCAGGCGGACCGGAAGGCCCTTCAAACTATTCTCACGCAGATCACCACGCATTTGCCATGCATCCTGAAAATCCGGATATCATTTTTTTTGGCACTGACGGAGGAGTATTCGTTACTGAAAATTTCGGTGAGAGCTTTGCAGGACGGAACGGCGGCTATCAGACAACTCAATTTTACAACGGTTTTTCAACTTCTCTATCCGATTCGTCTTTATCGCTCGGAGGGCTGCAAGACAATGCAACAGCAATTTTCGACGGAACTGATGAATGGATAAGAGTAATCGGCGGCGACGGCGCATGGACAGGCATTAATTCCACGAATGATAATGTTCTCTTCGGCTCTTGGTATTATTTGAATGTTCTTAAATCGACTAATAAAGGAACTACTTGGAATAAACTTGAAATTCCCGGCAGCAATAATTTAACCGGATTCATTGCCCCGTTCGTTGTAAGCAATTCAAATCCGGATATAATTTACGCTGGTAGAAACGTAATTTATAAGTCCACAAACGGCGGCAGCTCATGGTCGGCTGCAAACAACGGAAACGCAATCGACAACAATCCGCCTGTTTCCATGGCAGTATCCAGGTATGATAAAAATGTAGTTTATGCCGGAACCGCGCCGATAAACAGCAGAGCAAAAATATTTAAAACTACTACCGGCGGTCTGACGTGGATTGATATAACAAACGGACTTCCGGACAGATATCCAATGGATATTGAGATTGATCCTGAAAATGATTCGATAATTTACGCTGCGTTTTCCGGGTTTGAAACTTCGCATCTTTTCAAATCGACAAACGGCGGTGAAAATTGGATTGATATCGGTTCGGATCTTCCCGATGTTCCGGCTGCATCAATTGCCGTCGATCCCTTTGCGCTAAATAATCTTTATTTGGGAAATGATCTCGGAGTTTTCTTTTCCGATGACGGCGGCGCATCGTGGATAATTTTGAACGAAGGGCTTCCGGATGCATGTATGGTAACCAATATTACAATTTCGGAATCGAACAAAAAAGTTAGAATTGCAACGCACGGCAGCGGATCCTACGAAAGAAAATTATTGAGTCAGATCACCGGGATAAGCGATGACGGCGATTTATCAGCCGTTGATTTTCGACTCTATCAAAACTATCCGAATCCGTTTAATCCAGCGACGAAAATTAAATTTGTTATTCCTCAGATAACCGAGGAGGCGCTTGGAAGTGTATCCCTCCGCGTTTATGATATTCTTGGTAAAGAGGTTGCAGCATTGGTCAACGAGCCGAAATCCTCAGGAAGTTATGAAGTTGAATTCAATGCTGAAAATCTATCGAGCGGTGTTTATTTCTGCAGATTAAAATACGGCAATACTTTTCAAACGATAAAAATGCTTTTTGTCAGATAATAGGATAATGTTGTTCCGCATCAAATTTTGATCAGAAACTTTTTTTCATTTGCGGGCTATCTTTTGCTTTCTTAGTTTTGAATGAGGAAAGAATCACTTCTGTTACCCAAAACAAAATAATATTTTTTCAACCACTTATTGAGGTAACTATGTTAAGAGCATTTTTTTTGTTTTTAATTTCAATTCTATCAATTTCCTGCACGTCATCGGAGAATTCAATCATGGAAAAAGTTGATCCTGCTTTAAGGCAGAAAATTAATTACGCCGAGAAAGAAAATCCTTCAGAGCAAATAGAATTTCTTGGAAGGTGCACTAATAATATTGATGACAAAATCAAAAAAAATATTGAGGGGAAAGGAATTAACATCCAAACGGTTGCTGGAGATATATTCACCGCATCGGGAACTGCCGCGCAGATAAAATCACTTGCCGGTATGGATATCATAAAAAATTTAGAACTCTCAGTAACAAGAAAATTTAATTAATTGAAAGGTGAAATATGAAAAACAAGTTACTTCTTTTAGTTTTTTTATTTTTATCTGCCCCGGCATTAATCAGTCAGGAAAAATCATCATCTGGGATTAATAAAAAGTTCTACAATGCGGATGAAAAGGTTATCCATGCTGCCTTTTCTGAAACAAATGACTGGCAGAAGAAAACATCACCATTGTTGAACATGGCTTATACCCGTCATAAAAATGAATTAAAAAAATCATCTCTTAATCTGGCATCGTTCAGAAAAATCAATCCTCTGCTAAGTTTCGTCGAAAATGAAAATGGCGAAGCTTTAATTCAGGTTTTCATTAAGTCGGAAAATATTTATTCGGTCAAGAACTTAATTAAAACTCTCGGCGGCAGAACATATACTGTTGCCGGAAACATTTTTACTGCTGAAATCAAATTGGAAACCCTGGATGAAATAGCTTCAAACAAGGATATTATTTTTATTGAAGCGAGTACGTTCCGGAAAGAACTGATGGACGCAAGCAGGGTTGAAATTAAAGCAGATCAGGTTCATGCCGGCAGCGGTCTGCCCCAGTCATACAGAGGCGACGGCGTAATAACTGGCATAATCGACAGCGGAATAGACTGGAAGCATGAAGACTTTAAGAATTCGGGAGGAAGTAAAATTCAATACTTGTGGGATATGTCCGGTTCTTCTAATCCGCCTTTGGGATATAATTACGGCAGAGAATATACAAAATCGAATATCGATGCAAACCAATGCTATGAAGTTGACGGCAACGACGGAGGAGGGCACGGAACTCACGTTGCGGCTACTGCTGCCGGCTCCGGAAGCAGCAATGGCAGCTATCTTGGTATAGCTCCCAACTCGGATATTATTTTCGTGAAGGGATTCCGCGACGGACCGGGTTTTGCAGACGGCGATGTGGTAAACGGCTGCAATTATATTTTTCAGAATGCACAAGCGGCTGGTAAACCGGCAGTAATTAATTTAAGCCTCGGCGGACATTACGGCGCTCACGACGGCACAAGCTTGTACGAGCAGTCTTTAAGCAATTTAACCGGACAGGGAAAAATAATTGTCGCCGCCGCAGGCAATGAAGGCGAAGATCAAGTACATCTGAGCTACACAACCGGCGGCAGTTCGATTAACGAAGCAAGACAAACGATTTGGAAGATATTTCAGGGTGAATCAATCTCGGCGGTGGATATGTGGTATAATTCCGGGAGCATAAGCGTAGGAGTTGCAGCTTATGACGCTAATCTAAACTATCTGGGCGCAACCAATCCCGTTGCGCCGGGGCAGAGTTTTGATGATCTGCTATTTACTGTTGGCGGCGTTACATATGGAAAAATTTCAATCGATGCAAGAACTACATCCGACCCGAACAATGGCGCCAGAAGAGCCACAATTCTTATTGACGACGGTAACGGCGTTTATAATTTAAATGCTGTCTGGTGGGTACTTTATACTTTCGGAAGCGGCACTTTAGATGCATGGATGATAACCGGAGGTTTTTTTACAACGGACAGCAATCCCTCTGCCGGAATTTATCCCGGCGATAATAATAAATCTATCGGTATTCCGGGAACTGCTAATAAAGTTATTTGTGTCGGTTCATATGTAACTAAAAATCAATGGGTGGATATTGACGGCAACACATGGACACAAGGAGGAAGCCCGACTGTCGGGAGTAAATCAGGATTCAGCAGTTTCGGTCCGAGCCGCGACGGCAGAATCAAGCCAGATATTTCAGCCCCGGGTGAAGTAATTGTTGCGGCGCTTTCATCAAATCTTACAATCAGCGATGAATATACTCCGCGCAGCTTTGTTGTTCAAGGAGGTAAGCATCAGAAAATGCAGGGCACAAGTATGGCTTCGCCGCATGTAACAGGTGTAGTTTCTTTAATGCTTCAGAGGGACGCAACATTGGACTACGACAGAGCGCTGAACATCTTAAAATCAACAGCCCGCAAAGATGGTTTTACAGGTGCATCGGAAAATAATTCTTTTGGCAGCGGCAAAATCGACGCATTGGCTGCGGTGCAGAATGTTTCCGGCAGTTCCGGAGGAATAGCAACGCTGTTGGAGGAAGGTTTTGAAAATGATTTTCCGCCAGCCGGCTGGCAGGTAGTTAATACTCACGCCACAAATAATTGGCGGCAAGGAAATCCTTCAAATAATAATTTTAATACTATAGACCCGTTAAGCACTTTTTCGGCTATTTGCCAGTGGATTGCCGAAGATCAAAATGAATGGCTGGTAAGTCCTGTTATTTCTCTAGGAAACGGTGCGGCATCTGTAGAGTTTTACGCCGGGCACAGCTCTCAATGGCTTAATTATGCAACATTAAAATTATGGATAACAACCGACGGCGTTAATTTCCAAAATCTTTGGACTGCTGAAAATGACGGTCAAAGCTGGATTTGGCGTAAGAAAACAATTGACCTAAGCGGATATAAAAACCAAAATATTATGCTTGCATGGCAGTATATAGGAAATGACGGCGATCTCGTTGGGCTCGACGCAGTTAAGGTTGAAGGATTCCTCCCAACTTCCGCTGAAAATCAAAACAACAATATTCCTTCGCAGTATGAATTGAGCCAGAACTATCCTAATCCGTTTAATCCGACAACCAAAATTAAATATTCAATTCATGCAAACTCACAGTCTTTCTCTTCTTCGCCGGTACTGTTAAAAGTATATGATATTCTGGGAAGAGAGGTCGCAGTGTTGGTAAACGAGCCGAAAGCGCCCGGAATTTATGAAATAACATTTAATGCGGGCAACCTCGCAAGCGGTGTTTACTTCTATGAACTGCGCGCAGGTTCATTTTCGTCCGTTAAAAAATTATTGCTGCTGAGGTAGAAATAACAAAAGATCAATTTGAAATTATTGTTCATAGTGTTTTAAAAGAAAAAGTGGAGTTTTTGGATATTACTCATTTCTTTTTTTAGATTTTTCTTTTTCTCTTTTGTAAGCGGAATTTTGTAGAGCTTTTCATGTGGTTTCGTTGTTCCGGTAATTAGACTTCAACAAATTAAAGGTTAATCGCAATAACCTTGGGAGTATAATTAAAATTTGGAATAACACAAAAATAACGGCAAAATTTCTCATTATTTCATTAATAATTTTATTCATCTGGAAAAAGAAATTGTTTGAAAGCGCCGTTCTTCTTAACCTTGCGGGGGCATGCGGAGATGAGTTGCCGATTGCATACCTTTGGCGACTTCTTTGATTATTCCCTTCTCGACGTAGATAGGTTTAATTAATTTTTTGATTACAGGAAGTTTATTTGTAAAATAAATTGCGCCAAGCATACAAATCAAACCGCCAAAGGTTAACGTCAATGGCGCTCCGATTGCATCGGCTGAACTTCCTGCAATCAAACTGCCGAGCGGAGCCGCACCCATAAATGACATTGTATAAAAACTCATTACCCTTCCGCGCATACTATCATCTGTTATCGTTTGGATTATAGTATTACCCGATGATAATTGAACCATGGCGGAAAAACCGGCTGCCACCATTAATAACAGCGACACCCACAACAAGTCCGAATGGGCAAAAAGAATAACAGCTACTGAAAATGAGAAAGCAGTGCGTGCGATAACTCTTCCTAAACCCAGAACCGTTTTTCTTGAGGCTAAAAATATTGCGCCAAAGAATGCGCCGACACCTACCGCCCCGATCAAAAAGCCAAGCGTATCGGCTCCGCCTCCGAGCACTTCCTTCGCAAATACAGGCATTAAAACAATATAAGGCATTCCAGCGAGACTTATCAGAGCTACCTGCCCTAAAATTATTCTCACGGGGGTAAACTCCACAGTGTATTTGAAACCTTCTTTTATATTGTTTAGAATTTCATTTCGCCTGAAAGTATTTTCCGGTTTCGGTGTGTTCATTTTAATTAAGGCAATAATTACGCCTATGTAACTTATACCATTGATCAAGAAACAGACGGTTTCATCAGCTGCGGCTATAATTATTCCCGCAAGAGAAGGTCCGATCAATCTGGCGAGATTGAACATCATTGAGTTCAACGCAATGGCATTTCCAATATCGTCTTTATTTTCTACCATTTCGACGACGAAAGCCTGCCGGGATGTCATATCAAAACCGTTTATAATACCGAGCATTATATTCAATGTGATTATCCACCAAACGGAAATTAAATCCGCAGCAATGAGAAAGACCAGGAGGAAGGCTTGGATCATGCTTAAGGATTGGGTGATAATTAGTATCTTTCTTTTATCGAAGTGATCTGCATAAACTCCGGCAATCGGCGAAAGAAGAAATGTCGGTATTTGAGAAGAAAAACTCACTACTCCAAGCAGGAAAGGCGAACCCGTTAAACGATATATCAGCCAGCTCAATGCAATTTGCTGCATCCAGGTGCCGATTAATGATACTGCCTGCCCCCCGAAAAATAATCTATAATTTTTATATTGCAGTGCCCGTAAAATGTTTTTTATAGAGAAAGTATTTCCGGAAGGATTGCGTATCATTATAAATTTGATAATGAATATTAACAATACAAAATTAATTAAAGTAAACGACTAATACTATTTTAACAGCAGACAATTTTTGCGGATGAAATTAATTATTAGAGCTTCGGTCATTGCTTGTTTAATAGCGTTCTTCTTGAAGCTTTCGCTTGATATAAGCTTCATTCAAGATGACGCATTCACGAGCTTCAGGTACGTTGATAATTTTCTAAACGGAAAGGGTTTAGTGTTTAACGAGGGCGAATTTGTTGAAGGATACACAAATTTTCTTTGGGTGATGATACTAAGCTTATTAGGTTTTCTTAAGCTTGACTATGTTTCCTTCTCAACTCAATTGTCTTTACTTTTCGGCGCATGCTCTGTTGTTGCAGTTTATTTCTTAACTCTGCGTATCAATAAATCTTTTTATGAAAATAATTTTTCAAGCGAGATAATGAATTTTATTCCCGCAGCCCTATTTTCTTTGACGGGAGGATTTCACTACTGGTCTGTAAGCGGAATGGAAACGAGTCTTTTCGTTTTTTTAATTCTTTCAGCGGTGTACATTTATTTTGGTCTTAACTCCTTAAGGAAAGGCATAATCCTACAGGCGGTTCTTTTACTCTCCGCATTAACTAGACCCGAAGGAATGTTTTTTTGGATTATAATTTTTTCCCACCGTCTTTTTATCAGCAGAAAAAGAATTAAAGAAACAATAGATAAGAACTTTATTTTCGAGCAGCTGATATTTATGGTCCCTATCTTAATTTATTTGGGATTCAGATTAACTTATTATGGGCATTTCCTGCCCAATACATTTTTTGCGAAAACGGGCTTCGGTTTTTTCTATATTTACCGCGGATTTGATTATCTCGGCGAATCATTCTCCACTTATTTTATCTACGGTTTACTGCTGATACTTCCAATACTTCTTTTCCGTTATAAAGAATTTTTCAGGGAAATCAGTTTTTATATTCTAACTCTTTCGGCTTACTTTACCGCAGTTGTACTTATCGGCGGTGATGTTCTCCCCTTCCATAGATTTTTGCTTCCGGTAATACCTTTAGTATATGTTTATTCTGTCTCCGCAATAATTATGCTGATTCGCAGCAATGATAAATTAAACAGCTTAAAAGATTTATCCGCTTGTATTATTTCGGCTTTTTTCATTTTTTACTTCATAACAATTTATCATCGTGAATTACCCGTCATAAATAGTACGCGCGGTTTTGAAATCGGTCTTGTAAAAAAAATGAGAATTTATGCCGATTATGTCGGCAGGATTTCTGCGGTAAAAAACATCCAGCCAAGAGTCAGTCTGTCAACTATCGGGGCATTCTCTTACTATTCAGATGCTGAAGTAATTGACTTAATCGGGTTGACCGATAAATATATTGCACATAACCCAAAAGAGACGGAAGGAATAGACGATTCAATTCCGCTTGCCTGGCGGGAGCGTCGTTATAATATTGACTATGTGTTAAACGAGAAACCTCATTTCATAATTTTTCCAGCCGGCGCCAAACCGAGCGCTTTTCCCGAAGCGGCTTTGTTTGGAAGTGAATTGTTTCACAAACAATATTTCCCGCAATTATTTTATTCCCGGGAGCTGAATCAGTATCTTCCTGTATTTACAAGGCGTGACCTTTTCGAAGGTTCGCCGCCTGCCGAAATTGAGTTCTCACAGCAGTGCGATATCAGCTTTGTAGCAAACTATATCAGAGCTAATAATTATTTTTTGAGAATGACAGAAACGGGCGACTCCTCTTTGCTGAGTTTAATTTTTAAGGAATGTGATGAAATAATTGCCAGATGTCCCTCCCGCACATCGCAGGCTGCTGCAGTAATAGGTTATTCTTATTTTCACCGTGAGAATCTTTTGCAGGCTGAAAACTATTTAAAGAAATCTCTTGAAATCGATGAGATGAACTGTATATCCCGGCTGTATCTGATGAAAACTTACATCAAAAAAAACGACATGCCGAACTTTTGGGATTGTTATCATGAGTTAAAAAAATTTTCGCCTTTATTATTTGACGAAACATTTGCAATCAATTAAACGCGGCTTAAAACTTTATGCCGTACCAGATAACATCGGGATAAATTCTAACTGCCGGCGAAGGCAGGCGGTAGAAATTAAGCATCTTCTTTAACTTAAGAAGAAAGTTTGAATCGCCCGGAAGATTAATTAAATTCCAATCCAATGCGAGAAAAAATTCATGTGTTCTTTTATTCGAGATGTCAAGATTTTTTACACCGTGTCCTAAGGCGATATTCATAAAAGCCGGAAGAATTTTCACGCCGAGCATTTTATTAATATCGATTGATATCCAGTTGTATGTGCTTTCATAGTCGTCAATGATGTATCTGTTGGAACCTTCCTTGAATCTTCTTGAGGGATAATAGCTTAATTTAAAGTCCAAATAATTAAGCCAATTAAACTGACGTCTGAGATAAGGAATCGAAACACCTATTGCATTTGCAGTAAAATCACCCCAGCTGAAACCGTACTGTTTCGAAAAGCCGTCGCGTAATTCGGTAAAGGTTTGATAAGAGAATGAAACTATCATCGCCCAGAGCAGATTCTTTTCAAGATCAGCCCAGGCAAAAGTCTCTTCATAAATGGAGGTTATCAGATAGCCGAAAAAAAAATGTCCGTACTTATCCGCGCCAAGCGAATTCTTCCAATCATCATCCCAATTGAAATGGAATTTGCTCTTCTCGCCTTTCCACCACATATTATTCTGAACCGTATAACCGTAAACAAATACGCCAGCAGTAACGCCGCTTATTAAAGCAAGTCTGGTATAATTGGTTTTGCTTGTAACACCGGCGGAATCTTGAGCATAAGCAATTGAGTTCAGCCAAAGAAATAACATGATCAGTTCCGACAAGAATATTTTTGCATTACGATTCATCATTTATTACCCTCGTTAGATGTAGGCGGATAACCTCTGTAAAAAGTATCAATTAGATTTATTAAATTCAACAGCGTGCCCGGCTTAAGTGCGAATAACATTAATTTTTTGCCAACTATAAGCTCCGAAAATTCATATTTCTATTCACAAAAGAATTTTATATTTTGAGTGAGCATTATTGAAAGCAGAGAGCAGAATATGACAACTAGTTTAATTTATCATTTTTTCGACGATGATGATTTTTTGTTGATCTCAAAAAAAATCAAAGAGACTGAGAAAATCACTGCCGGGGAAGTTCGTTTTGCGATTAAGGAGGATAAACCGTTATTCGGTAAGAGCGTATCCGTTAGAGATCTTGCTGTTCGCGAATTCCACAAACTCGGGATGGAAAAAACCCGCGATAGAACCGGCATATTATTATTCATTGATTTGGCTTCGCGTCAATTTTACATACTTGCAGATGAAGGGATAAATTCAAAAGTTAAGCGGGAAACTTGGGATTTGATTCGTGATCAAATGCAGAAAGAATTTAAGTTAGGACATTATCTCGAAGGTATACTCTCGGCAATAGAAAATGTGGGTGAGATTCTCGCTTCGCATTTCCCGGTTAAAGCCAACGACGTAAACGAGCTCTCTAATAAGGTGGTTACATAAATATTCCGGGAATTTGGAATCTTTCCCAGTTATCTTTTGTTAAAATTATCATGAGACAGAACAGACGAAAATTTTTGAAGAACGGACTTATAACTGCCGCCGCGGCATTTATCGCTCCTTCGGTATTTGAAGACAACGAAGTAATTGCTGCCCCTGTCAAGCTGAATTATAAACCCGATATTGAAGAATGGGATACAGACCAGATAAATATTTCGTGGCTCGGTCATTCAACAGTTTTGATTAATTTTTTCGGCAGGTGGATATTAACAGATCCGGTTCTTTTTAACCGGGTCGGCTTAAACTTTCTTGGCACAACTATAGGCCCTTCCCGTTTAACCCCGCCTGCTTTAACAATTGATGAAATACCAAAACCGGATATTGTTCTTCTTTCGCACGGGCATATGGATCATACGGATCACCCTACCCTTTCTGCATTAACTAAAAAATTCCCCGGCGAAATTGATGTGGTGGTCGCTTATTTGACCGGAGATATTATCCGCGATCTTGATTGGAAATCAATTACTGTATTGGATTGGGATGAAGAGGCGGTGTTGAGCGGAATAAATATTAAAGCCTTCGAGGTTGAACATTTCGGCTGGCGATTCCCTTGGGAAAAAGACCGCTCAAGAGGATTCTTCAAGGATGGGCGCAGCTATAATTCTTACCTAATAGAATATAAAGGTAAGAGAATTCTGTTCGGAGGCGATACGAGATACACTAATAAATTTGCTGTGTTGAAAAATAAAAACATTGATATAGCAGTTATGCCTATCGGCGCTTATAATCCTTGGAAACAATCGCATTGCAACCCCGAGGAAGCTTTGAAAATGGCGGATGATTTCCATGCAAAATATTTTATCCCCATTCACTGCAAAACATTTCAGCAAGGCAGAGAACCATTCAACGAGCCTATTGACTGGCTGATAACCTCTGCACCAAAGTATAAAGTTAAAGTCGCACTTGAAGAAATTGGACAGACTTTCACTCTCTCTTGAATCTTATTTGCTGTAATAAAATACCCCCGATAATAAATAGTAGTCCAAGAATGGAAGATGTAAATAATTTTTCGTTCAGTATAGTTGAGATAAAGATTAAGGATACAAAAGGCGACATATATGCAAGAGTTGAAGTTTTTGACTTGTTTGAACTTAATTCCAGACCTTTCAGCCATAAGAAAAACGTTATTCCCATCTCGAACAATCCGATATAAACCGCGCCCGCCAAATATTCTGTTTGCGCTATAAAGAATGAATCAAAAAAGAAAACATAAACAGCCGAAATTATTGAGCCGTAAAAGAACGCCGAAAAAAGTTTTATTGAATTTGAACGCTTGTCAAGAAGATTCATTATCCAATACAAAGCCCAAATAATCGAACTTCCGACAGCTAATATTACTCCGTATAGATTATGAAATTTTAGCGCATAGAAATCTCCTCGCGTTGCTATTATTACTACCCCAATAAAAGCAGAAATCAACCCGATAATTGTCCTGCTGCAAAGTTTCTGGTTGAGAAATATGACTGAGAAAATGGAAATTGTAATGGGCCAAGTATAATTTAAAGGCTGCGCTTCCTGCGCCGGCAGAATTGAATACGCTTTGAATAAAACCAGATAATAAAGAAATGGATTAGCGGCTCCCATCAGAATATTTTTCGCCAAATATTTCTTGCCAAACATCTGAGGAAATTTATTAGGTTCATTAAAAATCACGAAGATAAAAAGTACAACGCAGCTTGCCGACGAAGAATAGAAAAGAAGCTGCGCAAACGTAATGCCTTCAAGAGTCAGTTTGAAAGCAGCAGCTACCGTTGACCAGAGAAAAACCGCCGACAGCGAAAACAAAATTGATTTCGTATTGTTTTCCATTTATTAAATTATCAATTAGTTTTGTTATCGAAATTTAGTTAAGCCATACCCAAATAAAAATTATACAGGTATTATTTACAAAAGAAACTAATAAAATTTATGAGCATTGATCCCGAAAAACTGTTAGAGCCGGAAAACATGATACTTCTTTATACAAGAGGAGCGTTCCCCATGGCTGATGAGGATGGAGAGATAAATTGGTATATGCCCGGAATCAGAGCTGTAATTCCACTGAATCACTACAATATTCCCCGCTCCCTCAGGAAGTTTATGAAAGATTCTTCTTACACATACAAGTTTGATAACGATATTATGAATGTAATTCGGAAATGCGCCGAAAGAGAGTATACATGGATATCTGACCGATTAATCGAAGCTTATAGAGGGCTGCACGAAAAAAAACATCTCCATTCGGTTGAGGTTTATCAAAAGAATGTGCTGGTCGGAGGATTATACGGCGTTGCAGTAAAAGGCGCATTTTTCGGCGAATCAATGTTTTCCCGTGCGCAGAATGCTTCGAAATGCGCTCTGGTTAAACTGCTCGAAAGAATGAAAGAAAAAAATTTCAAATTATTAGACGTCCAGTTTTTGACGGAACATCTTCAAATGTTCGGCGCTGTTGAGATTCCGTTTGAGGATTTTGAGAAACTGCTCATAAAGTCTTATGCGGAGGATGTCTATTTTTAGTATATATTAAATAAAAGTTACAGGTGTTTTGAATTATATTTTTTCTTTGAACTTTTTAGGGACGGAAGCCAAAACTAAATTGTAAGAATCATCAATCAATTCTTTTAAGAGACTTTTTCTCAGGCTCCCGCCCAGCTCAATAGTGTTCCAATGTTTTTTATTCATATGATAGCCGGGGGTTATTTCTTCGTACTTCTCTCTCATTTCTATCGCTTTTAACGGATCGCATTTCAGATTTGCGGAATGCGGAGGGGTCAGATTCACCAGACAGAAAATTTTATTCATTACCTTGAAAACAAGAGTTTCATCGTCAAAAGGAAAACACTCTTCAACATGATTCTTTTTTACGCAATAGTTCCTTAATTCTTCGATGTTCATTTATTTTTCTCCTAATAAACTTTAGTCCTTAGGCCTCAATTTAACGATTTTATACATATTTTTGCGGCGGGAGAAGTTAAACCAATTTTAATTAAAATTTGTTGAAACAAATGAACTCATTATTTGTATTATATCAAAAATTAAAAAACGGAATAAGTATGCAGCGTATAATTATTTTTCTGCTGGTTGTTTTAACTGCAGCAACTATTTTCACACAGAATACCGAGCAGACGCATAAAGCTCTTGACATAGATACTAATCTTGTTTTGACTCCCGAGCCAAAGCACTCGAGAATAAATCAGATGGTGACTACGCTTTTGGCCAATCAACATTTTAAAAGAACCAAAATTGACGACTCTCTATCGTCAATAATTTTTGATAATCTTATCAATTCACTCGACAATAACAAACTGTATTTTTTTGAATCCGATATCGAAAAGTTCGAGACATCGCGGAATTTAATTGACGATTATTTGCTGACAGGCAACCCGCAAATCGCATTCGATATATTCAATACATTCAAACAGAGGCTGAACGAGAGAATGAGAGCGATAGCAAGAATGCTTCAGTCTGAATTTGATTATTCGATTGACGAATATTTAACGCCTAACCGTGAGAAAGAACCCTGGGCTGCAGATGTCAAAGAGCTTGACGAAGTCTGGAGGCTAAGACTAAAGAACGATGCATTGAATAAAAAACTTGCCGGCGAAGAATGGGAGAAAACTTCTTCTTCTTTGTTGAAACGTTTCCAGAATTTTCATAAAGCGATTCTTCAGTATAATTCCGAAGATGTTTTTCAGCTTTATATGAATGCATTTGCTTCCGCAATTGATCCGCATTCAAATTACTTTTCCCCGATTACCTCAGAAAATTTTAACATATCTATGAGCAGATCACTAGAAGGTATCGGCGCAACGCTAAGGAGCGTTGACGATTACACCTCAGTTGTCGAAATCGTAGCCGGCGGTCCGGCGGATAAATCAAAAAGTCTTTTCCCCGATGACAGAATAGTTGCTGTCGGACAGGGCGAAGACGGCGAGATGGTTGATGTAATCGGTTGGCGTGTCGATGACGTTGTTCAATTAATAAGAGGCAAGAAAGGAACTACCGTTAAGCTGTCTATACTTCGTGCAGGCAAATCTCTTGATATGCCGACTGATGAAATTAAGATTGTCCGAGATAAAGTAACCCTGGAAGAACAGTCGGCAAAATCTGAAATTGTTTATCTAAACGAAGATGGGCAAGATTATAAGATTGGGGTTGTTTCAATCCCAGCGTTTTATATTGACTTCAAGGCAAGATCTGCCGGCGACCCGGACTATAAATCTACAACTAAAGATGTAAAGAAAATATTGTTGGATCTTCAAAAAGAAAATGTTGACGGGGTAGTTGTTGATTTACGGAACAACGGCGGCGGATCGCTGCAAGAAGCAATAGAACTTACAGGCTTATTTATTGCAGACGGTCCAGTAGTTCAGGTCAAAGACTCGCGTGGCGTTATTGATGTTGGCACCGACCCGGATCCTTACATTGTTTATGAAGGACCTCTCGCTGTATTATTGAACAGATACAGCGCTTCGGCATCAGAAATATTTTCCGGCGCTATACAGGATTATGAAAGAGGCGTGATTCTTGGGGAACGGACATTCGGTAAAGGAACCGTACAGAACCTTATTGACCTCGGAAGATACCTTCCGCTTCAAAACGAAAAGGTTGGCAATCTTAAACTCACAATAGCGAAATATTACAGAATAACGGGCAGCAGCACGCAATTGAAAGGCGTTATTCCCGATATCGAATTCCCGTCGGCGGTTGATTCGAACGAATCCGGCGAGTCAGCATATCCAAATGCTTTGAGCTGGGAACAGATTCAATCGACCCAGTTTGAAACCTATAACGGAATCAGTGATTGCCTGCCTGAATTAATGGGCAAGTATAAAGAGAGAATTGCTAAAAATATTGAATTCAATTACCTTTTAGAAGATATTGAAGAATTTAAAGCTAATAAGTTGAAGACTACTTTTTCGTTGAATGAAGAAATCAGGAAAAGAGAACGTGAAACGGCAGAGGAAAAGAAGAAGCTTAGGGAAGAAGAGAGACAAAAACAGGCTGAACTAAAAATTGTTGATAAAAAGGAAATTTCAAACGGCTCCTCAAAAATTGATGATCCGATACTTGAAGAAAGCTTGAGAATTCTATCCGATTTTATTTCAATCAAGATGGGCTGAAAAATTGCATGAATGTTTAAGAAAAAATTTCAACCAAAGAGTTTTTTTTACTATTTTTGTGCCCGAAAAATTATAAGAGGAAATTATGGCTAAGCAACAATCATTTGCCGACAAAGCTAAGAAGAAAGATAAATCATCGTTTATTTCGGTTAAGTTCATTAAAACCGTTAAATCTTCAGATGGTAATTATAAGTTCAAAGAACGCTTTGTCAAACTTGATGATATAAGCAAGTTACCGGAAATTAAATAATTATTTTTTCCTTCGAAAAAGAGCGGTATTCACCGCTTTTTTTTTGCTCTCAAAATTTACATTTGACATTCCAGAATATTTTTTTATATTGAATTTCACATAGGCTGTTAAACCTCAATCGATCATATTTTAGCTCTGATTTTCAGCTAAAATTCAGGTTTTCTTACAGTTTTCAAGCATTTTTTCCAGAACAAAATAAGGAGAACCCGGAATGATAAAATCAAAAAAACTGATTTTATACGGATCGAGGGATATTGACAACATTCCCGAACTGAGAGTTCTGCCCGATAAAAAAAAGTTTGATTTAAAAGTCATATCACAGGTATTACCGTTCAGGACCAATAATTATGTCGTCGAAGAATTAATTGATTGGGATAATATTCCCAATGATCCAATTTACCAGCTTACTTTCATGCAGAAAGGGATGCTCGAACCAGAACAGTTCGATACTATCGCCCGGTTAATCAATGAGAATGCCGAACCCCGTAAAATAAAAGCCGCGGCTAATAAAATCCGTTACTCTTTGAACCCCCATCCAGCCGGTCAGCTTACGGCAAATGTACCGTTGATGGATGATGAACCGGTAAGAGGAGTTCAGCACAAATACCGCGAAACCTGCCTTGTTTTTCCTTCGAGCGGACAAACGTGTCATGCATATTGCACTTTTTGTTTTAGATGGGCTCAATTTGTAGGAATGACAAATCTTAAATTTGCAACCGATGAATCAAAAAGATTCCAGACATATATTAAAGATCATAAAGAAATTTCAGATGTGTTGTTTACCGGCGGCGACCCGATGGTAATGACGCTTCAAAAGCTTGAAGCTTATCTGCTCCCTCTTCTTGCCCCGGAATTCGACCATGTAAGGAATATTAGAATCGGAACAAAATCACTGTCTTATTGGCCTTACAAATATGTAACAGATAGAAATGCCGACGGATTTCTCCGGCTGTTTGAAAAGGTTGTTAATGCAGGAAAACATCTCGTATTTATGGGACATTTCAGCCATTGGGTGGAATTAGAGACAGACATTGTCCGAGAGGCAATTAAGAGAGTCCGCAATACGGGTGTTGAAATCCGTTCTCAGTCCCCCGTATTAAAACGTATTAATGACAGCGCCGAGATATGGGAACGAATGTGGAAAACTCAGCTCAAACAAGGAATTATTCCTTATTATATGTTTGTGGAGAGGGACACTGGTACAAGAAAATATTTCGAGATTCCACTGGCAAGGGCATTCGAAATTTTTAGAAACTCTTATAAAAAAGTTTCGGGTTTATATAGAACAGTTAGAGGCCCCTCTATGTCAGCTTCCCCAGGTAAGGTGGTGATTGAAGGAATAAGCGAGATCAACGGCGAAAAAGTTTTTGTGTTAAATTTACTGCAGGGCAGAAATCCCGATTGGGTACGCAGACCATTCTTCGCTAAATATGACGAGAAAGCAACTTGGTTAAATCATCTGAGACCGGCGTCAGGCGAAGAGAAATTTTTCTTTGAGGATGAGCTTGAAATGATGATGAAGAAAAAGAAAAAACTGATGAAAGATTTTATCGAAGAACTCGAAGTATCGCAGGATATTGAAACAGGTGCGGCTTAAAACCGCACCCATAATTTCTTTATCCGGGAATAACTTCAATTGCAGGGTTTACTTCTCTTTTTAACAAATTCTCTATTGCAACGAGTGTACCACGGATAGAGCTCGGACAGCTTCCGCATGCGCCCTGATATCGGATCTTTAAGACAGTTCCTTCTAAACCCAAAACTTCCAGTCCGCCGCCGTCTCCAGCCAAAGCAGGTCTAACCGACTGGTCAAGCAGTTGGTTTATCTTATTTAGAAGCTCCGTCTCTTCAAAACTTGAACCTTCCAATTCTTTTTCAGGTGGAATTAAGGACTTATCGAAACTCTTAATAAATTCAACGAAAGGTCTTTGTATCTGTCCCCAGCTCACTTCCGGTTTTTTCTCAACAGTTATAAACTTGTCCATGTAAAAAACAGATACAACTCCGTCAATCTTAAAAATTCCTTTAGCTAATGGATCGTTCTCAGCTTGTTCCTTGTTTGCAAAATTACGAGTACCGATATTCAGTAATCTTTCATTCAAAATGAATTTTAAAGCCTGCGGGTTAGGCGTTAAATCAACATCTTGCACTAATAACATTATAAACCTCCTCAATACGCTTTTAAGGTGTAATAACGAGAAAAAAGAAATCTAAGTTCAATTTGCATCCAAATTTAACGATTTTAAGACTATCTTTTCAAGAACACAAATTATTGAACCGGCATTTGGATTTACTTTCTGTTGTCTATCACTAAAACGAATTCACCCTTTAGTTTTTTCTCAGCGGCGATTTTGAAAACTTCGGCAATGCTTCCTCTGAAAAATCTTTCATCCTTTGTTGTTAACTCAAATGCGAGGACAGCATTTGTGTTCGGTTTGAATATTGAACTCACATCCTCAAGAATTCTAATTAATCTATATGGGGTTTCCATTAAGACAATAATCTCGTTAACGGATTTTAATTTATAAAGCTCTTGTCTTCTTAAATCTTTCTTGGGCGAAAGCCATCCGGCATAATAGAACTTGTTCAGTTCGAATCCGCTTCCGACGAGTGCAGTTAAAAGAGAATTGGCTCCGGGAACAGGAATAACATCTACGTTTGCTTGAATACATAAATTGACAAGAGCGCTGCCCGGATCGGAAAAGATAGGAGTGCCGCAGTCAGATATTAATGCAGCATTTTTTCCCTGCAAAATTTTTCCAAACATCTCTTCCGAGGTTTCATCTTCATTATGCTCATTTAGAGCGTAAAGTTCCTTAGAGATATTTAGATGAGAAAGAAGGCGTCTTGCTTCCTTAAATTCCTCGCAGATAATAAAATCCGCATCTTTAAGAACCCGGATTGCGCGTAAAGTTATGTCCTCATAATTCCCTATCGGGGTCGAAACCAGGAATAATCTGCCCTTCATATATTTTCCTGTCTTTCATCCGTTGAATATAATTTTGGCATTTCTTTTATATGTATATCACGCTGTGGAAATGGAATTTCTACACCAAGTTCTTTAAAGCGTTTGAATATTTCATAGTACAACTGGCTTTTCAACACACCCGGTTTATTTATATAATCGCTTGTCCATACTCTAAGCGTAAAGATCAATGCACTATCATCATACTTTGAGAACAATACGTCCGGTTTAGGCATTGGCATTACTCCCGGGTTTGATTCTGCAACGGCGAGCAAAATCTTTCTGACATTTTCCGGATTTTCTTTATAAGAAACTCCAACGGGATAATTGAATCGTACCTTCCGGTCAGTATGGCTCCAATTGATTACTGTTGATGATATAAAATCCGAGTTAGGAACTATAATGGAAATATTGTCATTAGTCACTATAGTAGTTGCACGCATGGAAATATTAACTACATCTCCGTTGATATCGCCGACTTCAATTCTGTCTCCGACTTTTATCGGTCTTTCAAATAGAATAATTAAACCGCTTACAAAATTATTTGTGATATTCTGAAGACCGAAACCGATACCAACGCCTAAAGCGCCTAGCAGAATGGTAATACTGCTAAGATTAATACCTACTGTTTGTAATATTATTATAAACCCTACCGTAAGAATAAAATAACGCGCGATAGTGGCTACAGCTACCCTAACGCCTAATTCAATTTTGCTTTTAGCAAGCAATTTGTATACAACTATTTTATTTAACTTTGATGTAAGAAAAAAAAGCGCAGCGAGGAGCAACGATAAATAAACTATCGTCCACAATGTAATTGTAGAACCGCCTACCGTAAATATCGGGATTTTCAAATAATCAATTATCTCGTTAATAATGTTTTTCATTCCATTCATTGTTACTCCTAAAAAGGATAGAATACGGGAATTAGTATAACCGCTAAAATCCAAAAAATCAAATTAAGCGGTGTGCCGACTTTTAGGAAATCGGAGAAGCGGTACTGCCCCACCCCGTAAATCATAGTATTTGTCTGGTACCCAACCGGAGTAATAAAGCTTGCAGATGCGGCAAAAGTAACTGCCATCAGAAAGGGTTTCGGATCGGCGCCCATTGCTTCTGCAGCCGTTATTGCTATTGGAGCGAGCAAAACCGCAGTTGCATTATTCGACATAATGGATGTTAGAATTGACGTAAGTAAAAACAAAGCTGCAACAACAGCTGCCGGTCCAAAATCTCCGAGTGCTGCAATCATTTTATCAGAGACAAGAAGAGCGGCTCCGGTTTTTTCAAGCGCAGTGCCAAGAGATAAAATCCCGCCTAAGAGGAAAATCACCTTCCAGTCAACTGCTTTATAAGTTTCTTCAAGAGATATGCATTTTGTGGCAACAAGGAATATACATCCGATCAAAGCGCTGACCATAATAGGCATGATGTTCAGCGAGGCTGCAAGGATTATTCCCGCCACGATCAATATAGCAGGAATTATTTTATTCTTATTGAATTTCGGCAGATCGATTTCCGAAACAATTACAAAGTTTGGATCCTGCTTTAAGTTGGCATGGTCTTCTTTTCGAAGTTCAACAAGAATTGCATCTCCGGCTTTAAGTTTTGTTTTTGCAAAGCCCGTATTAAACAACTGTCCCCTCTGCCTTAATGCGAGAGCATTAGCATGAAAAATATTTCTGAATCTCGCCGTTTTAATTGTCCTTCCTATTAAATCTGAATTTGGAGCGACAATGACTTCCACCAGTTCAAGCCGCTCCGTTTTAAAATCCTCATCTTTGATTTTCAGATCCGACTTTAATTTAACGCCAATCCTGTCCTTAAGTTTTTGTATCTGCTTTATGTCGCATCTTACCCTGAGAACATCATTAGCTTCAAGATAAATTTCGGGCAATGGCCGAAGCAGTCTTTGGTTATTGCGAATTACTTCGAGAATGTCAATTTCAAGTTCTTTAATTAATGGAGATTCAGATAGTTTTGCCCCGACGGATTTCGCTTCAGGCAATAGAATAATATCGGTAAGATAACCATGCATCTGATACTTACGGGTTAATTCTCCCTCATATTCTCTTTTGGGTATCATCCTAACTCCGAAAAATATCATGAATAACATCCCAGCGGCAAAAAACACTATACCGAGCGAACTGAATTCGAACATGTTTAGAGGCTCAAGTCCATGCTGTTCGGCAATTGAGCTTACGAGAATGTTCGTTGAAGTACCTATAAGAGTGCACACTCCGCCAAACATTGATGCGAACGAAATTGGCATTAACAATTTGGATGGATTTAGCTTGTTGTCCGCTGAAACGCTTAGTAAAATGGGAATAAATACTGCAACAACCGGTGTGTTGTTAATGAATGCGGATATAATTCCCACCACAAGCATTGTCCCGATTAGTCCAACCCAGAAGTTGAACTTGAATATCTTTGAAGAAATAACCCCGAGAAAATTTACAGCTCCTGTTTTCTTAAGTGCTTCGCTCACTATGAACATTGCGCCGACTGTAATAGTTGCCGTATTGCTGAATCCTGCAATGCCTTCTTCGGGCGTAATAATTCCACTTACTAAAAGCAGCGCCATTACAATTATTGCTGTCAGATCTACGGAAATCTTTTCAGTTGCAAACAATATAACCGCAGTTATTATGACGCCGAAAACTATAAGCATTTCAATGGTCATAAACGGTTCCTGTACTAAAAAAATTGAAGTTGAATAAAATATTTAATCAATTCAAATAAACTCGTATATCTTTTTCTCAAAAAAGAAATTTATAACCGGCGGTAATAGCGAACGCTTCTGAAGTAATTTTACCTCCGCCAATGCCGTTATTAATGTCAATTAACCCTTGTTTATAACTGGCGTCAAAACTTAAGATGATTTTATTTATTAAAATATCAGCTCCTGCTCCGAAAACAGCACAGATTTCATCACTATTCCAAAACCGCGTTTGATCTATTTCCTTCCCATGATTTTTAATGCCGTAAATCGCTTCCGCCGTTGCATTCAATAGATAAGAATATGACGCCCCTATGAACACTTTAGGTTTTACTTCCGACGATGTAGTAATATTCAAGGCTAATAGTATAGGAAATTCTAAATAGTTCATTCTATTTACAACTCTGCTCGAAGGTATTTTTTCCTGTCCGGTATTATATTCGGGAAATGTGCGGACATTTCCTTTTTGCTCGAAGAGGATACTTGAATTTAATGAGAAGTAATCACTTAAATAATATGTTACAACGAAGCCAGCAATTATTCCCTTTTTAATATTGAACTCAGAATGAAAATGTTCTTCGTTGTGTTTCGAAAAATTAATTCCGCCGGTAATTCCGCCTGAAAAATTCTGAGCGTATAAAATTCCGGGAAAACATGTAATTATGATTAATAATTTAGCGTTTTTCATTCAACCGCTCACATATTAAAAATAATGTTTAGATCACACGAGGTATTTGCGACGAATGATGATGAATAATCGGTCTCTCCGAATCAAGATCCAGCATGTAAGAGAATCTCGCCTCAAAGCTAAGCTGCTCGTCTTCTACTAAAAATTGCCACTTGTAAATTCCTGATATTGCATTAAACCGGTCGGATATCGCTTGAGTTCTTACGGTTTTCTCGTGCAGAGTAACTTTCAAATTTTCACGTGAGGAAAGTTGCAGAAAATAGTCAAGTATTTTTTCGGGGGTATCCAGGAGCTTATTTGAGAAAGTAGGAATCAGAATAGCCTTTTCGCCGTAAAGAAATTTTAATTTCTCTATATCCCCATTATTTACCGCCTGAAGCCATGTTTGAAGTATTTTTTCGGATCTCGTCATTTATATTTTCTTTCGACTAATGTTAAATATTAACACACAATTATAATTAGTTCCTCCGAAATATCAAAAATCGAAGAGCCGCATTGAAACATGGGCGGGAAGTTATTCGTTCTCCTGAATTGAAACCCCAATTCTAATGTAATTAATCTGAGTCTGTATTTTCCCGGCAAATGAAATCTCGGATATTATTTATGTGTTTTGCAAATAAACTTCAGATAAGAATTAATATTTTGTTGTTTTAATTAATTCAAAAATATTTATATTGCGGATAGTTTACTTCATGTCCGATTAAAACAATGTATCAAAAACTGTATTATTCATTTTTATCCGACAGGGATTTGATTCGCAAAATCCAAATTGATTTTGAGAATCGGGATAAACTATGGCATGAGTTTATCAACCGTTTTTCAAAATTGATACTCAAAATAATTTGGCAGTTTGAAAATGATTACGATGCTGTTATGGACAAATATTTATGGATATGCGGTAAACTATGCTGCAACGATTTTTCCGTTCTGAATAAATTCAAAATCGGTCCGCATGAAGAAACCCCAAAATTCACAACCTGGCTGGTGGCAGTTATAAGAAATTTATGTGTTGACGCACATAGAATGCATCACGGCAGAAAGCGAATTCCGAAAGCATTATTAAATCTATCTGCGGTGGAACTAAAAATATTCAAGCTTTACTACTGGAAAGGATATTCGATAGAAGAAATTGATCACATGTTCAATGCGGACAACGCGTGTGAGCAAATTGATATAGCCGGGTCTATTGAACGCATAGAAACCCTGCTCGGCGGTAAGAATGCGCTTTATAAAGAAGAAAAATACAATTTTATCAGTATGAGCGGCGATTTAGACCTGGCAGATAGATCTTGGGAAGAAAATAACGATTATTCTATCGAAACTTTCGAACGCTGGATCGCCCAACTTTCGGAAGATGAAAGACTTATTGTCAGACTCAAATTCTGGGAGAACTTGAGCGCAAAAGTGATAGCGCAGCATCTTGAAATTGCTTCTGAGCAAAAGGTTTATTCGATACTAAAAAATAGTTTGAAAAAATTAAGATCAATGGCGGAGAAAGAAATTTGCAACTAATTTTTCTCCTTCCTTGTCCGTATTATAATATTACAGGGATTTTTGATAATATGCATCTTAACGAAAACGTAATAGCGCTGTACTCAGAGGGGAAGCTTCCACCCGAGGAAAGACGAAGAGTTAACAGTCATCTGGCTGATTGCGAAGTCTGCTCCTCGGCTTTAGCCGACGTAATCAATTTAAATGAGATCACTCAAAATTTAAGTGGCGTTAAAGTAGACAGTAAAAATAAGAAAGCCGCATTGGATTTGGTCCGCAGCCAAGACAATTCAGGTTTTACTCAATCTATTTATGCAGCCGCCGGATTATTTGCTGTTTTTATTATTACGATTATGGTTATTACCCAAACAGGAAATGATACTCTAAGATTCAGATCAGCATTAAGAGAGGCAGAGCAGATGGTTCTTTTCCCCGGCAACGGCTCGACTTTAAATAGCGAGCAATTAAGATTTGAATGGCGGCACATCGATAATGCCATCGCTTATAAGTTCATTCTGCATAGTAACGATGGAATGATGATTGCCGACTATCTGACCGGCGAAAGTTTTTTTGCTCTGCCGGAAGAAATCCGGCTTGAACCGGGACAAAAATATTTTTGGCGGGTTGAAGTTATTTTTCCCGACAACACCAAAGAACGGTCAACGCTTCATGTATTTACGCTTAAGAACTAAAATACTCTTACCACTCTTCATCTCTGCAGGATTTTTTTTTCTTTTCTATTTGCTGTTTAATACCAATAGCAAATTAGGAAACGCTGCAGTACTTCTTAATAACTGGAAGGTAAAAGAATCGATAAATTTATTTGAACAATTCCCGCTCGATAAAATCGAAAATGCCGGCGCAGTCGAAATTTATGCCGACGCCTTATTCAAATCTGGAGAACTAATTAAAGCAGAAAAAATATTTAAGAGAATTATTAGCGGCGGCGAAAATAAGTTTGATCATAAAATTAAATTGGCTAAAATCTTTTTTTATCTGGGAAAGCTTGACTCATCCAAACAAATCGTAAATGAAATAATTAATTCGAAAGAGCATACATCAGAGATGCCTCTGCATGCCGAATGTTATAATATTCTCGGATTAATTTCTTTTAATAAAGGAGAATACGAACTTGCAAAGTATTATCAAACCGAAAGTCTGAGACTTTCCAGAACCTCCGGCGCAATTAATATTGAAGCGGATGCTCTTAGGCAGCTCGGGGTATTGAGTTGGTACGAAGGAAATTATGGGAATGTAATCCATGAGTTTTATGAACCGGCGAGGTTGCTTTATTTGCAATGCGGAGATAAAATAGGCGAGGCAACTATTTACAGCAATATAGGATTAATCTATCAAACTCAAGGCGACTGGATTGAAAACTTAAAGTTTCAGCTTCGGGCATTCCAGTTAAGACGTAAAATTTATGACCAGATAGGTTTATGCGACAGTTATTATTTTCTGACTTTTAACATCCCTTATAAAGACGCGGGAAGAAGTTTTGCTTATAAATTTTACAAAAAAAGTTTTGACCTCAGCCGGCAAATCGGTTATTCGTGGGGCAGCGAAATTGCCTTAAGATGCTTGCTTGACATTCACTCCGAAGCCGTTAACAACATTGAATTTACCGACTTAAAATCCGACAGTTTGATTATTTCTTCCTTTGAAGGCAGACTTCATCAAATTTGGAGGAAAGCTATGAATTATGCATCCGCCGGCGAGCTGCTAACCTCAGCTGCTTTTTTCAGATACGGATTTAACCTCTGCGATTCAATGAAATATTACAATGGCATCGAAGCTCCCCTGCTGGAATATTCAGATGTGCTTATTTCGCTCGGCGCTTTTAAAGAAGCAGAGCATACTATTTCCAAAGCTATTAATATGACTCGATCATCAAAGAAAGTCGAAGGATATGCCGAGTCCCTATTCAACTTGGCAAAACTTCAAACTGCATTGAAAAATTATTCATCAGCTTCGAACTTATTTACGAGGCTGATCGAATTTTATGATTCATTATATATCGATAACCTCAACAGAGTTTACCCTTCTCTCGCATTCGAAGCAGCCGCCGGTTCAGTTCACTATATGCGGGCTAAAATTTTTAAAGAGTATTTCGAAATGCTCAAGCAAACAAACCAAAATGAAAAATCTTTTGAAGTTGTGGAGAAGGAAAGGCTTCTGCCTTTCTGGGGCGTACGCGAATATGAAAACAACTATTCCAGAGCCGATAATAATTCTGTTGAAGATTTGATTAATGTAATTGAACAAGCCGAGAGTGAAGACTACTATACTTCAAAAGAAATGAACTCGCAGCTTGAAGAAATCTACAAAAAACTTCTCGTCAAAAAGGATCTGCAGTTTGATATCTCTTCATTCTATTCCGGGCAAGGGATTCCGACAGTCAATGAATTGATGTCGGTGCTTGATCCGGATGAAATTCTGCTTGAATATTTTGTAACCGGTGAATCTACTTTCGTTTTTGCCATGAGGGATAACTCTTTCCATTTGCTCGAAGTTGAAATCCCAACCAATCAGATTGCATCGGTCGTTGACATATTTAATGAAACCATTCTAATGAGCCGCGATGGAGTTTCTCTACATCAATGGAAAGAGCCTGCAAAAAAACTTTATGATGTTCTTATCAATCCACTTGTGAAGAGAAATCTCTTTGATGGCATTGAACATGTAAATATCTCCGCTCATCAATTTATGCACTCGATCAATTTCGGAACATTGATGAGCACAACAAACTCCGTGGAAACATTTCTTGTCCAGGATTACTCAATCAGCTATGTGCCGTCGGCTAATTATCTTTACCGGCAGAAAAAGAAAAAAAACGATATTCCGTTATCAATTGCTTTTTTCGCCCCTGACCATAAATCTCTTCCGTTCACAGAAAAAGAATCATTATTGATAGATAATCTTGCAGCGGGTCAAAAAGAAAAGCTCATTTATAATCAGGCAACCGCCGGAAAATTTTTGGATACCCCTCAAAATACCGGCATACTGCATGTGGCGGCTCACGGTCTTGCAAATAGAAAACATCCGTTAAACTCATTTTTATCTTTCAGCGACAGAAAATTATTCCTTCACGAAATATTAGGTATGAAACTAAATTGCAGTCTTGTCATGCTCAGCGCATGTGAAACTGGTTTGAGTGTGGGCAGTCTTGGCATTTATCCCGGCGGACATGACTTAGTAAGTTTTCCACGAGCTTTTATCTCAGCAGGGTGTTCAAATGTAATAGCCCCTTTGTGGATTGTCGAAGACGAAAGCACATACCTTCTAATGAAATATTTTTATGATCATTTTTTCGATGGCGAGCTTGGTAAACACAAGTCTGCTGTTTCTTTGGCAAAGGCTCAGCGGGTTTTTATTGAAAAATATCGCGGCACAAAGAGAGCCGAACCATTTTATTGGGGGTCATTTTTTTTAACTGGATATACTAAATAAATCGAAGCGCCTGCAAAATAGGCTTCTGCGTCCGTATAATAAAAATAACCCGATAATTTGTTCAATATTAGAAAATCAAGAAACGGGAATTTTTTCTTTCAAGTGATGAAGAGTTAAAGAAACGCAAATTTAGGAATGATCAATTATTAAGACACTTCAGCATATTCGATAATTGCGCTAAACTAAATTTATTTAAACAATGAGCCGGTTAATTTTTTTCATTAATTGGAGTGTGAGATGAAAACAATAAATGCTTTTCTGGCATTTCTACTTTTAACTACAGTGGCGTTCGGCAGAGTACCCGAAGCAAATAAAAATGGAAAGGAAGTAAAAAATTCAGTGACCAAAATGAAAAGGTACGGCGTTAAATCCGCCGTTGTTGAATATGAGATTTCTGGAGCCAAAACTGGAACTGAAAAACTTATATTCGATGATTGGGGCGCGAAAGAAGTAAAATACGAGAACGGGAAAATAGCTGTTTCCGGCTTTACTGTTGAAGATAACAGAATGACTATTATAGAAGGGGATTGGACTTATAAAATAGATTTAAAGTCTAAAACAGGAACCAAAATCAAAACTCCATATCTTGACGAAATGAAACAGGCTGCGGGTTCCGAAGATTTAACTGTCGTCGGCGAAAGGATAATGAAGAAAATGGGAGGTAAGATTATAGGGCAGGAAGTGCTGCTGGGAAAGAGATGCGATATATGGGAAATTGAATCTGTCGGAACAAAAAGCTGGGTATGGGAATGGATAACACTTAAAACAGAAGTTAAATTTATGGGTAATTCTATTTTGGTTAAAGCGGTAAAGGTTGATGTAAATACCTCATTACCTTCAAACACATTTGATATTCCGGAAGGCGTATCAATATCTGAAGGTTCGCCCGCAAATTCAATACTTGATATGATAAAGAATAAGAGTAAAAAGAATTAATCCTTCGAAGCCGTAGTTTTCATTATTGTAATTCCTCGTTTGCAGAAGGAAATGCCATGAGGATGACTTGAGTCGGAGAAATTTAAGCGCAGTTCTCATCTGCTCGGGGTTTGTCCTATTCTCCCTAAAATAATCATTATTCAAACGACCTAATCATCAGCTTAGTACAATTTAATTTTACTCTCCAAAGCGGTTAATAAACTACCGTTCTCAACAAGGCTGATAACCTTTTCTAAATCATGTAGCAACACCCGGTCATGTTTCAGCGGCTTTACATGTTTTCGGATTTCATTTTGAAGAATACCTGTGCCCTTGCCGGGCTTAAGCGGTTTTAGGAATTCAAGCGCTTGAGATGCGGTAATTAATTCAACAGCAAGCACCTTTTGAACGTTTTTTAGAATCTGAAAACATTTTCTCGCCGCAACAGACCCCATGGAATTATGATCTTCTTGGTTAGCCGATGTAGGAATCGAATCAACTGATGCAGGGTGAGCCAGCACCTTATTTTCAGAAACAAGACTTGCTGCCGTATATTGCAAAATCATCAATCCGGAGTTTAAACCTCCATGCTCTGTTAGAAACCTTGGCAGCTGACTCAACGACCCATTAACAAGTCTTTCAATTCTTCTCTCGGAGATATTTGCATACTCAGATAATGCGACAGCCATGAAGTCCATAGCAAGAGCTAAAGGCTGACCATGAAAATTTCCGCCTTCGATATGATCGCCGTCATCCGGGAAAATGAGCGGATTGTCGGTTACAGAATTTAATTCTATTTCTACTTTATCGCAGACATATTTAACTGCATCCCTCGAAGCGCCGTGCACTTGCGGAATGCATCTGATCGAATATGAGTCTTGAACCCGAGGGTCATTTTTAAGGTGCGATTTTCTTATCTCGCTGCCGGCAATCATCTTTAGCATATTTGCTGCCGTTTGAATCTGTCCATCGTAAGGGCGAAGTTGATGCAGTCTTTTGTCGTATGCTTTATCGGTTGCTCTTAAAGCCTCGTGCGTTACTGAGGCAGAAGCGTCAAAGAGCTTAGTAAGTTTTTTTGCATGAATACAAATAAACGCCGCCAACGCAGTCATCATTTGTGTGCCGTTTATCAGAGCTAATCCTTCTTTTGCTTTCAGATTAACAGGCTTCAATCCGGATTTGGCTAATGCCGTTTTTGAATTGACCTGTTTAATCATCGTGCAATCAGTCCAGACGACATTCTTGCAGATATGTACTTTCCCCTTTCCTATCATTGCAAGCACAAGATGAGAAAGCGGCGCAAGATCCCCGCTCGATCCGACCGAACCTTGAGATGGAATCACAGGAATAATATTATAATTTATCATGTCCGTTAACAAATTGAGAGTTTCCAGGCGAATGCCTGAATAGCCTCGGGCAAGAGCGTTCAATCTAAGCAGCATCATAATTTTTACAATATACGGCGGGAGATTTTCACCTACTCCAACAGCATGACTAACAATAAGATTACGCTGAAGTTTTTCAATATCATTTTTCGAAATGATGACATTCGAAAATTCGCCAAATCCGGTAGTTACGCCATAAATAATCTCTCCGTTGTCAACCCATTTGTCAATAAGTTTCCGCCCTTTCAGCACATTTTTTTTGGCTTCCTTACTCAATCTAACACTTTGATTCTCTACTAAAAATTTTTCGATTTTTTCAAACGATAACGACAATCCGTCTATAATTAATTCATTTTTCATCTCTCATCCTCATTATCTTGTTTAAATTATCTTTATCGGCTCTGAATTTTATTTCAATAATTTCATCTAAATAATTAATTGAAATTACATCGGCAAGCTGGTGTATCTGGGCAACCTGTTTCGATGCGTTAAGAGGCAGTTTAATTGTTCTCTCGCCAAAATTCTCTTCATAGACCTTCAACAAAAATTCTCTCAGCCTGCTGATATTTATGCCCCGCTTTGCGGAGATTACAAGGCTGTTATCGTACTTCTTCAAAACATATTCTATCTTAGAAGTATCTTCGAGTCTATCTACTTTGTTAAACACATAAAATCGCTGCTTGGAATCGCATTTTAATTCTTTCAAAGTTTCTTCTACTACTTTTATATGATCCTCGAAATAATAGTGGGAAATGTCAATAATATGCAATATCACATCGGCATTGCGGACGACATTGAGAGTGCTTTTGAATGATTCAATCAGATTGTGTGGAAGTTTTCGAATAAATCCGACTGTATCGCTGATAAGGATGTTCTTGCCTTTTTCAATTTCAAAAGATCTGGTTGTTGAATCAAGAGTCGCAAATAATTTATCCTCAGCAAGCACATCGGCTTCGGTTAAAAGATTAATCAAAGTGGATTTGCCTGCGTTAGTATAACCGACAAGCGAAGCTTTTAAGAATTCCTTTCGAAGTAAACTTTTTGTAAAATCCTGCGATTCTATTTTCTTAAGATTTTCCTTCAGCTTAGCGATTCTTGTTCTGATTATTCTTCTATCGGTTTCAATTTGTGTCTCGCCGGGACCTTTGGTTCCCACTCCGCCGTACTGCTTGGATAAGTGAGTCCACGCTCTTGTTAACCGCGGCAGCATATATTCGAGTTGAGCCAGCTCTACTTGAGTCTTTGCCTGCTTCGTTTTCGCATGTGAAGCAAAAATATCAAGTATCAGCCAGCTGCGGTCTAATATTTTTTTGTTGATTAATTTTTCAAGATTACGAACCTGAGTAGGATTAAGGTCTTCGTCAAATATTACAAGATCAATTTCGTTCAATGCAACAAGTTCTGCAATTTCTTCCGCTTTGCCTTTCCCGATACAGAAAGCAGGGTCATATTTCGCTCTTTCCTGCACCATCTTAATAACTGCTTCGGCGCCTGCTGTGTTGGTTAACAATGCTAATTCTTCAAGATGTTCTTCTATTATTTCCCTCGAATAATCCCGGGTTTTAACCGCAACAAGAATTGCTTTTTCCTTTTTTTCATTTTTTATATCTATCATTTTCAACAAGCCTAATTTTCTAATGAAGCTAATTCTTTTTTTGAGCTCCGCGAAATCAGCATTTCAACCAATGCCATTATTAGAGCGGCGGCAAGAAAATATTTCCATAATTCAATACCAAAGCGCGACTGATAAATCTGCTCGGAATAATTTTCACCCGGCAATATTTCAATTATTTTGCCCAAGAAACCTTTATTTTTTATAATCTCCGCCAGAACGTTTATGTCAATATACTCTGTTTGAGATTCAAGCGGGTCAATATTAATACCGGCAAAATCGAATAACTCATCACCCGAATAGAATTTATATATTCCGGTCAAGTTAGTTTGTGCGTAGGTTAAATTCCTTTTCGTAATCAAAGTATCAGTTTGAAGAAAATCTTTTGAGCCATCAGGTCTTATCACTGTTATTGAGCCCCGCTTTTCCGAGGATATTGTTAAATCAATCATTTCACCGGCTTTATAATTTTTTCCGGTTTTGTTTTGACTGCTTAAATAAAAAACTATTTTATTCATCAAAGGAGCAAAAATTCCTTTCAGCGGAAAACTCGACCAGCCGGTAACAGGAGCGGTATTGAACAGCATAACTTTTCCGTTCTCCAAATTAAATTCGCAAAGAAAAACCGAATCGTCAATCAGAGATATGATTTTAGCCCCGGGGAATATTGAGGTGAATTTAATATATCTAAAAATATCTGGCGACTCAATCTGCTGTTTTCTCATTTCAAACAAGTCGGAAAATACCGGATGCGCAAAATCTATTTTATCGAAAACAGCCGCACCGATATCTGCTGCACTAATATCAATCATCGTGGAATTCAGATTTATACCGAGGTTACCTGTGATATTCTTGAATCCTTCGAGCGATAACGAAGAGGAAGGAAATAATATCACGTTCCCGCCTGCATTGAGATAGTCCTTTATTTTCTTGACATTCATATCCCCGGCTGCGCTTAGAAATACAGCGTCGTAATCATTCAGATTGAAGGAATTGATTCTCGAATGAACGGCTTCAGTTATATCAATTACACCGGAGGACGAACCCCGCAATGCCGTTCTGACAAACACAAAATCTGAATTCGTATCGCTTAAGAGCAGTATTTTTATTTTTTCTGGGATGAGTAAACTTGAAAAACGTCTATTGTCCTGTGAAATATCATCATCGTCAATTTCAACAGTTATTTCGAGCAGACCGGATTGGGATAAAAGAGCCTCAAAATTCAAAGCAATAGATTCACCATCAGTCAATTCAGCATTTCTTTGAGCAGACCGGATTCCGTTGATAAACAGAGAAGCAGTAATGCTTTGCTGATTTGAACCCGCGCTTCCGGCAACTTCGGAAACAAAATTCACGATCTTGCTTTTTTCAAATATTTGATTTCCGGGTTCAACCTTTCTGACGTAAAAATTATTTGCTGTTTTATCTGACAAATAAATTAAATACAATCTAATATCATCTCCGGTCGGAAGAAATATTTCCCGTTGTTCGAAAGCGCTTTTCTGAAAATCAGAATAAACAAATACCTCCTTGTTATAATTTTTCGACGACTCAATTAGTTCAACTGCCTTAAGAATTGATTCGTCGAGGGGTTTTCTTACATAGGATAATTCAATATCCTCCAGAATCTTAAGCGCATTTGCTTTGTTAGTAAAACGATCATCAAAAGCGTTCACATAACCGTCGGTTGTAATAACTGCGATCTCGTCTCCTTCTTCAAATTCATTTAGAATTTTATCTGCAATTTCTTTGGCATGATTCAGATAGGAACCATTAGCGGAAATGACTGACATGCTAAAAGAATTGTCTATGATAAATACCGCCGAAGTTTTGGCAGATGAAGAGCCTGCCGACAAAGTAACTTGTTCAACCGTCGGTCTTGCAAAAGCCGCTACGAGAGAAATAATGATCATTGTTCTTAAAAAAAGCAGAATCCACTGCTTCAGTTTTATCTTCCTTATCTTAGTTTTTTGCAGCTCTTTTAAGAAAATAATGGTGCTGAATTCAATTTTCTTTAGCTTCCGCAAATTGAATAAATGGATAATAACAGGAATTGAAGCCGCAAGGAGTCCAATCAATACTGCTGGATTGAGAAATATCATGGAAGCACTTTCATTAAATGATTTTGGAAAACCCTAATCATAAAATCTCTTTATCGAAGCCCCTCTAAAATAATGCAGGAGAATTTCATCGAAGCCATAGCCCATTTCTCCCATTACAGCAGCGCCGATCTGACATAACCCGACGCCGTGTCCCCAGCCTGCTCCTCGGATGACAAATTTACCGGGAATATCTTTTTGGGTATTTTCTTTTTCTATTACAATTGCAGAGCTGTAAAGATGAGTCTTAGACAATACTCTTCTTATTTCTAATTCTTTGCCTATAATCATTGTGCGTTTAGACCCGACAATTTTTAATTTTATTAATCTTGCGCTTTCCCCTCTCTGCAAAGGGATTAAATCTAATATTTTACCGAAGTCAATTCCGGATTTGAATTTGATAATTTCAGAAATCTGTTCTTGTGTATATTCCACAATCCACCTGTAAAAATCGGTTGTCTTCTGGTCGTAATCCAGCAGCACTTGTTTCAATATCTTTTGATCGTGTGTATCGCAGAATGCAGGAGGGTTATTTTTTATCCATCTGACAGCGGCATTTTCTATTCTTAAATCGGTATCAAAGTCATGAGGGAATTTATAATCAACTACCTTTTGCAGATACGGATGCTTTACCGGTTCCCAGACATTTTCAAAACTTTCGGTGGCACCGCCGCAGCATTTAGAAAATCTCGTATCGCATATTTTGTCCTCATGGCTCACTATTAATCCGCGCGTAAACTCAACAGCCTGCTGCGCGGCATGTGCGTAAATCTTAGTGATTCCCTGATAACGCTGGCAGTGATCATCGGCGCAAACATCATAATTTTGATGGTCTTCCCTGTCATACCATCTAATTAGTTCATCCTCTGTCTGCGTTTTTGATTCATATCTTGCGGCAGATTTTTTTAATTCTCTGCCTTTTTCAATCTGCGCCAGAACCCAGCTTCGTGAAATTATAGAATGTGCTTTCAATAACTCCTCGGAACTGGTAGCGTTCATTTCCGATGAAATGACGCTTGCAAGATACTGTTCAACAGGGATTATATTGACGGCGCACAGTTCGCCGTGTTCAATTATGAATTGAAGCGATCCTAAAAAACGTTGATTTTCTTTTTTCTCCCAGTGGAATTGGATTCCGATTACAACATCCTTCAGCAAGAAGGACTCGCCTTCAATGTTTGTGGGATTGAATATAACGCCCGATTCAACGATAAAGCTGTTTTTCTCAGAAGAAATTTTGATCTGACCGCCTTGAACAGCCGCAGAAAATTTACCGTTGAACTTTCCCTTATGTTTACTGCACCTGTAATCACCGTAAAGCTCAAATTTAATTTCCTGCCCGTGCATTATTGCTACGCTAATATTGGGCTCTTTCATAGTATCCTCTTTTATTCTATATCAAAATATAACAATTACAAAATAATTTAATTATTCTTGCTTGGTCGTTGGTGAACAGAAAATAATATTTACTCTCCAGCTATCCAATTATCTAAAATCTTTTGTCTGCTGACCGGGTTAAATTCAATGTAAAAATAATCTGCTGCATTTTCAAGTATATACGGGTCATTAGCAAAGAATCCGGTTAATTCTTCCATTGAATTAGCCCGCGCAACAATTATTCCCCCTGAGCCGGATGCTTTAGGCCCCGAGACTAAAAGTATTCCGCTGCCGTAACCCCTTTGCAGATGTTCTCTATGAAGCGGTCTTAATTTTTCGATTTTTTCCGCCGGATTTTTGTACTTAATTTCTACTATGAAGTGTTTCATATTTTAACCTTCCCGTTGATTATCTAATTACAATTATTCGAAATTTCACAGCGCTATATTATTTGTTTATTCATTAATTGCAAATCTAATTATCAGCAACAAGAGTATGGGATTTAATTCTTTCAGCGCTCTCCGCCTGATTAATTGATATTTTTTTCTTATGGAATTGCAATAAAACAAATTTATTAATTATTTTCTGTGTACTATTATTAAAAACAATAACGGATGCAAAATGAAATACATTTATCTTTTGTTAATCCTCGGCTTAACCAATATAGAAGGAAACTCTTTAATGGCAGAAGAAAATAAATTAAAAGAAAAGGCAATGGAGCTTTCGAGGAAGTTCTTAATAATCGACACTCATATCGATCTCCCGCTGCATCTGCTCAGAGGCTGGCAGGATATTTCCGACAGAAACAGTTACGGGGAAATGAATTATCCTAAAGCCAAAGAAGGCGGATTGGACGCTGCATTTATGTCAATATACATACCTCCCCGGCTGCAGGGAACTAAAGAAGCAGAACTTTTCGCAAATAATTTAATTGAAAAAGTGGAGACGCTGATAAACGAAAACCCCGATAAATTTAGCAGAGCAGTATCTACCGAAGACGTGATCAATAACTTCAAAAATCACATAATCTCACTTCCGATGGGAATGGAAAACGGTGCGCCCGTTACAGACTTTGAATTATTGAAATATTATTACGAAAAGGGGATACGCTATATTACTTTGGCGCACGGCAAAGCTAATCATATTTGCGATTCATCCTACGATGAGGACAAAAAATGGAAAGGATTAAGCCCTTTCGGCAAAGAGCTAATTAAAGAGATGAACAGAATCGGGATGATAATTGACGTATCGCATATTTCTGATGATGCTTTTTATCAGGTGATGGAAATAAGCGGGGCGCCGGTAATTGCTTCGCATTCTTCCTGCAGAAATTTTACGCCTGGTTTTGAAAGAAATATGAGCGATGATATGTTGAAAGCTCTCGCTAAAAACGGCGGTGTAATCCAAATTAATTTCGGGTCTGATTTTCTAAATCAGTCTTATAAGCAGCGTAAAAAAGACTATGAAATTAATCTCAAATATTTTCGCGAGAAAAATAATCTTTCGGATGATGACCCGCGCTTGAAGGAATTCAGAGATAAATATTTGAAAGAAAATCCTATCGGATATGCGGAGGTAAAAGATGTTGCCGACCATATTGACCATGTAGTTAAATTGATCGGCGTTGACTTTGTCGGTTTAGGATCGGATTTTGACGGTGTTGGCGATACTCTTCCAACCGGGCTGAAGGATGTTTCAATGTACCCAAATTTGATACATGAACTCCTCACGCGGGGTTTTTCAGAAGAAGACATCCAAAAAATTTGCTCTGGAAATCTCCTAAGAGTATGGAAACAAATAGAAGATCATGCGTCAAATAGATGACTCATTTTTCTTTTAACTAATTCGAGGTTTCAATATGAAAAAGATTCTGCTTTTAGCACTTCTTGCAATATTCACTCAAACTTATTTGTATGCCCAGATTGACGCGAAAATGCTTCGGTATCCAGACGTATCGGAAACACATATAGCTTTCGTTTATGCGGGCGATATTTGGGTCGTTGAGAAAGACGGCGGAACCGCCCACAAACTCAGCTCTCCCGTTGGTACAGAAACTCTGCCGAGGTTTTCTCCCGACGGTATGTCTTTAGCCTTTACCGGAAATTATGACGGAAACTCTGATATTTACGTTATTCCTGCTTTAGGAGGTTCAGTAAAAAGAGTTACTCACCACGGCATGCAGGATAGAATATTGGATTGGTTTCCTGACGGGAAACATCTTCTTTATGCATCGTCCATGTACAGCGGCAGACAGAGATTCAATCAATTGTTTAAAGTTTCAGCCGACGGCGGATTAGCGGAAAAACTCCCGGTGCCATATGGTGAGTTTGGGGCTGTCTCCTCTGACGGAAAAACTCTTGCTTATACAACAAGGTCAAGAGCTTATAGAAATTGGAAACGCTACCGCGGAGGTATGGCTGCAGACATCTGGCTTTTTAACTTAAAGACTTATGAATCAGAAAACATATCTAATCATACTGCAAACGATGAACACCCAATGTGGTACGGCGACAAGTTATATTTTCTATCAGACCGGGGTCCCGAAAACAGATACAATATTTGGATTTATGACACAAAAAACAAATACGCCGAGCAGATTACTTTCTTTAAAGATTATGACATAAATTTTCCTTCGATAGGTCCCGATGATATCGTATTTGAAGCCGGCGGCGCGTTGTATCTTCTTAATTTGGAATCGCATGACTATAAGGAAGTTAAGATTAATGTTGTGGCTGATAAAATCACATTAAAACAGAAAAGCGAGTCTGCCGAAAAATTAATGCGCAGCATTTCCATATCACCCGACGGCAAGAGAGTTGTTGTTGAAGCTAGAGGCGAGATTTTTTCGGTGCCTGCCGAACATGGACCAGTTTACAATTTAACTAATTCATCGGGCGTTGCGGAGAGATATCCTTCATGGTCGCCAGATGGTAAAATGATTGCCTACTGGAGCGACCGGTCGGGTGAATATGAATTAACTGTTTTTGACAATGTAACAAAAAAAGAAAAGAAATTGACTTCCTTTGGTCCCGGCTACCGCTATAATATATTTTGGTCGCCCAATAGTGAAATGGTTGCATTTATTGATCAGACGATGGCTATTTATTTATATAATTTGAAGAATGACAAAACGATTAAGATTGACCAGGGAAGAAAAATGTACCAAGGCGCTTTAAGCGGATTCAGCGTTTGTTGGTCTTCTGACAGTAAATGGGTTGCATACAGCAGAGAGCTGACAAACGACAATAACGCAATATTCATTTTTGATACAAAAGAAAATAAAACAATTCAGGTTACTTCGGGATATTATTCCGACTCGAGTCCATATTTTGATCCGGACGGAAAGTATCTTTATTTTGTAACCAACAGGAATTTTTCTCCGATTTATTCAGATATGGACAATTCGTTTGTATATCCTAATTCTACGCACCTTGCCGCTGTATCGTTAAGAAAAGACGTTCCATCACCGTTGGCGCCGCGAAACGACGAGGTTGAAATTAAGAAGGAAGAAAAAGAAGAGAAGGATTCCGATAAGAAAGATGATAAGAAAGATGATAAGAAAGACGAAGAAAGCAAAGAAGTAAAAATTGATTTCGAAGGCTTTGAATCGAGACTTGTAGTTCTGCCGCCTGATGCCGGCAACTTAGGAAACGTTCAAGCCGTATCCGGCAAGATTCTCTATCAAAGGTACCCAAATTCAGGTTCTGAAAATAAAATATCCTCGGTTAAAATTTTTGATCTGGAAAAACGCGAAGAAAAAACTTTGGTTGATGATGTCAACGGATATGAGATTTCCGCGAACGGTAAAAAAGTTTTGATTTTGAAAGCAGGCAGCTTGTTTATTGCTGATGTGGCTGAAAATCAGAAACTCGAGAAAAAATTAAGAACAAGCGAAATGGAAATGAACATAATTCCCATGGAGGAATGGAAACAGATATTCACTGATGTGTGGAGAATTCAAAGAGACTTTTTCTATGACAAGAATATGCACGGTGTTGATTGGAATAAAATGCGAGAGCGTTACGGAAAACTCCTCGAAAATGCAGTAACAAGATCCGATGTGAATTATTTGATCGGCGAACTAATATCAGAATTGAATGCTTCGCATACTTATCAGGGTGGCGGAGATATTGAAACTCCTCCAATGAAAGCTGTTGGTTATCTTGGCGTTGATTTTAAACTAGAAGACGGCGCGTTTAAAATTGCCAGAATTATTAGGGGCGCTCAATGGGACAACGAAGCGCGTTCTCCGTTTGATGGACCAAATGTGGATGTAAAAGAGGGCGATTATATTTTAGCCGTAAATGACATTCCTTTAAATACAAACGTTGATCCTTATGTAGCATTCCAGGGGTTATCTGGCAAAACAGTTGAACTAACTATTAATAGCAGCCCTACAATTGAAGGCGCGAAAAAAGTGCTCGTTGAAACTCTTTCTTCTGAGACTCGATTAAGACATCTTGAATGGATTGAAGCAAACCGGAAGCGTGTTGATGAAGCAACCGGCGGTAAAATAGGATATATATACGTAAGAAGCACCGGCATTGACGGACAAAACGAGTTGATTAGACAATTCGTTGCACAGCGCGATAAACAAGGATTAATTATTGACGAAAGATTTAACAGCGGTGGTCAGATTCCCGACAGATTCATTGAATTGCTCGATCGAAAACCTCTCGCTTATTGGGCAGTTCGAGACGGAGCTACATGGCATTGGCCGCCATCGGCTGTGTTCGGTCCAAAAGTAATGCTTATTAACGGGTGGAGCGGTTCGGGCGGTGATGCTTTTCCGGATTATTTCAGAAAAGCCGAACTTGGCCCGCTTATAGGTACGCGGACATGGGGTGGATTAATTGGAATTACCGGCGCCCCAGCCTTAATCGACGGCGGTTTTGTTTCAGTTCCTACGTTCCGTATGTATGATCCCGACGGAAATTGGTTTAGAGAGGGGCATGGCGTTGATCCAGATATCGAAGTAATTGACGACCCGACTCTCATGGCAAAGGGCACAGATCCGCAGTTAGAAAAAGCTATTGAAGAGGTATTACGCTTGTTAAAAACAAATCCCCCTCCAAATCCTAAACAACCAGCTTACGAAATAAGATAATTATACAACCCCGCTTCCAGGCGGGGTTTTTTTATTACTATTTTAAAAAAGTTAATGTGGGAACTTTTAATAAAATTTGAACGTTATAACGTATATTCAAATTGCAAATTCTAATTAAATGTAAAACAATCTAAGGAGCTGTTATGAAAGCCATAAATTATTTTCTCACTTTTCTTCTTTTAAATACAACGCTTGTTTTTTCGCAGTCAATATGGGAGTTTGACAAATCACATACAAACGTTGGATTCACTGTAAAACATCTCGTAATTTCGGAAGTTGATGGAAATTTTAGTAATTTTGACGGTAAAGTGTCAACAAAGGGAGAAGATTTTTCCGGGGCGGACGTTGAATTCACCGTTGACATTAATAGTATTAACACAAATAATGAGAATCGTGACAATCATCTTAAATCCGATGATTTCTTTAATGCGGAGAAATTTCCTGAGATGACATTTAAAAGTAAGTCGATGGAAAAAGCCGGCGATGATAAATATTTATTGGTTGGAGATCTTACTATCCGTGATGTTACAAAAGAAATTAATCTTGATGTAACTTATAACGGTTCTGTAAAAGATCCATGGGGAAATACTAAAGCGGGATTTAAGTTAATTGGCGAATTAAATCGTTTTGATTACAACTTGAAATGGAATAAGACAATAGAAACTGGCGGTCTTGTTGTAGGTGAAAAAGTGAAATTAAATCTCAATGTTCAACTAACAAAGAAGTGATAAATGAAACTCGAAGACGAAATCAAACAAAAGAGTTTTCGGAATGAATATCATAAGCTTGCCGTGAATATAATGTATACTCACGGCTGGCTTGATTATGCCATTGCCGGAAAGCTTAAGCAATTTGATATTACTCCCACACAGTATAATATCTTAAGAATTTTACGCGGCTGCCACCCGGAGACCGTTTCAATTCAGTATATCAAGGAAAGAATGCTTGATAAAATGAGCGATGCCTCAAGGTTAATTGAACGGCTTTTTCACAAGGAATATATCGATAGGGTAAGAAGTAAATCCGACAGGAGAAAGGTTGATGTATTTATAACATCGAACGGTTTAAAACTTCTTAGTGACATCGATAAAATTGACAACGAGTTCGACGTTGTATTTAAAAATCTTTCGAAAGAAGAAGCCAAAAAAGTAAACATTCTGCTCGATAGGTTACGAGGATAAGATTTTACAATGGAAAATAGAATTACCGGAATACACCACATTACCGTAATTGCCGGCGATGCACAAAAAAATTATGAATTCTATACTGGTTTGCTCGGGCTGAGGTTTATAAAAAAAACTGTTAATTTTGATTCTCCAGATGTCTACCATCTCTATTACTCGGATGAAACCGGATCGCCAGGAACCATTCTAACATTCTTCATTTATCCCGACGCAAGGCGGAGCAGACGCGGCAGCGGAGAAATCAGTTCAATTAAATTCAGTATAGCGCCTTCTTCTATAGATTATTGGATAGACCGTCTGTCAGCAAAAGGTATTGACGTAAATTATTCTGATAAAAGATTTGGCGATGAATACATTACCCTATTCGATCCTGACGGGATGAAAATTGAACTGGTCGCCGATAATAGTTCCATTGATTTACCCGGCTGGTCAACCGGAATAATCCCAAGAGAACATTCTATAAAAAAATTTTATGGAGCCGCTTTTAGCCTTTTCGATACTCCGAAATCAATTGAATTGTTAGACCATGTGATGAAATTGGATTTCATCTCTAAAGAAAATAAGATAATAAGATTTCAAGCTGGTGAAGGCGTTAACAGAGCTTTTGTTGATATAGTTGAAGATAAACACGCTCCGGCAAATAGCGGAACCGGATTTGTTCATCACCTCGCCTGGCGCACTAAGGATATAAACAGCCAAAGCATCTGGCGGGAAAATATTTCCGCTGCGGGCTTTAATGTAACTGAAATTATTGACCGGTGTTATTTCAAATCAATTTACTTCCGGGAGCCGGGAGGGATTCTTTTTGAAATCGCTACCGATGGGCCTGGCTTTTCAGTTGATGAAGAATTTGATAATCTGGGTTCATCATTAAAACTACCGCCCTGGTATGAAGAACGCCGGGATTATATTGAAAGCATTTTGCCTCCTCTTAGCACAAAGTGAAATTTATTTTGATTACTTGACGAGGTTGAAATATGTTTAACTTAACTAAAATAAACGGGCAACATTCCGGACAAAATATATTAACAGCGGGAAGGGACATTGCAGAAGCTCAAAATGCCCTTATCATGCTTCACGGTAGAGGAGCTACTGCCGCCGATATATTATCGCTTAAAATTGAATTAAAAACCGAATCAACGTTCATAGCGGCTCCCCAGGCAGCAGACAATTCATGGTATCCGCATGGATTTACCGACCCGCGCCAATTTAATGAGCCTCATATACAATCAGGTTTTTCTGTAATCGAAGAACTGATAAAGGCAATTAATGCAAACGGAATTTCAAGCGGGAAAATTATTTTGTTCGGGTTTTCGCAGGGCGCTTGTCTTGTGTTAGATTATCTTGCCCGGAACCCGCAGCGCTTGGGCGGAGTTATTGCTTTAAGCGGCGGTCTTATTGGCGATAAACTTAATTACATGGATTATCAGGGTAATTTAGAGGGAACGCCTTTGTTTATTGGTTGCGGCGATAACGACCCTCATATTTCTGTTTCCAGGATGAAAGAAACCGCAAAGATTTTCAAATTATTAAACGCTCAGGTTTTTGAAAGAATTTATGAAAATTTAGGGCACACAATAAATTCCGAAGAGATCGAAAGAATAAATAAAATGCTCGGAGAAGTCCAATAAAATAATTTATAACTGTAAATGGAATTTTGTTATGAATAATATTGACATTAAAGTTACCTGCTTGAAAGACGGACCGCTTATGTTAGAAGGAAATGTTAAAGTGCTAAATGCTTCCGGAGAAATTATCAGGGAAGCCGAAAAAATGTTTTTATGCAGATGCGGACAGTCAAATAATAAACCTTTCTGCGATGGAAAACATAAGCAAATTAACTTCTCTGCAGGCTGAACTTAGAAGGGTTGTATCAAAAATTTAAATAATAGTTTAGATACAACCCCGAATTCTATCAATTAATGATGCCGGCATTCACCATTTTCTTTCTCAATAAGTTCCCCATCCAGAAATTTCTTCACGGCAACTTCGGCAATGCGTTCATCTGTTAATACCGGCGTAATACCTGCGCTCTTTAAATCATCAATTACTCTCCAACCTCCAGTACTGAAAATAATAAACTGGCAGTCTTTCAATCCCTCCACTAATCTTGAGTGCCCATCTCCGTGCCCATGCCCTCTTTCGTGCTGATGATGATGTTCGTGCCCGTGATTTGTGAAAGTATTTTCGCGGTATTGACTGTTTATTACTTCATTATCATTAACTTCGTAAATCATGAATCCTTTACATCTTCCCAGGTGCCCTGAAACATTTACATTATTATTTGAAGCTACTGCGATTTTCATATATCCTCCAGTGGATTTGAACTTGATAATTTAATTTCTGTAATTCGAATTGCCTTCCCTTCTAATATGCTTAATGCAATTTTCTTTCTGGCTTTGTGTACTATTCTTCCGAAAGTCTGCCTTGAAATCTTCATTCGTTTAGCAGAATCGTCATGCGATAATCCCAGCGCATCTGCCAGTCGGATAGCTTCAAGCTCATCGTGTTCGAGCAGAGTTTCTTCAAGAAATTTCATTGGAACTCCTCTTGGCTTGAAGTAATAAGCTGCCGGATCGCAGCAAACCATTCTATTTTTTTTCGGTCTCGCCATTATGTTGTTATGAGCATATGCCCATAACAAAAATAATGATATTAGATTAAATGTCAAAGAAAATTAACTTTAGAGTGTCAAAAATTTTACAGAAACCATTTATTGTTTTTTACATCTAACTTTACTTTAGTAAATTTGAATATAAATGTGGATGTAAAATCTTATTTATAAAATCATCGGGGAATATCATGAAAAAACAATTGATTTCAATACTGACTCTATTTCTTTTGGTAGTAATCGGCTGCAGCGAAAACAATGCCGTAGATAAATCAAAAATAAAATGGGAAGAAAAAATCGAAACTGCCATTAAAATTGCAAAGGAAGAAAACAAAGCCATACTTGTTAACTTCACCGGTTCCGATTGGTGTGTATGGTGCAAAAAACTTGACGGTGAAGTATTCAGCCAAGCAGAATTCGCAGAATATGCAAACAATAATTTGATACTTGTAAAATTAGATTTTCCGAGAAGTATTCAACAATCTAGTGAAACTAAGCAGTACAACAACTCGCTTGCTCAGAAATACGGTATCAGAGGATTTCCGACAATCTTAATATTTGACAAGAACGGCAATCCGGTTGCACAGACCGGATATCAGCCCGGCGGCGCTGCAAATTATGTTAATCATATCAAGAGTATTCTTCAGAACAAAAGCTGATTTAGATTCGGACATAAACAAAATCTTCGAGGTTAAAAGAATAAATTAACCTCGAAGATTTCATTGTAATTATTTATTAAGCAGCTCTTCTATCTGATCCATTACCCTATTCATTTTATTAATTGTCAGGTTAAATGCTTCGGACGACATCGGATCGAGTCCGGCTTTTTTTATTAGTTCTATGGGATAATCACTGCTTCCGCCTTTTAATATTTCATAATATTTATCAATCGCCGGCTGCCCTTCCGAAAGAATTTTTTCCGCAAATGCGGTTGCATAAATTAAAGAAGTAGCATATTGATAAACGTAATAATTATAACCTATAAAATGCGGGATGTAAGCCCATTCGTACTTAATTTCATCATCAACAACACAAATGCCCTCATTATGTCCGTAATATTTTTTAACTATATTTTCATAGATGCGGCTCATAATATCGCCGTTAAGGGGTTCCCCATTCTCTACTTTTTTGTGAATCTCCCATTCGAATTCGGCAAATGAAACCTGCCGGAAAATTGTTGTTCGAAGCCCTTCAAGATAGCTTCCCAGCAGAAACATTTTTTCTTTATCCGATTTAACTTTCTTCAGCATATAATCAATTAATATCGCCTCGTTGCAGGTAGAAGCTATCTCTGCAACAAAAGTCGAATAGCCGGCGTATTGAAACGGTTGATGTTTATTAGAGAAGTACGAATGCATTGTATGTCCGAGCTCGTGCGCGAGAGTTGAAACTGATTCCCAGTCATCGGTCCAGTTCATAAGAATGTATGGATGGACGTCATAAGCTCCGCCGGATGAATATGCCCCGCTGCGTTTACCTGCATTAGGCAGGAAATCAATCCATCTTTCGTCGAAAGATTTTTTAACAGTGCCGATATATTCACCGCCCATTGATTTTAACCCTTCGAGAATAACATTCTGACCTTCTTCAACGGTAAACTCCATTTTAACTTCATCAACAATCGGTGTATATAAATCATAATAGTGGAGATTGTCAACACCGAGCATCTTCGCTTTTAGTTTCAGAAATCTATGAAGAGTAGGGAGGTTTTCGTTTATTTGATTAATCAGCGTCTCATACACCGAAGTGGGTATTGCAAAATTATCGAGCGAAGATTCGAGTGAGGAACTGTATTTTCTATTCTTTGCGTAAACCCAATCGGAGCGGACTTTTCCTGCAAGGTTAAGCCCGATTGTATTCTTAAATTCGCCATACTTATTAAAAAAAGCATTAAATATTTTTTCCCTATCTGCCCTGTTCTCGGTTGTTCTGAAACGGACAAAATTCGAATTATTCAACTCAACCTCACCGGCATCGGAAAGGACAACTTTAGCATAAGGAAGTTCAGCGTTGTTAAGTGTGCCATAAACATTAGCCATAGTTCCAGTAACCTGTCCAAAACTTGCAAGGATTTGTTCCTCGCTTTCAGTCAAAGTATGATCGCGCAGCCGCTGAATGTCTTTAATTGCTGTTTCAAATTCTCTCAATTCAATTTTGTTTATATAAAACTTCTCGATTTTGGAAGGGTCAATCTTCAATATTTCCGGGTTTATAAATGCTGAAACTTCGCCAAGGCGTGTCCCGAGCGATGCAGCTTCCTGGGCCAATGCATCATTCTCGGCTACGCGTACATCTTCATCCTTAATCCGATTGGCATAAATGGAGAGTTTCCAGAAATCTTTTACAATATTGTAGTAATTCGCAAGAGTGTAGTGTAAATTCTCGGCACTCTCACCCAATTTGCCTTGATATTTCGAAATGTTTCCCAAATTAGCAGAAATATTTTCTTTGGCTTTGTGCCATGATTGAACGTCGGGATAAAGATCTGCTAAATTCCATTTGTACTTTTCGGTAATGTCTTTTCTTTCCATAACCTGTGCATTGTTTAGTGAAATAAAAATTGATAATAAAATAATTACTAAAACTGATTTAGTCTTCATAAAAGTTCCCCTCATTTGTTAATTATTAACAATTATAAGTGAAAATTAATGAATTTGGAGGATAAGTTATAGCAGCCTTTAAGAATTTTTACTGTTTGAATAAATGAGTAAAACGATTCTCGACTTTGTTGTTTTTAACCGCCATCCCGATTGCATTTTTAGACCCGATAATTATAAGCAGTTTCGACGCTCGGGTAATAGCAGTATATAGTAAATTTCGTTGAAGCATAATATAATGTGAAGTCGTCAGCGGCATTATAACGCACGGGTACTCACTGCCCTGGCTTTTATGCACTGTGACGGCATAAGCAAGGGTAACCTCATCTATTTCGTCGAGCGCATACTGCACAAACTTTCCGTCGAAGGTTGTGTTCAACATCTTATTCTCATCGTCAAAACCGGTTATGAAACCTATATCGCCGTTGAAAACTCCTTTGTCATAATTATTCCGGAGCTGCATTATTTTATCGCCGGCTTTGAATTTCTTTTCGCCGCGCATCAGCACTACGGGTGAATCATTGATGCCTGATTGAAATAACCTATTGAGGTTATTTACCCCAGCTTCTCCTTTATACATAGGGGACAGAATTTGAATATCTTCCAAACAGTCTAATTTCAGCCGGTTGGGCAATTCTATTTTAGCAAGATGCAAAATCTTTTCGGGTATAACTGAATTATTTTTTTCTTCTAGAAAAACGAAATCAGTATTCTTAAGAGCGTTGAACGAAGGCATTTCGCCTTTATTTATTCTGTGAGCGTTTAATACTATATCGCTCTGTTCAGCCTGACGGAATATTTTATTCAGCTTAATAGCCGGAATCAAATCGGATGAGATTAAATCCTTAAGCACATTGCCCGGCCCAACAGATGGAAGCTGATCAATATCGCCCACTAAAACAACGGTGGTTCCTTCGTCAACTGCGGTTATTAAACGGTACATTAAGACAGTGTCTATCATAGAAACTTCGTCAACGATTAATAAGTCCGTTTCAAGTTTATTGAACTGATTAAAACCGAAGCTGTTGTCGGAAGGGTTATATTCAAGCATGCGGTGAATCGTTTTGGCTTCAAGCCCGATTACTTCGGTCATTCGTTTTGCCGCTCTGCCGGTCGGCGCGGTAAGCAGAATGGATTTGCTTCTGCTCTTGTAAATATCAATTATGCCTTTTAATGCAGTTGTCTTCCCTGTTCCCGGTCCGCCTGTAATAATAAGCAGTTTGTTTTCGAACGATAATCTGATGGCTTCAAGTTGTTCTGGAGAGAATCTTTTTGAAATTAAGTGAAGAGATTTCTTTTCGCCGGAATTGAGTTCTAAGGGCGGTTTCGATAATAACTTAATTGCTTCTTCAATTCCGCGCTCCGCATAATACAATTCTGACAAAAATACTTTTCCTTCCTTATGAATTATCATGCCTTCATCTTCAAGTTCCTGCAGAATAGGATCGGAGTAAACCAATTCAAATCGAAGCAGCTGCGTGCAGAAATTAATTAAATCACTTTCGGGAGAATAAGTATGACCGCTCCTGGCAATTTCATCAAGCGCAAAAACGATTCCCGCCTTTATACGTGCGGGATGATGATCAGAAAAACCCATTTTTCGGGCTATTTCGTCAGCAACCTTAAAACCAATACCCCAGACATCGTTTATAAGCCTGTACGGATTTTCCTCGATTATTTCAGGAGCCTTAGCGCCGTATGTTTTATATATCTTCAGAGAGTATGCCGTTGATATGCCGTGAGATTGAAGAAACAGCATAACTGTTTTAACGCCCTGCTGTTCTTCCCATCCTTTTTTGATCATATCAAGTTTTTTGTAGCCGATGCCTTCTACTTCAACCAGTCTGTTAATCTGTGCGTCAAGTATATCGAGAGTCTGTTCGCCGAATTGATTGTAAATTTTTTCCGCGGTTGATTTGCCGATTCCCTTAATCAAACCCGAGCCGAGATAATTAATAATTCCCGCTCTGGTAGTAGGATAGCTTACGTTATAACTTTCTACTTTGAATTGCCTGCCGTACTTTGGGTGAGTTACCCAAATTCCGGTGAATTCAACTGACTCGCCGCTGTTGATTTTAGGAAGGTTGCCGATTACGGTAGTATTATCCGCCAAACGAATTATCGAATACCCGTTTTCATCGTTGTAGTAAGTGTAATAATTAATTTTTCCTTTTAGTGTTTCAGACAAATTGGTTTTCCTAAATACTCTATCTCGTTAACTGACGGTATTTTATCCGATGCGGTTTATCGGCTTCAGGTCCAAGCCTTTCTTTTTTCTTATCTTCATACTCCGAATAATTTCCTTCGAACCAATAAACGCTGCTGTCCCCTTCGAAAGCAAGAATGTGTGTTGCAATTCTATCAAGGAACCATCTGTCATGGCTTATTACAACAGCGCATCCGCCGAAATTTTCCAGAGCTTCTTCAAGTGCGCGCATTGTATTTACATCCAGGTCATTTGTCGGTTCATCAAGCAAAAGCACGTTAGCCCCCTGCAGCAGAATCATTGCGAGCTGCACACGGTTTCTTTCGCCGCCGGAAAGAATGCCTACTTTCTTCTGCTGTTCACTTCCCGAAAAATTGAATCGCGCAACATAAGCTCTCGAGTTAATTTCACGGTTGCCGAGCTGAATTAAGTCACTCCCTCCAGATATTTGTTCCCAGATGGACTTATCCGGATCAAGAAGTTCGCGCGTTTGATCTATATAAGCGATTTTAACTGTCTCTCCGACTCTGATAATTCCTTTATCGGGTTTTTCCTGATTAGTAATCATTTTAAATAAAGTTGTTTTGCCGGCGCCGTTCGGACCGATTATTCCAATTATCCCTCCGGCTGGCAGAGAAAAGTTCATCTCTTCAAAAAGTAATTTATTGTCAAAAGATTTAGAAACATTTTGGGCATTAATGACAACATCTCCTAAACGCGGACCCGGCGGAATGAATAACTGCAATTCCTTTTCCCTCTTTTCGCTCTCTTCGTTTATTAAATTTTCGTAAGCCGAAATACGCGCTTTAGATTTTGCATGCCTTGCTTTTGGAGCCATTCTTATCCATTCTATTTCACGCTCCAAAGTCTTCTGTTTTTGCGATTCTGTTTTTTCTTCAAGCATCAGTCTGTTTTTTTTCTGTTCGAGCCATGAGGAGTAATTTCCTTTCCATGGAATTCCTTCGCCCCGGTCAAGTTCGAGAATCCAGCCGGCAACATTATCAAGGAAATATCTGTCGTGAGTAACAGCTATAACGGTGCCGGGATATTTCTGAAGATGATGTTCAAGCCATGCAACCGATTCTGCATCAAGATGATTTGTCGGCTCATCGAGAAGCAGTATGTCAGGTTTTTGCAGAAGCAGTCTGCACAGAGCGACTCGTCTTTTTTCACCTCCGGAAATAACTTTTACTTTTGTTTCCGGCGGCGGACATCTCAGCGCATCCATTGCCATTTCAAGGCGTGAATCAATATCCCATGCATCAAGTGCATCAAGCTTTTCCTGAACCGTTCCCTGTTTTTCCAATAACTCCGTCATTTCATCGTCGTTCATCGGTTCAGAAAATTTAGCGCTAATCTCGTTGAACTGATTCATCAAAGAAATTATTTCACCCGCTCCTTCTTCTACAATTTCTCTTACTGTTCTATCAGGGTCAAGCTGCGGCTCCTGCTCGAGATAACCAACAGTATAGCCGGGTGAAAGATTAGCTTCGCCGTTGAAATCTTTATCTACTCCCGCCATTATCCTTAACAAAGTACTTTTTCCGGCACCGTTCAAGCCAAGCACGCCAATTTTTGCGCCGTAGAAATAAGAAAGAGATATATCTTTTATTATTGGTTTGTTGTGATAATACTTACTGACCTTATACATCGAATAAATTATTTTATTCGGTTCATTGCTCATAGTTTTTCCGTTTTAGTTATTAATAATTTATAGATCAACCGGGAAGCCCAGCGGATCGGGATATTTGAATGTGTAATTTAATTTATTTTTAATCTTCTTTGAACTGATTATCTTAAAATTATTTCTTTCGTTGATAAAAGACGGCTCCGGCAGCCCGAGCCGAACACAAGCCTTTTTGTAATACTCAGCTCTTGTTGGATGCATTTCCGCACAAGCGTTAAAAACCTGGTTCCACGAATCTGAAATAATAATTTCGGAAACTATTCCGATACAGTCATCAAGATGAATAAGATTAACAGGCACAGCGCCTTCGGGAATGTTTTTTTTGCCTGCAAAATACTTTGCGGGATTTCTGTTTGGACCAATGAGTCCGCCAAATCTTAAAATTGTTGCCTTTATATTTGGCTGACCCACCAAATATTTCTCCACCGCTGCAAGAACTTTTCCAGCAGACGTTTCAGGTGTTAATTCATTTTCTTCATCTATTTCGCGGTTTGCATTGCCATAGACTGAGGTTGAGCTGACAAATAATATCTTTTTTACTTTACCGCCTGCGAAATACGATTCTAATTTTTTGATTTGTTCTACATAGCTGCAATCAACTGCGGTTTTACCCGGAGGAATATTAATTAGCAGAATTTCAGTTTTGAAAAAGTCTCCGCTTGCATTTCCATCAAAATTATTTAAGTCGATTAAGTATGGCTCAATGCCGCTTTCAATTAAAAGCCGCAGTTTATCTTTTGTTGTTGTCGAACCTCTGACTGAATAGCCGTTGTTTACTAAATGCTTCCCCAAAGGCAGCCCAAGCCAGCCGCAGCCTAAAATACTTATAGTTTTCTTTGACATAAACATTTGATTTAGGAATCAAAATAATGAGTAATCGGATTCATTGAATATAATTTCTGTTGACATATCGCTACATTCAATTTAGTTCTTGTTGCATTTTTTCAACAGGCTTTAAGAAAAATTCTTTTTGACTTAACAACAATATTTAATTTTTCATCGAATAATATATTTTCCCGGAAACTCGTCACAACGGCATCAAAAATGTTTAATATTATGAAAAGATTCGGGTAAAACCTGAAGAGGGCAAATGCCGGTGATGCGTAAAAACAAAACCGGCATTTTTTTTATAATTGCTGTAAAGATTCCTTTGCCATTTGCGCTACTCGATGTTCGGGAAAACGTTTAATAACGTCATTCCAGATTTCTGAGGCTTTTTCTTTATTGCCTTCTTCAAAAGCAAGCGCACCTAAATTAAAATTAGCTTCGGGTTGATCGGGATTAATTTTCAGCACTTTATCGGTTAATTCCCTGGTTTTATCTATCTCGCCGTTTTGATAATGAAGTAAACTTAATCTCATTAAAATATCTGTCCGGTTTGGGTCATACTGCAAAATATTATAAAATAATTCCATAGCCTTTTTTTGCCCGTGTGCCGAGGCAAGAAAGTCAGCGTATTCTTTTGCTACTGTTGTGTCAGAAGTATTTTCTTCATAAGAATTTTTTAACGTTTCCATCCTTTCAAGAAACTCTTTTCTTACGTTTGATTTGCCTGGTTGTTCACCGCCGGGAGAATTTAATCCCTGATGAACATCATCCTGCGGCATCATATTTAACCCTGCATGAGGGTCATTTATTTCGCTTGTGGAGGTTGACAACACGCTCGTTAAAACAATCCCGACTACCACAAGCAAGCTGACAAAACCATAAATATAAAGTGCTTTTATTTTCATACTTTTCCTTTCATTTCATTTTTTTGCTTTCGAAAATACTAAATTGATTCGAACAATGGTAATCATAACATTTTTCTTTTTGGAAAGATTGCGCTTCCGGCTGTGAATATCATTTTTTTATGAAATTATAATTTGTATGAATTATTTTATCGAAGTCAATATCATTTCTTAAGGGCAAATATGGATTACCACGGCTTCTTCGAGTGCAGCGGCTGCACAAACTATAGCAACATGATGAAGCGTTTATTTTTCTTTCAAAAAATTTCTCAGAATATTTTATCAAAACAACCGTTGAATAAACTCCTTGATGAAATTATCAAATCCAGTAAATCATTATTAAATGCCGAAGCTTGTTCTTTGCTGCTTAATGACGGAAAGGAAAAGAGTTTGTATTTCCATACTATCTCCGGCTCGAAGAAAGAGGAACTTGCCAACTTAAAAATTAAATATGGTCAGGGAATTGCTGGATGGGTAGCAAAGCACAAAAAAGTTCTGAAAATTGACGACTGCTACAGCGATCCGCGATTCAATAAACAATTTGACATTCAAACAGGATTTAAGACGCGGAATATGCTCTGCGCTCCAATGATCCGCAATAAGGATCTTATAGGAGTTATACAGATAATAAACAAAAAGGGGGGAAGCAGCTTTGACCAAAGTGATATTGACCTTTTTACCGCATTATGCTCGGAATGTGCGCTTGCTATTGAAAATGCCCGTCTCGTATCGCTTGAAGTAAAAAACGAACAGCTTAATTATGAACTCGGCGTTGCAAGAGATATCCAGCAAAAACTGCTTCCTTCAAGACTGCCAAGTTTCAGAGACATAGATATTGCGGTTAAACTTATACCTGCTAAAGAGATTGGCGGCGATTATTTCAACATTGTTAAAATTTCCGATAACGAGTCTTTATTCTTCGTGGCGGATGTTTCGGGTAAGAGTATTTCGGCTGCTCTAATTGTTTCAACATTGTATTCTTTTTTACAAACCTATTTGATAATCAACAAAGAAAATTTTAATCTAAAAAACTTTGTCGAATCTTTGAACCGTTTTGTTATTAGCTCGACGACTCAGGATAAATTTGTAACTGCCTGGTTCGGACTTTACAACCATTCACAGAAAGAACTGCAAAGCATCAGTGCCGGTCACAACCCGACCTATCTATTGCGGCAAAACGGCAAAGGATTAATTGAACTGCTGCGAGGCGGGCTTCTGCTCGGCAGTATAGATTTTCCTTACGATTGCGAGGTAATAAAAATATTGAATGGAGATTTAATAATATTCTACACCGACGGGATAACCGAAGCAATGAATTTAGAAAGCGAAGAATTCGGAGAAGAAAGATTCATAAATCTGATTGGGAAAAACAATAAAACTGCAAATGGCATGCTCGAAACAATATTGCGGGAAGTTAAATTATTTACCAAGAATGCCGAGCAAAGCGATGATATGACTTGCGGAATTATTAAAATTAATTAAACTTTTCCTTGAATATTAGCATTTTTTTAATATTTTTAGATTAACGATCGTTCATATAATTTAAAATGGAATCTACCAAAGAAAGAATTAAAAATACTGCGTTGGACTTGTTTGCTAAAGAGGGATACGCCGGTTCATCAATCAGAAATATAGCCAAGATCGTCGGCATTCGTGAAAGTGCAATTTACAATCATTACGGGTCAAAGGAGGAAATAATTGAAGCTATATTCATTGACTTCAAAAAAAATTCAGAGTCAACCGGATTGCTGACAGATGAACTTTTAGATGAAATAGAAAACCCTTATAAGTTTATCAGTGATTTTTGTGAAAAACTTTTGCGATTCTGGGATACGCCTAAACAGAAAAAACTGATACGCCTTTTAATGGTGGAAGAATTTAGGGATTATAAAATTGACAAACTCAGCTTAAATGATTTGATTGAGGACTTGCGTAAAATATGGGAAATGATATTTGCTGAAATTACAAAATACGGCTTGATCAAATCCTTCGATACAAAGGTCCTTGCTAACGAATTTATTGCCCCGCTCTTTTTTATCAGGCTTCAATTTTTAACTGACGAAAACCGGGACGGACTGAATAACGCGATTAAAGAAACCAAAAAACATGTAAACTTTTTCTGGAACGCAATCGACAGCGATAAAAAATTATGATACCTTCAGACAAAAATATAATTGATGCGCACGAAAGAATAAAAGGTTATATTCACCGCACACCAATATTTACTTCTTCCTCTATCAACCGCTTGGTCGGTGCGGATTTTTACTTTAAATGCGAGAATTTTCAGAAAGCCGGAGCCTTCAAAATACGAGGAGCGCTCAACACCGTTCTATCGTTCGGAGAAGGAGAAAAGATTAAATCGGTTGCCACGCATTCATCCGGCAATCACGCAGCCGCTTTATGTTATGCCGCAAGTCTCAAAGGAATAAAAGCGCACATAGTTATGCCTCACACGGCTCCCGAAATAAAAAAAAGAGCGGTAGAGGGGTACGGCGGTGAAATAGTTTTCAGCGAACCTACACTAGCTTCAAGAGAATCGACCGCGAAAACAGTCGTCGAAAAAACCGGCGCTTTATTTATTCATCCGTTCAATAACTACCGTATTATTGAAGGACAGGCTACATGCGGCAAAGAAATATTAGAAGACCTGGATGAACTCGATTATATTATTACCCCAATTGGCGGAGGCGGATTGTGCAGCGGTTCTTGTCTCGCAGCAAAATATTTTTCAAATAAAACGCGGGTTATCGGCGTTGAACCCAAAGAAGCCGACGACGCTTTCCGTTCGATACGTGATAACCAAATATATCCTTCGATTGCGCCAAAGACAATTGCCGACGGTTTGTTAACCTCCCTCGGACCTCTTACATTCGAGATAATTAGAAATAATGTTGAAAGAATTTTAACAATTGGTGAACAAACAATTATCGACGCTATGAAAATGATCTGGGAAAGGATGAAAATAATAGTTGAACCCTCATCAGCTGTTACTCTCGCCGCCGTGTTGGAAAACAAGGAGTTATTTAAGAATAAAAAAATTTGTTTGGTTCTATCTGGCGGCAACGTTGATTTAACTAAACTGCCATGGAATAATTGATAATAATTTTTTAATAAATAGAATGTTGCCATGAAAAATTCACAAATTCTAATTGCAGATGACGATCAAACACTATGCTACCTGTTAAAAGAAGAATTAGTTCTGGAAGGTTATAATGTTGATATTGTTTTTGACGGTAAATTTGCAATTGAAAATTTGAAAAAGAAGTCGTATGATGTTGTGCTGCTTGACTTGGAAATGACCGAGATTATGGGAGAAGAAGTTCTAGATTATGCAAAAGAGCATCATCCTACAACGCAGATAATAGTACTGACAGGTAAATCCGATGTGCGAACAGCGATCGACTGTATTAAAAAAGGAGCTTATGATTTTCTGACAAAGCCTTACGAGTTCGGACAGCTTGTGGTTGTAATAGAAAGAGCGCTTGAGCATAAAGATCTGCTGCTTCGCAATACAATTTTGTCATCCAAGCTCAATAAAAGCGTTCCTCATGCCATTGTCGGCGAAAGTAAAACAATAAGAGATGTTATCGGGCTGGCGGAAAGAGCGGCTAAATCCGATTCCAACATTCTTCTTGAAGGAGAAACGGGAACCGGAAAAGAACTGTTTGCGGAATTTATTCATCAAAATTCTAACAGAAATAAGAAACCGCTTGTGACAATTAATTGCGCTTCCCTTCCCGATCAATTAATTGAGAGCGAGTTGTTCGGTTACGAGAAAGGCGCCTTCACTGATGCAAAAACCTCCAAGCAGGGTTTGGTTGAAATTGCAGATGGAGGCACTTTGTTTTTAGATGAAATCGGGGAGCTAAGTCTTACGCTTCAGCCAAAACTTTTACGTTTTCTTGAAAAGGGAGAGTTCAGAAGAGTCGGCGGAATTGCCAACCTCACCTCCGATGTGAGGGTAATCGGCGCAACAAATAAAAACCTGATGGTTGAAGCCGAAAATAAAACGTTCAGGCGGGATTTATTATTTAGATTAAACGTGATTACTTTAACAATACCTCCGCTGCGCGAAAGAAGCAAGGATGTACTTCTGCTTGCAGAATTTTTCATACAGCAAAAATCCCCGGTAAGAAATATTAAACGCCTGTCGAAGGAGGCGGAAATTTCATTGTTGAATTATTCTTTCCCGGGAAATGTTAGAGAGCTTGCTCATATAATAGAGAGAGCGCTAATTTTTTCTGAGGGCGAGGAAATTCAATCTAAGGATTTGAATCTTCCGATAATTGCAGCTGGTAATCAAGACAGGACGTTTGATGAATCAGGCGAAGTTGTTCCGCTGGATGAAATTGAAAAAGTCCACATCAAAAAAGCGCTTGATGCAAACGATTGGAACAGAGAGAACACTGCGAAAGCCTTAGGGATTGCGCAGAAAACTTTGTATTCCAAAATCAAAAAATATAATTTGAAATAACGGTCTGTTCAATGACAATCCAAGATATAATAAAGAACAACATTTTATTTCAGCCGCTCGAAAAATTTGAAATTCCGCTGGCGGTTGTTTCCGATATTAATAAACCGCTTTGGCTGACAAAAAGATTCAGCGATATTACAGGCATAAACAGCGCGACAACGGATGTTTTTGCAGCATTGAATGTATCTGTTGATTCACTTTTAAAAGAAAATTTTTTTTTCGCTCCAAACATATTCGGCGAAATTAATATATTTGCGGTTAAAACCGAGGATGAAAAATTCTATATAATTTTTATTAATGAAGCGAAATCGCTGCACGGCATCTTAAATCAGCGGCTTCAAAACATAACCAATTTTGCACATGATTTGAATAATATTCTTATGGGAATATTAAACGGTTCATCGGCGCTTCTCAGCGAAATTCCTGCCGGATCGCCGGATTCTCATTTAATATCAAGTCTTCATTCTAATTCTCAGCGCGCTGTAGATTTGATAGGAAAAATTATGAGCAGAGGCGAAGCCCGCAATTCTAAGAAAAGCCGCATTAATTTGACGAATTTGTTACTTGATTTGCAGAATACCGTAAACAGTCTTTCCGATAAGGATATTGAATTCGTTTTTTCGATCGAAGATAAATTAAATGCAGTAACCGCAAATTATTCCGACCTTTACAGAGCATTGCTAAATTTATGCACAAATTCAGTTGAAGCGATTGATAACAAAGGAAGAATTTTTATATCAGCTTCAAATTTAGAAAAGACTAAGCCCGGTTCGAGCTCAGATAAATTTGTTAGAATCAGCATCAGAGATACAGGCAGCGGTGTTGAAAAAGAAAATCTTGATAAACTTTTCGATGCCGGATTTTCAACCAAGGATTCCGGAATAATATCGGGTATCGGCTTGAACATAGTCAAAGAAATAATAGAAGACCACAAAGGCACGATTGAATTAACTAGTGAGATTAATTCCGGAACAGAATTTATTATAACTTTACCAGCCCGGATAGATGATGAAAAGCCGATAAGTTTTAATCCGGAAGAAAAAACTATTTTGCTGGCAGAGGATGAAAAAACTATTCTTTTACTGCTTAAAGATTTATTCGAATCGTATAAGTACAATGTGATAATTGCAACTACAGGCAAGGAAGTAATTGAGGCTTATGAAAAATATCAGAATATAGATTTGTTCGTTATTGACAGGAAAATGCCCGTGATGAGCGGTCTGACTTGCATTGCAAAGCTACGGGAATTGAACTGCAATAAACCAATTATTTTAACTTCCGGCTCTTCGAGTGTGGATGAAGATTTTGACTACGGCAGTTTAAATATTGTAAAAATATTGACCAAGCCTTATGATTTTATAGAATTGCTTGAAATTGTTAAATCACTTATCGCCGTTTGATTTTGGCTCTGATGATTTCTGCAGATCGATGATTTTGATGTTATGTACATAATCTTTTATGACCGGATTTTTTATCTCTGCTAATTGCTTCATTACCCTAATAATTTCCTTGGTAGCCTTATCAATAAATTGAATTCTTTCTTGAATGCTGTCTTTACGAATTACTTCTCTGCCAAGCTCGCGGTTAATAGCTGTAATAGAAAGTTTAATCAGCGTTAATGGCTGATTGATTTCATGATTAGCCGTAACAACTGTAGCCGCATAAGTGCGCGCCTTTTCAATTTCGCGCATCATTTTATTAGTTTCACTAAAACGCAAAGCAGAATTAATCCGCGCGATTAATTCTGCACGATTATATGGTTTTTTAATATAATCGAAAGCACCTACCTGCAAACCCTGCTTCACGTCCGCTACATCCGTTAATGCTGTAACAAGAATTACAGGAATTATTTTTGTTTTTTCATCCGACATTAATTTCTGGCAGACTTCAAACCCTGACATGCCGGGCATCATAACGTCAAGCAATATAAGGTCAATATTGCTTTCATTCGCTTTTTCAATACAAGTCTTCCCGTCGTATGCAGGTATTACTGTGAATCCTTCACGCTGAAGTCTGTCTTGCAGAATAAAAACATTATCCGGCTGGTCGTCAACAACAAGTATTGTCTTCATTTTGTCGTTCTTTTTTCTCTACTTAAAGCTGCCGTAATTTTATTTTGCAGAATATTACGGTCTATCGGTTTAGTAATCAAATCGTTAAATCCAGATTGCTCTAAAATATGTTTATCTTCTATCATTGCATGAGCCGTAAGCGCAATCACGCAAATATGCGAATAGGCATCATTGCTGCGGATTCTTTTAATAGTTTCAAACCCATCCATTTGAGGCATCATAATATCCAGCAATATAACCGCAGGCAATACTTTCTCTATCTGAGAAAGGCATTCCACGCCGTTGCCGGCAAACGAAATATCGTAATCTAAATTTTGTAGAATTTCCCCTACGGTGAACAATGTATCCGTATCATCGTCTACCACAAGAATCCGCCGCTTTATTTCTTTGCTTTTTGCAGCAGTTACTTTTAATGATTTGTTTGTTGTTGTCTCTAAAACTGGAGAGACGCCAAGAAAATTATAAATACTTTTATCAGTAATCGAAATAACGTCAAGTATTGCGTTTTGAAGCGTTAAGCTGAAAGTCGCACCCCTTTGCGGCTGGCTTTCCACTTTTATTTCAGAGCCAAGCAGAGCTGCGTATTTTTTACAAATAGCAAGTCCTAATCCTGCGCCCGAATGTTTTCTCTTGTCGTTGCCTTCTAACTTAACAAATTCTTCAAATATTATTTTGATCTGCTCTTCGTTTAATCCAATACCGCTGTCTTTGACTACAAATGAGAGATTGTTTTTAATATCGCGCTTAGCAATTATCTCAACCGTTCCGCTGTCGGTAAATTTTATTGCATTGGTTACAAGGTTTATTAAAATGTGTTCGAGTTTATTCTTATCGGAATTAATTAGAAAATCTTTTTTACTGTCAACAGAGAATTTTACATCGATTTCCTTGTCAAAGTAAATTGGTTCAACAGACGAGTAAATTTCATTCAGCAGATCGCTTAAAAGAAAGTTGCTTTGTTTAACTTCATACTTACCCGATTCGATTTTCGAAAACTCGAGTATATTATTTATCAAAGCGAGCAAGCGCTTGCCGTTTCGCAATACAATTTTCAGCCTGTCCTTATTCTTAGGAATTGTCGCTTGATCATGCTCAATTAATTCTGTCAAACCGATAATTGAATTCAGCGGCGTTCTGAGTTCATGGGACATGCTTGCCAGAAACTGCGATTTAACATGCGTTAATTCAACGGCTTTTGTTTTTTCTTCCTCAAGCTCCTTAGCTTTTTCTCTTAGTTGCGTATGAAGCTCAATCAATTCACGATTTTGATTTTTGATTTGCTCGTTTTGTTTTAAGTATTCTTCATTAAGTCGCCGGAGCTCATTCACGAAATGTGTAAGCTGTACAAAAGCCTTTGCATTATTCAACCCGATAGCCAATTGATCTGATACCATCCGAATGTATTGCAACGGGGTTATGCCGGGATTATGTTCGGAAGCAATTTCCAGAACGCCAATTACCTGCTTGTTATATATCAAGGGCGAGACTAAGAGATATTTAATTTTAATTTCGAGAAAAGCTGACCTTAGAACCGGGTAATTATCCTCAAACTGTAATTCGATCGTTTCCGCTTTTTCAACAACATTTTTATAAATGTTCTTGTCATTGTGATGCTCAAGCAGTTCCTTCTCGATTCCAGCCGAATAAATCATGCTCAACTTTTTATTTTCGACCATATATAAAGCGCCGAATTTGAATCCAGTAGTATTAAGAATTTTTTCCATAGATGCAGAAGCCACTTCATCTAAAGAATTCTGTCTGTTTATTATAGCCATAAACTCGGAATAACTCTTCTCCGTTTCTTCCTTAATTTTTAATTCTTCCAGCATGGCATTGTAACTTTCGCCGAAATGACCGAGCTCGTCCTGCGAAATTATAGGCACTCTGAAATTTAAGTTGCCTTTTTTTGTATTTTCTACGGCTTCATAAAGCAGAGAAATTTGTTTTCTTATTTTTACTGTAAACACCATTGCAAAAATTAACGAGAGCAGAATTCCTGTCACTATAATAAGAGATACAACAACTCGCATGGTTGCTCTGAATTCAGATGCTTCTGTAAATCTACTGTATACGAGAAAATTAATTTTACTCCTCGATGAAATAATATCTTTCGGTCTATATATAACCGCTATCAGATCGCCTCTACTTTCCTCTTGCAGATGGTAATCATAATTATTCTTGAATTTCAATTTATTATATGCATCAATTATATTAATCTGGTCGGAATTCGTTTTGACGCTATTAGAAATTAAAAATGGAAGATCGTTAATAATCAAAACTATTTCCGAACGTATTCTACGCGATGTTTCATCCAGAAATTTTTGATCGATTACAAACCCATAAAAAACGACGCCCCCGTTTGTCATATTTTCGAACTGAAGAATGGCATTTGGATTTAGTTCAACAAATGATTCGAGTGTTTTCAAATGATAGTTCAGTTCAACAGACGGTTTTGACATGAAATAATTATGATTAATAAGATTATTTTCGTCAAGCGTAAAGAGAAAGTCAATATTGTTTTCGGCAAATTGAAAAGTATTTAAGTCTTTATTCTCCGCGACAAACTCCTTGAAATCCTCTTTCACTTTGTTTAAGGTAGATTCAAGAAGAAAAGCAAAATCATTCGAACTGTTAAGCAGAGCATTCGAGCTTTGCGTTTGAATAATAGAATTAGTGATTTTATAATACACATAGGATGATGGTATTGAAATCAGTACTATTAGACTGAATGTGATTAGCAGTATCCGAATATTTATTCTCATAAATCTTTACACAGGATTTGGTTACATTAAATAATTCACTTTAAAGCAAAATAATCGAAAGTATTAACCGATCGAACCAAGGAATAAAAAAGCAAGGCATTTATGCAAGCGAGCAGAAATTCTAATGTACACCATCAATTGTTATTATTCTTTGTTCCCCGCTAAATCAAACAAAAATCTTGAAAACATTTAAAGTCTTTTATCTATCAGAAAAACCTTAAAGAAAATTTCTATTAATCTTCCCTTAAATTTTCTTTTCTGTACTTATCCATCTCTAATTCCTTTTTCTTGAGTTCGCTCTTAATTAAATTTTCTTCTTTCTTTTGAGCGAGCCTTTCTTTGATAGTAGGAATGATTTCAGTTTTTATAAGAATAATAATTTCTTTCTTTTCAATCGAGCGGGAATCGTAGCCGAATAAATATTTTAATCCGAAAAACCACCAAGGCAGATCTTTCAATATTGGAATACCACGTCTTTCAACTGATTCTTGATTAACAAATAACCCGCCAATAATTGTTTCTTCATTGTTGAGCATTAATATTTCAGTATTCGCAGTTGTCTTTCTGATTTCAGTGCTTATTACCCCAGGCTCGGCGGTGCTCCTTTCGACCATTAGTTTAAGAAGGATATAATCAATACCTTCTTCAGTGTAGATATAAGGCGTAACTTCAACAATAGTTCCGGTTGAATAAAATTTGTCAATTAAATTTCCCGCAAAATCCCTTTCCTTAATAGAAATGTCCGATCCGATTTGTATTCTGCCTTTATTCTTATTTCTGACTGTAACAGAAGGCCGAGCAATAATTTCGCCGAGATTTTCATTTTCGAAAAATTTAAATGCGGCTGAAGCGTCGCCTGAAAAATCGCCCATAGTAAAATTAGTTTTGTTTTCAATTGTAAAGTCGGGCGGAACCTGCTGCGTTGCACCTTGTGCCTGAGATTGAGATTCAGTCTGCTCTGAGGATGAGGCAAACGTTCTAAGCTTCCCCCCTAAAGAAAGCCCGGTTTTCGACAGCAATGCTTCCCAGTTAATTCCTCTTTCTCTAATATCGTTTATATTTGCTTCAAACAAAACAGCCGATACTAAAACTTCTCTGGATTCAATTGAGGCATAGATATCATCGGTTAGAGTAGCTTTTTCATCCGACTTTGTTTTGATTATAATAACTTCGGGCTTTTCTTCGAAGAGTAAATTTTTATACTGAACAATAACTGTAAGCGCTTTCTTATAAGGCATTTTATCAATTTCGATTCCGATTGGTTCGTTCAATTCGATGGTTGAGACAATAGTTTTGCCCGTCAGCTTTTCGCTGACTGCACTTAATACTTCTATTGCTTTGACAAACGAAATACTTTCTGATAGAGTTACTATTTCATCAGGGTTTATGTAACCGCTGAGAGATTTTTCAAGTTCCCTTTGGGCATAATGAGAAACCGAAAAAAGTATAACGAATATTACAATTAATCGTTTCATTTTATTCACTCTTAGTTTTTTCTTTTTCTAGTTGTAATGTTACTCTTTCGATAATTCCACCCTTGTTAAGTATGAACCGGACTTCGTTAAGTTTATAATCAATTTCCGTAAGATAACCGAGATAGACTTGATCGCCTTCCCATAACAAATAAGTGCCCCCTTTAGAGTCGGCAAGAAAAGCTCCGTCTGGTATTAAGGCTAAAAGCTGAGCTGATTGAACATCGAGTAAATTGTCAGCATTAGGCGGAATTTCGTTTCGTATCAACGGATAAAAAATATCGTAAAGAGGATTTGGCGTTAATGGATTTTCTTTGAATTTTGAAGTGGTAAAACGGTCGCTATCCGAAAAATAAACAGCTGCCAGCATAGTAAAATTAACCTTGTAAACCGGCGTTCCATCTTTATCTACCTGAACCATATTGTCGATGCTGCACCGCATTACTTTTTTCAGTTCTTTGCTCTGCTCAATTGCATAGACAAGAGAGAAAAATTCGTTGAATGTTGCATTGCCGGAAAGTTTAAAGGCATAGAAACTATAATTTTCTTCAGTGACAAGATTTTCATATTCTACATTCACATACGATTCGTTGGAAAACGAGAACGTCACCTGATTTATGAAATCATAAAATCTCGACTGGTCGAGAAGAGCGGGTATATTATACTTTCGCAATGCAAGAATTGAATCAAGTTCTGCTACTCTCTTTTTCAAAGAATTCAACTGAAAAAGCAGGTCATCGGTGTCGTAAGCGCTCAAATTCAGTTCGGCAATTTTTTTAGTTCTTTCTTCGATCTGTCCTTTTTGAAAAACAAAACTGAATACGCCGCCTCCGATCAGAAGAACGATAAAAATAACGAGCAGAATAATTGTATTTTTTAGCTTGCGATCCATTTATTGAGCCGGTTTATTTTTAATTTTTGCATTCAACGTGAAAGAGAAGGCATTTTTATCCCGAAGCGGTTCGTATAAAACATTTTTAAGAATCGAAGCATCATTCTCGCGTGCAAATTCAGTTAAGGAGCTTCGGGAAAGCGTGTAACCTCTTATCAAGAAATCCTGTGTGTTGGTGCTTTCCAAAAATGTTATCCAAAAATTTCTTCTGCGCTCCATAAAACTCGAAATATTATCGAGCGAGTGACTCCATACTCCCGTGCCGACTGCCGCAGAATCAAGTATTGACTGGGTATTATCAAAGTTAGCTATTCTGTTCGAAAGCGGAGTTATCTGAGAAATAATCTCTTCGTTCATTTTCTGCATACTGATTAAACGGGCAATTTCTTTATCTAGTAGCGAGAGTTCAGAAAATTTAGATAATATCAGAAAAGTATAAAAGAATGTAGTAACAAATAATATAGCGAGCATAACATAACTATGCCAGCCGAACTGAAGAAACTTTTGATTTTCTTGAATATACTTAGGAAGAATATTAATTCCTTTAACTTCCTTGCTTTCCTCTTTTTGATATTCGAAAACAGCGGCAAGCGGGATGGAAAAAGTTGATATCTCCTTTTGGGACTCTTCTCCTAAACTACCCAAATCAAAGGAATCAAATTTTAAATCAATTACATTGGCTTCTGGAAATGTACCGTAGAATGAAAGCATAAGGTTTTCTGATCTATCGTCTCCACAAAGCACTACATTATCAAGACGGGGAACGCCTCCGTTTTCCATCTCCAGAAGTATCTTCGAGAAATAAACATCATAAGTGTGGAGGTTCTTGGTTCCTACGTCAAGAGTAGTTCCAATATGCTTCAGTTTCTGTCCTTCTAAAAATATTAACTTGCTTGCTTCCTTACCGATATGAATTATTAATGTATAATCTTCTGGGAAAAATTTAGTCGTTTTAGACACATAGTTGGCAAGCGCAACTTCGGCGCTCTTAATTGAATCAATTTTATAATACCGCCTGCCATGAAGTGAAGCCAGAGAATTGACCAGTTCAGCGCAACGCACCGATGATTCGATAAATACACAAAGGTAGGCTTTATCGTTCAGATCGACATAGTCAATGGAATCTTTAGCAGCTAGAATTCCCTTAACTTTTAATATGTCGTTAGCAATAAGTTCAATCTGTTTTTTTCTGTCGGATACTTTTTCGCCTTCGTAAACGTGAAAATTAGCCGACGGTTCTGTAATAACAGGTATGAAACTAAATTGGCTTAATTTAATACCTGCCATTTCCGAAGCAAGCGCCGATACATCTGAGGAGCCGGGTGAAGCGCCGCTGTCTAAACTGTCGAAACTAATATCATCTGCAGATGAATCGAGGCTGAAATCGTCGGATCTTGGCGCCGACGATCCGGCGACCATTGAGGCAACAAACGATTTTAAAACCCGAACCTTATCTTTTTCAACTGAGACAATGGTAACTTTGGTTTCGACTCCTTCGCAATATATTGATACCACGGGTTTCATTTTAATTATGTGCCCTTTAGCAGCTGCATCATTCTTGTTTTATTATTCGCATATGCCATCGCAGTTTCCTGTGTTATCATTCTTTTTTGCAGAAGTAGAAGCAAATCTTGTTCCATAGTAATCATTCCCTGAGGACCGCCTTGAACAATCATCATATATATTTCGCTTGTGTTATTATTCTTTATAGCTGCTCTGACACTGGGTGTTACTATTAAAACTTCCTTAGCTAAAGCTCTTTTGCCGTCGACAGTAGGTACAAGTTTCTGGGAAGCAACGGTAATTAATACATCTGCCAATCTGTTCCTTACGCGTTCTTGTTCAACCGGATTTACCTCTGCAATTATTCTGTCAATTGATTCTACGGCGGAGGAAGTATGGAGAGTAGAAAATACCTTGTGGCCTGTATCAGTTACCTCTAATGCCGCCATAATTGTATCGGGGTCTCTCATTTCACCGATAACAATAATATCAGGGTCCTGTCGCAAAGCTTGTATTACACCGTCTTTGAATGAGAGAACGTCGCGCCCAACTTCTCTATGCCTTACTATCGATTTATTTGATAGATGCACATATTCTATAGGAGAAGCAATGATCACGATGTGGCATGGATCGAATTTGTTGTGATAATCAATTAATGCATCAAGCGTTGTAGATTTACCCGAACCGGTAATACCGGTAACGAGAGAGAGACCAAATTTGATATATTTATGACTCATCATCTTAATTGAGTTCGGGTGAAAACCAAGGGATTCTATCGGGCGAGCGGTCGCCGATATTGAACGCATATTCAGGGCAAGAGAATCCAAGTCAAAGTACGAATCGGCTCTGAACCGAATCGTTTTATTCAACTGCATGTGCTTAAAACTATAACTAAAATCAAGATTCCTCGATACCGATAAATGCCTTGTTTGATTAACTGTCAATAAACTGCCAATCAATGCAGTTGATTCGTCCGTAGATAAAACCGGCAGTTCTTGTACGCGAGCCTTATCGCCGTATATTCTAAACCAAACATAACCATGGCATCCGTGCCCGCCTATTTCAACGTCCGAGGCATTTTTTTCCACCATTTTTGAGAGAATATTATTTACATAATTATATAGAACAAGTCTTTCCTCGGTGGTGATTTCTTTTAATTTTTCGAGAATAAAATTCACACGTTCCGGACCGATAACTGTCGGCGGAATCTTCTTAGCAATGTTGCTCAGAATTTCTTTGGTTTGGTTTATCATTCAGAAATCTTGTTTTATTAAAAATAATTAAAGATTATATCAGAATTTATAAAAAATATTCCCTAAATGATATTAAATAAAATTATTCATCGGATGTTCCGGCAAGGACCTCTTGAATAGATGTAAGTCCTTGCTTGACTTTTTCGAAGCCGGATTCTCGGAGATTGTATGTGCCATCGGCTTTAGCCTGTCTTCGAATTTTTTCTTCGTCTACCTCATCGCCCGATCTTACAACCAATTCTCTGATTTCATTAGTGAAATAAAGAGCTTCGTGAATGGCCATTCTTCCTTTGTAGCCGGTTCTGTTACAGTGATCACAGCCAACCGCTTCATAAATCTCAAATTTACTCCACTCAGCAATTTCAACACCGGTTCTCGCTATTAGTTCGGGGTCAAAGCTGGTAACTTTCTTTTTACATTTATCGCATAGTTTTCTTATAAGCCGCTGTGCTACGATGATGTTAATTGCATAAGCAATCAAAAAGGGTTCGATTCCCATCTTATATAAACGGGAAACTGCGCTCGAAGCGTCGTTTGTATGGAGTGTAGAAAAGGTTAAGTGCCCGGTATTTGCCAGTTTAATTGCTGTTTCTGCTGTTTCTTTATCGCGCATTTCACCAACCAGAACTATATCGGGGTCGTGTCTTAATATAGCGCGGATTGCCTGCTCAAAATTCATTTTATGACCAATCTTAAGCTGCCGAGCCCCCTCTATTACATATTCAACAGGATCTTCAACAGTGAGAATATTTTTAGTGGGATTAATTACCTGGTACAACGCTGCAATGAGTGTAGTGCTTTTTCCGCTTCCTGTCGGACCAGTAAGAATTATCATTCCTTGCGGTTGATTGATTGCTTTCTGAAAAGCCTTATTTGCATATCCGACTAACCCGAGTTTGCTTAGGTCCTTAATCACTTTTCTATCGTCAAGTATTCTAATTACAATCGATTCAAATTTATTTCGTAACTCCGTACCGACCATTGGAAGCACCGAAACTCTGAATCTAATTATATGCTTGTCAATTTCCCGCTGAATAAATCCATCTTGGGCTCTCTCTCTTTCAAAACGGTCAAGACCTTTAGAGCGGTCTTTGATGACTGCCATTACGGCTTCGGGTAAAGTGTTTTCTTGTGCATGCCATAATTGGAGCTTGCCGTCAATTCGCATGTGTATTTCAGTTCTTGTTGCACTTTTGGGGATAATATGAATATCGCTTGCCCCTTTACGCACTCCTTCGACCAATGAAGCTTCAACAATATTAATCAATGCGCTTTTATTAATTTCAGCATCAAGCTCTTCTTCATCAACAGTAACCTCTTCTTGACCGACCTGAAGTTCTTCGGTAGAATCTTCTATCATCTTAAGGAAAACATTTTCGGGGGGCGATATGATTTGAATCAGCTTATCATAATCTTTTTTCCGGAGAAAATTAACTTCGTATTTTTTTGCGTTAAGAGTATAGGCAATTTTAGCGATTGCTCTGTCTGTAGGGTCAACAGCAGCTAAAAGTAATTTTTCTCTTAATCTATCGTGCTGGAAAGGAAGTATTTTGTGCTCTAACAGCATGCTTTTAACTTCTTCGCCTTTAGAGTTTAACAGTTTTTTGATTTCTTCAATCCGCTCATCCGATAGATCCTGCGGATGAACATTCAATTCCTTAAATGCATAAAGAACTGCAACTTCCCGGAAAATTGTATCATGATCAAAATTAAACTCTTGAACCAGAATCTGTGCAAGATTTCTTTTCAGTTTCGTTTGATCTTCGTTTTTAATTTGAAGAGCGTCTTCCAAAATTTTTGCATCAATAATTCCTTTCTTTAGCAGAAGATAACCTACTTTATCGGTCATTTCTAATTGAGCATCTAACATAAAATCCTCTTAATCATTATTGAACAAAAGGTGATTTTGGACTAATGGTTGCTGTCTCTGCAGAAACCAAAGTTAATAAAATCATAACTATCATTATTACCATTGCTATAACTACCTGGATAAGTTCAATGATATTTTTTAACCGGAATACCGTTTCGCTTTCGTAATAATTCGCTAACTGAAGCGCTGTATTTTTGATTGTTCCAGTCTCTTCACCGGAATGAAAACGAGAAATAGCTGTATCGGTAAACACTCCCGATGCTTCAAATGAATCTGTGATTCCCGCTCCTCTTTTTATCATTTGAGGAATTGCAACGTTTTTTATTTGCGCTTCGAAATAAGAATTATCAGCAGCTTCGGCTGCAATTCTTATAGGATCAATACTTTCGGCGCTGCCAGTATAAAGCGTGTAAAATACTCTGCAGAAAACTTCAATTAATGTTTTATGAATAAGCGAGCCTATTATTGGTACTTTTAATAAGTATTTATCAAAAATGAACTTGCCTTTTTTCGTTTTTATTAATCTAACGAACACTATTGGCGGTATAAATATGAATGCGGTTACCAATAGAGTGTTGTTCATCAGAAAATCGCTGATTTGAATTGTGAACGCCGTCATCGGCGGAAGAGGTATGTTAAATTTTATGAATAGTTTTGCTGTCTCGGGGAAAATATAGCCTACATAAAATAATATTGCAAGAAACAAAACAAATAAAGTAATGAAAGGCGTTATCAGCGCGCTTCGCAAGTCTTTTTTGAATTGCATTCTACGTTCGAGAAATTTTGCGGTAGCTTTGTAAATTTCTGTCATATTACCGCTTTTTGCGGCGAGCCCCAGCATATATGAAGTAAATTTTCCGAATACGCTTTGATAGCGCATAAATACAACCTCGCTGTCGCCGCCTTTTTTCAAATCATTGTTTATCTGCTTAAGAGTTTCCCTCAAAGTTTTGTTTTCAATATCATTAACCAGAAGGGTCATAATTTCGCTGTACGGAAGTTTCTGTTCTAATAATTCGGCGCTAATTTTAACGAATGAAAGAACTTCTTGAGGAGGGGGTTTCGGATTCCATTCGAATAAATATTTATTTACCGAAACTACTTGATAGCCCATTTTAGTTAAGGCATTAGTAACTTCTTCCTTCGAAAATGCTTTTTGTTCACCTTTTAGGGGGGCTTCGGAACCTTTGCGGATTTTGTAAATATAAGTGGATTTTTTTTCTATGGATTTTAGTTTGAACTGATTCTTCGCAATAAGAGCTTGTACTTTCTTCTTACCCTCTGCAAAAGTATCCGCACTTAGCGTACCAGTAATTAATTGCCCGTTAGGTTTAATTGCATTGAATCTCAGTTCCAACATATTTGCAAATACCTTCAAAAAATTAAAAAGGCTGACAAAGTCTTATCTTTATCAGCCTTAATATAAGTATATTCAAAATAAAGAAAAAATTTAGTCGCCCGCAAATGTTAAACGTTATTGCGTAACATCACGAGAACAAATATTCTTTATTCTTCTTCTTCTTCAGCATCGCCCACAGAAGAAGTGATAGCAGTCGGCGTCACAGCTGTAGTTACAACCCACGAATAACTATTCGCTGCCGGAGGTGTTCCAACAATAGATACAGTTTGAGCTGCAACTGTTGCAGCGTAAGTTCCATTAGCTGTTGATGCGAGGTTAGTCGGAATTGTCCATCCCGTAAAAGTGTTGCCGCCGCCGCCCATAGCAGTTGGTTTTCTATAATACTGCTGAGCCATAGCTCCCAAAGTAGTGCAATCGGATACAATTGCATCTTTTGCTGACTCTTCGGATTGAGCCGTAAAAACGTTAATACCTACAACAACAGCTATGCCGACGATAATAACGCCGAGTACGATAAGTAATAATTGCTGTTGACCCATAATGAACTCCTATAATTTAGTTATAGATTATTTAATTAGTTGAAGAAAGAGAAAAACCATTTAATTCATTGTTGTTATTAAATATGTTCCCGGCGGTGCCGGAATTGTTATCTCAACCTTGATGGAATCGCCTGCTGTAACAACTTCATTTCCAGTTCCAAGAATTATAACTTCTGTTTCCGAAATATTTGTAATTCTGTAGTGTCCATTTGCCGTTGTTACCAATTCTGATGGAATACTCCATGTTCCAAAACTATAACCGCCTCCGCCGTATGTTACGGGCTTCAAATAGTGTTGTTGAGCCATAGCCGCAAGATTTACACATTCACTTATTACATTATTGCGCTTCTGCTCTATAGCATTCGCTCTGAACAAAATTACTCCCATCGAAATTGCTATAGCGACGATTATTATTCCCACAACAATAAGTAATAACTGTTGAGTGCCCATAATTTGATTCTAGTTAATATCAATCTGTTTTTGTCAATTATTGAGCCACCGTAAAAAGAATAGAAAAATAAGCTTTGGTTCTAATATAATAGTAATTGCGGTAAAAAACACCAGGGGAAAACAAAAAAATCATGTAATATTTACTATTGTGATAATAATCATGTAATTATTACCGCACGTCTGATATGTATATCCTTAAATTTCTCTTCAATTAATCATTGAAGAGTCAAAATTATCGAATTTTAATGTGTAATTCTTTTAGCTGTACTTCGTCAACAATGGAAGGAGCTTCATCCATAAGAGACATACCACTTGCAGTTTTAGGAAATGCAATAACTTCACGGATGGAATTTGATTCTGAAAAAAGCATAGCAAGCCTATCGAAACCAAAAGCAATTCCTCCGTGAGGGGGAGCGCCGTATTTAAAAGCATTCATCAAAAATCCGAATTTTAAATTTGCTTCTTCATCTGATATACCGAGGGACTTAAACATTTTTGACTGCAGCGCAGCATCATGAATTCTGATGCTGCCACCTGCTATTTCATTCCCATTAAGAACCAGGTCATATGCTCTTGCTTTTACTTTCCCCGGATCAGATGAAAGTAATTCAATGTCTTCGGTTTTGGGAGATGTAAATGGGTGATGCATAGCAAAAAATCTTTTTTCGTCTTCATCCCATTCAAGTAAAGGGAAATCAGTCACCCATAACAATTTGTCCCCGGAATCTGCTTTAATTAGTTCTAACCTTTTACCCATCTCAAGACGAAGGCTGCCCATTATTGATAGCGTCTTATTTCTTTTCCCAGTTAAAATAAAAATGAGATCACCATTCTCTGCTTTGAGTGTTTTGATCAAATTCTTCTTTTCATCTTCAGAAAGGAATTTCGCAACTGGAGCCTCAAGGATATCGTGCTTAACCCGCATCCAGATAAGTCCGCCTGCGCCAAGTTTTTTACAAAAATCGGTAAGAGTATCGAGCTGGTTTCGTGTATAATCACCGCAACCTTTTACAAGCAGCCCGGTAATAATTCCGTCATTCACCAATGAATCCTTGAAGACTTTAAACTCAGTTTCATTGAATACTTGATTTAATGTAACCATTTCAAGTCCGAACCGTAAATCTGGTTTATCGCTGCCATATTTTTCCATCGCTTCGTCAAATTTTAATCTGGGAATGGGGGAATTGATTACAACATTTTTCAATTCCCAAAACAGCTTAATCATTAAACCTTCCATAACTTCAAGAACATCATCAACATCAGCAAATGACATCTCAACATCTATTTGCGTAAATTCCGGTTGGCGGTCGGCTCGTAAATCTTCGTCCCTAAAACATTTTACAATCTGAAAATACCTATCAAATCCGGCAACCATCAGAAGCTGCTTATATTGCTGAGGGGACTGAGGCAGAGCATAGAACCTTCCTTTGTGCTGTCTGCTTGGCACAAGAAAATCTCGTGCGCCCTCAGGTGTACTTTTCATTAGCACCGGCGTTTCAATTTCAACAAAGTTGTTTTCGTCGAAGTATTTTCTTGCGATCTGATACATTCTGTGTCGAAGGAGTAAATTATCTTGCATTTCCTTCCTGCGTAAATCTAAGTATCTATATTTTAGTCTTATATCTTCGTTGACGTCAACATTATCCTTTATCTGAAACGGAGGAGTAAGAGATTTATTTAGAATAACAACCCGATCTACCATAATATCCACCTGCCCTGTTGGGATATTTGGATTTTCAGTACCTTCGGGGCGTTTTCGAACTCTGCCTTCAATAGAGATGACAAATTCACTCCTCAATTCACCTCCGTTTTGATGCGCCTTAGTATTGTAGGAGGGTTCAAAAACTATCTGAGTAATTCCGTATCTATCCCTTAGATCAATGAAAATTACGCCTCCAAGGTCGCGTCTTGTATCAACCCAACCATTTAATACAACTTGTTGGCCTATATTTGACTCGCATAATTCGCCGCAAGTATGAGTTCTTTTCTTAAAATGCATACTAATAATTGATATTTGTTAAAAATTGAGCCGAAAAATAATAAATAAAGAATAAGCGTACAATGAATAAAATCCAAATGAACAATAGACCTCAAATAAAATGTCAGTTATTTTTAAGCTGATGCATAACAATTCAGAAAATGCGCATTGAGGAACATATGGAGTCATTTTTCGGTATCACTTCAAGTTTTCTATTAAATTTATATTTTTAATTTTAGTAATCAGAAAATTTAGAAAAATGACGATGCAAAATCCTTGTAGACTCAACTTAAATTATATATTAGTAATAGCGGTATTCACTTTATCATTGTTTTCTTCCTCCCCGATTAAAGGAGGAGATAAGAAATTTGATTCATTAATTACCGAAGGTATAAAGCAGATTTATAATATTAAGTTTAATGAGGCACAATCAACATTCAGCAAAGTCATAAAAGATCATCCTAAACATCCAGCAGGCTATTTTTTTGATGCTATGATTGTCTGGTGGCAGATATTGCTTGATTCGGATATTGAAACGCATGATGATAAATTTACTTCAAAGCTTGAGTTTGTAATTGATTTCTGCGATGACATACTCGATAAAAAACCGGATGATACTGACGCTCTCTTTTTCAAAGGAGGTGCGCTTGGTTTCCGCGGAAGATTATATACCTTGCGTGAAAGCTGGTTCAAAGCCGCCTTAGATGGAAAGGATGCGCTGCCTTTGGTAAAACAAGCTTATAGCAGCGATACTAAAAACATTGATGTCCAGCTTGGTTTCGGCATTTACAATTATTATGCAGCAGTCATTCCTCAGCAGTATACATTCGTAAAACCATTCATGGCTTTTTTCCCGAAAGGTGATCGAGAAAAAGGGATCGCACAGTTGTCTTATGTAGCCCGCAGCGGGAAGTATGCCAAGTATGAATCGAAATATTTTCTTGCAACCTTGTACTACAGTTTTGAGAACGATTACAACAAATCCATAGAATATTCTAAAGAGCTGGTTGAATTATTTCCGGACAATCCGCGTTTCAAGAGTTTATTAGGCAGAACCTGGATAAAAAGAAACAATTATTTTGAAGCGGCAAAAATATTTACTGACATTCTGAAAAAATCAAAACAGAATCTTCCAGGCTTTAACGACCATGCGGTTAGAGAAGCATATTATTACGTTGGCTTGAATCATAGAAGAAATAATCAACCGGATTCTGCAAGATATTATTTTGAAGTTTGCGAGAGTTTATCTAAGAAAATAGATCAAAAAAATGAAAGCGGTTTTTTAATCAATTCTGCGTTGTATTTAGGTAATGCGCTAGATCAACTTGAATTGCGGAATTTAGCTGTAAAAAAATATAAGGAAGTATTGGAATACAAAGATTACAACAACTCGCGCGAACTAGCCAAAAAATACATTAAAAATCCGTACGGGAGTTAGTACAAATCGGTAGTGATGCCAATTCTATGCATCGCCCCGATTGAACCCAAGGAACTGAATGCATAATCAACCTTGTAATCGCTTACATTAATACCTATTCCGGCGTGGAAACCAGCTAATCCTGCCGAGGTTCCCAGCTTCAATTCCTTACGTTTTTCATTATCGTAACCCAGTCTCAAGGAAATTGTTTTGCTTAAATTAATTTCGCCCCCGGCGGTTATGCTTGAAAACCTGTCGTCTTTTTCGTTTAGTTTATTGAAGGAAAAATAAAACTCAAACGGAGTGTGTTCCAATTTTTTATACACTCCAAGGCGCATATCCAATGGAAGATCCTCTTGCTTATCAAAGTAAGAAGACATCTGCGAACCGAGATTTAAAATGGAAATACCGAACCGCCAGCCGTCTTTCGGTAAATTATAGAGCAGTCCGATATCAAAAGCAAAAGCTGTAGATGTTTCTTCTGCAATGCCTGAGTAAATAAATTTGATGTTTGCACCGTAATTAAAATTATCATCAAGAATATTGGAATAACCGATTGTTAATGCAAATTCGTTTGCGCTGAATTCTCCTGTTTCGGTGCCTGTCTCATCAGCCTCAGTGAATGTGCCATAATTAATATATTGAATTGCCGCTCCAAATCTGCCTATACTTTCAAAGTTATGAGAATAAGCCAGACTCGCAGAGTTTATATCTACAAGATGTTTTAAAAATGAAAATGAAACCGGTCTGCCTTCCAGGCTATTAATTCCGGCAGGATTATAAAATATTACATTAGGATCGTCGCCGTTTGCAACATAGCTTCCGCCTAAAGAAGCGGCACGCGGGCTGATGTCAAGCCTTAAAAAATCAAATGAGGTTTGAGACTGCAGCGATGAGGTAGCTAAGAAGATTAGAGCTAATATTAAACGCATAAATTTCCTTAATTTGACAAGTGATTTTAATTATAATAGAAAATAATGGCAAGTCAATAATCGCTAACTGCTGCATATTTCAGGAACATTCGAAAATCCTTTCATGTTAGAGTGTATACAAAATAATTTGAAACTATAATTATTATATTTCATCCAACATTACAAATATTTTTAGGAAAAATTATGAATGCAATAAAAACAACTATTTTAATGACCTTAATGATGGTTATCTTCCTGCTTGTAGGCGCTGCGCTTGGCGGTGAAACAGGATTGATGATAGCCTTTATTTTTTCTCTCGCTATAAATTTTGGATCATACTGGTTTTCCGATAAAATTGTTCTGACGATGTACAGAGCAAAACAAGTAACACGAAATGAAGCTCCGGAATTATACGATGCTGTCCAACGGCTTTCTGAAAAAGCAATGCTGCCGATGCCCAAAGTTTACATTATGGATAACCCGACTCCCAACGCATTCGCCACCGGAAGAAATCCGCATAACGGCGCCGTTGCTGTAACAACTGGTATAATGAGAATTCTTAACCGTGATGAACTTGAAGGGGTTATAGCGCACGAGTTAGCGCATATTAAAAACAGAGATATTCTCGTCAGTACAATAGCTGCAACACTCGTCGGAACGATTACTTTTATTGCCCGCATGGCAGGATGGGCTGCAATGTTTGGTGGAAGCAGAGATTCGAGAGACAGTAATGCCCTAACCGACCTTGCATTGATAATTTTAGCTCCAATTGCTGCGGTGCTTGTTCAGCTTGCTATTTCAAGATCGCGTGAATACGGCGCAGATGCCGGCGGAGCTGAAATTTCCGATAAACCTCTTGCTCTCGCTTCGGCTCTTGGCAAATTATCCAACGCCAATGCAAATCTGCCAATGCGAAATGCCGACACAGCTTCTGCACATATGTTTATCGTAAACCCGTTGAGCGGCAAGTCATTTATGAAATTATTTTCAACTCACCCGCCCGCAGAAGAAAGAATCAAACGATTGAAAGAAATTGCATCTGGGCGAAGATTAGCTTGACGATTAACTTCTTATCGAATTTAAGATTTGTGGGTTCTTACAGATGGAGCGCTATTATTTTTACAATTGTTTAATTCAGTTTTTATTTGGAGATTTATAACAATCATTTGGGATTTAGTGTGATGCGAAGTTTCTTCTTACTTGGCTTTTTGATTTTTTCAAATTTTATTTGGATGAAAGCCCAATCCAGAAATCTTGAACTGATACACGAATTGATAGACAGTTCGGCGGTCAGTATTTTTAATTCAACCGGAAAAACAGAAGATCCTCTTAAAATCACATTTAATTATGGAGAAAATTATAATTCCCTTACCGAGAGATTCATAATCGCCCTCACTAGTTTAGGTGCAAAGTTGACTAAAAGCGAGTTAATTGGTAAAACCGTTAGTTATTCTATTGACGAGGCTTCGATAAATTATTCTGAGGTCTTTAAAGACGGTTTATTTGGGAGCTATAAAGTTGAGCGGCGGGCAAATCTTTCTGGCTCTTTTATTTTTACCGTTAACAATAAAGTCGAAATAGCCCAGGAGTTTTCTATCTCAACTACAGATACGGTTGATTACGATTCGATAAGTGAATTAGAAAATCCTTCTTTATCCTTTACGCGGTCCAAAATTCCCGCCGAACCGCTTTTGCCCACATTAATTGAACCGGCGATTGCAATTTCTTCAATTGCAATTACTATCATTTTATTTTTTACCGTCAGAAGTAAATAAGATTGTTAAAATAGTGCTATCCAAAAAAGTATTTAGAGTTACAACCGGTTGAAAACAAAAATATGAAAGGAATTTCAGACTCATTTAAAAGTTATCATATTTTTTTTAGTTGAACTAATAATGCGCCGACCAAAGCTGTAATTAAACCGGCGCCTTCTTTAAAAGATATCTCTTCCCCGAGAAATATCCAGGCTAAAACTGCAATTTGAATAAGCATTGTTCCGTTGATAATGCTTGATTCCATAGCAGAAAGCGAGCGAAGTGTTGTATTCCATAAAGTGAATGCAAATGCTGTGTTAATAACCGCCATCCAGAGAAGTAAAATTATATTGCTCCAACCGATATGTGGGAAGCCATTGAGTATTATTCCGGGGATTAAAAGAAGAACCGACCCAAAGCCCATGCTGATTCCGGTAATCACAAGCGAATTCAAATTTCTACTCCGGTTAATTTCCCTGCCCAATACGGCAGCTCCCGAATTTGAAAGAACGCCGAACGACATTACTGCCAACCCGAGTAAATTATCAGACTGTATTTCAACCGGCGCAAAATAAATTATCACTCCTATTATAAAGACAACCGCCCCAACCCATTGTCTTCCAATTGGATATTCCTTAATGAAAAATATTCCGAGCATTGCGACAACCAGCGGCGTAAAGTTGAGCCAGAGGCTTACTGTCACCGAAGGAAGCAGCGATAGTCCGATAAACTGCGCGCCCTGCGTAAAAGTGTAAAAAATTATTCCGAGCATTAATAACTTTACCCACTGGTTTTTGTTCAATCTTTTTATTTGAGTAAAATTTTCGCCCTTCAGTAAAAATGGAAGTATGAATGTGAATGCGATTATGTATCTCAAGCCGGCAAAAATTAATGGGGGTATTTCACTTAACCCGATTTTAATTATTATAAAGGAAGATGACCAAAGAAGAGTTACAAGCAATGCCTGCAGTCGAGGTATTAAGTTCTTCTGAGCGGTTGACAGGTTTTTCAATTATTAATTTAATTGCTGTTTATTTACCTGCTAAATATAAATAGATAATTAAAATAATTTATGCCGGAAGTTATTTTATCAGCAAACATTTCTTTGCTGCACTAAAGCTGCCTGCATCCATCCTGTAAAAATACACTCCGCTCGAGAAACTCGAAGCGTCAAACTCAATTTCGTAATTTCCGGGAGGTTTTGTTTCATTAACAAGCGTTGAAATTTCTCTGCCAAGAGTATCAAAAATTTTTATTGTTACAACCGGGTTAGAATTTAATTTATATTTTTCAACCGGCACTGAATACGCGATCTTAGTTATGGGATTGAAAGGATTCGGGTAATTCTGAGACAGTGAAAATTTTTCGGGCATTGTTTTATCTGCAATGCCGCCGGCGTCTGTTGTTTCTTCTATCAATTGAAACTCTACTGCATCGGATCTAAGAACCACCCCCTCTGTGCTCTTTCCGTCGTTAATAATTTCTACTTTAGCCAAAGAGCCTGCGGTAAAATTATAACTTCCTAATTTCTGCCAGCTTCCACTGTTAGAATTTTGATTAACGTAAAAAGAATCCAGCACAATATCATTACTGCTGATTTTATATAATGCTTTATTTGCTGCATTTACGGTTTCCGGCAGGATAAATAAAATATCAAAAAGCCCGCTTTTTTGAACCGTAACAGAGAACTCGGCTTTTGCGCCCGGACCCTTATTCAGCCAGCTGATGCGGCTTGTAGGACCATAAGCGTTAGCAACACTGTATGCCCACTCACCGTATTCCTTATAATATTTTAAATCTTCGTTATCGATAGTCTTGAAATAATTAGTTACACTATAAGTAAATGGAATCTTTGTTATCGGTTTCATTAAATCATTACTTTCTATCACGAGTGTATCAGAATAATCGAGTTTATCTTCGGAGTATATGAAATAATTTAATTCATAATTCTTCATAGGCGGAATAGTTATATTATTTTGTTCGGCAAATTGAAGGTTTTTCTCTGATGCATAAATTCTTGAAATGCTCAGTTCTTCATAACCTCTGTTCTGAAGCTTGATGGAAAAATAAGCTGTATCATATTCGCTTATTAAAAAAGATTTCAGCGGGCTGCCGTCAACATAGAGACTTCTTTCAACCACTAACGGACTGACTTTAATTACATCAGCGCTCAAATATTTTCCTGTTTCCGCAGAGCTCATTTCGATATAATTTGATTTATTTTCATCAAGATCAGCTGTCATTAAATAAATCCAAGTTTTGCTTTCAAAAGAATTAATCTTTGCTTCCTTAATTAATTCATTATCAGAATACACTTTAAAAGAGATATTTTGAGCGGCGTTAGTAATTGGAGGGAATTGAACAGAAATGTTATACTTTCCCGATTTTTCTACCGTAGGGTGAAACTGAACTCGAACAGTATCAGAAACTATTAATGCGGCTCTGCTTGTATTGCCCCAGGCAGATTCGTTAATCACCATCCAGCTTCCGGCTGTCTCTTGATAGCCGCTGCTCTCGTCGTCAATGTATTGATCATCCGGCAGATATTTTTTGATTTCAATTGTTTGGTTACCGAAAGCATCAGATACAGCAACACCTATTTTAGCAAGTGTTTTTCTTTGAATTGGAATTCGTGTTTCCCAGGTATTTTCTCCTGTCTTTCGAGAATTTAACAGCATGTAATTTTCATAAATATCTTTATAAGCAACAAAGGGTCTGTATTGAAAGATAATCTCATCGGAAGTAATTCTAAAAAGCAGACCGCCGCTTGTTTCAATTTCTTCAATGGTTATATCCGGCGGTGTGTTATCGTTATTTTTCTGCCATTTCTGCATTGCTTCAACTGCAGTACAGTATTCAAAGCTAACATGAGGGTACTTTGCATCCGCTGCATGAAGCAGGTCATTAATTTTTACGAGATTTTCTTTAAAATCATCTTCTGGCAAATGCCCCCAAAAGCATGCGACCTGATCAACACCCTTATTGGCTTCTTTAAACAATGTTTCTATTATGGAACCATTAAGAATACCTCTCAAGTGTTTTGAACGGAGATTCCATCCGCGCGATACACCAGGGATTTGATAATTCTCTGGTGATGGATTAAAAGGAATCCATTCGCTCGGAGCTAAAGACCAATCGAAGATATTATCGACCGGCTCGGTATCAAACAATCTTTTTGCAGGATAATCGTTGTGCATTGAATAAGGAAGAATTTCATTCAAATATTTTTGCCATTCATTGTCCATATAATGCCAGCCGCTTCTAAAAGACACAGGGAATACTTCTTCCTCTAATAAAAACTGTGCGAGCGTATAATTGAAGTCGTCAAAACATTCCATAAAATTCGGAGCTTGATTCCAGAAATATCTGCCATCGCCATCGTAATCCGTCCAGGCAAATGTATGATAGTGCAGCGAGAGTTCGTCTCCAAAACGTTCAACATTTTCTTGATGATATTTTTTCATTAAGTAAAGAGTCATAATATTCGGGATGGGGATATTAGCGTTTGTCGCATATCTAAAAATGTTCCCTGCCATCATCCACCAGGTAAGTTTCATAACTGTTCCGTATGAATCAACTAAATTTTCTCTGAACAACGGCGACATTACTTCGAAAGCGTTTTGGGAAGGGTCAGCGTAAAGCTCAGGGTTGTATGTGCAATTATATGAAGATACGCTCATTGCATCCCAAATAGCAGTATCGGAGCCTAATACGATATAAACTTTTGCCTTTGTCTGTCCGGATAATGACGTAACACAAAGAATAATTAATAGTAAAAATAATAGAAACCTTTTCATTTTTTTGCCGATAATAATTAATCAAATTTTTGTCAAATATAGCCACATTATTGATTAATTAACATGATAATCGGAATACAAAAATTGGATAAGAGGAGTTGCTGTCGTTAAATACAATGCATTCTGCTTTAAGAAGAGATTCTTAAAACTTGTAATCAGGAATAATCTTTTAGTAATTTGAGTTACACATTAGAGAATTGCAACCCGAATAGAGATATTCGTGTTACTGAGCTGAGATGTTTTTGGCAACAGCGTGAAGATTTTTCGGAGAGGCGTAGAGATTTCATGAATGAAATCTCTACTTGATTTTTATTCAACATAAACAGCGGTGCCGTATACTAAAATTTCGGCTGCACTTTCCATTATATAACTTGTTGAAAATCTAACATCAACTACCGCGTTTGCGCCAAGAGTTTCAGCGTTTGCAACCATTCTGTCAATCGACTGCTCGCGTGATTCTCCCATCAGTTTGGTATATTCTTCTATCTCACCGCCGACTATATTTTTAAAGAACGCTAAAATGTCTTTTCCAATATGCCGTGCTCGGATTGTGTTCCCCCTGACTATTCCAAGAGTTTTTTTGATCTCTTTACCGGCAATTTGCGAAGAAGTCGCGACAATCATCTTTTCACCTCCTTATATTTATCAGATTTTTTAACGAAAAGTTTCTCACGTAGAACAGAAAACAAAAGTATTAAACTTCCAAATACGAGAGCTGCAACGCCTAATTTTATTAATCCGGGTGTTTCTGCATCTTGTATAATTTTCTCTGCGGCTTGATACGCAGCCCAGCCAAATACAATCAGCGCCCCGGCTGAAACAGCCAGCCATGCAAGTCCACGTTCGAATTTGTTGTAAACATTCATCCAATAATTTTCCCAGACTTCCGGTTCGGGGTTTTTAAACCTAATCATATTCAATACCTCCTTTACTTTTTTTTGTTCTTCAAATTCTTGTTTGTATGTAGAGTTATCTTCCAGCATATTCTCAAATTCTTTCTGTTCGCTTTCAGTTAGTGTTTGAACAAAATATTTTTCCATCAGATTTATAAACTTATCATCAATCATAACATGCTCTCCAGTTTCTTTGCTAATTTTTTTCGCACATAAAATAATTTTGACATTACCGTACCAACGGGGATATTCATGATTTCAGCAATTTCTTTATAACTGTGGTTTTCAAATTCTTTCAGCATAATTATTTCTCTATCTTCAAATTCGAGTTCATTCAACGCATCGGTTAATTTTTCTTTTAACTCAATTTTCTCGTATATATTATCCGGATTACTTTGGGGTTCCATCGATTCGAATTCGCCAATGCTATCAAATGAAATTCTATTACGGTTATCTCTAAAATAATTCATACAGAGATTTCTCATAATTTTGTAATACCATGTAAAAAAATTGCGCTTTTTGTCGTATTTGTGAAAATTTCTATAAGCTCTTATAAAAGCCTGCTGCGATATTTCCATCGCGGCATCATGCGACCCGAGAATCCCGAGAGCCGAATAATATGCCTTTTTCATATTTGATTTAACAAGCTGCTCGAAAATGGTCATGTCGTCGTTTTTCACATTGTTTTCCGAAATCTATTTGATAATGATACCCATGTAATTAAATTTTATTCAAAAATTTTCAAAACTAATTTACTTTTGTAAAGATGAAAAACAAATATTCCTTAGCGCAAATTTTTATTTACCCTATAAAATCACTTGGGGGCATTGAACTGAAAAGCTGGCAGGTGGAAATGCGCGGTTTCAAATACGACCGCCGCTGGATGCTTGTTGATGAAAACAATAAATTCATTTCTCAGAGAACCTGCCCATCAATGTCTTTACTGAATGTAAATTTGAATGATGAGGGATTGAAAGTTTATCAAATAAACGACGAAAGAAATTCTATTACAATTCCTTATGAACCTCCGGACAAATATGCATCAAAAGTGGAAATCTGGGATGATTATGTTGACGCAGTACATTTATCGAATAATTATGATGAATGGTTTAGCAGGGCACTAAATTACAAATGCAAACTCGTGCAAATGAACGATAAATCCGTAAGGCTGGTTGATAAAAAATACTCGCCAGGCCAAAGCATTGTAAGTTTCGCCGATGCTTTTCCGTTTCTGATTTTAGGCGAAGCATCGCTTAATCTGCTCAATAATAAACTCAATCAAAAAACGCCCGTTAATAGATTCCGCCCAAATCTTGTATTTGCAGGGGGTGACGCCCATGATGAGGACAAGTGGAAAACAATTAGAATCAACCAAATTCGTTTTAGTGTTGTAAAACCCTGTTCAAGGTGTGTTATTACAACGATTGATCAGAACACCGGCGAAAAATCGGAAGAACCTTTGAGAACTTTATCGAAATACAGAAAAATTGGGAATAAAGTAATGTTCGGACAAAATCTCATTCATGACTCCGGGGGTGTTATCGAAACAGGACAGGAAATCACCGTTGAAGAGTGGAAATAAAAAGACCGGCTCTTTCAAGCCGGCCCAACCAAAGGGAGAATGAGTAAAAGGGTCTTGTCGGGAAATTTATTAATCTAATAGTGAAACCAGTATCAAACTGCAAAATGTGATCACAAGTATCGCTAAAAAGAACAGTAGTTCAACAATAGTTTCTTTCTTATCCCTTGTACTCATCGTCACCCGCCAATAGTTAATAATTTTAAGAGAATTCCGCCGGTGATATAATTAATTGATTCGCATGCATAAGCAAATTATTATTAGGTTCAAGCAAATGATATTCTCCATTTGCTCCAAAGATGCTATCTGTATATGACCAATCATTCGTTCTATCACCAAAGAAAATTGAAAATTTATAATTTGAAAAAACATAACCGATAATGCAGTCGATAGAAATTTTATCATTATAACCGAATTGAAGCCCCGAGCCTGCCTGCGTCACTGATGCATCAAAGGCAATACCTGCTAAATCAAAACCGGCATCTATATTCAACCTTGTTGATCTGTTGCAGCCCTGACTGAATAAAATTGAAGATAAAATTGCTAAAGCGAATATTGTGCAAAATGACTTTTTCATTATGATTTTTTCAAATTTATGTTAATATTTATTGCACTTTCACGTTAACTGTTTTTACAATTTCTGAGATAATGGCATAATCTTTACCGCCTGCGCTGACCAGGTTATAATTATACTTAACTATTTGAATCATAGCATCGCCGCTTATGTCTGCAAGCTGTGCTGATGTGAAAGTATGACTTCCATTGTCGTTCAGTTCTTCAGCAAATACTACTTTCGAACTGCTGATGTCCACCACAGTTATTAACACATTCTGCGCACCTCCCGCTGCATCCCAGCTTACAGTCATACCGCTTGCCTTAGTAATTGTTGCGTTTTCAGCCGGAGCGGTAACATTAAAACTTCGAGGGCTGTTCACATTTCCGCTAAATGAAGGAACGCTGCCTGCGCCCGATACAGTCCAGCTGTGTGTAGAGCCGTTAAAACTTACATTTGTCAAAACCTGTGTTGGATTTGTAAGGCTCGGATAAATGTAAAATGTATTACCGTTGGAAGTAGTCTTGCCAATATCATTCCCATTTACCGTAACGTTTCCTCCGTCAACTCCAGCTCCGAATTGAGCGAAAGCCATCGTCATCTGCGCAGCCGGCAATCCGGGGAAAGTGGCAAATTCGTAACCAATAGTGGCGAGAACTCCGCCGATATTACCGCCCTCAAATGCAGGCATAGGCTGACCACTGCTGTTGGTATTGCTATTATTATTCTCTTCTGGTTCGGTTGAATTGTCACTTTCGCAGCCGACCGTAAATATTAAGAAAAACGCAAGCAGCATTGCAATTAATAAATTAGTTTTTTTCATATATCCTCCGTTTGTTGATTGTTAAAAGATTATTTATTGTCTGCTAAAAAACTTTTTTCCAAATTATTAAAATGTTCACATGAAGATAAAATGTAATCAATTGACACACTTCTTAGTAAGTGACCTGCGGTAATGTCGTCGCTTGCTGTCATAATATTGAACCCCTCGCGTGACAGTATCTCGCGTAATTTTCGAAGTGTATTAGTGTTTGAATCTATTATCAATATGCGTTCAGTCAAATTAATTGCCTTAAGAGTAATTCTCGATAAAGTTACAAAAGATGTGCCGTCTGTTTTTTAATTTGATTTTCAAGAAATGGAAACAATTTGTCGCATGATAGAGACGATTAGTCCAAATTATCATGTCTCAAAGAAGAGACATTTACTCTTCGATTTCCAGCTGATTGAGGAGTTTATATAAATGCGTTCTATTTATTCCTAATAAATTAGCGGCTTCAGACTTTGAGCCGGTTTTTCTAATTGCGCGGAGCACATACATTTTTCTAAACTCCAATTCAGCCTCGAGAAGAGATTTACTGCTGTCAACTTTTTTTATTAAATCATCAGATTCAATTATTTCAGCAGGCAGATCCTCCAATCTTATAGCATTTCCTTTTGCAAGAATAATGCTTCGTTGAATAACGTTTTCGAGTTCTCTTATATTCCCGGGCCAATCGTAAGCTTCAAGTGCTTCAATAACTTCTGACGAAACAATAAATTTCTCTCTTTCAGCTGAATACTTTTCCACGAAATAATCTACAAGATCTTCTATATCTTCTTTGCGTTCACGCAACGAAGGAATATTTATCTCGATAACTTTTAGTCTATAGTAAAGGTCTTCCCTAAACTTACTCTGTGCTATAAGTTCTTTAATGTTTTTATTTGTCGCCGCGATAAATCTTATATCAATTTTTTTCCCTGTTAACGAGCCGAGCCTCTCAATTTCTTTGGTTTGAATTACCCTTAATAGTTTTGCCTGCAGATTAACGCTCAACTCTGCAATTTCATCAAGAAATACTGTTCCACCGTCGGCTATTTCGAGTTTGCCGGGTTTACTCTTATTAGCGCCCGTAAAAGCTCCGGCTTCAAAGCCGAATAGTTCTGACTCAAGTAATTCGGCAGGTATAGCCCCGCAATTGAACGCCGCAAAAGGCTTCGCCGCTCTGGGGCTGTTCTTATGTATTGCATTAGCCAGCAAATCTTTGCCTGTTCCGTTTTCTCCGAGTATTAATATAGTAGCATCGGTTGCCGCTACTTTTGAAGCAACACGAAGCGTGTCGAATAATTTTTTACTTGATCCGATAATAGAATTACAGTTAAATCTATCTCTGAAATCTTTCTGGTTCAATCTAGCTTCGCTTTCCAATTTTTCTTCGAGTGTATTAATTTCAAGCGATATTTCAATGCCTTTAACAACCTGCTTAGCAAATGAGATTAAAAAAATCAGATCGGACTCTGAGAAAGGCATATCGCTTTTTTTCCTGTCGAGGTAAACAGTTCCGATAATATTTGAAGCCGATATCAAAGGCACGCAAAGCAATGCATTCAGCCCAAGAGAGATAATGCTGTGTTTCTTTGAAAACTCAACCTCAGTTTTAAGATCATTCAGCTGAACCGGCTGTAATTTTTCTATAGCATCTTTTATAACAGAGGTGCTGATGCGCATCGGCTCGCCATCCGAATCAACTTTCATATTGCTACTTACAATTGAACTAATATTTTTTTCTTCGTCAAGCAGCACAATAAATCCTTCGTCGGCATTTAATTCCTTTACAATCGTGTCAATGGCTTTCTTCATTATCTGCTTCATTTCAATTTCAGACAAAAATAAAATTCCCGATGTATATAGAACTTCCAGCCGTCGTTTTTCTTCCGCAAATAAATTTAATTTATCGAGCAGTTTCTCGTGCTCATTAATTAACAGATTCAACTCCTTGCTAAGCGTCCTGTTGAACTCAATCATCCTTTTGAAGAGTTTATCGGAATGTCCAATAGTTTCTTTTGAAGCTTTATCAACCTTAAGCTGCCCCGAAAGATTTAAAAATTCGCTTGAGGCTTCGCTGATGAAATCGCCCATTAGTTTATTGATTTTTTGACGTATCTCTGTTATATCCATATCAAGAAATTATGATAATTATTGATTGTTATTATGGAATGAGCTTCTTTATTTCAAGTTTTAATTCTGCTATCGAATTATAACGATTTTCAGGATTTTTTTCTAAGGCATGCATCACAACACTGTCGATAGCCTTTGTCGCCAAAGAATTCTTTAGTGACGGCGGAATAGGATTAACATTAAATATAGAATGAATCAGCGCAATTTCGTTTTCACCTTTGAAAGGAAGTTCTTTTGCGAATATCTGATACATAATTACTCCGAGAGAAAAAATATCAGTCCGCTGATCCACTTGAATATTAGTTACCTGTTCCGGCGCAACATAACCAAGCGTCCCTACGGCAGTACCGAGTGAAGTCATTGTAGAGACAAGGGGCGATTTTGAAAGTCCAAAATCCATTATCTTCAAATTTCCGTCTTTATCAAACATTATATTTGCTGTTTTCAAATCCCGGTGAAGAACTTTCTTTTCATGAATGACTTCAACGCCATCACAAATTTGTAAGATAATTTTTAAGGCTTCGCTGGTTTCAATCTTGGGATTTTTCTCCAAATATTCTTCAAGTGTACCGCCGGAAAGATATTCCATTGCAATAAAACTATGCCCTCTATCGCTTCCAATTTCATAAACCTTAACAATATTCGGATGGTCGAAAGATGACAATATTTCTCCTTCCGATATCAATCTTTTTTTATTCTCGGCGTCTTTTAACACAGAGGGATTGATAACTTTCAAAGCGACCTGCTGCTTTGTTTTTGTATCAACTGCTTTGAAGACTTTTCCCATTCCGCCGACGCCAAGAATGTCAATCAATTTATATCTGGATATATACCGGCTTTCTTTCTTTTCGATATAGTAATTCGAAACAGTTATAAAAAACATCATATAGATTACTGATAAAGAAAAACGTGCGAATGTTGAATACAAAGATCCCGACTCGGCTGTCAAATAAAAAGTTATTAAATACAGAATAATAACGCCAGCGGGGTAATGCCATTTTTTCATTAAACTTTTTGCTTTTAGTTTTTTAGCTAAGAGTATTGAGAGCATAATAATTACAGCCAACAAGAATAATTTCATTATTTCCAAACCAGGATCAGAAATCAAAAATATTCTGTAAAGGGACATTTTAAAAAGAATAAAATGATGAGTGAGTATATTTGACTCTACTACTGATATTAAGGAGCCGTTATTAATCGGAGTAATTTCTTTAACGATACCGGAAGGAAATTTCACGATAAGTCTGTATTTAAGAGAAGGATCTAAACCGAAATGAATAATAGTATGATCCTGTTGAATCATCGGACTGCCGCCCACCCCAGTTTGTTTTGAATATTTGTAAACGATGTTATCTTGGCTGTCAAATCCTTCGAGAGTAAGTTTTGTCGCGATACCGAATCTATTACTCAAATCACATTCTAATTTGACCTTTAGGAAATTTCTTTCCGCAAGGTTATTTCTAAACAAAGCGGCTCTATCTCCTGCGCCAAGTGCTGTACGCGAGCTGCCAAGAAAAATGTCCATATCGCCGTCGTTATCGTAATCAACGAATGCCGGGTTGCCGTTAAACTGCAGTCCAACCTGATCCTGAATTTCGTCAAATGATTTTCCTTTGTGATTGAGATATAACGCAGAGCCTGCGAAGAAATCAACATAACCGTCGTTATTTATATCAGCAGCATTCATTAAGCCGTTTGTTGGATCGGGCAACAGTATTTCCTCATCAAAGCCATATTGCTGCGAGGCGTCGGTAAAATTGGCGCTGCCGTCGTTGAGAAACAATTTAATCCCTCCAAGATTGACCAAAAACAGCAGATCAAGGAAACCGTCGGCATTAAAATCATCAGCTGCAGCCGAATAGGTCTGGGGATTTTGAGACGAAGAAAAGTTCGTTTCATGCTTTTCAAAAATAAAATTACCTTTGTTTAAAAAAAGCTCCGCATGTTTATTTTCAAATGTCAGTCTGTAAACAATAACAATATCAATCAGACCATCATCGTTAAAATCTCCGGTCACAATGCCGTGTGCCTGATGACCGAGGAGCTTATTTATTCCGGATGATTCGTAAATATTTTCGAATCTGCCTGCTCCGTCGTTTTTAAACAGCATATCGTTTTCGCTGTAATTTGAAATATAGATATCGAGATAACCGTCGTTGTCAAAATCTGCTGTTTTAATCGAATTGATTGCTGAGAGACTCGGAATAAAATCAAGTTTTAGCTGTGTGAATTCTGTTTTGTCCGTGAATCCTCCGCTAACATTGCCGAATGAAACTTTAAAGTTGATATCATCGAAAAGTTCGAAGATATCATGGTATCCGTCATTATTTAAGTCGGCAACCAGAACATTTTTCGAATTATCAAGTTTTCTTTCATGCTCGAGGTTAAATGCAATTTCTCTGAATGATCCGCCTTCTTCATTGCGGTAAAATTTATTTGAGCCTTTTTCTGTCATCAAAAATAAATCGGGGTATATGTTGTTATTCTCATCAAAAAAGATTCCGCCAAGCCCGTCTCTGCTTAGAGACGATATAAGGGTTACATCGCTGAAAGAAAAACCTAAATTCTGATTAGTAGTATAAATTCCGTATTCACCCACCAACCATATTTTTTCTTCGCCTTTTGAATTTAGAACGATCCCGAGGTCAGTAAAAGATTCTTCGAACAATTTAATGTTTTCGTTGTGCTGCCATTTGTTTCCTGAGAACTTTAAAAGCGTTGACTGCGAACCGGCAATGTAAATTTCATTTTTATTCAAACATTTGATTGAATAAAGATTTGCTCTGCTTCCGCTTTCATATTTCTCCCACCTGCCCGATTGATATTTTAGTATAGTTCCGTTCGAACCGGTAATCCATCCGTTATTTTCATCGAGCATGCAAATCGAAAAAAGTTCGGTATTTACCGGGGATTTTTCTCGAACCCATATTCCGTTCTTCATCTTTAAGATTATTCCGCTGCGGCCAGCTGCCCAGCCGATATTTCCGTTGAGCATAAATACACTGTTCAAATCGCCTGAGAGAAGATTTTCCCTCTCGCCCGCTTTGGCGGGACTTTCAACAACATTCCATTTAACGCCGTCAAAGTAGAGAATATTACCTTGCTGCCCTACCATCCATGCAGTGCCGTTATTCAACACCGAAATATCTTTCCACATTGCATAATCGGTTTCATCCCACTTGATAAGAGGCAGTTCTATTTCGGAAACCGCATTGCGGCTGATTGAATATGAATAGTGTCTAGGTTTATAATAACCAAAATGAGTTTCGTGGATAACGAACCAGATTTCGTCTTCATTGTACATCGCTGTTAAGGGATAATCAGAATAATTAAAATTGTAAACCGATTTCCAACGTCCTTCATCGAAAAGCAGCAGTTCGCCTTTTTCATCATTTCCCTTCCCGCGTGAGATCGCTACGCCGCTATTATCCGAAAACATTTGAATCCTTGCACCTAAAGACATGTTTGCCTGTTTGAACCATATTTCATCGTGCAAAACCCGGCTTTCAAGTTGCTTGTCCTCTTCTAACAAACCACATGAATTACATAAAAGCAGAGAAATTATTACTGCCGGCAGTATCAGCGCTCGATTCATTAACTTCATAATATTAGTTGTTAGGCAGACCATAGGATGCAAGATTATTATTCCTGTAGCGAAAATCTTTTGTCACTTCAGCGTCGAACCATTCGGGCGGTGTATATAATTCGCACTTGTCCAGAGATTCAAATTCAACCTCTGCTGTGATAAGACCAGATAAAGCGTCTTTGTATATATCAAGTTCAATAGTAAATTCTCCATGCGGAATTAAGTATCGTGTTTTTGAAACTACTCCGCTTACTTTTTTCAGCCAGTCTTTTTCGAATTCTTCTTTTGAAATTTTTGTTTCAATTTCAACTCTTGCAATGCTTCCCTTTGTTTTGATTGTTCGGTAATACGTATCATCCTGCTGCCGGAGTCTGACTGTTTCTTCGCTCTTTGGATAGCTCAAATAAGCCTGCCGGATTTCATATTTCTTAAATTTTTCTAAATTGAAGGGAATCTTTTTCACTAAAAATTTTCTCTCGATTTCCATTTTTGTTTTTGAATCTTTGCCTTCTGCGTTCATTTAACGTTAATCTCCCCACTGGATAATATCAAGTTTTACTTCGACTATGCCGTCAACAATCATATCAATTTCATTTGCGGCGCCGTAGGACAGATCAATGATTCTCGTTGGATGAGCAGGCATGCGGTCATTTATTCTTATCGTTACTTTTTTGCCGTTGGAGAGATTGGTAACGATAATGATAGTGCCGAAAGGATATTCAGGATGCGCCGCAGTATGTCCATACATATCATAAATTTCGCCGTTTGCCGTCTGTCTGCCGTGAAAATCATCGGCATAAAAAGATGCAAGCCCCGTTATCGTTTCCAAAGTTCCGCCCGTATCATGATAAATAATTTTCTCGGCGTTAAAATCTTTTTTCATGTGGCGTTCGCTGGTAAATTTTGGCGATGACGAACATGCAGCAAATATTATAACGGAAGAGATTAGCAACAGTATTTTTTTATACAGTGAATAACTTTGCAAAACAATTTTCGCTTTATTGACGGAAATTAAAATAATACTCTCCTCTTATTGAAACTCGATATATCCAAAAAAACCGGGCTGATGAAAATCGGGTTTTGGCAGATCAATTTTATTCCAGGTCAGCCAGTGGGGGCGGCTCGTCTTATCGGCGCATTTATAAAAGTTTGCACGCCAGAGTAACTTTTCGCGTGGTTTATCAAATTCAAAATAGTTCCGAAGTATACTGTAAGGCAGTTTATATTCCAGATACCATGTCGTATCGGTCGTAATTTCTTCATCAATTATTTTGGGAAGAGATGATGCTATTGTAATCTTTTCAATGTCTGATTCTGCAATCTTCTGTTTCCCGATATTTTTTCCTGTTTGATAGTTGAACAAAATTGTTCCTCCGCAATTGGTTTCGAGATTAAAGTAACCTTTCGATGTTGTAGAATCAGGCGAGAAGAAAAATTCAACGCAGCTGTCCTGAAAAACCTTATCTTGATGTTTTTGCGCAACCGCTTTTACAAATTTGTCAACTACTTTAAAAATCACGTAAACTGCCTCATCATCATAAAGCATTTTAAAATTTACTTTAGGAAAATGGTTGGGCGAAGCGCCCATAAAGTATTCCAGCGCGCCTTCTTCCGTGTTGCGCCAAACTTCCTTTTCCCAATCTGCATCAATGCTAATTTTTTTATGTGCCCTGTTGATTTTGTAATTCATAACATTTACCTGCATTTTCTCAGTAACGCTCTGAGATAGATGCATTATCGGATTAGTAATTAATAAACTGATAACTAAGAATGTTTTAATGGCAATTCTGTAATCTTTCATTTTTCCGTGTAAAATCATTCCGTTAAAGGATCTGAGGAGAATACATTTTTCACAAATTCGAATTCATCTTTAGTCAATGGTTTATCGGCTGCTTCCAGATTCATTTTTACCTGAGCAATATTTCTGAATCCGGGTATTACCGCGGCAACAGACGAATAGTGGAGTAAATACTGCAATGCAACTCGGGATAGGTCTTTCGGGCTGCCGCCAAATTTATTTTTTAAGTGTTCCAATTTAGGTTCCAGCTTAGTTAAATAGTCCGCCTGGAATTTTTTTGACCTTTGCCGGTGATCACCGTTTCCAAATTTGGGAGGATTGTTTTTATTGTATTTCCCGAGTAAAAGCCCCTGAGCCACCGGTCCGAATGCTATAAATGAAATATTTCTATCCTTCATCATTTCCGATACCGGCTGACCCTCTGCCACATAGTGATCATCGATTGCATTAGCAGAACTTTGAAGGACATCGGGATTAACTTTTGGTACAACCCTCAAAAAATCCTCATTAGAATAAGCCGATTGACCGATTGCTCTGATCTTTCCTTCTTCCTTTAATCTGTAAAAAACTTCAACGGCATCATCGAGGAAAAAATCGCTGTCGCCAAAATAAGGATGATGGAAATAGTATAGGTCAATATAATCCCTGTTAAGATTTTTCAACGACTGTTCGCATTGATGACGAATATGCAGAGGGTCGTAAGCATGCTGCGCCGTTCCTTGAAACCATCCCACCTTTGTAGCGATAATAAATTCATTAGTTTTTTCGCCAAGAATTCTCGCAAGCATTCTCTCTGCTTCGCCATTGCCGTAAACATCCGCATTATCAAAATGATTCACGCCTTTATCAATTGCATAATTGATTGCTTCTCTAATTTCGTTTTCATCAACTTCAGCCCAGCCGATTGAAACTCCTTTAACCCAGTTTCTTCCGCCCATCGTCCAGCAGCCCAGGCTTATTTCCGAAACTTCGATGTTTGTCTTTCCCAGTTTTCTAAATTTCATGTTTTGTTCTCTAATTAATCGGGTTCATAATTTATCTTACTTTCCATTCTCGGTGTTTAATTACTTCGACGGTTACCGGATCAATAAGAAGCTCCTCGCCGTCGGCAATATAATAATTATCTTTTTTTAATTCATACTTAGTTGATAAAATATGCCATACATAAAGATTAGCTTCGTCGAACCAGCGAAACTCAACAAGCCAGGGTTTAATTCCTTTATCCAATCCATTCTCTTCGGCAATACGAACAGCCGCTTCGCGATTAATAAAATTACATCCTTCAATCCGTTTCACGCATGTTGGAATTCCCGAAGGTTTATGAGTATGATCAAGATTTCCATGTTTATCCGTTATGATCAAAATCTCCTCATCAACAAAATCATATTCATCCATTTTAAAGTTATATCTAATTTCAAAAATGCTGTCGGCTGCCCTGCTTCTGAAATAATCTTTATGAATATATAAATTAAAAAAATCCGCGCCGACTTTTTTTGATAAGAAATCGTCTGTTCTCACAAATATTGAATCCGGCACTTCTTCCAAATCATCCCTAAGGCAATTTTTGCAGCTGCATCCGCAGAAAAAATATACCAGAGTTATTAGATAAAGAAAATGTATTGCTGATTTAATCACTTAATTGACCATTTTAAATTATTGTGTAAATTTTTATCGGCAAGGTAAAATTAATGTATTAGTAACATTTTCAACACTAAATATACAATTACAAATTTCATTCTAAAAAAATTCAATTGAATGATGTTATTTAGGATGTTTTTCTCTTGTTTATTATAGCAGGTCTGAATAATTTTTGTGTGTTAAATAATTTCATTGTGTACAAAATGCAGGAGTTCTAAAACATGATGTATATTACAGAAGAATGTATTAATTGTTCAGCATGCAACGATGAATGTGATAACAACGCAATTTACAACGCTGGCGATAATTACGTTTTAAATGACGAAACATTAGCGGCATTATCAAACGACTTTAGTTATATCGTCCCCGAATTATGCGATAATTGTAAATCCTGCGTGGAGGTTTGTGCCGTTGACGCCATCGTAGAAAAATAAATCACTTAGTGATTCTCAAAAAGCCTCCGCACAGGAGGCTTTTTTTTGTTCAAAATTATCCGCACCAAAAAAAAATAAGATTTTATCTAACCTTTCTTTTTGTTACAAGTCTAAATGCCAAATCAATAAAAAATGATGCGGGGGCCATGAAAAAATTTTTATTCTTTGTTTTAGTATTTTCAATTTCGAGTTCTGCCGGTTCAATTTCAAAAGATATTTCAAGAGCACGGCTCGTTCAGATAATTCAGTTAAAGAATATTGTAAATCTTGACGGGAAATTAGTTGAACCGCTTTATTCCGAATATCAGCCAGTATCGGGTTTTATTCAACGCGACCCAAACGAAGGAGAATCTGCTTCGGAAAAAACCGATGTTTGGATATCATACGACGAAAATCATCTGTACTTCTCGGCGAAACTCTATGATTCTAATCCCGACTCGATTGATTTGAGCTTGATGAGGCGTGATAATCACACAAAAACAGACTGGTTCTATGTTTATATTGATCCATACTTTGACAGAAGGACCGGTTATTATTTTGCCGTTAATGCTGGCGGCTCTTTATCCGACGGAGTTCTATTTAATGACAGTTGGAACGATTCATCATGGGATGGAATTTGGGAGGCTAAAACAGAAGTAAACGGCGACGGCTGGTCTGTTGAAATGAAAATTCCTTTTTCGCAGCTAAGATTTAAAGAAGCAGATGATATGAAATGGGGAATAAATTTTGCGAGAGGAATAAAAAGAAAAAATGAAACCAGCTATTTGATTATGGTTCCTAAAAATGAAAGCGGTTTCGTTTCTCATTTCGCGACACTCGAAGGTCTAAGGGGAATCAAACCAAAACAACGTTTTGAAGTTCTGCCTTATGTGGTGCAAAAAGCTCAATACTTAATTCATGATGAGCAAGATCCGTTTTATAAATCAAAACAATATCAAACATCTGCCGGTGCCGATATTAAACTTGGTATTGGCAGCAACTTAACTCTTGACGGAACAATCAATCCCGATTTTGGTCAGGTTGAAGTTGACCCGGCGGTTGTTAACCTTAGCGCCTTCGAAACTTATTATGATGAAAAAAGACCGTTCTTTATTGAAGGGAATACAATCTTCTATTTCGGGCGTGGAGGTTCAAACAATAATTGGAATTTTAATTTCGGCACTCCTTCCCTTTTTTACTCGAGAAGGATCGGACGCAGCCCGCAAGGCTCAGTTTCTGATTACAATTTTATCGACTATCCAAAAGAAACTAATATTTTGTGCGCAGCAAAGCTTACTGGAAAGTTGAACGATTCCTGGTCAATCGGCGCGTTAAGCGCGGTTACTCAAAGAATGTTTGCCACCTTAAGAGTTGACGCACAGAACATTAAAGAAGAAGTCGAACCATTGACCCACTACGGAGTATTTAGAGCAAAAAAAGAATTTAATGAAGGGCGGGACGCTTTCGGTATGATGTTCACATCTGTAAACAGAGATTTAAGAGGTCGGAACTTACGCGAATCCTTAGTTGAGCAGGCTTACACCTTAGGCATAGACGGATGGAAAACCCTGGATGAAGACGAAAACTATGTAATAACAGCAACGGCAATAGGCTCCATTGTTGACGGCACTAAAGAAGCTGTTGAAATAAAGCAGCGTATGCCTTACAGATATTTTCAGAATCCCGAAAATATTTATATACCGCTTGATACAAATAGGAATAACCTTGCAGGCTGGTTCACCCGGATTATGCTTAACAAACAGAAAGGGAATTTTTATATTAACTCGGCTGTTGGAGCCGTATCGCCAGGATTTGAATATAACGATATGGGTTTTCAATGGATGGCTGATAGAATAAACGGTCACGTTGTACTTGGCTATAGATGGTATGAACCGGATAAAATTTTCAGAAGAAAGAATATAAATTTTGCGTATTTCAGAACGTATAATTTTACCGGAGACCTTTTGAACAACACCATTTTTACAGTGTCAAATTTTCAGTTCGTAAATTATTATGATCTTTTTATTCAAGGTTTTTATTCATTCGAAGGGCTTAATAACAGAGCCACGAGAGGCGGTCCATTTGTTAAGGAGCCGAGTGGATATAATATCACGTTCGGGGGAAATACCGATACAAGAGAGACAATGGTGTTGAACTTCAATACCAGCTATACGCATGACAAATTGAATTCAGAGTTTATCGATATTGGTTTTGATCTCGAATGGAAACCCGATTCAAAAGTAAGCATTCAAGCCGGACCGAGTTATTCAGTTTCTCTTGCCAAAGACCAATGGGTTGGAAATTTTGATGACGATTTTGCTAAACATACATTCAACCGCAGATATGTATTTGCCGAACTTGATCATAAAACAATTTCTGGAAATTTAAGAGTTAATTGTACTTTCACCCCGCAATTAAGTCTGCAGGTATTTATACAGCCTATTTTTTCAGTGGGCAAATATGCAAACTTTAAAGAACTTGCTGCGCCCCGGACATCGAAGTATAACGTTTATTCGGCTGAAAAGGGACAGATAAAATACGATAAAAATTCTGATGAGTATTTTGTTGACCCCGATGGAGACGGTTCAGCTCAGGGGTTTGGATTTTCCAATCCTAATTTTAATTATAAATCTGTTAGAGGAAATATTGTGTTGAGATATGAAGTGCTACCCGGTTCGGTTTTTTATTTCGTTTGGACGCATGATAAAACAAATTTTGATCATCCTGGAGAGTTCAAATTCTCAAGAGATTTCAACAATCTTATTAACTCCGAATCTAATAATATTTTTCTCGTTAAATTTTCCTATTGGTTTGACGCATAGCAGCTCCTTTCATATCTACTCCAATTGCTCTCATGGAATACTGACCCTATTTCATGAGAGTATTTTTTTTTTAGTAAATCTCCTCTCTGCTTGGACGAACAAGAAACCTATCAAAATGCCGAAAAAAATTGTAGAGATAACGGAATGAAATGCGGTTGGTAATTTTATAATTCCCCATAAATGATAAAAGGAGGATAGAAAACTGCTTACAGCAACAGCGTAATATAATATTTTAACTTCTTTTGAATTTTTCATTCTTGCAAAGATTTTTTGAAGCAGTGTCCCGATAAAAACAAAATAGGCAGCTACTGCCGGAGTCATCAATCTTTCATAATCGCCTCCGAAGAGAGAGGCGGCAAAGACGGAGAGAAAAAGAATAGAGAGAGATATGTTTTTTCTTATGAATGCAAAAAAATCTTTAATAAAAAATACGGGCAGAAAGAAAAATGGAGTGAAAGCAACCAACAGTTTTTTCGACAGAGAATTAACTGTGAAAATATTGGCGCCGCCCTCAGTTAGTAATTTAGTCATTAAATCATTCCCGCTTTGCGGTTCAATCAATACTCTTAACAAAATAAAGAGAATAATTGAAGGAAGAACTGCAGCGCCAACTTGTAAATAGCCCTTAGCATTGCTTTTCTTATAATACAGTTCGGCAAACAGAAAAGGTATTACGACTAACACAATCTCTTTAGTCAAAACGCCAATGAAGAGCAGTAAAGACACTTTAAAGTATTTTCCTTTCAGTGAAAGAAGAATCGAAGCAAGAATTATCATAAGTGAAAGCGAGTCCGTCAACTGATAAAAATCCCATGCCGTGAATTGGAAAAAATACCTGTTGAAAATAAAAGCGAATGTTAAAATGAACGCCGTTCTTGCTTCGATGGCATACTCGCGTAATAATAGAAATAGCAGCAGCGCAGATAGTATTAAAGACAGAGAGCTGAGAATATAAAAAGAAGTATGCAAATCCATCGGAAGAATTCCCGCAAGCCACGGGGCAAAAATTCTATACACAAAGGGCTGCGGAACATCAAGATTCAGACCCGGCGCTTCTTCGCCCATAGTAATATATTTAAGCATATCCATATTTGCATAGTCCGAATTTCTATAATCTATCTTGCCAGAGAGTAAAATTGATGCCAGCGCAAAAAAAATAATTAAAATGATGAATTTGATTTTTGAAGACAAGGCGTTACTCCATTTTAAGTTTTCTGTCTTAAAAAAACATAAGGATTATTTTTCCGACTACATTATCTATCATCAAAGTCAGTATTATTTATGAACTGCTGAGCGTAATACTCGGGGTTAAGGGGTTCGCCCGTTGATTTAATTATTAATTCTTTCCAGTGATAAAGCGCCCCGTAATTAAAGAAAGAATTTTTCAGATACTTTCCCACATTCATCTTACCTGCGAAACTTTCTCCGGAAGGTTTTGCGGTTTTCAGCACTTTGGAAGTAATATAGAAAAATAACTGCGAGGCAAGCAATTCTCCCAGCATATAGTTATGATAATATGCCGGATATAATGCAATATGAATTTTAGAAGCCCAGTCGGGCTCATTTCTATCCTTAGGTTTTTTTAATTTTTGATATTTTTCAACCAGCTTCCACCAAAGTTTATTTAGATCCTGATCCGGGTCTTTATACATTTCTTTTTCAAATCTATACATAACCTGCACCCAGCGGCAGAACACCAATTGGTCCAGCAGCATTGCCCGGACGGATTGAGAACGAATTTTAGCGGCTTCCCTTTTCGTTACAATATTCATATCACCGAGCCAAGCCGGATTTTGAACAAATCTTCCGAACAGCATAGCAATTGCTTCTGTCGTAAAAATATGCGCCTGAATTCTTAATATCCACGGAAGTTCTTTTGAAATATATTTATCATAGACCGCATGCCCCAATTCGTGGAGAAGAGTACCCATCCACTTTTGATTATTAATCAGATTACACACTATTCTGATATCGCCGTCTCTGTCTATATCCGTACAAAATGCATGCTGGTATTTATTCTCTCTTTCAAAAAGATCGCTTCGTTCAAGTATGTCATCAATTTCAAGTCCGATGCCGTTATAATAACCGCGGCTTACCGCAATAAGGTCGGCATTTCTAAAAAACTTGTCTATGTCAGCGGAAAATATTTTTGGAGGGCTTTGAAAGAACTTATCGCCGTAATGCCACGGCATTAGTTCTTCCGGCTTAATTGAAAAACGTTCTGCAAGATGTTTGTCAACTTCGGATTTTAATTCTTCATACTTATCGCGAGTAAGATCGTCGAGACGTATAAAAAGAGAATCAATTTCTTTTTCATTTTGTTCATCGAGAGTTAAACTCATCAAGTGAAAATTTTTAAATCCGAGTTTTCGCGCCGCTTTGTTCCGGAGTTTAACAAGCAAGATTACATCCTTCGCCGTTAGCTGCCCTATCTGTTTGCTTGCTTTCCAAACTTCTTCAAGCTCGTTGCTGTTATCTGAGCTTGCTAATATCTCATCAATTTCATTATCTGTATATTTCCTTCCGTTCGATTCGGCTCTGAAAGTAGAGAAAAGTTCTTCAACCTTGTTAGAAAGTTTTATGATTTTTTTGTGCAGCTCTTCATCAAATTGATTTGCAATATATCCGTTATATATCAATTCATACTGGCGTTTTAAGAGCCGGTCGGCGCTTATATCGGTTTTACGGAATTTTTTCAGAAATTTATAATCATCTTTGTTGGAATAAATTCTGTTGATCTTCATCTGAAGTTTTGAAGCCTTCTCAAATTCCATGGCATTTCCAGTAAGGCTGGCATTGTAATAAGTTGAATTTAATTTTTTACTAAGGGGAGCGACTTTCGCCTGATGAGATGCGATAAACTTTCTTAACTGCTCAAAAGGTTCATGTGATTTCATATAGTTCTATATTTGGGGGAGATTAGTAGTATTGCCATAAGTAAATATTTCCGTTAAATACTCGTTATATCATCCTCGCGCAGCAGAAGCAGTATTGCAGACTGCGGCACAATTACCAGTTTATCTTGATCTAGTTCAATCTCTATCCCGTCTTTTCGAAGATACAAAGCCAAATCGCCTTCTCTCGTTTGTAGGGGAATATACTTTGTGTGTTTTTCCTCTTTCCAGGGTTCTTCTTCGCCCGGCGAGGCTATTGGATAGCCCGGACCAGTTTTAATCACATAACCACTTTGTACTTTTTCTTTTTCGACCACATTCGGCGGAAGATATAATCCGCCCTGAGATTTATCGCCGCCTTTTGAGGGTCTGATCAAAACCCTGTCACCAACTATTATTATTTTATCCGTATTAACCAAATCTATTACTCAAATTAATTATTCTGTGGATAAAATAACTAATTCTTAAACGAATCGAAAGAGATAAGCACCTAAGACATTCATGAAATTAGCCGGTCAGAATAAATACTGATAAAACCCAACCTATGTTTTTTGTTTTTTCTTTTTTGCAGCGGGGAAAAGAATATTATTGAGAATGATTCTGTATCCAGGTGAATTTTTATATAAGCTTAAATCGGTTGGCGGATCACCCACGGCGTGAGTGTAGTCTTCGGGATCATGACCTCCATAAAAGGTAAAAGTTCCCCTGCCAAAATTTCCGTGGATATATTTTACTTGATTGGTTCCCTGCCTTTCGGCTAAAATGTAAACATGCTTTTTAATAAAACTTTTTCTGAACATGGTTGTCTGCCCCATGAATCCTCTGATAACATTGACATGATTTTGTGTTAACATCGCCGGAACAGGGTCGTATTTTGCCGAGTATTCAAATAGTGTAAAATAGTCGTTATTTTGGTTTCCAATTTCATCCGGCTGAATGTCAATATCGCTGTATTCATAAACATAAGGATTCATCTCAAGAGCAAAATTTTCGAAAGCAAGGGTATTGTTGAAATTTAATTTTGTCTGTGCATCCGTATCGGGCGCATCGCCGTCATACATTTTATCAACTATATCAACATCAGCGGCTGCAAGTGTAATATCGTAGCTGTCTGCCGCAGAGCACATTGCAAAAAGAAAACCACCTTTGGATATATATTCCTTAATTATCAAAACAATTTCCTTCTCCATCTCCGATACTTTTTTAAATCCGAATCTTGCGGCTTCCCTTTCGTATAAAGCCTGCTGTTCAATATACCACTGAGTTCCGCGGAAGCTGCCGTAAAATTTTCCGTACTGTCCTGTAAAATCCTCGTGATGAAGATGCAGCCAGTCAAATTCATCAAGTTTCCCGGTCAATATTTCTTCAATCCAAATTTTGTCGTAAGGAACTTCAGCATAGTCGAGAGCAAGCGAAACAGCGTCGTCCCACGGCAGATATCCATCGGGAACGAATACTGCAATTTTAGGGGCGGTTTCAAGCCGAATAACCTCCATGTTCTGTTCTTCGCTTTGAACAAAAGAATATATTTCGAAAGTCTGCTGAGCATTAACTTTCTCAAAGCCAACTCCATTAACCCTGCACCGCAATGCAAGTTCATCTGAAAAATCGAGAAAAAACGAACCGCCCCGGTAATTCAAGAGCCAATCCGCCTTATTTCCTTTTTTAAGTTCACCGAACGTCAAGCCGTAAGCCTTCAAATGATCGCTTTGTTTTAAGTCCATATAAATGAGAAGTTTCTCTTGAGAGAAAATCTTAGATGCGGCAAAAAATAAAACAGCCGGCAGTAGAATTCCGAGTAAGATTTGTGTTTTCATAAGGATAATAATTTTGAAAGGAAATTAAGAGGGGCTTAGTTTATTAACAATAGAATTAATTTTGACCAAGCCCCGAAAAAAATCAGGCTGATTTCCTGTCAGTTTCAATATAAACCGGCTTAGACTTCTTATCGATTGTGTCCTTTGTGATCAAACATTTATCAATATTCTGCAAAGCTGGCAGCTCAAACATTATATCAAGCAGAACAGATTCGACAATTGATCTAAGCGCCCTTGCGCCGGTTTTTCTTTCAATTGCTTTTTTAACGATAGCCTCCAGAGAAGCATCATCAAATTCCAATTCAACGCCTTCAAGAAGGAACAATTTCTTGAATTGTTTAACAATAGCATTTTTTGGTTCTGTAAGAATATTTTTCATTGCTTCTTCATTAAGAGAATGCAAAGGCGCAAGTATGGGCATTCTGCCTACAAGCTCAGGTATTAATCCGAACTTGATTAGATCTTCCGGCTGCACCTGCTGCAATAGTTCATCTTTCTCAAGGTGCTTCTTGTCCCCTATTTCCGATTCAAATCCAATACTGTTTTGATTTATTCTTCGTGAGATAATTGATTCAATTCCTTCAAAAGCTCCGCCGCAAATGAAAAGAATGTTTTTTGTATTAACATTTATCAGACTTTGTTCCGGATGTTTTCTCCCGCCGCGGGGAGGAACCCCGGCAACTGTGCCTTCAAGAATTTTTAACAGAGCTTGCTGAACTCCTTCGCCGGATACATCACGTGTAATTGAAACGCTTTCGCTTTTACGCGCAATTTTATCAATCTCATCTATATAAACGATTCCTTTTTGAGCTTTTTCAAGATTATAATCGGCAGCCTGCAGAAGTCTAACCAATACTGTTTCAACATCGTCGCCCACATATCCTGCCTCTGTTAATGTAGTCGCATCGGCGATAGCAAAGGGAACATCAAGTATTTTTGCCAGGGTTTGGGCTATAAGTGTTTTGCCCACGCCTGTAGGTCCGATTAGGAGTATATTGCTCTTGTCGATTTCAACATCATCAAGATCAAAATAGGAAGCTGTAGAGTTAATCCTTTTATAATGGTTGTAAACTGCTACCGCCAATACTCTTTTGGCATGATCCTGACCGATAACATACTCATTAAGATTTTTATACAGCAGCTCCGGAGTATGCATCTGTTTTTTTGATTTTTTCGAATTAAAGGGCACCAGATTATTCTTCAGAATATCTACACTCGTTTTGATACAAATATCGCATATATAAACATCCGGACCGGCAATCATGCTGCTCACTTCACGCCCGTCTCTGCCGCAAAAAGAACATTTTGCATTTTTATTTTCTGTTTTCTGATTCATATCGCATTATTTAGTTTGTTATTCAAATTTAATAATAATTCACGGCACCGGTCAAAATATATTGAATTTGGGAATTTATCAAGAAATTGCGAATAAACTTTTTGAGCGTTTGATTCGTCTCCTAAAGCGAATTCGTATAATTGACCCAGTAAAAATAAACTTTTATCACTATAAATTCGACCGTAATCTTCGGCGGATATTTTTTCAAGCAATTCAGCCGCTCTCACATATTCTCCGGTTTGAATGAGCATAACAGCAAATTTATACTCGGCTAATTTCGATAATATTTGATTATTCCCCAAATTACTCAATTTTTCGAAGCTTGAGGCGGCGTCAGTAAATTTCCTTTGATGAATATATTTATCAGCTTCCGCATAATCAGCCAAACCCAAAGAATCATTTTTTGCCGTATTAATAATAACAGCTAATTCTATTGCATCGTTCGCATTCTTGTCATTAAGGTCAAGAATTATTTCCGATAAATGCGCGGAAGCAGCGTTGAAATTAGCTTTCCAAAATTCAATTTTTGCAAGTAAAAGCTTTGCCGACTTTTTTTGGTCTTCCGAGGATTTTGCGGAAGATATTACGCGCAAGCATTTTTCTGCGGCAAAATCGAACTCATCATAATGGACATATATTTCGGCAAGTTTAAGATTTGCAGCCGCCGCATAATTAGAGAGAGGCGATTTTTCAACCAATTCCGTTAAAACAGATTTTGCTTTGTCCAATTCATTCTTCTTATCAAAATAGATAACCCCAATTCTATAAAGAGATTCGTTGCGGACATTATCCTGAGCATAATTTTGCACAAGCTCATAATAGGCGTTTATCACATTATCATATTCGCCGCCGCCGCTGTTATCGAAATGGCTATAAGGCTTCCAATCAAACTTATCTTTTATTCTTTGGTCAATTATTGCCTCTGAAGTTTTGGCGAAACTTACTTTTGCGATAGAAGCGAAGGCTGAATGGCTATACTCGTCAATTATTATTTGAAAGGCTTTCCCTGCTGTTTCGTAAAATTTATTTTGAAATGCTGCTTGAGCAAAGTTGAGCATTAATGATCCGTTGCTGTTAGTTTCTTTTTCAAGAGATGAAATTATCGTCAGCGCATCATTATATTTTTTACTTTGCATTAATAAAAACGCCAGCAGTTCTTTATGAACGGATAGATTACTTTTTTCTATCCATAAATTTACAGCAGAAATTGCGTCTTCGGCAGCTTCTGGTCTTTCCAGAAAAGCCATTATTCTGTTTTTTATCATGTCAAGCTGTGTCGGCTGCTCTGAAAGAATAAAACAATACTCTGAAACTGCTTCATTAAATTTCATTGTCGCCGAATAAATTGAAGCAAGCTCATAAGAAAAAGTTTTAGGATCGCCGACTAATTTTTGACCGGCTCTCAATATTTCTATTGCTTTATCGAACGCTCTGTTTTCAATTGCATAATTAGCTATAACTCTATGGCTAACGGAAGGATTATTTCCGGCGGTCAAGCCCTCGTCCCATATTCCCTCAGACTTGCCGAACTCACCCATTTGATAATAGGTTGAGCCGAGCATCCCGTATAGATTAACATCGAAAGGGGTAAGCTGAATTTTTTCTTTTAACAACTTTTCCGATGAACCAAAATCTTTTGTCTTAAGATAAACTTCGTTTAATGAATACATAAACTGATTGTTCCAGGGCTGAAGAGTAATCAATTCCTCATAAATGACCTTAGCTTTGCCAAAATCGTTGGCTTGTTCGTAGCTTTTTGCCAGACGAAATTTATTTTCAATACTCGATTGATTTATCTGAGCGCTAAGGCTGCCGGCGCAAATTAATAAGAATAAAAATTTTTTGATTAATTTCATTTTATTAAATATTTCTTGTCGAAAATATTACCTAAACTTAGGATCATATTTGGGTCGATATTCTTTTTCAGATTCGCCATTTTAATTATATTTTCCTCGCCGAACATATCCAATAAATATTCTCTTTTTATTTTCCCTATACCGTGTTCGGCGGAGATTGTTCCTTTTCTTTTTACAGCTTCGGAACAGATACGGGCATAAAGAGTTTTCGCCGCGAGAAATTCTTTATCGTTTTTCGGCAGCATATTCAAATGAAGATGACAATTCCCGAGATGTCCATAGGAAATAAAATCCAAACCGCTCTCTGAGACTAATTTTTTTGCAAGATGATAGTATTCGTTAAAAGATTCAACGGGGACGGCTGTATCAGTGCCGACTTTTCTGATATTTGTTTTAGACAGAAACTCATTTACTTTCCATGAGACCGCATGTCTGAAGTTTTGGAATTTTTTCCTCTCGAAATCGTTCGATGCAAACCATGCATTTTCGATATTGCAATTATATTGTTCGATCAACCCCACCCATTTATCAAAAAGAATTTCTTCATTGTCGGCATTAATTTCCTGTTCAAACCATACGGCAGCATCCGTATCGGAAGGAATCAGCGGATAGTCTTCACGTAAAAATTCGAGTGAATTTTTGTCGAAGAATTCCAATCCGAGCGCGTCTATTCCATTGTTATTTTCTTCACGCGTTTCATATGAAATTTTTCTCGCTGCTGAAATAAAACTAAGCGCATCGCTTTCATTGTCAAAGAATAGAACGCTTGAAAGTGTGTTTTCAGGCAGAGTTAATAGTTTCAGTTTAATTTCGGTAATTATTCCGAGCGTGCCTTCGGAGCCAATGAACAGATCAATCAGGTCCATATTTTCCGCGCTGAAGTATCCTGCTGCGTGTTTCCCCGCCGGCATAGAATAATCGGGCAAATTAAATTCGAATGAAGCTCCTTCATTCGAAACAAATTTAATAACATGACCGGAGGCTTTGATGCTGCCGCGGTCAAGCGTTAGTGTGTCGCCAGTTGGCAGAACAATCTTCATCGCCAAAACGAAATCACGTGTCGGACCGTACTTAAAAGTTTTTGAGCCGGAAGCGTTCGTTGATACAGTTGCGCCAATAAAACAGTTTTGTTCAGTCGGATCGGGAGGGTAATATAATTTTTTTTGCTCAATTTCTTTTTTGAAATCAGAAAGTAAAACTCCTGTTTGAACAACTGCATATTTTTCGTTCGGGTTTATTTCTAAGATCTTGTCCAATTTGTCAGTGGCAATTACAATTCCTTCATCAGGAACTCTGCCTCCGGTTAAGCCAGTTCCGTTGCCTGATATAGTTACGGCGACCTTAGTTCTATTAGCTCTTTTGATAATTTCAACAATTTCGTTTTCGTTTTCGGGAAAAATTACTTCTTCGCATTTCCCCTTATAATTTGAAGCATCCACAAGGTAGGAAGCAATTTCCGAAATATCGGTTTTACTGATCACTTGCAATCCTCTATATTTATACCATGTCGCATTATTATCTCCTTCCATGCATCCATTGAGAGCTGCTCGGATTCCTCAATCAGCATTATTGGGATATTATCCTCAATTCTGTACCTGCGGCGTGTTTTAATATCGGTTGAAATTAAAAAATTGCCGTCGAGAATTAAATCGGCTCTTGATTCTGGACAGCAGAGAATATCGAGTAATTCTTTACTGATCATATCTCCCTCAAAATTGTAATTTTAGGTGCAAAGATAAAATTAATGCGAGTTTATTACTATGTAAAATACACGGTATGAATCCTTAATTACTCAATAACAATTAGGATATTAGATTCACTTGATTAGCATCATCTTGTGGGATCCGCTAAATTCTCCCGAGGATAAATGGTATACATACATCCCGCTCGGTAAATCATTTGCATCAAATTTAATTTCATACTCGCCGGCGAGCAGCTGTTGACGTAATAATGTCCTTATTTCCTGTCCCAACAGATTGTAAATTTTGAGCGATGTATTAAATCTCTCTCTTTCGTAAAAACCGGGCTGCGTTCCTATTGTAAATTTAATTGTTGTGGTTGGATTGAACGGATTAGGGAAATTCTGATAAAGTTTAATATGCTCTGGAATCATACTGCCATCGCTTTGATTCGAGGCGGAGGGCGGGGAAAAAAATTCAAGAATCTTATCAATATTCGCGCGCCACAGCCCCCAACTATGACCTTCGGGGAATTCCGCCCAATCAAATAAATACCCTTTCGAAATCATCGTATCCCTAAAGTTCCGCATATTTGTAAATAAGCTTTCGTATGTCCCCCACACTGATACATACTTAATATCCTTTTTCTCCCCGCTAATTATCATGTTATAAACCTCATAATTATTAGGCCAGAAAGCCGCAGAATGAAGCCCGCAATTTGCAAATACGGCGTCATACCTCCAGCTTATCAGTGCGCTGATGTTACCTCCGAATGAAGTTCCGGCAACTACCCGCTTTTCTCTGTCTTGAATCGTCCGATAATTTGAGTCAATGAAAGGAACTAATTCATTAGCAAAAAATTCCGCATAGTTTTCTCTTTCACTTGAAGCGTATTCTTCGTTTCTATTTTTCGGGACGACGAACACCCCAATTAGCGGCTGTATCTTCAAACTGTCAAGAAGATTATCAAACACAGTTGCTGCCGAGCCGAGCGATATATATTCGCCACCGTCATTTAAATAGATCGAAGGGTAGCGGACAGAAACATTTTCATCATAACCGGGAGGAAGATAAATATAAAGCGAGTAGGTTTTGTTCATTACGCTGCTTGAGAATACAGTATTTTTTACCGAACCATGTTGAACTTCCGAATTATATTTAATCTCCCACGGCTGAACATAATCGGACATTGCCAACTCGGAATTTGGACCGAATCCGCCTGAAACTCTGTTTGGATTTTCAGGATCAAGTATCCAGCTGCTGTTGTTCAAAATAAATTTATAATCAAGCCTCGCATTACTTTCGAAAAAGGCAGAGTAATAAAAAAAATTTGTGGAGTTCAATTTTGTTAATTCGATTGAGGGATTCCATCCGGTAAAATCGCCGGCAAGTTGAACGCGGTTAGCGTTTCCGCGGTAGATAAAATTTGCAGTATTTCCTTCTATAAAAGGTATTCCTGCGGATCTGGCTGCATTCATAAAACTATCAACAACCGCTGACTTTTCACTTTCGCCTTGAATAGAATTTACCCTGTTAATAAATTGCTGAAAGCCGGATTGAGGCAATACGGTTTGCAGGCAAGTAAAAATTAAAAGAATAGATTTCAATAATAACTTCATTAATCCTTCCTCGAAATAGAAATTAAACAAAATTTATTCTGCAGTTTTCCTCTGCTCTTTTTCAAGTATTACGGGCAGTTCATCAGTTTCAACGATCTTAAACAACTGATCTCTTTCCCTTACGTCAAGTTCGCAGATAAATGTGACTTCATCGCCTTTGACAGCGCTTGCGACTTTTTTATCGTCCTTCATCAGCGATTTGATTTTAGTTTCAACACAGCCTGTTTTATTTCCTATAATGTAAATTCTATCGCCTTCGGTCACGCCGACGGATTCAAGCTTTGCATGAATTACCTGATTCTTTACAAAATAATTAATGATCTTACCGGCATATATTTTTCTTTCAGTAGCGCGGCTGCCGTATTGTTCCGCAAAGTCATCTTTATCTGGAGTTCCGAAATAAAACCCGCTTGAAAATCCGCGGTTGTACACCTTATCAAGCTCTTCATACATCTGCTCTTTGATTTCATTAGTCAATTTGCCTTCAAAATAAAGATCAATTGCCTTCCTATAGGTTGAAACTACCTTATAAATATATTCTGGACTTCGTTTGCGTCCTTCAATTTTAAATGAATCAATTCCAGCTTCGATAAGTTTATCAATAAATTTTATAGCGCATAAATCCTTAGGCGACATCACATAATCTTCGCCGATAAGAAAATTCACGCCGCCGTCTTTATCGTAAATCGAGTATTCTCTGCGGCAGGGTTGAATGCATTCGCCGCGGTTGGCACTTTTACCGAATGCGCTATGGCTCATAAAACATCTTCCGCTGACGGCAACGCACATCGCTCCGTGAATAAACGCTTCAATCTCAATATCTACTGCATTCTTTATTTCGATTATTTTATCGAGAGTACATTCACGGGCAAGCACAATTCTTTCAGCGCCGATGTTCTTATAAAACATCGCCGATGCGGAATTGGAAATAGAGGCTTGAGTGCTGACGCAAAATGGCAAGCCTGCACCCATACATTTTTGTATAACCGACAAATCCCAGCAAATAATTAAATCAACACCGGCTTTTTTTGCTTCAGTCAGAATCTCATCCACATAATCCAACTCATCTTCAAATATTATCGTATTTAGCGTAAGGTGAATCGCGGTATTATTCTGATGGCAGAAATCGGCAGCTTCCTTTAATTCGTTTAATTTGAAATTCGCCGCTTTAGCACGCATATTCAATTTTTCTACACCGATATAAACGGCATCGGCGCCTGCCTTTACAGCTGTTGTAAGCATCTTCCAATCGCCGGCAGGCGCAAGTAATTCAGGCTTTTTATTCATGTATCTGAACTTTCAATTTTTAATTGCAAAGATAACAAACATTTAGCTGCATAGTTTGAAGAAACCGATTGAATCACGGAGAATAATTTCAGCACTCGCTCAAAAAAAAACGCTCCATGCGGCAATGACATATTTAATAAACTGCGACTTGCATAAAAGAAGATATTTAACCCGCTTCAGAAATTCAAATAGTGCAAGTAATTCTTAGTAACAATTGATTTTTACACAGGTTAGTTATAGTTTTAAGTGTAGCTAATCACTTTTCTTTGCGGTTTAGTTTGACAATTTATAAAGACCTGATTGATTTGGAGTTAATGACAAGAATTGCGAAGTACGAATCACGTGCTTTGGAAGAACTATACGACCGCTACTCATCTATTCTTTACTCGTTAATAAAAAAAATTTCGCCGGATGAAAAAACTGCAGAAATAATTTTAATCGAAGTTTTTGTTATCGTTTGGCGTAAAATTGAATTTTTTGATTTTAAAGCCGGCAACGTATATACATGGCTTATATATCTTGCAAGAAACAGGGCAATCGACAGTCTAAGACGAACAAGAAGAGTCGCAGGCGAGATTGATTTTTATGAAGACAAATACGAGAATTATTTTATCATTCCTTTGCTTGATAAAGATATAGATTCGCTTGATCTAAATACTGCGCTGAGTATTAAGCCGAAAATCGAAAATGCTCTTGATAAACTAACGGATTCCCAAAAGTACATTTTGCACCTCGCATTTTACGAAGGTTATACATTAGTGGAAATTTCTGATTTATTAAAAATACCTGTCGAATCGGTAAGAGAAAAAGTTCTTACCGCATCAGGCAGTTTACGCGATAATTTATTGGGCAGATAGATGGCAGATAAAGCAGTTCATCAAATGATAAGCGCACACGCAGCCGGATGCATTGAAAAGGATAATTTTATTCAGTTTGAAAATTATATCCGTAAAGGCGGCGAACTTCCCAAGGGTGAGCTCGGTGAACTGCAGAATGTTATATCACTCTTACCCACGCTTTTAGAATTAGAAAAACCGAACGATTCCGTTAAGGAAAAAATTGCCGCCCGTCTTATCGAGCTGAAGGAAGAAACTAAAGCAAAACTTAAAGATGAAAAAAAGACAAGCTTTGCCGCTTCAATTAAAAGCCAGGAAATATCCGAGGTGGAAAAGCAGCAGGCACAAACTGACGAATCTGCAAACAAATTAGAAACTAAGCCTCTTCATTCCACAGCGCCCAAAATACAAGAAAGGGGCAAAGTATTAAAAGAAAATAATTACGCCCCGGATAAATCAAGCAGGGGAATATTATGGTTCTTTGCAGGTTTTCTTTTCCTTCTGATGATCGGAATAATAATTTATTTTTATGATTTGAACAGCAGACTGGAAGAAGAAATCGGGGGAATAAAAAACCAGCTTTCGGGATTTCAAAAGGAAATAGAGAGTACTAATGATTTTATAAATGAGCACCTGGCATTAATAGAATTCTTCAATTACAGAAATGTTGAGATAGTTAATCTGAGCGGGTCCGACGTTGCCCCCGACGCTGAAGGAAAACTGCTTATTTCATTCAGAGCCGGCGAAGCTCTTATACAATTAAAAAGCCTGCCAATACTCAATGTAGAAGAATCCTATCAGCTCTGGATGCAAAGCAAAGGAGTATCGTACTCGCTTGGTTTGATTAATATGAGACCCGAAATGAAATTTCTTAAGATAAGGAACATACCTAATGTTCCTAAAGAGCATATCGAACTTTTTAGAATTACCAAGGAAGGGAAATCTGGAGCCGAAATTCCCCAAGGTTCTACATATTTATACGGTGTTATTCCCAAAGAACATCCCCAGCCTTCAACCCGCAGACGTTAATTGTCTTTTCGTTTGTTGAGCAGCACTCCAATACCTGCAATGATGAAAATTATATGCCAATATTCCAATATTTGCAGTGCTATCCTGTTTGCAGTAAAAATAATTTTTATTGACTCGAAAAAATAAGTGGTAAATATACCAGCAAAAATCAAAATAGATGCGATTATAAGAAAAGCTTTCTCTCTGTTGTTGTCTATAAATAACATTAGAAAGGAAGAACCGGTTATTAATAGCATGGAAGGCAGAGCAATTTTTGATTTACCGAGAATCTCGCAAGTAGCGCTGACAAACATCATCACGCCGGTCAAAAAACAAACAGATCCAAAAAAAATTCCGCCTTTTCGTTCACTTCCGAAAAGAGCGTAAACTGAAATCAATCCATAAAGCATCAGAAAAATCGAAATTATCTTAAGTTCGCCGATATTAACGAAGCCAAAGTAATTAAGCAGAAGCGTAAAACCTGCAGCGATCGATATGATACTAAGGATTGTCTGTTTGTTCTTCAATATTTCCCTCCGGTTCGTTATTAATGTAGTATGCCGCTGCAAAATAAATAATAAGTCCGAATCCGATAGTTATAAAAATGAACACAATAAATACCATTCTGATTAAACTTGAATCGGTTCCAAGATAATTTGCAAGTCCCCCGCAAACGCCCATAAATTTTCTGTCCTTCAATGATCGGACTAACCTAATCTGCTTACGCATTTTCTTAGAAGCTGTACCCCTGTTCACGAACAAATAAGTGCCAATAATAATTAAGAGCACCGGCAGCTGCAATCCCGCTTTTATTTCGAAAAAGGTGAAGTAGTCAAAAATTCCGTAAAAATCCGAGAAGAAGTAAATTCCGATTAATATTAACAACGAGCCGATAATATTTCTATTCGTTTCTCGATTCTGAACAGGTTTAACTTCCTCACCTGCGGCTGAAGTAGTATTTGCTGCTTTATCATCGTTTTTTTCAGAACTATATCCGTCTGGTGTTTTAATTTTATCCTTTGTCATATCTATTAAAGTTTTTGCAGGTTAATTATTATTATAAAATCCGCAAACCCATGCTTGAAGCAACAAGCTGAGCCGTAAATTCCGCCGTTTGATTCTTGCTGTCAAGAATAGGATTCACCTCAGCTACTTCGAGAGAAGACATACAGCCGCACTCGGCAATTGTTTCCATCAAAAGATGCGCTTCACGATAACTCAAACCTCCCGGCACTGGCGTTCCAACCCCAGGAGCAACAGAAGGGTCAACAGAATCAACGTCGAAGCTGACATGAATATGGTCGACTTTTGATTTAAGCAGCTTTAATACTTTGTTGACAATGAAATGCACGCCTTTTCTGTCAACATCCGACATTGTGTAAACATTAATACCGGAGTTTTTAATTAATTGTCTTTCGCGGTCGTCAACGCTTCGAATACCGATTAATACAAAATTTTCAGGCGTTACTTTAGGTGTAAATCCCATCAATTCCGTGAGAGCCGAATTGCCCAGCCCGATCGAAGCCGCAACGGGCATACCATGTATATTTCCCGAAGGCGTTGTCTCGTCGGTATTCATGTCCGAGTGAGCATCAATCCAAATAACGCCTAACTTTAAATTGTTCTGCCTGCAGTGGGATGAAATTCCGGCGATAGTTCCGAGCGCCATGGAATGATCTCCGCCTATGCAAAGCGGGAAATTACCAGCATCGAGAGATTTCTGCACTCTCCTTGCAAGAACTGAAGAAGTCTTAAGAATCTCATCAAGATATTTCAGTTTTGAATTTTTTACCGTCTGACGTTCCTGTGTTTTGATAAAAAGGTCGCCGTGGTCACTTACACTGTAACCGAGCCTGCTAAGTTTATCTGTAATACCTGCAATACGAAGCGCAGAAGGTCCCATATCCACTCCCCTTCTGCCAGCACCAAGGTCTATTGGGAATCCGATTAAATCTATTACTTTTCGATTGAGCTGCATTATTGCTTTTCCAAGATTATTATATGCCTCTAACTAAATTAAGAATAAATTTGTTCTGCATCGAAGTTTTTTATTCTATCGAATATTTTTGATCTCACATAAAGTTCTTTTTTTTATTTTTGCTTTAGAGTTCGCGGTAAATATTAAATACTTATTCGAAAAGTTACAGATATTCGAAAATCTTACTCGAGGTGCTAAATGATAAAAAAGTATTTCAACTTTGATGAATTGCAAACTAATATTTCCCGGGAAATTATCGGCGGATTTACAACGTTTGTAACCATGGCGTATATTATAATTGTAAATCCAAAAATTCTTGAAGCAGCGGGCATACCTTTCGGACCTTCAATGGTCGCAACAATTCTCACAGCATTTTTCGGAACATTGACAATGGGCGTTTACGCCAAACGCCCTTTTGCAATTGCGCCATATATGGGTGAGAACGCTTTTATTGCCTATACGGTTGTCAAAGTGCTGGGCTACAGCTGGCAGACCGCTTTAGGTGCGATATTCATAAGCGGGTTATTGTTTACAATTTTAACTTTGTTGAAAGTTCGAAGCTGGCTGGCAAATGCCGTCCCCGAATCTCTGAAAATCGCTTTTGCCGTGGGCATAGGCTTGTTTCTAACTTTCATTGGTTTGAACGATACCGGAATTGTTTCCATTGGCGTTCCAGGCGCTCCTGTTAAGGTCGGTAATATGCACGATGCAGCAGTTCTGCTTTCTGTATTTTCATTTCTGCTTATTGGATATTTGATGATAAAGAAAATTAACGGGGCAATTATTATTGGAATAATTACTGTTGCTGTTATCGGTTTTAGTTTAGGTGTAGCCGATTTTCCGACAGAATTTTTCAGCCTCCCGCCGGATATCTCGCCAATATTTTTAGAGCTTGATATTACGGGGGCAATAAGCTGGGGATTTTTTGCGGTTATACTGACAATATTTGTAACAGATCTTGTTGATACGATGGGAACATTACTCGGGATGTCTTACAAAGCCAATCTTCTTGATAAAAACGGCGACCTTCCCGAGATAGAAAAACCGATGATGTGCGATGCGCTCTCTACCGTATTTGCGTCTTTAATCGGAACCACAACTGCCGGGGTATACATTGAGTCAGCCGCGGGAATTGAAGCGGGGGGTAAATCGGGTTTCTCGGCTGTCGTTACGGCTATATTATTTTTACTTGCTCTATTTCTTTCGCCGTTCTTTACTGCAATACCGCCTTATGCCTACGGTTCTGCTTTGATTATAGTTGGACTTTTGATGGTTTCACCAATAACAAAACTGGATTTTTCAAATTTACCAGAAGCAATTCCCGTATTCGTGACAATAACGTTAATGAGTTTTACATTCAATCTCGGTGTTGGTATGACGGCAGGATTCGTTCTTTATCCGTTGATGATGACTTTGACAGGTAAGGCAAAAGAAGTTCACGCCGGAATGTGGGTGTTCTTTATTTTTTCAATTCTATTCTACGTGTTTTATCCATACTAAAGAGGAATTATGAAAGATATTTTTATGCTTGCAGCTATAGAAGAAGCAATAAAAGGCTTTGAAGAAGGTGGCATTCCAATCGGATCGGTTTTAGTTATCAACGGTAAAATAGCCGGACGGGGGCACAACAGAAGAGTTCAGAAGAACAGCGCAATTCTACATGCAGAGATGGACTGTATTGAAAATGCCGGCAGACTAAAAGCGTCGGATTATAAAAATTCCGTTCTTTATTCCACTCTTTCGCCTTGTGATATGTGCAGCGGAACAGCACTGCTCTATGGCATACCAAAAATTGTTATCGGAGAAAATGTATCTTTCAAAGGTCCTGAAGAATACATGAAAAAAAGAGGTGTTGAATTGGTTGTGCTAAACGATGAAGTATGCATTCAACTAATGGGGGATTTTATCGCCAAAATGCCCAGCCTATGGAACGAAGATATCGGCTTATAAAAAATCCGCATTTGACGAATAAATTCGGCAAGGTTTTATCTTGATTAAAGCAAATATTTTTTAGCCGAGATTGGCAGGCTGGCTTTGCTAATTATTATTTTGTTTTTTCAATCTAAGCGCTAAAGATTTATCTCGCTGATAAACAATTTCATATTTTTTTCCGATAACACTGCAGGGAATAAAAAATCCCGAGAATTATTAATGAACGATCTTTAGGATTTAGTGAAAAAATGTTTCTGATAGAATCAGTCAGGCTGCTTCTGTGATTTCAACAAGTTCTATATCAAAATTCAAATTTTCGCCGGCGAGTTCGTGATTTGCATCGAGCGTGACTTTATCTTCAGAGATTTCCACTACTTTCAATACCATTGTCTGATCATCTTTTGTTTGCATCTGAAGCCGCAGCCCGATCTCAAGTTTAATGTCATCCGGAATATTACTTTTCGGAATTTCAGCGATAAGATCTTCTCTTCTTAAACCGTAAGCATCTCTTGCAAGAATATGTACATTCTTATTTTCGCCGGTTTTAAGCCCAATCACCGCATCCTCAAAGCTTTTAATTAACATCCCCTCACCGATAACAAATTCAAGGGGCTCTCTCTCGAGTGAAGTGTCAAATTGGGTTCCGTCATCGAGAACGCCTGTATAATGAACTTTAACCTTATCGCCTAACTTAGCCGTACTCATATTTTCTCCTTTGAAATTTTAGAATATTCAATGCGACGATTTAACAGAATACAAAATAGGGAGCTAAACCGAAGAAATTCGTTAATGCAAATTTACCAATTATTCGAGAGCGATAAAAATTTAATAGGTTCGAGCGGAAAAAGTTTTATACTTTAAAAAAATTATTCAATATCTCTATTAACCGTATCGGATGAAAAAGCAGGCAAGCATACGGCGATATATTCTGTGTCTTCATCGGGTGTGCTGTATTTAACCCATTCTCCCTTTTTTGTTAAAACCGCAGAGCCAGCTTTAACTTTGATAATTTTCGCACTCTCGCATAAAATCTGCAAAACGCCTTTCAACACAATAGTGTATTCATCAAATTCGGGTTTCTGTCCCGGTTCAATCCAGCCTTTCGGGCTTTTCATTCTTGCAATACTTACTGTATCAGAATTTGTATTAACCCTGCCAAAATACTCTTCAATTATTTTCGGCATATTTCCGGCTGCTTCAATTACTGAAGGTGATTCAATAATTTGCGGCATTGAAACCCTTTCGCTTTATTAAAAGAAGAATAATTTAATTTCGTTTTTTACTTCTAACTCTCTTTGCAGATTTTCTTTCTGTTCTGAAAGCAGTTCTTTTATCGCGTGACGATTTTTTACGATCTGATCTGTCGAAACTACCTGCCATCTTTGAATCTTTCTTTTTATCGGCTGATTGAATTATGATAGGCCGGTTTCGGTATTTTTTTCCGCTTAAAGAATCAATCAATTCAGAAGAGAAGCGACTATCAATTTCAAAAAAAGAAAAATTCTTCAATATCTCTATATCGCCGATCTCAGCATTCTGCCGTTTTAAATTCTCATTAATAATTTTGATTAACGAAAGCGGTTTCAACTCATCTGTTTTGCCAAGATTTATAAACAAGCGCGATAATTCAGAGGGACCTGATTTACGCCTGCTTTTTTTATCATCTGGAATATCGAGATCTATTGTGTTTTTGTAGTAATCAAGGAAGCGATTGAACTCAACTGATACAAATTTTTTGATGAGTTCTTCTCTGTCAAGCCATTCTAATTTTTTAAAAATCTCAGGCAAGTATGGATCTATCTGCGAATAATCTACTTCAACCTTTTCCATTTTATCAATCAGGTGTAAGAGCTGTTTTTCGCAAATAACTTTGCCTGAGGGGATTTGAGAAAATGTGAATTTTTTGCTTATCTGTTTTTCAATTGAATTAAGTTTCCCTTTTTCTTTCAAATTAGCTATGACAATCGATATTCCCTTTTTGCCGGCTCTGCCAGTTCTGCCGCTTCGGTGTGTATAAATTTCAAGATCTTCGGGAAGATTGTAATTGATAATGTGAGATAAATTTTCCACATCCAATCCGCGCGCAGCCACATCCGTTGCGACAAGAAGTTTAAGATTTTTAATGCGGAATTTATTCATCACTGCATTTCTCTGAATTTGGGATAAATCGCCGTGCAGAGCATCTGCATTGTAGCCGTCTTTCAAAAGTAGATCGGCAACTTCCTGTGTTTCTTTCCGTGTGCGGCAAAAAACAATTCCGTAAATCTCCGGATAGAAATCAACAATTCTCTTTAAAGCAAGATATCTATCTTTTGCCTGAACAAAAAAACAGATGTGTTCAATATTTTCTGCTCCGGAATTTTTTCTTCCGATAGTAATCTCCGCAGGACTATTCATATATTTAGCTGCAATAGTTCTAATTTCATCCGACATTGTAGCGGAGAATAGAAGGGTGTTTTTTTGCTGCGGGGTTTTACCGAGAATAAATTCCAGATCATCCCTAAAACCCATATTCAACATTTCATCCGCTTCATCAAGAATAACAGTATTAATACTCGAGAGACTAACAATATTTCTTTTGATAAGATCAACGAGTCTGCCAGGAGTAGCGGAGACTATGTGCACCCCGTTTTGAATTTTAGTAATCTGCCTATCTATACTGGCACCTCCAAATACAGATGCAATTTTAACTTTGGATTTGTACTTCGCAATGCTCAAGAGGTCATCTGATATTTGCAGACAAAGTTCCCGCGTCGGGCTGAGTATTAAATACTGAAGTTTGTTATTGCTTGTGTTAATTTTTTGAACAACAGGGATGCCGAAAGCGGCGGTTTTTCCCGTGCCGGTTTGAGCAAGAGCTATTAGATCTCCGGCTTCATCATTAAGCAGAAAGGGAATTACTTTTTCCTGCACGGGCATCGGTTCGGTAAATCCAAGTTCCTCGATAGCCATTAATATTTTATCTTCGATCTGTAAGTTTTTGAATGAAAGCATATTATTCCTTTAAAATGAGAGTGCAAATATAGCCTTTATTTGCCGTGTTACCTTACAATAATTTTCTCTATTTGTTTAAAACGCTAAAATATCACGAAAAACGGCAATAAACGAACAGTCCGATTTCATTTTCATAATTGAATATACACCCGGCAAACGTTTTTGTATTGAATAAAGATGATAAATAACGTATAATTGAATGTAGATTTATTCAATTCTCTTGTTGTTAAAATTACCACTTAACATGCTGTTTGTAAGGAAAATTTAAGAATTCACATAGATTACTTTTTCGGCGTATTTCACATAGATCGACGGAGGGGTTGTTATGTTAGCGAAAATTTTTCTTTGTGCAATCAGTTTTTATTTCTTTACTCCCGCTGTTTTTTCTCAGGATGTAAAAGTTCATAAACTAATCGGAAAAAACTTAGAAACTGTGATCTCTAAGTATGGAAAACCGGCTCATCAGGATAGGAGCAATCCGGCGATGGAATGTATATTCTACAAAACTCAGACTTATCAGCTGGTTTTTGTAGCCGATAACCAAGGAGTTTTTCAAGCTGAAGCTTCTAAGGTTTATAACGATAAATCCAGCGCCATAAATTCTCTTGACAAAATGATATCTGAATGTATAGCCGAAGGCTGCAACCCCGATACAATAAATGCGCATGAATTCGGCTTACAGGGCGGCGGATTTAAAGCTAACCTTTCGCTGTTTGAGAATACTTATTCTAAGAAATATGAGATAAAGGTAAAGGCAAACAGGTCGGCAAATTAACTGCTTTATGCCTTGAACTTTGACATAGATTAAATCACTCTTTATCCTTAAAGACTATTAAGGTGACTTCAGGCGTTGAGTTGTATCTTACCGGAGAGATTGACATTCCCAAACCTCTGTTGACTATCATCAGCATTCCGTTCAATATGAAATCGCCTTTTACATATTTTGTCTCAAGGAGAGTCGGGGTTAATTCTATAAACGGAAAGATGAAAGTAATTTGTCCCCCGTGTGTATGCCCCGCTAAGAAAAGATCATAATCATTGGCTATGGCTTTTCCGATAATTCTTTCCCCGGGCTGATGGGTCAGCAATATTTTCACCGTGCTTTCTTTTTGAGTTGACATTAAATTGCCGAGGCTGCTTTCGCTGATTCTCTTCGAATATGTATCGGTTACAAATGTAATTCCTATTTTTGAGCTGCCAACGGAAATCACCTTATTTGAATCATCAACCATGAATGCTCCTTTATCTCTAAGAGCTTTTGAAATTTCTTCACGGCTTTTAACTGCATCCGGTCTATAAGCCCAATTATCATGATCGCCGACGCAGCTATATATTCCATACTTCGAATTAATTTTTCCGATAAACTCTGCGGCGGTATTTATATACAACGGTGTTGACGTAATTATATCGCCGGCAATTAAAACCAAATCCGGCTCGGTTTGATTGATTTTATCAATATAATTCTGCAGTCTGCTTTCATCCGTGTACCAATCAGCTTGAATATCGGCAATAAGGATAAGTTTAAAATCTTTCAGATCATCAGAGAGCTTTTCTTTTGCAAATTCAGTTATGCGGAGCGAAACAACTTTTTGGTCGTAAATCACTCTAACCGGAACATAAATCAGGAAGAAAACTGATATTATAACAATAAGCAGATCCCTTGATTTGCTGATCAGATTATTGTTTTTAAACACATACCGCACTGCGAGGGCAAAAATATCCAGCGGGATAAAGAAGAGTGATGACTGTAAAACAATTAATATAAAAATCCAGAAAGGATAGACCATAAATAAATCGAAATAAATATTTTTCGGCGGAACGAATAACTGCGATCCTTTTAGAAGTGCGGCAATCCAAAACAATAATGAGAGTAACGGATAGAGATTAAAATAAATTACAGAATACTTAAAAATTCCGTTAAATCTACCTGCATTAATTCTCTCAAATATTTTTCCAAAGGATGATTTAGTTCTTTTGTAAAAATATAATTCGACCAGGAACAGCGCTATTATTGCAAGTATTATTCTAATTGTAAAGGACATTTAACAAAAAGCCGGATCTATCACTGTGATTTTGATTTAAATGATTCAATATATTTTTTTGTATGTTCTGACAAGACCAGCTTGCCGCTTATCCTCGCCCTTTCAATCAATAGCGTGTGCCATGATTCTGTATTCGAGCGGAAAATCTTTTTTAATTCCATTAACGCTTCGGGATTACTGTTGTGTAGTTTAGTCAACAGGTTACTCAATCCGGTTTCAAAGCCGGATTCGTCTTCGTAGAGTTCGTCGTACAAACCTATTTTGTAAGCCCAATCAGACGCCCGCCAATCATAATTCAGTGTCAGCGCAGTGAAAGCTGCTATGCCAATCTTTCTTGTAATAACCGGCTCAATTACAAAAGGCCCGATTCCAAGCGAAAGTTCGCTTAATTTTATCGAAGCATCCGAATGAGCAATTGCATAATCACATGCGGCTAAAAGACCGATTCCACCGCCTACTACTTTCCCTCTTACTTTTGCGATAATAATTTTTGGCGAGGAATTGATCTCAAGAATCAAATCGGCAAACCCCCTAAAAAATCTTTCGCCTGAAACCATATCTTTAATGTTTATCAACTCCTCAAAAGACGCGCCTCCGCAGAAAGTTTTAAAGCCTTTCCCAGAAATTACAATTGTTTTAATTTCTTCATCACAGCTCAAAGCTTTGATGTTCAACCTTATCTCTTCAAGCAAACCGGATGGCAACGAATTAGCTTTCGGGTGATAAAATTCGAGAAATGCAGCCGCGTTATTTTTTTTTATTTCCACACTGCCGTCGTTAATGCTCATAACTAACTCCGTTAACTTCTGCCAGTTTAATTAATTCAATTAATTGATCAATCATGTAGTCGGGTTTTTCAGATTCAAGCTGCGCCCTGCTGCGGTAGCCAAAAGTTACAGCGCATGTTTTTGCTCCTGCGTTTTTACCGCATCTAATATCCATTTCGGAATCACCTATCATAATTGTATTCTCCGGCAGGACGTTAAGACTTTTGCAGATATTAAGCAATGGTTCTGGATCCGGTTTGTTTTTTATTCCTGCTCTTCTGCCTGCAACATAATCAAAATATTTTCTATAATAAAAATGATCGATTATTTTATCCGCTTGATCTTGAACTTTGGTAGTAAGCAGCGCCGTCTTTAAATACTTTGATTTGATAAATGACAATGTTTCTTCCGTTCCTTTATATGGCGTTGATTCATCAATATATACAAAATATAACTGCTTGTATATTTCGATAAATATGTTAAAGTCAGGCACGTCAATATTAAATCGATCGAAGATGTCCACAAAATGTAGCCCGATTACAGAATTAAACTTCGTTAGAGGTAAATCCGCATGAATGTTCAGTTTATCAAAAGATTTCATCATTGCTTTATAAATCGTGATGTGCGACTCAACCAGTGTTCCGTCAAGATCGAAAACAAAGAGTTCAAGTTTATCTTTACCAGTTTTCATCCAGTTCCTATTTTAATACAAGTTATAAAAATTGCATTATGTTGAGATTCATTCAATTGAATAACACCTCCAAATTAGCTAATATTGTTCTATAAATAGAAAATATTATTGCACGCAAAAAACAATAAACAACCGAAAAGGAGTAAAAATGCCTGTAGTAAGTTATGAAAAATATTGTAAAATGCTGGACAATGCGAAGAAAAACAAATTCGCTTATCCGGCAATTAACGTTACCTCTGAAGCAACAGCCAACGCATGCCTCGAAGCATTTACCGAAATGAAATCTGATGGCATTATTCAAGTAAGCACCGGCGGTGGTGAATTCGCTTCGGGAGTTATGTTAAAAGATGCCGCTCTCGGAGCTATCTCTATTGCTCAGCATATCCATTTGGTTGCCGACCGCTACCCTATTAATGTAGCTTTACATACCGATCATTGTCAGCCCAAAAAAGTTGATTCGTTTTTAAAACCACTCATCGCCGAATCCCGCAAACGGATTGATAAAGGAATGGGTCCGCTGTTCAATTCACACATGTTCGATGGAAGCGAACTTCCATTAGTCGAAAACATGAAAATTGCCGTCGAATTATTGAAGGAGTGTCATGAACTGGGAATAATTTTGGAAGTTGAAGCCGGAGTAGTCGGCGGTGAAGAAGACGGCGTTGATAATGAAGGCGCTCCAGCTTCTAAACTGTACACAACCCCAGAAGATATGCTGTATGTCTATGAGCAATTGAGCAAAGTAAAGGGAGCCAGATACATGTTTGCCGCCACATTCGGGAATGTTCATGGCGTTTACAAACCTGGCAATGTTAAGCTGAAACCTTCTATATTAAAAGAAGGACAAACAGCAGTAGCGGCAAAGTACGGAGATGCAGCCAAATTTGATCTTGTTTTCCACGGCGGCAGCGGTTCTTCAATAGATGAGATCCACGAAACTCTACAATACGGCGTAGTTAAAATGAATGTCGATACTGATACCCAGTATGCATTTACAAGACCGATTGCAGACCACATGCTCAAAAATTATGACGGAGTTCTCAAAATTGAAGGCGAAGTCGGAAACAAAAAAGTATATGACCCTCGCAGCTATTTGAAGAAAGCCGAAACTGCAATGAAGGAGAGAGTTATTCAAGCTGCTAAAGACCTAAGAGCCGACGGCACTACATTGGGTGTTTAATATATCAGAATTATGTTGAGCCTCTTCCATTCCAAACGGGAGGGGCTTTTTATTTTCCACCCTTTTTGGCATAACTACTTTCTTTCCCAATTGTAAATTTTTCTTCCGTTTTTTTAATATCTTTGACACCAAAATTTGAACTTTTGATGAAATTTAAAAACCTCGCTTTTTTAATTCTTGTAATAGTTCTTAATCCGGCTTGCAAAAGTGAGCTGCCTGTTATTGATGACCTTTCAAATCAGAATTTCCAAATGATAAATCAGGACAGCATGTCTGTCTCTTTCCCTTCGTCCTTGAGAGGAAAGCTATCGGTCATAGGCTATATTTTTACTAACTGCCCTGATATTTGCCCGCTTACAACGAACAACATGTATTTGATTGAAAAATCGCTTGATGAAGATGAATTGAAGAATGTTAAGTTTGTTTCTATAAGTTTCGATCCTGACCATGATAAACCTCCGGTTTTGAAAAAATACTCCGAAATCAGAAACCTTAATCCCGAAAGTTGGATTTTCTTAACTGGCGAAAAAAAAGTAGTAGACAGTCTAATGAAAACAGTCGGCGTTCTTGCAATGCCGGCAGATACATCGAGAACCCCGTCTGGCAAGGAAATAGTTTTGTATGTTCATACCGACAGAATATCACTTATGGACGAAAACGGGCGGATCAGAAAGAACTATAAAGGAAGCGAAATTAATATTGAAGAGATAAATTCCGACTTAAAAGCGCTTTTGAATAATTTGGAGAGATAAATGAAGAAATCTTTAATTGTTTTAATGCTTGCATTGTTGTTCTATTCATGCAGCAAAGAAAAAACGGACACTAAGGAAAATGAAATTAAAAATAACCTTAACTACGGCATAAGTGAGTTGACAATTACGGAGCCATGGGTGCGGGTTGCCGCCGAAGGCATGAACACAGCATTCTTTTTTAAAGTAACAAATCCTCTTGAACAAAATGACACGCTTATTTCTGCCGAAAGCGATATTGCAGAGATAATTGAAATTCATGAAACCTTCGTTGATGAAAACGGTTTGATGGGAATGCGGAAAATCCCTTTCGCGGTAATACCTTCGAACAGCACTGTGGAATTTAAACCGCGCGATCTGCATGTAATGGCAATAAGATTAAAACAAGATGTTAAAACAGGCGATACTACATTATTGAAATTGACATTCAATAATGCTGGAGAAAAAAAAATATTTTCAGCGGCGAGGGATTTTGTTAGACCCAAATAATATATGCCGAATATGACTTAAATTATTTTTTTAAAAATACTGTCATTTAACGATGAATAAAATATTACTCTGGGTACTTGCTTTTCTAATTACTGCATCGGTTGCGGTGTATCAGCGTCTTACCGGTCCAACTTATCCAATCAAAGGCGAAGCCGAACTATTAGGATATGAAGTAAAATACAAATTCAACCGGAGCCAGGATGTTGGGATTAATCATGATGTAAAAATTGAAACACAAGATTCGGAAATCTCAGCCGTATTAAAATGGAAACGGTTTAAAACAAATGATGATTGGACAAAAGTCCAAATGATTTATTCGGATGGTGCATTCAGTGCAGAGCTGCCTTCCCAACCTCCAGCCGGCAAACTGGAATACTACGTTGAATTAGAAAAAAAGGGCGAATCAATAACGCTGCCAAAAGGTAAACACGTCGTTATTAGGTTTAAAGGTGCAGTGCCTGCGCCTATTTTAATAATTCATGTAATTGCGATGTTTGGTGCAATGTTTCTTTCCACGAGAACAGGCTTAGATTTTTTTTCCAATAATCCGGATGTGAAAGTTTTAACATATTTAACAATTTCCTTTCTGTTCGTCGGCGGTATGATTCTTGGTCCAATCATACAGAAATATGCATTTGATGCTTACTGGACCGGCTTCCCATTCGGACATGATCTTACTGACAATAAAACGGCAGCCGCGCTCATATTCTGGCTTATCGCGCTTTACATGTACCGAAAAACAAACAAACCTCACAAATGGGCTTTAACCGCAGCAATAGTTCTATTGATCGTCTACTTGATACCGCACAGTTTACTCGGTTCGGAATTAGATTACTCCGAACTTGACGAAAATATTATTCAACAACAAACAGAACAATTAAACGAGTGAAAAATGAATACTTATTTGAAACTATTATTTCTAATATTGTCTATTAATTTTATTTATGCTCAGGATTCTTCGCAGACTCTTATTCCTTTAGTCGGAACTGGAGTGGAGGAATTTTTATTGAATTACCCGGAATATGACGGACGAGGCACAGTTGTTATTGTGCTTGATACCGGTATTGATATGGGAATTGCCGGGTTGACAAAAACGTCTACCGGCGAAACTAAAGTTATTGATGTCCAAGACTTTACAGGGCAAGGTGATATTATTTATTACAAAGCTAAAATTGATGAGGACGGCGGCGTTCATTACCTGATCAATAAAGACAATAACTTAAAAGTTAAAGTGACTGATAATTCCTTATTGAATAACGGCAATGATGAATTTTTCATCGGTGTTTTACACGAAAATTTGTGGAAAAATTCCGGCTCCGGAATAAAGGATATTAACGGCAATGGAAAACAAGACGACTTATTTTACTTTGCGGTTTTTAAGTCCGATAATTCTTGGATAATCCTTCTTGATAAAAATAACGATGGCGATATTTCCGATGAAAAACCGATCAGAAATTACAAGGAAAATTTCGATACTTTCTCATTCGAGAACAAAAACGGCTTGCCTTTATTAACAATTGCAGTAAATATTTTTCCTGAAGAAAATAAAGTTTCTTTCTTTTTTGACGACGGCGGTCACGGCACTCACTGCGCTGGTATTGCAGCCGGAAGTAGAATCGGAGATACGTTTGTAAACGGTGTTGCCCCAGGCGCTAAACTTATCGGGTTAAAAATAGGCAACAACAATTTTAGCGGCGGTGCTACCGTTACCGAAAGTATGAAGAAAGCTTATCTATATGCAGATAAATTATCTAAGGAAATAAAAGAACCTTGCATTATCAACATGAGTTATGGCATCGGTTCGGAAATAGAAGGTCATTCAGAAATGGAATATTTTCTGGATGAATTAGTAAAAAACAATCCTTATCTCTACATTGCAAAATCCAATGACAACGAGGGACCCGGGATCTCATCAATTGGTCTTCCCTCAAATAAATCTTCGGTTTTTTCATCGGGTGCGGTTTTGACTAAGGATGCAGCCAATAATCTTTACGGCGCAGCTTTAGATCGAGATATTCTTCTGCATTTCAGCTCGAGAGGAGCCGAGACATCAAAACCTGATGTCATAGCTCCGGGGGCTTGTGTTTCAACGGTTCCTAATTTTGATAACAATGACCGCTATTGGGGAACGAGTATGGCCAGCCCCTACTCCGCGGGTGTGATGGCTTTGCTTTTAAGCGCCGCAAAAAGCGAATTCCCCGATGTAAAAATTCCTTCGGCATTTTTGTACAAAACAATACGTGAAGGCGCTGTTAAATGGAATGACTACGACCACGTTGATCAGGGAGGCGGTTTTATTAATATTATGAATGCTTACAAATATTTACTTTCAATTCTTCAGACTGGCGAACTGAATAATTTTGAGACTTATTCCATTACATCCTATGCAAGCTCGATGCCAGATAAACCATCGCCGAATCTATACATTAGAAACGCTTCGTATCTCACCGGCGCCGAGGATTTTACTTTCAGAATTAAGAGAAATAATTTCATTAACAAACCAACTTTTTATAGGTTATACAATATAAAAAGCGACAGCGACTGGCTTAAACCTGTTCAATCAAAAATACATCTGAGGAATGATCAAACAGCGGCTTTGAACGTTAAGCTCGACAAATCTAAAATGACCGAACCTGGAATGTATAACGGAAAAATTTATGCGTACCGGGATGGAAGCAAAAATATTTTAGAATTTGAGATGATGGCGACAGTTATAGTTCCATTTCAATTTAATCAAGGGAATGATTATTCGCAGTCTTTTATGAATGAAACTCTTATGCCCGGCGTGCATAAAAGATATTTTCTAAATGTTCCGCCGGGGGCTTCAAATATGAGAATCAGCCTCAACTCAGCCCGAGGCCAATTCACTAGCCTTAGGTATTATCTGCACGATCCGGCAGGCAGAGGAAGAAAAATTGGATATGTTGTATCCGACGCCGGCGGCGCAAGCTATGAGGATTATTTTTATAACCCCGAACCCGGTGTTTATGAATTGATTGTGATTGGAAATTTTACAGCCGGAAGAAAATCCACATACGATTTACAAATAGAGTTTGACGGCATTAGACTCGCGGAAGGAGATCATATCTGCCAGAATAATAAGACTATGTCGCTCATTAATCTCTTTGATAAACCAGCCGACTTGCTGTTGAGCGCTCAGATAAATAGTTATGAAAGAAATTACAGTATTAACCTGGATAAGACAAATTACCTTGAAATTCCCTTTGTATTGACAAAAGAAGAAACCGGAAGACGATTTGATCTAAAACTGAACTACGAAGATTTCAATAAGCTAACGGATTTTGCGGTACTCATTTTTGATGAAGACAATAATACTTTATCAAGCGGAGGCTTCAGCTATCATTATGCTTCTATTTCGGTTAAAAATAATTTTAAACAGGATGAAAAAAAATTAAAACTTGTGCTTGTGCCGGGTTATGCCCACGATAAACAAAGTATGAAAGTAAACGTGGTAGAAACAACAACGATTAAAGATTCAAAACAAATAAAGCTTTCAAGCGAGAGAGTAAAACTGTATCCTGCCTCTCCGCGGAAGATTACTCTCGATTATTCTTTACCCGAAATTTCGATACCCATCGATGCAAAATTTAAAGCTGTAGTCAACTTCAAATCAAGTTCAAAAGAGAAAGTCGAATACGAATTACCAATTTATTTCACTTCTAAAGGAGGAACTAAATGAGTGAACATATCCCCGGACAAAAACCTGTTGGTTTACCCCTAAATGCTTACACAGAGTTAAAACCCGGAGAAGAATACGCCCCGGTAATGCTGCCGGATAGAGAATATCCGGAAGTAAATTTCAGGTCTGTTTTTCTCGGTCTAATAATGGCAGTTTTCTTCACTGCAGCCGCTGCATATCTCGGATTAAAAATCGGTCAGGTATTCGAAGCGGCAATACCGATTGCGATTATCGCCGTTGGTTTGTCGGCTGCATTTAAGCGTAAAGATGCACTCGGCGAAAATGTGATTATTCAGTCAATCGGAGCAACCTCAGGCACAATAGTAGCCGGAGCTATCTTTACTATTCCCGCTCTGTATATTCTCGAACTGGAAGTAAGCTTCTTCCAGGTTTTTATGGCGTCGATGCTCGGCGGATTCTTAGGAATATTATTCCTAATACCTTTCCGAAAATATTTTGTGTCTGAAATGCATGGAAAATTCCCCTTCCCTGAAGCTACTGCAACTACCGAAGTCCTCGTTGCTGGTGAAAAAGGCGGAAGCCAGGCTTTTGTACTTGTAATCAGCGGTTTGATAGGAGGCTTATACGACTTTGTCGTTGCAACATTCGGAGCTTGGTCTGAAGTGTTCACTACAAAAGTTCTTCCTGCGGGTGAGGCTCTTGCAGATAAATTGAAACTCGAATTCAGATTAAATATCAGCTCTGCGATTTTAGGTCTTGGCTACATCGTCGGATTAAAATACACTGCGATTATTGCGGCTGGTTCCTTCGTATCTTGGTACTTGATAATTCCAATCTTCGCTTATCTTGGCGACTATATTACCAGCCCAATCGGGGCAAATATCACTGTGTTAATAAAAGATATGTCCCCAGAAACTATCTTCAGGAATTATGTCAGGCATATTGGTATCGGCGGAATTGCAATGGCAGGCTTGATAGGAATTATCCGTTCTTCGGGCATAATTAAAAAATCTTTTATACTCGGTTATAATGAAATTTTCGGCAAGAAGAACATTGAAGGAAATAATGTAAGAACACAACGCGATCTGCCGATGGGATTTGTTGCCGGAGGTATTATCTTAACTGCAGTTTTGATTTTCTTATTCTTTATGTTTGGCGTTGTTGATAATGCAGGGCATGCATTTGTAGGTTTGCTAATCGCTTTAATTATTTCTTTCCTCTTCACTACTGTAGCTGCAACTGCTATTGCCATAGTCGGTACAAATCCGGTATCTGGAATGACATTAATGACTCTCATTCTCTCTTCGGTAATATTGGTTTCAATAGGTTTATCCGGACCGGCAGGAATGGTTTCAGCATTGATAATAGGCGGGGTTGTTTGTACGGCATTATCACAGGCAGGGGCTTTTATAACTGATTTGAAGATTGGTTATTGGCTGGGTTCATCTCCCTATAAACAGGAAAGGTGGAAATTTCTCGGTACAATTTTCTCGGCGGCTACCGTTGCCTGGATCATAATGGTATTGAACGAAACTTACGGATTTACCGGACCTGATGCGCTTGTTGCCCCGCAGGCTAATGCGATGGCTGCTGTAATTCAACCATTGATGTCTAACCAGCCGGCTCCATGGATGCTTTATTTATCCGGCGCTTTTATGGCATTAATTCTTACAATGATAGGCGTTCCTGCGCTTGCATTTGCACTTGGCATGTATCTCCCGCTTGAATTGAATACTCCTCTGTTAGTCGGCGGAATAATTGCTCATTTTGTTTCTACAAGAAGTAAAGACCAAGATTTAAACCGTGCACGCAGAGAAAGAGGGACGCTAATTGCATCAGGTTTTATAGCCGGCGGCGCTTTAATGGGCGTGTTGAGCGCAATTCTGCGGTATCTTGAATTTGACTGGCGGTTAGGTGAATGGGCTGAAAGCCACGGCGCCGAAATATTATCAATATTTATGTTCGCAGCCATAGCCGCATATATGGTTTGGGATACTTTGAAAGCAAAGAAGGAATAATCTAAAAGTAAGTAGAAGAAGAATCTTTCTAATTAAACCTCCGGAGTTCATCAAAAAAACCTCGGAGGTTTTCTTTAAAGTAGAGATTTCATTCATGAAATCTCCCCCCCAGCTTTTAATTCCGAAATATTTCGTGCTAAATTCTTAAATTTGCTAAGAAAATAAGAGTAATAATTTCAAATAATTTGTGAGAATATATGGGAAGAATTTTCGAAACAAGAAAGCATAAGATGTTTGCTCGATATGCAAAAATGTCTAAAGCTTTCAACAGAATACGGAAAGACATTGAGATTGCTGTTAAAGCCGGCGGATCTGACCCGAAAAGTAATTCAAAACTCAGACTTGCCGTTCAAAACGCTAAAACAGTTAATATGCCTAAGGATAAAGTGGAAGCCGCTATCAAGAGGGCATCTTCAAAAGATACTGCAGGTTATCAAGAAATAATTTATGAAGGTTACGGTCCGCACGGGGTCGGAATGATAATTGAATGTGCAACGGATAATCCTACAAGAACTGTGGCGAGCATCCGGCATTATTTCCGGAAACACAACGGCGCTCTCGGCAGTACTGGATCAATAACTTTTATGTTTGAAAGAAAAGCCCTGTTCAAAGTCTTAAGAAAGAGTGAAGTAGAGATTGAGACACTTGAGCTTGAACTAATAGACTCCGGGCTTGATGAATTCTCACACGACGATGATTTCTTTTATATCTATACTCCATTTCAGGAATTCGGCAATATGCAGAAGGCTCTTGAAGAAAAAGAACTGGAAATAAGCGCGACGGAATTCCAGTACATTCCTAATAATTACAAAGATTTGGACGAAGAACAGCAGAAAGAAGTGAACGAACTAATCGAGGCAATTGAAGAAGACGACGACGTTCAGTCGGTCTATCATAATATGCAGTAATTAATCTCCCCCGCCATTGAGCGGGGGAAATTAATTTAATCTTCCGGGTTGTACGTCAATTCAATTTTAACGTGGAAATCAGCGCCGCTGAACATTGAATACTTAATATCGTTGACCGAGCATTTGTAATCCTCGCCGACCAGTTCCGATACCACCTTCGAAATTCCCTTCTCGAGATCGGCAATACTAACTGCTTTTAATTTATTCTTGAGCAGTTTATCAACATCTATTGTTTTGTCTTTTTCGTTAGCCATAAATATTCTCCCTAAAATAAATTTATTTCTTTAGACGGCAATTAAAGTAAAGTGTTAATTATTTGCAAAACTTTTTTGAATCAACTTCTGATTATTTCCAGAATTTCTTCTGTTTTCTGTTTCATTAGCTTTTCATCTAATTTAGATTCCACATTTAATCTGATTAATGGTTCGGTATTGCTCATACGCACATTGAAACGCCAGTTGTCGTACTCAACGCTGACACCGTCAAGTGTATCAAGAATTCCGCCGGTGTATTTTAACTTAATCTCTTCAATCTTGACGGCAGGGTTTTCTATCGTAGTGTTTATTTCACCGGAACAGGGGTAATTTCTAATCATTTCACCCACAAGCTCAGATAGTGGTTTGTTTTCATCGGACATAAGCTGAATAATAAGCAGGAAGGGTATCATTCCGCTGTCAGAGTAAGCATTATCTCTGAAATAATGATGAGCTGACATTTCGCCGCCGTAGATTGCATTGACTTCTCGCATTTTTTCCTTGATAAAAGCATGTCCGCTTTTTGATACCACAGCCTCGCCGCCAGCTTTTTGCACTTCGCCAATGGTATTCCATATAAGCCTCGGGTCGTGCACAATCTTTTCTCCGGGATTTTTCTTTAAGATTGATTTAGCAAGTAGACCAACAATGTAATAGCCTTCGATAAAATTACCTTTCTCATCAAAGAAAAAACACCTGTCATAATCGCCGTCCCAGGCAACGGCTAAATCTGCTTTGTGTTCTCTAATAGCATCGACTGTCGGCTGCCGGTTCTCCGGAAGCAGAGGATTAGGTACGCCGTTCGGGAAATCCGAATCGGGTTCATGAAAAATTTTAATCATATTTATAGGCAGCTTATCTTCGATTGCATCAAGCGCAGGGCCTACGCATCCATTCCCGGCGTTAACGACTACTCTGTAGGGTTTTATCTTTGCGGGGTTATAAAATCTGGAAAGATTTTCGATAAAATCCCGCATTACTTCCCGGCTTTGTATATCCCCTTTCTTGGTAGAAATTTCCCCGATGTCATCATCAAGAATCATTTTTTCGATCACATTCAAGCCCGAGCTGTAACCCATCGGCAGAGAGCCTTTCTTAACAAATTTTAATCCGTTATACTCAGGCGGGTTATGACTTGCGGTAATCATTATTCCGCCGTCAGCATCGAAAAAAGGCGTTGCGAAATAGACCATTTCGGTGCCGCACAGTCCAAGATCAATTACGCTGCAACCTGCATCATTCAAACCTTTGGTTAACGACTGTGATAGTTCAGGCGATGATTTTCTGACATCTCTTCCTATTACGACCTTTTCTGCATTTAAGAATTTAGCGAAAGCCCTTCCAACCTTATAGGCAAGTTCATTATTAAGTTCTGAAGGAACTTTTCCCCTAATATCGTAAGCTTTGAAACTGCTTATTTTTGACATTAAAACTCCTGAATATTATTTAAAGTTAATTTTAAGCGGGAGCAGTATTTTTTGCATAGTAATCTTTATTAAAACATTCTAACTTTACATATCAATTTATCGGAGGTTGTGATATCTAAAAATTCTACCGCTAACCAAAAATTTGCTTGTTGTAATAATACAAAATGTAAGTCAATTTTTCCGTTTGAGTCAAGAGAAATATTAGGGGAAGCAGGTTTACTCTGCCCGGCATGCAGGGAGAAAATGCACACTCATCACATGGTGCAATGCGAGAACTGTCAGTCGGTAATTAATTTTATCTATTCCGATCCGCTTGAACTTCCGGTTATATTTTATGTGAAGAAATGTTCTCTCTGTACAGGCACACGAGAGGACGAAAAAAAAATTGTTCCGCATTATTTCCCGGATGCTTTTATTTAATCCTCCAAGTATCAATTTATCATTTTCCCGCCCTTTTTTATTTTCATAACATTTACATAACAGCTAATTTTGAACATCACATTTATTTTTAAATCACTAATAGGATCAAAAATGAAAACGGTTTCATTCAGATTTTTATCATTGGTTTTGACGGCTTTGATCACAATTTGGTCTTGTGCCGGTTCGGAGAAAACTGTCGAGCATTCAATTCATTATCCCCTGCATAGTAATTTTGATACTGTGCAGTCGAAAAAATTTGATACCGGCAAGATGTGGACTTTCGAGCATGCCCCGCTCGATTATTTTGAAGAAACTTATTCTTTCCGTCCGACTGATGAATGGCTGGAACATGTAAGGCTTTCAACGCTGAAATTTGCTAACTGGTGCAGCGCTTCATTTGTTTCCGAAGACGGGCTGATTCTAACAAATCATCATTGTGTTGATTTCATTACTTCACGATTCGAAAAAGAAGGTGAGGGCATCAATGCATTCGGCTTTTATGCTGATTCACTCCACAAGGAAAGAAGAGTTCCAAATTTATTCGTCGATCAAGTAGTCCATATCGAAGATGTAACTGAGGAAATCCTTAGAGCTCTTAATGCGGCTGGAATTAACGACGACAAACAGCTTGTAAAAGCGAAAATAATTTCCGAAATAGAAAATAGACTTAAGGAAGAAACCGGCTTAACGCCTCGTGTAGTTTCACTTTACAACGGCGGAAAATTTTCGCTTTACGGATATAAAAGGTATAATGACGTGCGCGCAGTTCTTGTTCTTGAAACAGATATGGGACTGTGGGGCGGACATCCGGATAATTTCACTTATCCCCGCTATAATCCCGACTTTGCTTTAATGAGAGCTTATGATGAAAACGGAGAACCGCTGAAAACAAAAAACTTTTTCGCCTTCAATCACGACGGCCCCGCCGAAGGTGAGCCGTTATTTGTTGTGGGAAATCCTGGATCAACATTCCGTCTTAAAACTGTAGCTCAACTCGAATATTTCAGAGATTTCGTCTATAGAAACCGTGCATTCGAAACCGAGGGAATTGTCAGACTATACGAAGAACTTCTTCCGCTTTATCCTGAACGAGCTGATGAGTTTAATTCAATCATTGTTGCGCGGGGAAATTCAGCCAAAGTTTTTGGTGAAACTTACCGGGCTTTAGTTGACCCGTACCTGATGGCTCGTAAAAGAGACTTTGAGAAAAAGTTTAAGGATGCCGTTGCTTCAAATCCTGAATTGAATAATAAATATGGTCATATTTGGGATGGAATAAAAAATCTTAACGACGAATTAAGAAAACTATCGCCCGAAAGATTTGCACTTAGAGTAGGACAGGCAGCCCCGGTATATTTTAGAATCGCAAGAAATCTTATTAAGCTTGCGAAAGAACTTGAGCTTCCAGAAGAACAAAGAACTGCCGATTACAAAGCAGAGAAAATTGACTCGACAATAAATTCGCTTTTCCCTGATAATCTTGATGCACCCGTTGAGAAAATGAAAACAAAACTTTTCTGCAATTATTTGGTAATGAACATCAGCAGCAATCATAAAGTTGTGAAAAATTTTTCAAATGGATTAACCGGCGATGCGGCTGCAAATTATTTGCTGAATAAAACTACTCTTAATGATAAGGAGAACGTTTTGAATCTCGTTAAAGCCGGCTCTCAGGCAATACTTAATTCAAAAGATCCTTTTATTAAATTTTTATTGACCGCTGAAGACAGGCTCGCATCCCTCGATAAGATGGCAAAAGAAATCTCGGATTCAGAAAAGGTTCTTGAAGATGAATTGGGGCGGGCTTACTACGAAGTTTACGGCACAAGCATTCCCCCCGATGCAACTTTTACTTTGCGGATTAGCGACGGTATAATGAAGAGCTATAATTATAACGGAACAGTTGCTCCGACCACAACCACATTTTACGGCATGTACGATAGATACTATTCCAATCAAGGCAACTTTCCATGGAGTTTAACACCAAGATGGGTTACGCCTGCCGAAGGATTCGATCCTTCTACTTCCTATAATTTTATTAGCACTCACGATATCACCGGCGGCAGCTCGGGAAGCCCTGTAATCAACTCGAACGCTGAATTTATCGGAATTGCTTTCGACGGCAACATTGAAAGCATCAAAGGAAACATCATCTTCTTGCCCGAAGAAAATAGAATGGTATCGGTTTCCTCAAGCGGCATGATGCAGATTATAGATTATATTGCTGGTGCGAAAAGGATTGCCGAAGAGTTAAGACAAAGAAAAATTCCGGATGAATTCAGAACGCCGCTGCATTTGCCCGAAACACTAAACGAAAACCCCGGGGAGTAAACATGGTATTTAACAAGATAATGGTTATTACTGCGGCGTTGCTATTGTTTTTTAGCCTTTCGTCCCGCGCTCAATACAGTATTTACGAAACAATTGATAAGGATGAAATAAAATTCTCCTTATCCGATTTCGGCACAATGTGGACATTTGACGAAATTCCTTTTGAGTATTGGAAAAAAAATTATGATTTTATCCCGACTCAAGAATGGCTTAATAATGTACGGCTCTCCGCTTTGCAATTCGGCGGCGGCTGCTCAGCCGCTTTTGTCTCCGAGGATGGATTAATAATGACTAATCATCACTGCGGACGAGGCGCTTTGATCTCGCTCCAAAAAGAAAACGAGGATATTCTCCGCGACGGATTCTATGCAGCTTCCCCTGAAGAGGAACGTAAGGTGCCGAATTTATACGTTGACCAGCTGATTGAAATTAGAGATGTAACCAAAGAAATTCATGATGCAATGAACGAAGGTTTTTCAGACGATGAGAAAATTTCATTACGCGATAATAAGATCACTGAATTAAGAAACAAATGTGAAGATGAAAACGGATTGACATGCCGTGTAGTTACTCTTTACAACGGAGCTAAATATTCTCTTCATGTTTACAAAAGATACAAGGACGTGAGACTTGTTATGGCTCCAGATTTTCAGATAGCTGCAACGGGCTGGGATTGGGATAATTTTTCATACCCTCGTTATGAGCTGGATTTTGCGTTTTATAGAGCTTACGATGAAATGGGCGAACCGGTTAAGACTAATAATTATTTTAAGTGGAGCCGGAAGGGAGCAGATGAGGGCGAACCGATCTTTGTAATTGGAAGACCTGGAAGCACCCGGCGTATGATCTCCGTAAAGGAGTTAGAATATTACAGAGATATACTTTATCCTATAATATTAACTTATTTCAACGAACTGTATAAAATTCATTTCGAGGAATTTAGGAATAATCCCGACAAAGAATCAGAGCTTCTGCATAAAGTTTTAAGTTCGGGCAACGGGAGAAAATCCTATGCCGGCAGATTGATGGGGTTAAAAGATAAATATCTAATGACAAAAAAAATTGATTTTGAAAACCACTTAAAGAACGCCGTTGAATCGGATGCGGATTTGAAAAAGAGCTGCGGTCATTTGTGGAATTCTATTGATGAAGTTTTAGGTGAGCTGGGTAACACGACAAACGAGTTTTTTGTATACCGCTTCTGGCGCTCTTCATCGCCCGTATATTTTTCAATTGCCTCTGAACTGCTTAAATATGCTGAGCAAATCCGGCTTCCGGAAAGCGAACGCGATTCACTTTATACAGGAATTAGACTTCAAACAGTAAAAGAAAGTATATTCCCCGCCAAAATTGAAACGGAAACACAAAAGCAGAACCTTCTTCTTCATTCAAACTTTATGTTAAAAATATTAGGGAAGGATAATTATCATTACCGGCTTCTTTACGGCGCCTTTAACGGCGAAGAAGCGGTGCAATACATTCTTGGAAATTCAATATTAACTTCAAAAGAAAAAGTCGACGAATTAATATCCGGCTCGCCAGAATCAATATTGAATTCAAACGATCCGATAATTAAATACATAAGAATTACAGAAGCAGAATTAGAAAAACTGACTTCAGTCCGCACAGAAGCAGAGAACACTTTAAAAATATTAAACCAGGAGCTTGGCAATCTGATATCCAGATTATTCAAAGGAAAAATTCCGCCCGATGCAACTTCAACCTTAAGAATCTCCGACGGTGTTATAAAAGGTTATGAATATAACGGAACAATCGCTCCCGGTAAAACCACATATTACGGTTTGTGGGATAGGTATTATTCATTCGATCAAAGCACTTATCCATGGGGGCTTCACGAAAGATGGAAAAATCCACCGGATGGTTTTAACCTCTCTGTTCCAATCGGATTTGCGTCTACGAATGATATTGTCGGAGGTAATTCAGGAAGTTCTCTAATAAATACGCGGGGCGAAGTTGTGGGTCTTGTTCATGACGGCAATTTAGAAAGCCTTGCCGGAGATTTTGCATTTATTCCTGAAGTCAACCGCGCTGTTTCGACTGACTCCTGGGGACTAATGGAAGCCCTTATTCATGTTTATAAAACAGATAGACTTGTTGAGGAGTTAATTAATGGAAAACTCCCCCAATAATTTAAGGCAGATAAGTTGAAGATAATACTAAGAAATATGACCGCAGTTTTTATGTTTATTTTACTGCTTTTTTCAATTTACTATTGCTCGAGCCGGGATGTGATAAAAGAGGCTTCAATTGATTTTAATTCTTTCGAAAAGCAGATCGATTTTGTATCTCCTTCGGACGAATTACTAACACAATTCAACCGCGAAATTATCGGGGATTCCATTGAAATCAAAAAAGGCGAAAAATTCTTCAATGGATATATCACCAGCAACAGATCCTTTTTAGAGGAAGTAATAACCCCGATATTGCAGCCGCAAATTGAAAAATTACGAAGAAAACATCCAGTAGAGATTGTGAACGACCTTGCGATCTTCGGATACGAAATTTTTAGAACGTATTTTGACAGAGAATTTTACAGATGGGGTGGAGATATTTTTGATTTAGACGACCCGCAAATCAAAGGCACGCGTTATAAAAATAAATTCGGGCTTGATTGTTCCGGTTATGCCGCTCTGCCCTACGAACTTGCCGTTCACTTCAATTTAATTGATTCTGCAGCTGCTTTGTTTTCATCAACGGGATATAAAATTTTCTGCGGGCAGAAAGAACTTGAAGATACAGGCGGTAGAGAAGATACGCCAAATAATTATCGGCTTGACACAAAAGAAATGATTTTACTTGGCGAAGAAATTATACGGATCAATAAAGGAACCGAAGTCTCTGATGAACAAATTAAGCTTCTGCAGCCGGGCGATATTGCCGGACGCAGCGGGCATTTTGGAATAATCATTGAAATCGAAGGCAAGCCGTATTATCTTGAATCTGGCGGACGAATTGTTCCGAGTGCGGGATATCTGCCGGTTGAAGCCCAAACCGCTTTAACTGCCTTTGCCCGAAACGGTTATGTCTCTGTACGTCGCTGCCTTCCTTCGATAAAGTAATTTACTTGGATTATTTATTTTGTTACTCTATGATTTTTGTACTTTTAAGCAAATAGGCTATGTTCTATATTTTGCGCTGAACCTTAGAATCTTCGGTTTAACAAGCCTTTCGAAATCACTGTATTGCATACGGATGATTTCTGTATGACTGCCAGCATTGAATGCGATTTCTTCGTCTTCAACAAGACTGGCTGCGACATAAACATCAACGCCATATAAATTGCCAAACGGCGGCATAGCCCCGACTTCGCAGCCGGGAAATTTATCCTTGAATTCCTGTTCATTAGAAAGCCGAACATCCTCTTTTCTCAAAGCCTCTTTAAGTAAGTCAAAATCAATTTTGTAAGAGGCAGGCAGCACGCACATTGCAAGTTTACCATCAGTCTTAATCAACACCGTCTTGGCAAATCCTTTGCCTTTGATATGAGCGGCAGCCGCAATCTCCTGGGCTGTGTAGGCTATTGAATGAATTATTGTCAGATAACGGATATTGTTTTGATCCAGAAACTCTTTTACTTTTTTAGCAGGCATTTTATCCTCCCGGATTACTTAATTATTAAATCCAAGCAGAAATAAGTGTTAATGGTTTGCGTGATTAAACTAATAAGAAAAGACACATAAATCAATCAAATTCGAAAGTGAATTATTTTTACTTTTTAAAAAAATTTCTTTCAAGGAAATGATAAATGAGAGACGGCATGCATCCGATAAGTTTAGAGGAAAGAGATGTGATCATCGGAAAGGAAATAATATCTTTTTCTTTTCTAATCCCCTTAATAATAATATCTGCTGCTTTCCCTGCGTCTATCATAAACGGCATTTTAAAGTCATTTTTATCTGTCATAGGTGTTTTGACGAAGCCGGGCTTAACGGTTATTACTTTTATGCCGTAATTATGTAATTCGGATCTTAACCCTTCGCCTAAAATTGAAAGAGCACCTTTGCTGGCACAATAAAACCCGCTGCCGGAGTAGCCTCTGTTATCTGCAAGGCTGGATACAAGCGCGATTATTCCTTTCCTTTTCCGCATATAATCAGGAAGTAAATTCTCAATCCAATAGACGGCGCCGAAGAAGTTAGTAGAAAAAGTTGTCTCAGCTAATTCCGAATTGAATTCTTCAATACTGGTTCTAAAGCTAACCCCGGCATTTAATATCGCAACATCAATTCCGTTTGATATAGATGCTATTTCCGAATATACTTTACAAACTTCATCTTTGCTGCTTGTATCGCATCCTATAGGATGCAGCTCGGCATTACTTTCTGATAATGATTCACTGATCACGTTTAATAGTTCTTTCCTGCGTGCAATAAAGAAAATTTTACAGCGAGTGTCTGAAAGTTTTTCTGCCAAAGCTTTCCCGATTCCAGCCGAGGCTCCGGTAATTAAAATTGTTTTATCGTGAAAATCCATATTGACTTATTTATGAAAAAAGTTTTTGAAATAAAAAACAAAATCTTTATTAAACCAAACTAAATCATTATTTTAGCAAAAATTATTCCATAAAAAAATGAAGCCGGATTTAACTGAAATAGATGGCGTAGTCATTAATAATGAGCTTTTTAGAACAAAGTTTACTTGCGACCTTAAGGAGTGCAAAGGCGCATGCTGCACGATGAAAAGCGATTTCGGAGCGCCGGTCACTTACGAAGAAATACTGGAAATCGAAAAGAATTTGGAGAATATTGCAGAATTTGTGCCTGAGGCTCACTTGATTAAAATAAAGCAGGAAGGGTTTTGGGAGGCAAAGGACGGAATAATCATGCTAAAAAGTATGAATAAACGAGAATGTGTTTTTGTTTATTATGAAAGCGATGTCGCAAGATGCTCAATCGAAAAAGCTTATTTCAACAAGCGTTCTGATTTTAGGAAACCGATTTCCTGTCATCTTTTCCCGATTCGAATCAGCGATTTCGGCGGTCCAGTTTTACGCTATGAGAAATATGACGAATGTCAGCCGGCTCTTATTAAAGGAAACGAAACAAAAATATCAATAATAGAATTTTGCACAGAAGCACTTGAGAGGAGATTTGGAAATAAATGGCTATTGAAACTAAAATCAATTATTAGGTAGATAAGATGCTATCATTGCACCAGAAATTATCGCAGCAGCAAAAACTTTCTCCGCAGCAAATTCAATATCAAAAGCTGCTTCAGTTAAACACTCTCGCTTTAGAGCAGAGGATTAAAACCGAATTGGAATTGAATCCCATACTTGAAGAAACGCTTGTAGATGAATATGAATTGACACAGGATCAAGCAGAAGATAAAGAGAAACAGGACAATGACGAAAATGATTTTGAAGAAACAGCTTCTAAAGAGGATGAGTTTGAAATTGAAGATTTTATGAATCAAAGCGACTTCGAAGAAATCAGAATGAATAAAAGTCCGGACGATGACGATAGAGTATATCCTGTTGCTCCTTCCAGAAGGACTCTCTCCGATAAACTGCTCGAACAATTTTATCTGCTTGACTTATCGGAAGAGCAGATGGTATTAGGCGAGCTTATTATTCAAAGCCTTGATACAGACGGATATTTTAAACAGGATTTATCTAAAATGGTTGAGGATCTCGAACTGTTTGAGGACGTAAAAGTTTCAATGGAAGATGCGATAGATGTTCTTAAACGAATACAAACTCTGGAACCAGTGGGCATTGCCGCAGGGAATTTAAGAGAGTGCCTTCTAATTCAAATCAGAAATTCATCGTTCGATCCGTATTATTCTTACCTTGCCGAGCAGATACTTGAACATAACTTTGAAGATTTTGTTAACAAGCGTTTTGAGCAGATAGAAAAAAGTCTGAATTTGAACAGACAAACTCTTAAATCCGCTGTCGAAATTATACACAAATTAGATCCCAAACCGGGCGAAGGAAATATTGCCTCAGAGGAGATTAATCAAATCACACCGGATTTTATTGTAGAAAAGCTGGAGAACAATTACATCATCACATTAAACGATAGAAGTGTGCCCTCGGTAACTATAAGCCAGACCTATCTTGAAATGCTTGACACTAAAAAGAGAAAGCGTAAAGTTTCTGAACGAGAAAAAGAAACTCACAAATTCCTTCGAGAAAAATTTGAATCTGCTAAGTGGTTCATAGCATCGATCCAGCAGCGGAGGCAAACGCTGATGAAGATTATGCGTGCAATTGTAGAAAAACAATATGAATTTTTTGAGAACGGTCCCCGCTTTCTTAAGCCGATGATTTACAAAGACATTGCCGAAGAAGTAATGATGGATATATCAACTATAAGCAGAGTAGTTAACGGGAAATATGTACAAAGCCCCCAAGGAATTCACGAGCTAAAATACTTTTTTAGCGAGGGGCTTTCAACGGATTCCGGAACGGAGATATCTAATAAACATATTAAAGAATTGATAAAAGAAATCTGTGATAACGAGGATAAAAAATCGCCATACAGCGACGATAAAATAGCTGCCATGCTTCAAGAGAAAGGCATTCACATTGCGCGCCGCACTGTTGCCAAATACCGCGAACAGCTTATGCTCCCTGTTGCAAGACTACGTAAGGAAATATGATATACCTTGGCGATATTTTTTTAACTCTTGTTTTATTCTCGTTTTTCGGCTTAATACATTCATTTCTTGCCTCAAGAAAGTTGAAGGATAAACTGGCTGAAAAGATCGGAGACTCGATAGCATTTTACAGACTTTTTTACAATTTTATTTCACTTATAACTTTTATTGCGGCATACAGCCTCTCCCCTAAACCGGATGTGATAATTTATGACTTAGATAGTCCGTTCGACATTATTATCTTTGCAGTCCAAGTATTATCCCTGATGGGACTTTACTGGGTTTCGCGTTATATAAATATGAAAGAGTTTCTCGGGATTAACCAGATAAAGCGGTTTATGGCTGATCAATACGATATCGAAGATAGAGACGAAAAGCTGGAACTAATAAATCGGGGTCCTTTTAAGATTGTGCGTCATCCCGTATATTTTTTTGCAATAATTTTCCTGGGGGCTCGACCGCAAATGGATTTGTTCTATCTTGTGTTTTTTGTCTGCATGACCGCATATTTTATTGCGGGTTCTTATTTCGAAGAAAAAAAGTTGGTTAAAGTATTCGGACAAAAATATATTGACTATCAGAATAATGTGCCGCGAATTTTTCCAAAAATATTTTGATTGAGGCTATGAAAAAAAACAAAGCTAATTTGATTTTAATTTTCTTTCTTATCTCCGCTTCATCTTCTTTTGCTCAGACAGAAGAATCTAATATACTTGCAAAGATGGGCAGCAAGGTAATTACAGTTGAGGAATTCAAGAGCCGATATGAATTATCGCCGCAAATCGGGAGGAATATTCAGAGCCGGGAGGAATACTATAAGTTAGAGCTTCTCTATTCGATGATCGCCGAAAAACTTTGGGCATTGGAAGCTGAAAACGTTAAACTTGACACGACAGATATCATGAACTATACTTTCAAGGCTCTCGAAAAAATGTATTGGCGCGATGCTCTATATCGAAAAGAAATCATAGACAGGGTTAATCACGACCCGAATGAATTTATTCTTGCAAATCAAAGAGCGGCTTACAACCTGCTTGTAAAATTTCTTTATGCTGAAAGACAAAGTGAGATTGACAGCCTGTACCAGATTCTTCAAAACGGGTTCCCGTTTGATTTACTTCTGGCAGCCAGACCCGAAGCGGCGCTGCAGGATACGCTTTACGTCGTTTCTTTCGGTAAGATGGATGAATACGCTGAAGATGCGCTGTATTCATTAAAACAAAACGAATTTACTTCCCCTATAAAATCTCCGGAAGGCTGGTATATCTTTAAGTTAGATACCGTAGTTCAGCGCATTATAACCGATGAAGGGCAAGCCCGTACTCTTGAAAAGGATATACGCAGAACAGTTGATTCTAGAGCAACGGATAAAGTTTATAATAATTTTTACAGAAAATTTTTTAAAGGTAAAAACGTAAACGTTGACGGAGAACTGTTCTGGAGTCTTTCTGAAAAAGTTGCAAAGCTGCTTGAGAAAAACCGAATTGAATCAAATATTGAACAAGGCGGAAATATACATTTGCTTGACAAAGACTTTTTCGCCATATCTAAGGAGTTCGGCCCTGATTCTCTTGAAATGCCTTTCATTAAATTCGATACTAATCCAGTAACCTTGCGTCAATTTTTGCATGAATTTGTTTTCGAAGGTTTCTACTCGAATATAACAAATCCTGATATAATCCGCGCTAAGCTAAATGCGAGAATTAAAACAATGATTGAACAGGAATTGCTGAACCGCGAGGCGCGTCAGAGGGGTCTGCACAATCTACCCGAAGTTCAAAACTATGTTTCGGTGTGGCGTGATAATTATTTGGGCACACTCTACAAAAGAGAAATTCTCAGAGAAGTTAAATTATCTGATGATGATGTTTATAATTATTACAGCGAAAAGCAAAATAAAGTTTTAGTTCCGACAATGGTCAATATATCTGAATTATTAACCGACAGTCTTGAAGTAATTGAAATGGCTCTCAATGAACTTGACAAGGGCGCCGGTTTAAAAGAGATTGCGGTTAAGCATACAAAGCGTTCCTGGGTCAAGCAGCAAAATGGTGAAACCGGATTCTTCCCGGTTACGGCGTACGGTGAAATTGGAAGAATTGCCGGCACGCTTGAAATAGGAGAAATTTATGGACCGATAAAAGTTGATGAGGGTTATTCTCTTTTTCAGCTTCTCGATAAAAAAGAGGAACAAAAAGAATTTACCGGAGCCTACGAGGAAATAAAAGAAGAGCTTGCGAAACAGCTTAGCGGGCAGATGGGAAGCAACCTTATGGTTGACAGAACTGTTGAACTTGCTAATAAATACGGGCTTACAATTGACGAAAACTTGCTTAAGTCCGTGAAAGTTAATAACCTAAACACGCTCGTTTATAAATACATAGGTTTTGGTGGAAGAATTTTGGCGGTTCCATTCACAAATGTCTTCGCCGAATGGATAAATAAATGGATTGAAAGCAAAGAATCGTTACCTTAACACAAGGGGATAAATTTGAAAAGATTAATTAAATCAACAACAATATGCGGCATTATTCATAATGGTCATTCTGCTATAGGTGGTGACGGACAAGTTACGCTTGGCAACGCGGTCATGAAACATAGTTCGACCAAAATCAGAAAACTTTATAACGGAAAAGTGCTCTGTGGATTCGCTGGAGCGGCAGCCGATGCTTTTACTCTGCTTTCACGGTTTGAAGAAAAACTCGAACAGTATAGAGGAAATGTAGAACGCGCTGTGGTTGAGCTTGCGAAAGATTGGCGAACAGATAAGTTTTTACGAAGACTTGAGGCAATGATTGCGGTTATTTCAAAGGATAAAGCATTTATCGTATCAGGAACGGGAGATGTGATAGAACCTGATGATAATATCATCGCTATCGGGTCTGGTGGAATGTATGCTTTGGCTGCCGCTAAAATGCTGAAGAAATACAGTAGTTTATCGGCTAAAGAAATTGTTGCCGAAGCGCTTAAAACAGCCTCCGAAATTTGTATTTATACAAACGATAAAATAAACATTGAAGTTATTGATGATAAGGAAAATTAAAGAATGAAAAACGGCAGGTCAAAAAACGATAAGATGAAAAATCTTACTCCAAGACAAACAGTAAAAGAATTAGACTATTATATTATTGGTCAGACTGATGCAAAGAGAGCAGTGGCAATTGCTCTTCGTAATAGATGGCGAAGACAACAAGTATCCGAAGATATTAAGGAAGAGATTGTACCAAATAATATTATTTTAATTGGACCGACAGGAGTAGGTAAAACGGAAATTGCAAGAAGACTTGCAAAACTCGCTGATGCTCCGTTCATAAAAGTGGAAGCATCTAAATTTACAGAGGTAGGCTATGTCGGAAGAGATGTCGAATCAATGGTGCGGGATCTGACAGAAATAGCTGTGCAAATGGTTAAATCCGAAAAAGCAATTGTGGTTCAAAGCAAAGCGGATAAAATTGCAGAAGAGAAAATACTTGATATACTTATTCCGCCTGTCAGAAAGCCGAATAAGCTTTCGGCTGAAGACGAGAACAACGAATTATTTCAGAATGAAAAAACTCGTGAGTGGATGAGAGAAAAACTTAGAAATGGAGAGATGGATGATAAAATGATTGAGTTCGATGTGCAGGTTTCACAAATAGGCATGCAGGTTATGGGCCCTATTGGCATGGATGATATGGGTATAAACATTCAGGAACTTATGAGCAGTATGATCCCTAAAAAGAAAAAGAAACGAAAAACCACAATCAAAGAAGCAAAAGTTATTATCTCTCAAGAAGAAGCTCAAAAATTAATTGACATGGAAGCCGTTCAAAAAGAAGCCATTCAACGCGTACAGGAGACCGGAATAATTTTCATCGATGAAATTGATAAGGTTGCCGGTTCGGGAAAAGGGCACGGACCCGATGTATCAAGAGAGGGCGTCCAGAGAGATTTACTTCCAATAGTTGAAGGTTCGACAGTTAACACAAAATACGGCGCGGTGAAAACCGACCATGTTTTGTTTATTGCTGCAGGCGCTTTTCACGTTGCAAAACCATCGGATTTAATTCCGGAACTTCAGGGCAGATTTCCTATAAGGGTTGAACTTAAAAGCCTGACCGAAGAAGATTTTATAAAAATACTCACAATCCCGAATAATGCTTTGCTTAAGCAGTATACAGCATTACTTAATACTGAGGGAGTTAAAATAAGTTTTACCAATGAAGCCATCAGGGAAGTGGCTAAAATAGCTGCTCTTGTTAACGAAGAAGTTGAAAATATCGGCGCAAGAAGACTACATACTATTTTAACAACTCTATTAGAAGATATTTTGTTTGATGTCCCGGACAGTATTCCTTCCGAGGAAATAACCATCACGAGGGAACTGGTGGGCGAACGGCTTGATAAAATTGTGAAGAACAGAGACTTGAGCAAGTATATTCTTTAATCAGACTACTCCATTAGAATCATTTTATATGTGATAATTTGCCGGGAGGTCTTCAGTCTGCAGAGGTAAATACCGCTTGAAAGTTTTTTCCTATCGTCATTCCCGCTAAATTCAATTTTATGTTTACCAGCTTGCATCGGGCTGTTCAATAACTTTGCAACCTCCCTTCCTAGAATATCGAATATTTCTATGATTACGAAATCCGCAGCCGGAATTTGGAATTCGATTATTGTTGATGTGTTGAACGGATTGGGATAATTACGAAGTTGAGAAGTATAAGCAGTTTTGGGGGATTCCCTTTCAAAGGAAGTCGGATGAAGAAATTTTTCTGCTGCAGAACTTAAAGTAACATAGGTAATCTCTCCGCTGTAAGTTGAGTTCAAAGAATCGAGGAGTTCTCCCATCCAATTTATTACAATTCCACTCTCATATCCCGAACGTATAAATGGATCGTGTAGTAACAGGCAATAATACCCGTCATTTTCTTTCTTGATTTTAATGTCTGAAAGTGCTGCATTCAAATTATTTTTATAGTTTGCGTTTGTTAATGCCCACGTGAATTCTCGATGAGCAGCGAGATTGAAAAGATTTTCATATAAGTATGATTTATTCACATTAGTCGTTGATATAAAATCAAACCCTGTTTCCGACAAGACCCGATAGGTCATATCATCTTCGTTATGTCCGGGTGAAACAAATAATTTAGGAATAATTCCTAAAGAGTCATAAAGTATTTCAAGACCTTCGTTTACTATTTTAGTCTGTTCGTAATTGCTGAAAGGGTAATTGAATGTTGTGCAGTACATCTCGTGACTTGAATGTCCGCACTTGCTGCAAATGTGATTATAGCCGTGTTGTCCAATCTCGTGCCCTCTGTTTACAGATTCAATCAATTCATTTTTCAATATTCCATTTTTATTCACATCTTCGGTAAGTCTGTGCGGGATTACAAGCCACGTTATTCTAGCATTTCTTTTTTCAATTGCTTCGAGGAATGGAACTATACTCCTTGGCTGATATGAAGTGTTTCTTGACATAATATCATCGACTCTGATTATGAAATAGAATTTATCTGAAGCATAATTATTAATAAACATTATAGTTGAATAAAGCAGCAGAAAAGAAATGAAATTTTTCATTAAGAAATTAATTGAGCATTAGAAAACACTTTAAAATAAAAAAGGCGGTCAATAACGACCGCCTTGAAAAAATTTCGTTTGATTAGCCTAAAATTTTTACTTCTTGAGCTTGTAAACCTTTTTCTCCCTGGGCGACAACGAATTCAACTTGCTGTCCTTCTTTCAAGGTTTTGTAACCATCGGCAATGATAGATTGGAAGTGAACAAATACATCTTCGCCGTCTTCGCGGGAAATGAATCCATAGCCCTTTGTGCTATTGAACCATTTAACGGTTCCTTTTACTTTGTCAGCCATCTTACGATGCCCCTTAATTAATATTGGATAAGTTAATTAAAACGAACAGAGCACCGCAAAACATCTTGTTAATCTTTTAATCAACAACCGGATACTGCTCAAGTTCATAACATAAAAGGGACTAAATCCGCCCTTTTGCTCCGCGTGTAGGACTCGAACCTACAGCCCTGCGGTTAACAGCCGCATGCTCTACCATTGAGCTAACGCGGAATACAGTTGTTCAAAATTTGAGTTCAAAAAATACGCCTCCGTGCTATATTTGTCAAGTTTATAATTATTTTTTTCGGAGTTCAATTTTAGTAATTTGTATTCTAACTTATGAGAAAAGCAGTTTACGCTCCGGCAAAATACTCGTATATTTAATGCACTTTTTGTTAACTTTTATGGTTTGTGGAATAATCTCGTTCGGCACATATATTGTTTAACAACGATAAATCAAAATAATATTAAGAGTCTGTTATGAATATTAGCCACATAGAACACATTGGTATAGCCGTAAAAAACTTGAACGAATCAATAAAATTTTACGAGGAAGTGTTGGGTTTCAAATGTTACTCAATCGAAGAAGTAAAAGACCAGAAGGTGAGAACGGCTTTTTTTATGGTAGGTCAGACAAAAATTGAACTGTTAGAATCGACTGAACCAGATGGTCCGGTTGGGAAATTCATTGAAAAAAAAGGAGAAGGAATTCATCATATAGCTTTCGCGGTCAAGAGCCTTGCAGATTCACTTAAAGAAGCCGAATCAAATGGCGTTCAATTGATTGACAAACATCCCAGGGCGGGAGCGGAAGGATTGAATATAGCATTCCTTCACCCAAAATCAACTTGCGGCGTACTAACGGAGCTTTGTGAGAAACCTTGACAAGTAATTCAATTAAAAAGTTTATTGCTTTATTTATAATATGGAAACCATACTAATTTTACCTTAGAAGAATATATTTTTTTTAACAGCCGTGAAAAACATTGAAAGTGTTTTTCGCGTTTTACATGGAGGATAAATGCCAATTAAAGATAAGATAAAAGAGTTGATGGATATGCGGGCAAAAGCCAGACTTGGCGGCGGAATTGAGAGAATTGAAGCCCAGCACCAAAAAGGAAAATATACTGCAAGGGAAAGAATTGAGATGCTGCTGGACGAAGGAAGCTTTGAAGAATTTGATATGTTCGTTACCCATCGAAGCGTGGATTTCGGTTTGGAGAAACAAACTTATCTTTCCGACGGAGTTATAACTGGTTATGGCACTGTTGACGGGCGTCTGGTTTATGTGTTCTCGCAAGACTTCACTGTTTTTGGCGGATCGCTTTCCGAGATGTATGCTCAAAAGATTTGTAAAGTGATGGATCAGGCAATGAAGGTCGGCGCGCCCATTATAGGTTTTAACGACAGCGGCGGGGCAAGAATTCAGGAAGGAGTAAAAAGCTTAGGCGGTTATGCCGATATTTTTCAAAGGAATATAATGGCATCTGGAGTTGTTCCGCAAATATCCGCTATTTTCGGTCCTTGTGCCGGAGGCGCTGTTTATTCCCCTGCATTAACTGATTTTACGATTATGTCTAAAGGCACAAGTTATATGTTTGTTACGGGTCCTAAAGTTGTAAAAACTGTCACAGGCGAAGTTGTTACCGAAGAAGAGCTCGGCGGAGCTTCTGTCCATACAATCAAGTCCGGGGTTGCACACTTCATGGTTGAAAATGAAAAAGAAGGTATAATGATTATTAGAAAGCTGCTTACATATCTTCCTCAAAATAATATGGAAGACCCGATTGTAACTATTTGCGACGACCCTATTAATAGACTGGAAGATTCTCTGAATGAAATTATCCCGGAAAATCCAAATAAACCTTATGATGTAAAAGATGTTATTCATGCTATTGTTGACTTTAACGAATTTTTAGAAGTACAGAGGAATTATGCGCCGAATATTATTACCGGCTATGCGAAGTTTAACGGTCAACCCGTTGGAATTGTTGCAAATCAGCCAAACTATTTGGCCGGCGTTCTCGACATAAACGCATCCAGAAAAGCTGCAAGGTTTGTGCGTTTCTGCGATGCATTTAATATACCTATAGTAACTCTGGTTGACGTACCAGGTTTTCTTCCAGGAACTGCACAAGAATACGGAGGAATAATTCTTCACGGAGCCAAACTTCTATACGCATACGGTGAGGCAACGGTTCCGAAAGTAACAATCATTCTCCGTAAAGCTTACGGCGGCGCTTATGATGTGATGAGTTCAAAACATTTGCGCGGTGATATTAATTACGCCTGGCCAATGGCAGAAATTGCCGTTATGGGCCCCAAGGGTGCTATTGAGGTTCTTCACGCAAAAGAACTGCGGGCAATTGAAGATTCAGAAGAACGCGCAAAATTTGTTTTGGAAAAAGAACACGAGTATAAAGAAAAATTTGCCAATCCATACGTAGCGGCTAAGTTTGGATATATTGACGACGTTATTGAACCGCGGAATTCAAGATTCAGAATTATTAGAGCCCTGCAAATGCTTTCTACTAAGAAAGATTACAATCCGCCGAAGAAACATTCAAACCTTCCGTTGTAAGAGGAACTGACTATGCTCGATAATATAAATCTTACGAAAATCATTGAGGGCGATGGTATACTTATTACAATCGTCGGATATATAGTTGTTTTTATTTCGCTGACTCTCCTGTTTTTATTTATCAATTATTTAACAAAATTCTTAGTCAGCAGACAAAGCAAAAGACTGCAGGCGAAAGGCGAAAAGATAAAGAGCGGCGATGAGTTGGAAGTATCTGGTGAAATTATCGCTGCGATTTCAGCTGCCATTCATCTTCATTTTGCCGAAATACACGATTTTGAAAACACAGTGCTTACAATTGAAAGAGTAAAAAAGCCGTATTCGCCATGGAGTTCAAAACTATACGGATTAAGACAATATCCAAAAAGATAAAATTTAGGGTTATCAGATGAAAAAATACAAGCTTACAATTCGTGGAAATAATTACGAGGTTGATATTCTGAGTATCGAAGACGACAAAGCCGAAGTTGAAGTTAATGGGTCCAGATATGAGGTTGATATTCACCAGACAGTGAAGAAATCAACCAAGACGCCGATATTAATAAGAACACAGACAACCCCCACAGGTGATGCCGATACAAAAAGAACCAGTAAACCATCGGCGCCAAAAGGAGCTGGATTAATCAAAGCTCCGCTGCCAGGGACTATCCTGGAAATGAAGTGCAAGGTCGGCGATGTTGTTAAAAATGGCGGATTGATATTGATAATGGAAGCCATGAAAATGGAAAACAATATTAAAACCAATATTGACGGGACAATCACCAAAATCTTTGTGAATGCGGGCGACTCGGTTCTTGAAGGCGATTCCTTGGTTGAAGTCGGAGGAGAGTAATGGAAGGTTTATATCAATTCCTTGAATTTACAGGCTTCGCTAACGTTACTGTTGGGCATCTATTAATGATTACGGTAGGTTTGATTTTTATATACCTTGCCATTAAAAAAGAATATGAACCCCTGCTCCTTGTGCCGATCGGTTTCGGAATTTTAATCGGGAATATTCCATTCCTCGAGAATGTCGGATTGCAGTTAGGAATATATGAAGACGGAAGCGTTTTGAATTATCTTTACTTTGGCGTATTGAAAGGAATATATCCGCCGCTTATTTTTCTCGGGATAGGTGCGATGACCGATTTTTCCACACTTCTATCTAATCCTAAATTAATGCTATTGGGAGCTGCCGCGCAGTTGGGAATATTTTTAACATTCTTAGCCTCTTTAGCTCTTGGATTTTCACAACAGCAGTCCGCCGCAATTGGAATTATTGGCGGTGCAGACGGCCCGACAGCTATTTTCTTATCTTCAAAACTTGCACCCGAATTAATTGGTCCTATTGCAATAGCAGCATATTCGTACATGGCATTGGTGCCTGTAATTCAACCGCCAGTTATAAAACTACTAACATCAAAAAATGAACGAAAGATAAAAATGAAACCGCCGCGCTCGGTTTCAAAATTGGAAAAAATGATTTTCCCGGTTGTCGGTTTATTACTTACTACGTTTATTTCGCCCGGCGCTCTGCCTTTGCTTGGAATGTTGTTTTTCGGAAATATATTAAAAGAATCTGGTGTAACTAAAAGATTAGCAGACACTGCATCAAAATCTTTAATTGATATAGTAACAATTCTGTTAGGGTTGACAGTCGGGGCTTCAACGCAGGCAACTACTTTCCTTACGCCTCAATCAATACTGATATTTGTCCTCGGCGCCATCTCTTTTATGATTGCTACAGCAGGCGGAGTTATTTTTGCTAAAGTAATGAACTTGTTTCTTAAAGGAGACAATAAATTGAATCCGATGATTGGCGCCGCAGGAGTTTCCGCAGTGCCTGACAGTGCGCGGGTAGTGCAGCACCTCGGATTAAAGGAAGATCCTTCTAATTATCTTTTAATGCATGCTATGGCACCGAATGTTGCCGGTGTAATCGGTTCTGCCGTAGCCGCAGGCATACTTATGGGATTTCTGCTTCATCTGCTCTGATAAAAAATTTACACCGAGGCTGATATCGACCGTCGCTTTCAGCCTCGTTTTATTTATACGCCGTTCTTCAAATTTTACCCGAAATATATGATCATATTTTAATATCTTTTCGCAACCAAAAATAAATTTACAGGCTCTTATGTTGCGTAATATTCAATTTCTATCGACAATGCTATTAGTATTTTTCTATTCGACAATTAATTCTCAGGATTATAGTCATATCTGTGCTGACGGGAAAATAAGAAGTTATCAAAAAGCCGAGATGCTTGGGAAAATTAATTATCCCGGCGATCCAAACATTGATGTAACCTATTACAAACTTGATATCGTTGTTAAAACAACTGCACCGAATGTCAGCGGCGTTACAACAGTAAAAGCAAAAAGTCTCGTTGACGGATTAAATTCATTCAATCTCGACTTATACAGCAGCATGAATGTTTCTAAAGTGACCGCAAAAAATAATGTCGCAACGTTTTCTCATTCGAATGAGATACTCTCAATAAATCTGAACAATGCGTTGGATGCAGGAGAAGAAATAGACGTTGACATTTATTATTCGGGCAACCCCGGTTCTTCAGGTTTCGGAAGCTTTGAGGTTAGCTCTCACAATGGCGTTCCTGCTATCTGGACGCTTAGTGAGCCATACGGCGCAAGCGATTGGTTTCCGTGTAAAGACACTCCGGCTGATAAAGCCGATTCAGCAGATGTGTGGGTTACTGTAGCCTCCGATATGTATGCAGTTTCTAACGGTAATTTAATAGACATCATAGATAATGGCAACAATACAAAAACTTTCAAGTGGAAATCACGTTATCCCATAGCTCAATATTTAATCTCGATGGCAATTACCAACTATGCTATTTATGAAAATTATTTTGTTTATAATCAAGGGCTGGATACAATGACATTGTTTCATTATAACTATCCGGAAAAACTAAATAATCAGAGGCGCACAGATCTTAACAGAACCGTAGATATGCTCGAATTGTTTTCTGATTTATTTGGTTTATACCCCTTTATAAATGAAAAATACGGACATGCGGAATTCGGCTGGGGCGGCGGGATGGAACACCAAACGGTTTCTTCGATGGGAGCCTTCTATTCTGGCATAGTCGCTCATGAGTTAGCCCATCAGTGGTTCGGGGATAAAATAACTTGCAAGGATTGGCGGCATATCTGGCTTAACGAAGGCTTTGCAACTTATCTTGAAGGAGTTTATATCGAGCATTCAAGCGGAATGACCGCATATCAAAGCTTTATTCAGTCGAAAATGAGCATCGCTGCCAATGCAATCGGGAGTATATATGTTCAAAATATCAGTTCGGTTTCCCAAATCTTCAGCAGCAGCCGGAGCTATGCAAAAGGTTCTGTTGTGCTACATATGTTAAGAGGAATTCTCGGAACGGAAACATTTTATGATGTGCTTTATGAATATGCGAACGATCCGGAACTTGCGTACGGCGTAGCGGAAACCGAAGACTTTCAGAGAATTGCCGAAAGAGTTTCAGGCCTCGATCTAGATTATTTCTTCCAGGATTGGATTTACGGCGAGAACTATCCGCGCTATACGATAACATGGAGTTCTTCGCAAATTGGCGACAACGATTACCAGGTTAAGATTCTCGTGAATCAACAGACAAACAGCAATCCTAAATTTTTTACCATGCCTCTGCAATTTTCGATACGCACTTCAACGAGTGATACTCTGGTTACATTATTTAATAATGAGCAGAAACAAGAGTTTATAGTTAATCTTAACAGCCCTCCTTTTAATATAATTTTTGATCCGGAGAACTGGATAATGAAAACTGCTACGGTCGTTGTAGGAGTGGAGGATGACTTTTCGCTTCCGCAAAAGTTCAGCCTATCCCAAAATTATCCTAACCCTTTTAACCCTGTTACTAAAATAAAGTATTCAATACCTGTAGGGGCAAACCAAGTCATTCTACTAAGAATTTATGATATACTTGGAAATGAAGTTGAAACGCTGGTAAATGATGTAAAAGCTCCGGGGAATTATGAGGTTGAATTTGACGCATCCAAATTTTCCAGCGGCATCTATTTTTACAAATTACAAAGCGGCGGGTTTACAGAAACGCGTAAACTTGCTTTTATAAAATAAACTTAGACGGATGCAATTTAAGTCCGCTGATAATAGCAATTAAGGCATTTGCACATTGGATAAAAATCCTCGTCCTCTGATAAATTGTGGAGAAATTTTTAATGCAATTTAGCGCGATATTTTTTCTTGTTTTATTTTTGTTACAATCGGCTGAAGCTCAGTCATTGCCTGTTCCTCCCCGCCCGGCGGATGCATTAACCGGCTCTGCATTCGCAAATTTGATTTGGAGTATGGATCGTGAACAAAGAGAGGAACAAATTTATTCGCAGATCATAAGCGGAAATATTCCGGAATTTATACGGGAGCTGAAAGGAGTGACTTCTACTGGAACTATCGGAGGGGCTTCTTATTCTGCTGTTTATTATGTCATTCCCGATTATCTCGCTGTCGGTTCCGACTCAAATTATTTTCTTACGCCTATGACTCCGCTGCTCGCTCAAAGAATCTGTGACGCATTGAATTGTATTCTTCCCACAAAAAAAATGGTTGATCAGATTTATTCTGCTGCACCGTGTAAACTTAAACCGCAGCCGATACCTCCATCTCCGCAAATGACGACTGTCCCGGTATTTTCTCAGCATAATGATTCAGTAAGAACTCAACGAAATAAACATATATCACAATACCCCTTAGGAGTGCTGGTCGGAGGCACAAAGAAAGATGTGATTATATCGAATTACATCTATCAAAACCTTAAAACCAATGTGCCGAAACCAGTAGTTATTTACGGCTGGCATCAGCTTAACGGGCAGCCAATACAACCGGTTTATAACGGTCACGGTGAAACTTACGCCGATTACAGCCACGGAATTCGACTTGTCCTTGATTCCGTTGTCGTCAATGGCGTAACAAAAACTTTTTCGCAGCTATTATCCGACCCGCTTTTGTGCGTTCTTGTCAGTGATGAAGGAATAATTCAGAAACCTTATTATACCTTATCCGGAACTATTACGCCGGCTCCTAAGTCATTCTGTGTTACGTGGGACAGCCCGACAAGTCTCGCAATATCCGCAATACCTTCAACCGGAACAACTTTCAAAGCGTTTTGGGGAAATGACGGACTTTATTTTAACGATTCGACTTCGGAGTTTTCAAGCAGCATAACATTATATGATCTTCCGGCTGATTCAACCTTTTTTTTTAAGCTCCGCGCGGAAAGTTCACAAGGATATTCTCTTTTCTCCGAAGTTTTAGCGGCGGTAACATCCAGTAAAGAGCCTGAAGTTTTGATAGTAAACGGATTTGACCGTGGATCCTCGGGGAACACTTATAATTTTATCCGTCAGCACGGAAGCGCTTTCATGAATAACGGTTATCCTTTTTCTTCGGCTACAAACGATGCAGTTCTTCAGGGATTAGACGCCCTTCAAAACTATACAGTGGTTGATTACATTCTCGGGGATGAAAGTACAGCCGATGAATCATTCAGCGACGCAGAACAGGAATTAGTAAAAGAATTCTTGCGGCACGGCGGTAAACTTTTTGTCTCAGGCGCAGAGATTGCGTGGGATCTTGATTATAAAGGCTCGGCTTCAGATAAAGATTTTATACATAATTTTTTGAAACACAGATACGTTTACGATGCGCCTAATAATCAAGCGGGCGTATATTATCAAGCCGAACCAGAAGCAGGAAATATTTTCGACGGCATCGGCTTAATATCTTTCGACAACGGAACTCAGGGAACGATAAATGTTCGTTATCCCGATGTTATTACAGGAATTAACGGCGGGATTAACTGTCTTAAATATTTGAATGTTACAAATCAATATGCTGGAATTTATTTTGAGGGAATTTTCTCCGGCGGTTCAATAGAAGGAAAAGTGATTTGTATCGGTTTCCCTTTTGAGACAATATACCCCGAATCAAAAAGAAATTCTTTTCTTGAAAAAGTTATTTTATTTTTCAACACTCCTGTTTCTGTATCTGAAGAAAAAATAATGAATGTGAATTCATTCCATCTGTATCAGAATTACCCGAATCCGTTTAACCCGCGCACAAAGATTAAATATAGCGTTCCAAATACGGACTTCATTAATGAAGTTTCGGCAAGAATGATTCAATTAAAAGTTTATGATATACTCGGCAATGTAGTGGCAGTGTTAGTTAATGAGCGAAAAGCCCCTGGAAATTATGAAGTTGAATTTGACGCATCAAATCTTTCTAGTGGAATTTATTGTTATAGAATGCAAAGCGGAGGATTTACACAGACGCGTAAACTGCTGGTGGTCAAATAATATGTTCTTCATTAGCGGAGAAATTTCTTCTCACGCCGGCAGTGAAGAAATTGCAGCCGCCGGGATATAATTAAAGATGCGTTTAAGTCACATTAAGGGATTCGATCCATGAGCTTTTAACTTTGTCAAAGAGAAATCGATATCCAGCTGTGTTCTAAGAATACTTACCCTCCTATTTGCAATAATAAAATAATTTGTTAGTTTTCCTTCAAAAGATAAGCGGTATTGTTTAGCCTTTCCACTCAGTTGACCATTATTCAGTTCCGATAATCTCTTGTCTTGTAATTAAATGGGAATGAGATAATAGAAAAATTATCAAGTGGAATTTATCGGAGGAAATTAATTGAAAAATAAATTCACATTCACTTTCATTTTTTTTCTTATTACATCAATTTCTTACAGCCAGCACAATTGGGTTCCTGTGGGTCCCGGAGCCGGCAGCGACTTAGAAGCGATGGCTGTGCATCCCGAAAATCCAGATGTCGTTTACATCGGCGGTGATATTGAAGGCATATTCAAAACAACCGACGGCGGCGCGAGCTGGAAAAATATTAATTCTAACCTTGCCTCTGAATACACATCCGATATTTATTTCATACAGGAAATAATTTTTGATCCTTTCGATAACAATTACCATAGACTTTATATCTGCACTCAGGTCGGGTTATTTGTTACAACCGACGGCGGCGGTTATTGGCAAAGACTTTATCCTGCAGTAATTAATTCGGAAGAAGATTATATTCCGGTAAGTTATATTGCTGTTGATCCGTCGAACGAAAATATTTTATGGGCTGGGATCGGAAGCGCTCACACAGACGAGAATGGAATCGGAACGATAATAAAAAGCACTGACAGAGGCGCTACATGGGCAGCCGTTCAAGTTTTAGGCGGAAGCTCGGTGATTCATGGAATATTCATTGACCCGCAAAGCCCTGTTAATAACCGAATAATTTATATTTCTACCAGCGATGGTATATTCAAAAGCACAAATAACGGCACATCCTGGGCAGAGAAAAACACCGGTCTTCCGCATGTGGAGACAAGAAGACTGCGAGGAGTGTATGATAATAATAGTCTTGTTTTATTTGTAAGTCTTAACACACAGGGAAATCCTTCTTCACCTTCTTCATTCAGAGGAGGATTGTATAAATCAACAGACGGAGGCGGGAGCTGGTATTCTATCAATGGAAACCTCCCGACATTTCAGACGGAGGAAGCACTGTTTTATTATTATTGGAAGTTCTGCATTGATCCGTCAAATATTAATATTATTTATACGGCAACCACGCGCTCAATGCCTGAAGAAGGGCATGGAGCCTGGGAAAATATGGGCGTATATAAAACAACAAACAGCGGGAATTCGTGGTCGTATATCAGCAATAACATTAATTTCGGATGGATGAATGAATCCTTTTCAAACGAACTACACGCATTTGTACTTGAAGTTGCGCCGAGCAAACCGGATATCGTGTACTGGGGACTTGTGTGGATGAAAAAATCTACAGATGCAGGAAACACTTGGCATCAGATATACACAAAGCAAAGCGGTAACACATGGCAGTCAACGGGATTGGAATTAATGGCGGTTGAAGATATGACGTTTGATCCTGCAGAAGCAGATATAGTTTATATCTCATACGATGATTTCGGTCCTCTTAAATCAACAGACGGCGGGTTGAGTTTTACCCCGCTTGACACTCAGCAGGACCCTTATGATGGTTATGATGCCGCAAAAGAATTAATTGTTGACGAAGCGGATAATTCCCATATTTACTTGAGCAGGTATGAAGGGCTTGCAGGGTCTTTTATTACTGATTTCCAATTGGGACAAATGTGGTTTAGCAGCGACGGCGGTTTGAACTGGAATAAAAAATCAAACGGTCTGCCCGACGGGAAACCGTATTTAATAATGGATGATAACTCCGGCAGTCCCGGCAGCAGAACATTATACTGCACAATTTTTCGAGAAGGAATATTTAAAACAACTAACAGCGGAAGCAGCTGGGCAGCTTCTAACAGCGGGCTCGGTGCTGATAAAACGAAAGCATGGACAGTCTGCATCTCCCCTGTAAACAGTAATCTTCTTTATTTGGGATTAAATGGATTCGGAAACGGCGGAGGTATGTATAAATCCACCGATGCCGGAGCTAATTGGTCTAAACTTACAAACTTTCCGAATATGGATGTAATGACGATAGAAATTGACAAGGCTGGAAACGTTTACGCAGGCGCAAATGATAATTTTGACTGGCAGTCGCAGGGCGGTTTATATAAATCAACTGATAACGGAGCGAACTGGAATCAAGTTCTTATTTACTCCCGTATTTTCGACATCGAAATTGACCCCGGAGATAATAATAAAATATTTGCCGCACAACAAAGCTGGTATTTATTTACTGAATTTGAACCGGGGGTTTATTATAGCACTGACGGCGGCTTGAACTGGGAATCTATTTCGGCAAATCTTCCACATCGGTTCATAAAATTCTTAAAGATTAATCCTCATAATTCCAGGCAAATATTTGCGGGCACAGACGGCGGCGGCGTTTTTAAATTAGATTTGTTCACAACAATTGAGAATAAAGAAAATTTACCTGATAATTTTTTTCTGCATCAAAACTACCCTAATCCATTTAATCCGAGCACAATTATTTCATATTCACTTCCCGCTGCAAGTAATGTAACGTTGAAAGTATTCAACACGCTCGGCGAAGTTGCTGCAACATTAATTGACAACGAATGGAAAGAAGCCGGCTACCACAATTATCAATTTCCCATTATCAACTATCAATTACCAAGCGGGGTATATTTCTACCAACTGCAAGCCGGTGAATTTTCGCAGACGCGGAAATTTACATTTATTAAATAATTTTAAGTTGACCAGAGGAGTTCAATATCACAATTACAAAAAAAATACCTGACGACCTATTTGCATAAACAAAAAAATTTTGTAGGTTTAATAAAAGTCGTTTGGTATTATTTTTTAAGAAGTTCTTTCGATTAAAATATAGGATTCTACAATAATAGTTTTAGATTAAATTAACTTGAAAGCACTTCCTAAACTGGAGGTTTGAATATAAGTTGCAGAAAATTTTCTCCCAACCCAGAATAAATCAGCCCAAAATTTATTGTTCAACTTAATAATTTGAGTCGTAATCAAAAACTTAAAAATATTTTGGAGGCAGCATGAAAAAACCTTTTACTTTTTTTATTAACAGTTTTCTTATTCTATTCTTTTCGCAGCCTGTTTTCGGTCAACTTTCTGCACCTGATGCAAACGAGGTTTATGGAGGAAGAATGAATGCCGCTGCTTCAATCTCAACAGGCGGATCAACAAGCAGAATATTCGTTGCAACCGAGAGTGCAAATTCTGTCTTTTATGCCGACGTTACTACTACATCATCATCCGAAAACTTCGGTACATTCACTGTAATGCCCGGGTTAGGAAACGATGATGGATATGGCAGCGGAATCTCGATATTGCAGGCGCATACAGGATCGGGATATTTATTTTTTATTCAAAATAATACTCTTTATAAAACTGTTCATTCGGGAAGTACTGTATCTACAGTTGCAAGCCCTTCTATCTCCGCACTTACTATATACGGAGATTATATTTTTTATATTGAAGGCAGCACATTATACTACGGCACGATAAATTCTTCCGGTGAAGTTGGAAGTACAGGTTCAACGGCTATCGGGGCAACGCCTACTTCCCCTTCTATTAAAGTAAATCCGAACAATAATAAAGTATATATAGCATCCCTTACGAGTACGCCTTCCATTTATAAATCAAATACTGATTATAATTCATTCAGCGGTTCAAGTTCCTTCAGTGCATTATCTCTCGGTTCTTTATCCGGCTCGGTTAATAATTATGATGCATTCGGAATAGGACCCGACGGATCTCTATTCCTGGGAGGCGATGACGGTTCAAATACAAGATATGTTCAGTATTCTACAGATGATGGGACTAATTGGAGTGCCGGATCAGGAAACAGCGGGATTGGCGGTCCAAATTTTCAATTTGTGGGGTCTTCTTCTCCATACACTATTTATTACACAAAGGAATATGCGACATATACAAATGGTTCGGGATTCGGAAGCTGGTCACAGATTGGTAATGCTGGTTATGAAACTCACCCAAACGATGGATTTGTATTGATTGACCCAAATAATAGCCAAATACTTTATATGACTACCGATCAAGGGCTTGGCGCATCAACAAACGGTGGTGCCAATATTTTTGAAATCAATGACGGTATTGAAGCAGTTCAGGTTGATGATTTTAGTATGAATTCAGGAAAAACGATAGCCTGGTTAGCCTCAAAAGCGGGTATCAGAAAAGTCACCGATTACAGCACAGCACCAGTGTGGACAAACGCAATGTTTCCTAATGGGGATGGCTCGCCGTATTATTCAGCCGAGATGGAAAATGATAATGATGCAACTGCTTACGTCGGTAACCTGAGGGTTTATAAAACTATCAACAGCGGTACAAATTGGTCGCAAGTTCTGTCCGGAGAGGATAAAGGATATCCTTCGGTCGGAACTGTAGTTCAAGCTATTGAGGTATGCCCTACTAACAGCAGTCTTGTCTTAGCGGGTTTCTACGTGGAAGGTTCAACCATCGGGGGTTTGTGGTATTCAACCGATGCCGGCAGCACTTGGAATCAACTTCAACTTAAATCCGGAACTACCCTCCCAAATGATGTTGACGTTTACGATATTGAATTTACTACAGAAGGCGGAAATCCCGTTGCATATATTGGTGTAGAATATAACTCCACAACATCAGCAAGAAGTGTTTACCGTGCAGAATATAACTCGGGATGGACAACTCGACAGGATTTTGACGGTTCATATACTGCTGTAGGCTATCCAATTTCCGCAACAATAATTGATATAACCGTTGCCGGGAACTATATTTATGTCTGCGGCACTGATGTTGACAGCAACCATCCTATAGTGTATTACAGAGATCACACTGCAGACTATACTACGAGTGCAGGAAAGTGGACTACGGTCACAACTTCCGGGTTCCCTACATCTCAAGTTGGCAGTGCAGTTGCTGTAGGAGGCGGGGTAGTTAACTGCGCTGTCAGCAATGTAATTTACACCATATTAGAATCGGGGGGCTCCAGCTGGTCAGTAGGTTATACTTACCCGGCTGGCACAGAGATAAATGTTCTATTTTATGATGACCTTCTTGCAGGCACTAGCACCGGTCTTTACGGACATGATTATGATGAGGCTTTACCTGTTGAATTGACTTATTTCACGGCGACTGTTTCCGGCGATGAAATTTTATTGAACTGGGAAACCTCAACGGAAGTAAACAACTACGGATTTGATGTGGAAAGAACTGTCGATTTGCTGAATGCAGGAATGGATGGATGGAATAATATTGGATTTGTGCAGGGGCATGGAACCTCTTACTCGCCTAAGAATTATGAGTTTACCGACAACAGCCCGCCGGCAGGAAATCTTAAATATAGACTCAAACAAATTGATCTTGATGGAGGTTATGAATATTACGGTACTGTTGCTGGAGTAACATTCGGGATTACTGGCAATAACGAAGAACAAATTCCAACTGAATTTGCTTTATATCAGAATTACCCTAATCCATTTAATCCGAGCACAATTATTTCGTTCACGCTTCCTATTGCCAGCAATGTAACATTGAAAATATTCAATCCTCTCGGGAAAGAAGTGGCAAAGCTGATCGACAACGAATTCAAAGAAGCAGGCAGATATAATTGTCAATATTCAACAGGAAAAACTCAGCTAAGCAGCGGAGTATATTTCTACCAACTGCAAGCCGGCGAATTTTCGCAGACGCGTAAACTTATCCTTGTAAAATAAAGATACAGGGGAGGCAAAATTGCCTCCCCTATCTTTCTTATTCGAATCAGCATTGATTATTCATTAAACAAAAATTTTATATTCCGCTGTTTACATTAATATCAACACGGTCATTTACTTTGGAAGTGTTGGTAAAGTTATTAAAGTTGTAGCTGAATGTTACGTTAAAAATAGGCGCTTCGGGTCTTCCCGCAAGAAAGGTTTCAGTTCCGCCGTTTGCTCTGCTGTATAAATTAAATTTACCCGAATTGAATAAATTTTGAGCTGCGGCTGTTATAATTAATTTTTTATCGAACAATTCATGCCTAATTGACGCAGAAATATTAAATATAGGATCAATTTCACCTTGTAAGGTGATTTGCTTGGCTATATAAAACACAGACACCTGGAATCTTGTCTCCGGAGAAAAGTTGATTGTTGATCTCAGTCTTGAAGACCAAACAAAATCGCTCTGTTCTGTTTTTTCATCCAAGAGATAGCCTTCTAACCCCATCTTATATAAATTAAACGAAGGGTCCAACCTGAACCACTGAGCAAGAGAGAAACCCGCAGACAACTCCGAGCCGAAGCTGTATGTTTTGGCAATATTAGCGAACGACAATATTAACCTTCCGTCATCCCCTACAACCATAGTCTGCTGAAAAGTATTCTGAGTGTTTCTATAATAAGTCTGAGCAGATAAGAATACCCCTTCAATTGTGTTCTGATAATTCAACTCGAAAGAATTTATCAATTCCGGTTTGAGGTTTGGATTTCCGATTACGAGCGCGTATGAATCCGAATAATTAGGGAAAGGATTTAATGCATTCTCAAACGGTCTGTTAATTCTTCTGCTGTAGCTGAACTGAAACTGCTGCATCTGATCAATTCTTTTCAACAAATTTACAGACGGGAATAAGTGAGTGCGGTTATATTTATAATCTTTACTTAGCGTGATTTGATTCAGCATCCGGTCTGTATTCTCTGCCCGAATTCCAATCTGATAATCCATCCCGAACTCTTCGGATGAATTTGAGTAAGTAAAGAAAGCCGAGTAAATATTATTGCGGAAATCAAACTCGTTAGTGTAATCGGTATTTATATTCCACTGCTCAGTTGTCCATTCGTAAAATCTGTTTCTAAAATCAAAATTTCTGTAAGCCAAATTCGATTGAACTCCCGTCTCAAATTTTGACTTTTCAGTTATATTGTAAGTGTAATTCAACTTAAACCTTCCGTCTTTACGCTTGGTCTGGTTATCATACTCTACGGTATTGGGATTATCGCTATAGTTAGTAAAATTTTTATCCGTAATGTATTCCCTTGCAATTTCATACCTTGGCTGAGATACGTTTGTGTAAACTGCCTCAAATTTCAACTCGTCAATCTTTGGATTAAATTGGTGATTAAAAAAAAGAACGGATTGAAAATATTTTGCAGTTATATCAGAAGACTGACGGTTGGTTGTGTAGGTAGTGATTTCATCCGGTATTTTTTGTTCGTCAATACCGTCTAATCTAAAATTTCCGCCGAAGCCGAATTTTCCAAATGAATTTGAAATTGAAATTCCGGTGACAGGGCTAATAGAATAATCAGCGCCTGCTTTTACACTATATGATTCTCTTTCGAATCTCTGGTGGATGCTCGCCTTTTGATAAAAATCTTGAGTAGCTGTTGTTGTAAACCTGTCATAGCCTTGTGAACTGTTGTTTGTATATAATCGATAATCGCCGCTGACAGTTAAACCTAAATTGCCTGATTTGTAGTTGAAGGTTGCGTCACCGTTATATTTTGACCGTGATCCTACTCCCCCATTCAAAATTCCAGACATGTTATCGTAAGTAGAAACTTTAGTAACAATATTAACAATTCCTGCAGCGCCTTCGGCGTCGTATTTTGCAGAGGGATTCGTAATCAGTTCGATATTATCAATTATGTTTGCCGGTATCTGCCTCAATGCATCGCTCCCCTGCAGCACTCCGGGTCTTCCGTTCACAAGCACAGTAAAATTTGAACTGCCTCTTAATATTACATTACCGTTTTGGTCAACCTGAACTGACGGATGATTTTGTAATACATCGAGCGCAGTACCTCCCGCAGATGTATTATCTTTGCTTACGTTTATTACTCTTTTGTCAAGATGAAATTCCTCATCCGGTTTTTCGCCGACTACATTAACCGCTTCAATTGTGACTGCAGAAGGTGATATTTTTATAACGCCGAGCGAAACTTCTTTATTTGCCTGCGTGATAGCGACATCGGGAATTATGGTATTATCATATCCGATGAAACTGACTTTCACATAATAATTTCCCTCAGGAATATTTGAGATGATAAGTTCACCTCCCTTGCCCGAAGCGCTGCCTGCAACTATCAGCGAATCGATAGATTTATGCACGGTTGCATTTGCATACTCAACTGGAGCGCTGTTGCTCCCGTCAAGAATAACCGCTTTAATAACCCCGTTGACTGCATCGGCTTTGCCGTCAGTTAATTTTATATCCGATGAATATATAGTTGCGCTAATAAACAAAAGTAAAAGAAATGTTTTCATTTATTTCCCCCGAATATTTTTTTTTAATGTTCTATAGACGAGACAAGGATGCTAAAGGTTACTTGGCTCGGTAAATATTTTTAGAATAATTCTGAACAATGATTAATTGCGGAGTTAGACGTGCTTTATTATTTAGGCAGTATTCTCTATCAGAAATAATTCTTTTCAGTTAAAATACATTCTCTTAATTTGCACGGTTAGTGAACAATCAAAAAAAAGCTTGATAAATAGATTTAACTTTTTTTTATTTTTCTCGTAAACCTTGCGGGAAAGCCCTCAACGGGGAAATGATCCATGAGCGGTTTATCACCACAATCAAAATATACAATATGCCGGGGCAAGAAATAAGGACATTATTAAATCAACAGCTCGAAGCGGGGGAAAACGAAATTATATTTGATGCCGGAGAATTACCAAGCGGAATATATTTTTATAAAATTCAGTCCGGTGGATTTACACAGTCTCGCAAATTAATTTTGATCAAATAAATTGAAACTCGCGCCAAATTCTTATCTATTCTGATCGTATAATTTGGTAGGAGCGTAAATCTATTTTAAAGTCGCAAGAAATTTATTAAGAAAAAGTCCGCCGTCAATAACTTTTTTACTTAGGAATCATTTAATATATTCCATTATGAAAAATGAATTTCTTATCCGCAAAGGAATATACCGATGAAATTATTTCAAAAATTTTCGATAATAACAATTATAACACTGCTAATATTTAACAACACAATTGAGGGAAGCGATTTGTTTATTTCGGACAGAAACCGGGATTCGGCTTTACTGCAAAAGCCGGAAAAATCCATTGATATAAAATCTCTTGATGATTATTACTCATCAAAAAAACTTGGTTCTTTTATTGAGAACGGAGAAACTTATTTCAGATTATTTACTCCAAATGCAAAGCAGGTCAAACTTTATTTGTTTGATAATGCAGGAGATAATGCCGGAAAATCTTTTTCAATGGAAAGAGATAAAGATGCAGTATGGGAAGTGAAATTGGACGGAGAACTCGACGGAAAATATTACGGATTTAGAGTGCTCCACAAAGATGACAAAGTTAGCATTGATAAGAAACCTCTTTGCGTTGATCCTTACGCAAAAGCCGTGGCGTCTTTCACTGCCTACAATAATCCGCGTAAGTCAATAGTTTATTCTTCAAAGTATGATTGGGAAGGCGATACCTGGATTCAGCGCGATTGGCGGGACCTTATAATTTATGAGATGCATTTGAGAGATATGACAGCTCACCAATCATCCGGCGCAAAAAACCCCGGAACTTACAAAGGTCTTATTGAGAAGAATAAAACCGGCGGAATCGATTACATCAAAAGTCTCGGTGTAAATACCGTCGAATTGCTTCCCCCTATGGAATTCGGCAATTGTGAAATACCTTATCTCGATTCTCTTGGCGGAAAGTTCAATTCATGGAATCCTTATGAAAGGAATCATTGGGGCTACATGACCTCAAACTTTTTTGCCCCGTCTTCTTATTACTCAATGGATTGGAAAGAATTCAAATGGAATGAATGGATGGGAGCCGAGGCAGCTCAAGTAAATCAATTTAAAGACATAGTGAAAGCTTTTCACAAAGAGGGAATAGGCGTAATTATAGATGCGGTTTATAATCATCTTTCCGAATACGAAATAGGCAACTTAAAAGAGATTGATCGAGAATATTATTTCCGGCTGAATAGCAACGGATATTTTATTGCCGAGAGCGGCTGTGGAAATGATATAAAAACAGAACGCCCAATGATGAGAAGAATGATAGTAGAAAGCGTTCTTCATTGGATGAACGAATATCACATCGACGGTTTTCGTTTTGATCTGGGGCTGCTTATAGATTGGGAAACAATTGAACTGATTATTTACGAAGCCCGAAAGCACAACCCTAACGTTGTTTTTGTATGCGAACCATGGGGCGGCGGATATGATCCTAAAGGATTTTCCCTGCGCGAATGGGGCTCGTGGAATGATCAAATACGGAACGGAATAAAAGGAGAAAATCCTTTTAACGGGCACGGCTGGATTTTCGGTAAATGGTATGGAAATAACAATATTGACAGAATCAAAAGCTATGTTTATGGAACATTAATAAAATACGAGCACGGATTATTCCAGAAAAAGGAACATTCGGTTAATTACCTCGAATCGCACGACGGTTACACACTCGGCGATTTTATCAGAATCGGATCTAATGAAGTTGATAGGGATGCAATAATTGCCGATGTTGATAAACATGTTTCGCTGTCTACTAATCAGATGAAGCTGAATAAATTAGCGGCTCTTTTTCTTATGACTTCACAGGGAATAACGATGATGAACTCCGGACAGGAGTTTGCTCGTTCAAAAGTTATTCCGCATGACACAAAAATTCCAGACCGACATAAAGGGATGATGGATCATAATAGTTACGAGAAGGATGATAACACTAATTACATCAACTTTAAGCATGCCGAAATGAACAAAGAATTGGTGGATTATTATAAGGGATTAATAAAAATCCGGAATATATACAGTGCTTTCCGCCATGCTGATTCAAAGGATATTGTATTTTTTGAAAATGTAGAGAATGAATTCGCACTTGGTTATGGAATTGATTTCGGCGGCGATGCTTTCCTTGTTTTGATGAATGCCGATAAAAAATCCGAAATATTTACCTTACCCGCCGGAGAGTGGCAGGTAATTGTTAACGCTGATTTTGCCGGTATGGAGGAACCGGAAATAGTAACAAATAAATATACTGTTGAACCTTCGTCAGGCGCTGTTCTAAAACGAAAATAATTTACGGAAAATTAAGTTGAGAAAAATTTTATTCTTATTATTAATGCTCTTCACAGTTATAACAATTAAAGCACAGCACGATACTTCTATTGTTTTTATATGGAATATTGATTCAACAATAGTTATGGACGTACGCTATGCAACTGAAAATAATTTTACGGGCAAGGTTCTTTATCCAACCGATAAAGTTTACATACGAAATATAGCCGGCAAAGCCTTAGCCGAAGCAAATAAATATCTAAAAGAAAATTATAATTTGAGGATAAAAATTTTTGACGGATTCCGTCCAATATCGGTTCAGCGAATAATGTGGGAGATTATGCCGGACGACAGATATGTTGCCGATCCATCAAAAGGCTCACGTCATAACCGCGGCGCCGCAGTTGACGTTACATTAATCGACAATTCTGGAACAGAACTCGATATGGGAACCGGATACGATAATTTTACTGAGGTCGCTCATTTTAACTATTCCGATTTAAGCGATGAAGTAAAATCCAACAGGCTGCTTTTAAGAGAAACTATGATAAAATTCGGCTTCGTCCCAATTGAAACTGAATGGTGGCATTTTGATTTCGGCGGCTGGGAAAAATTTAATATTATCGACTTTGAAATGAACTAAGTTGCTATAGCTTTTCTCAGCGATCTTTCTAAAGCAAATTTGAATGCGGTTAGATTAACCGGCTTTTGAAATGCAAACTCGATACCAAGAATTTTATAATCGTTTATTATCGAATCATTCAAGTCACTGCTTAAAATAATTACCGGCGGTTTGAACTTCAAGTCGCTTAAATTCAACTGCTGCACGAGTGCATAACCACTCATAACAGGCATTAGATGGTCGGTAATTACCAGCGCTGGAGTTGTTTCCTTAATAATTTCAAATGCCTGCTTGCCGTTTGTAGCTTCCATTACTGAATATTCGGGGATAAAATTCTTTATTAGTTTAGAATAAAGCAGTCTGTCTGTTTTGCTGTCGTCAACGAGAAGTATATTAGTTGATGAAATTGGAATTGTAAATTTAAATTCTGTTCCGACTCCTAATTTACTCGAAACTCCAATATCTCCGCCGTGCTTCTTAACTATATCGTAGCATAATGAAAGTCCAATACCGCTTCCTTTTTCGCCCGATGTTCCGGTAGTAGTAAACTTTGTGTCGACTTTGAATAACTTCGGTATATCCTCTTCGCTTATCCCAACGCCGGAATCTTTTACCGTAAACTGCATCTGTCTTTTACGTAGTAGAGGCTCAGCTGAAATAATAATACTTCCGCCTGGTTTGGTAAATTTCACGGCATTCGAAATCAAATTATTAAGGATCTGCAGCAAGAGATTTTCATCGGCATGTATATAAACATCGCCGCTTAAATCCGAAACAAGGTTTAGATTTTTTTGAATGGCAACACCGGAAAGCATTTGCACTGCCCTCGTTACAACGTATCTTGCGTTGATTCTTTGCGGAGCGAAATTGATTTTTCCTGTTTGAAGTCTCGTCCAGTCGAGCAGACTGTTGACTAAAGACAGCATGTTTTTAGCGGATTCTTGTATGAAGCTCATATACTGAACCTGTCTGTCTTCAGGCATATTCCTGTCGCTTAAGAGCATATCTGTAAAACCTAAAATCGAACTGAAAGGGGTTCTTAAGTCGTGTGAAATGATTGAAATAAACCTGTCTTTAGTCTCATTAAGTACCTGCAGTTCTTCTTTAGATTTCCGCAAATCTTCTTCCGCTTTGCGGCTCAAAGTTATATCGCTGATTAAACCAAAGACTTTTTTAACCCTGCCATCGTCTTTTCTTATAATGTTGACTTTGTTTTTGATCCAGATAATATTACCGATTGAATTGATTATTCTATATTCGATTTCATCTGACGACCTTGCCGGGTCCTTATAAATTCCCCTCAATTTTTTTACTGCATTATTTACGTCATCCGGGTGAATGATTCGCAGCCATAGTCTTTGATCGTCGATAAATGACTGAGGCGAATATCCGGATATTTTTTTTATTGCTTCGCTGAAGAAGACAACTTTAATGCTTCCGTTAATTTCTTCGGCAGACCAGACGCTGTCGTTAATATTCTCGGTAACGCTTCTGTATCTCTCCTCCGATACCTCAAGGTCTTTAAGGGTTTTCTTTTCTTTGGTAACATCTCTGAATGTTGATACTATAAACAACCCATCCTTTGTTTTGTAAGAAGAGATTGATTTTTCAACATCAAATAAAGAACCGTCCTTTCTAATTCCAACAAAATCATAACGTGCGCTTTTCGTCTGATCTTGTTCAATGGCTTTTATTTGATCGGCAACAATGCGGTAGTAATCAATGTGAACAAAATCCAGAGGATCCATACCTACTACTTCTTCGGCAGAGTCATAGCCAAACATTCGCGCAAATGTGTCGTTAGCAAGAAGATACTTCCTTTTGCTTTCAACGGCAATCCCGTCCTGAGAAGCTTCAAATACGGTGCGTATCATCAGTATATCTTTCTCAACTTCTCTCTTTTCGGTAATATCCGTAAAAACTGCGGCATAGTAGCCGGGAGTGTTCACTGAATTATCAACAGATGTAAAATTAGCCAGGGCGTAAACTTTACTTCCGTCTTTTTTGCGTAAAGATAATTCTAAAAAAGCGCTTGGCTTCTTTAATATTCCTTCGAAATTAAAATCTTCGTTTTCCTCGGGACTGAGAAGCTGATTAAGATTCATTGAGAGCAGTTCTTCCTGCGAGTAGCCAAATTGACTGACAAAGAAAGGATTAACGTAAAGGAGTTTTCCTTCTAAATTAAAAGTACAGATAAACTCGCGCGTGTTAGTGACAATATTTCTGAATCTTTCTTCGGATTCGCGTAATTCCTTTTCAATTTTAGCGCGTTCAGTGATGCTCGAGCAAAGAATCACAATAAATTTTTCATCACCTCCGGATATAGCCATGCGCGTTGATAAAAGCTCCTGCCCGCCGCTGGCGGTCTCAATCCAGAATTCGCCTTTCCAAGAATTGTTTTCCTTCAATTCGTCAAGAAGAATCTTAAAATAATTTTTATCTATCGCTGATATAATCTTTCCTATAAATTTACCGAATATCTCGCTTCTTGAATAGCCGAAAAGTCTTGCGGATGAATCATTCCAAAAAGTTATGTTTCCATGCATGTCCATATTTATTACCGCATCTAAAATAGCGCTGGTAATATCAAAATATTGACGCAGTTCGCTTAATTCATTCTCATAGTCTTTAAGCAGGTGCATCGGCTCTGAGGCATCGCGGATTAAAACTAACAGGTCTGATGATCCGGTCAGTGGAACGGCGGAAAATTCATATACGCTTTTTGAATCCTTCTTGTCCAGTTGAACAGGTTTCGTTTTGTTCTCATTAATTTCTTCTGAAGAAGTAATCAGCGAAGTAATCAGTTTTTTTGTTTCACCCGAAAAGTATTCAAGAAAGTTTTTGTTTTTTTTTGAGAAATATTTTTTTAGGAAAATGTTTTTGTCGCCGGATGACCTCTGCAATATTTCGCCTGCTTTGTCAATGACAAAATAGAAATCGGTGATACATTCAATAAATCTTGAATCAGGCTTGCCGGAAGTTATATTTTCGTCACCCGGTTTAATATCCTCGACTATCAAAATTCCGCCCTTCGGGATTTCATCATCGAATACAGGAGAGCCTTTTAAATATATCTTTATTATAGAATCATCTAATGCCTTGAAATCCTTAACGAGTTTTTCAAACGGTTCGCCTTCAATAATATTTTTTATTTCGTGTTTGCAGCCGAGTGAATCGATAATGCCAGAAGAAAACAAATTTGATTTTGTGTCGAAGTCCGCTCCCAAGTGTTCGCTGACAAATATTCGAAAGTTCTCATTACTATAAGTTATTACGCCTTCAGCATCGAATAAAAGAATGCCGATCGGCATGGATTCAAGAATAACTCTCGAATTAATATCCAAGTCCTTCTGCTTATTTAATCTTTTTTCAGTCATCTAAAAAGTAGTAATTATCGGAACGGGCAAAATATAGGCAATAAATCAATGAAATTAAACAGAGTTTCAGCTTAAAGATGCTCCCGCCTCCTTATTATTCCCTTTCTATTAACATGCAATAAATTATTTTTATTTGAAAACAGGTCCCGCATTTTTTATTACATCAGGCACATCTTTTTCATAATCTTTAAAATTTTCATGAAACATTTTTGCTAATTTTTTTGCGGCTTCATCATAGCTGTCTTTATTCTGCCAAGTATTTCTCGGGTTCATTACATCCTGCGGCACGCCGTCAATTATTACAGGGACTTGAAGACCAAATATCGGATCGGTGAATGTTTCGACGTTATTAAGCTTGCCTTGAAGAGCGGCGCTTAACATGGCGCGCGTGTAAGAAATTTTTATTCGTGAGCCGACGCCATAGGGACCGCCAGACCAGCCGGTATTTATCAACCAGCATTTTGATTTATGCTTTGCAATTTTTTCGCCAAGCAACCCCGCATAAACTGAAGGTTTCAATGCCATAAACGGTGCGCCGAAACAAGTGCTGAATGTTGCTTTAGGTTCAGTAACGCCTTTTTCTGTTCCTGCTACTTTTGCAGTATAGCCGGAAATAAAATGATACATAGCCTGTTCGGTAGAAAGTTTTGCAATAGGAGGAAGTACACCGAATGCATCTGCAGTCAGCATTATTATGTTTTTAGGATGCCCTCCGATACCGCTCGGTTCAATATTTTTTATATGTGTCAGTGGATAAGCTGCCCTTGTGTTTTCAGTTAAAGAGTCGTCATTCAGGTCAAGGATTCGCGTATCGGTGTTCATGGCAACATTTTCGAGCACAGTGCCGAATTTTCTTGTACATTCGTAAATATCCGGTTCGGCTTCCGCCGATAGTTTAATCACTTTTGCATAGCAGCCGCCTTCATAATTAAAGATTCCATCGTCGCTCCATCCGTGTTCGTCGTCTCCGATCAACCTTCGCGAGGGGTCGGCTGATAAAGTGGTTTTGCCTGTTCCCGACAATCCGAACAGTACGGCAGTGTCTCCGTTCGCTCCGATATTAGCAGAACAATGCATCGACATTACATTTCTTAAAGGAAGAAGATAATTCATAATCGTAAAAACGGATTTTTTTATTTCGCCGGCATAACTTGTTCCGCCAATCAATACAAGCTTTCTGCCGAAGTTTACAATTACGAACACAGGTGAATTTGTTTCATCGGCTTCCGGATAAGCCTGAAGCGAGGGCATGTACAAAATTGTAAATTCGGGTTTGTGGTCTCTCAGTTCTTCGGATGATTCAACTTTTACGAAAAGATTCCGTGCAAATAAATTATGCCATGCCGTTTCGGTAATAACCCTTATCGGCAGCCTGTAATTGATATCCGCTCCGGCATAGCAGTCCTGAATGTATAAATCCTTGTTTTGAATATAAGCGAGCATCTTTCCGTAAATCCTATAAAATGCTTTATCGTTTATTGGCTTATTCACTTTACCCCACCAAATATGGTCTTGGCTCGAAGGTTCTTCAACGATGAACTTGTCATTAGGGCTTCGTCCGGTATGCTGTCCGGTACGGACAACAAGCGGACCGGATTTAGCAATTGAGGCTTCTCTTCGCCTTATAGCTTGTTCGTAGAGAGCGGGCGTAGTCAAATTGTAGAAAATATTGTTGATATTTCTTATGCCTTGCTCGCTAAGCTGTCTATACACTTCTTCTTTAGTTCTCATTTTTCTCCCTTTAACTTTAATTAAACACTTAATAGCAAAAATACTTTTTTGCGTCAGTTATAAATAATTAGCGATCTCCTTAATTATTTTTTCTGTCGCTCCAATATTGTTCAGGACAAACTGTTTAGATTTTTTGCCGAGTTCTTTTCTCAGATTATCATTAATAAATAAAGAGCGAATAACCCTGAAAGCGCTTTTCTTGTTCTTTATAATTATTCCGCCGTTGTTGTTGGAAAGAAATTTTGCTTCGCGGCTGTTTTCAATTTTGGGTCCGAAGAGAACGGGTATTCCGTAAACCGCAGGTTCAAGCACATTGTGAATACCTTGTTTAAAACTGCCGCCGACATAAGCAGCATCCGCATAATAATACAAAGTAAGAAGTACACCTATCGAATCGATTATAATGACCCTCTCGTCCTTGTAATTATTCAAATAAGAAAATCTGATTGTCTTTGCATAGTTTCGAAAATAATTCTCAATTTTTTCAATATGAACTACTGTAGGTTCGTGTGGAGCAATTATGATCAAAAAATCCTTATCATACTTAAGCATTTTAATCGACGCCGGCAAAATCACATCTTCGTCGGATTCCCATGAGCTTCCGAATACGAATACTTTTTTCCCGTAAAAGAAACCGTCTGAAAACAATTTCTTCTCCCTTGCGAGCAAACTCTTCTGATATACCCGGTCAAATCTGGTATCCCCAACAACTTTGAGTTTCTGCTCGTTAACGTCAAAGCGCTTGAAGTTTTCCAAATCGTCATGCGAAACGGTTAGTATTTTTGTAAAGTATTTATAAACCGCCTTATGAAATCCGAGCGCTACCGGCAGTCTGCGTTTCGAATTTTCCCTCATAGTTGCGTCAACAATTAAACAAGGAATTTTTCTGCCGCTCAAATGCCAGATAAGATTAGGCCATATATCGTAGCGCATTAAAATAACAAGTGCAGGTTTTGCAATTAGTACAAACCTTCTAATGTTAAAAGTTGTATCGAGAGGAAGATAGGAAATTAGATCGGCGTATGGATAGTTTAGTGAATTTTCATAACCTGATGGCGAGAAAAATGTTACAAGGATATTCACTTTTCTCTCCTTGTACAACTTTTCGATTATAGGTTTTGCCTGCTCGAATTCTCCGAGCGAGGCTGAATGAAACCAAATTAATTTTTTCTTTCTATCGAGACCGGTAGTATTAATTATAAGATTTTCAAACAGCTTTTTCCGTTTTCTTATTCCGCGTCTTATCTTAGCATTGAATAACGAAGCCGTTTTCATAAAAACGAATAAAAGCGGAAATACAATAAAACTATATATTAAGCGCCAGATGCCTTTCATTTTCCAAAATGAATTTAATTAGTTCATCAAATATAAAATCAGGAGTTAATTTTTTCATACAATTAAAATGTTTTTGTGGACATGATTTCCTGCCGATATGGCTGCAAGGCCTGCATTCGAGTCCCTGATTTTCAACTACAACGTTTACGCTTCCAAAAGGAGCGAAACCGAACTCTTTAACGGTAGAGCCGAATATTGCAAATACAGGCACATTAAGCGCCACAGCGGTATGCATTAGACCTGAATCATTTGTAATAATGCAGCCGCATGCTTTCATATTAATGGAGGTAAAAAAGAGATCATCGTCGCTGCATAAATTCATTGAGCCTGCAATTTCTTTGGTTATTTCATTACATAGATGTTTGTCGGCGCTGCCACCGAATAAAATAATTCTATAGCCGGTTCCAGCTAATTTTTTGCCGAGTTCGATAAAATATTCCTTAGGCCATCTTTTAGTGAAATGCTTAGCCCCAGGTGCAAATCCAATATTGTTTTTACTAAATTCCACCGACGGTTTAATGCTTCGCGGTATAAAAAGATCAAGACCTTTCCCATCCAAAATATTTTCATCAAATGCGGCGGCATATCTCTGAGGAATTGTTATTATTTTTTTGAACAGATTAATCTTGAATTTCACCAGAAGTAATTTTTTGACAACAGGTTTCTTCAGCGACCTCCGGTTTATTCTTAATTTGCTTAATACCTGTCGCGAACGGATATTATTTTGTAAATCCAAAGCGAAGTTATAATTGTTTTCTTTTAATATCTTTACCAAGTATTTGTACGTATCGGGGGTGTATTCATAAATATTGGTTATGTTTTGATTCAGGCTTAATGCTTGCTTGAAAGCGGGTTTAACAACAAAATCAATTTGTAGCCCCGGAAATTTCTTTTTAATCGAACGAAGAATCGGCGTTGTCAGCAAAACATCACCAAGTGAACTTAAACGGATAACTAATATTTTTTTGTCCAAAACAAGCATTAAAGGGTTTTACTCAATAAAATGGAATCAAATTTAGTTATTAATTGCCACCGATTCAATTAAACTATTGAGTTAAATGTGCGGCTTTGCTAATTTTATACAGTGATTTAAATAAATTGAGAATTATAATGAGTACTTTACCTCCGCCAAAAGTAAAACCTGCAAATCCCGAATCAATCGAAAAGCAGGTATATTCGATTTTAGAAAAATTTGAAAGCAACATACCTGTCGCAGGCGATCGCTACAGGATGGCTTACAATATTTACAAATACGTAATGGGCGAAGGCGATGCCCCGGAAATTCTTGTTAAATCTGCTAAGATTGAATTGGTTGACTTAACACAAAATGAACTTGCAGCAAGCTTAAACGAAGAGTTGCAGAGAATTATAAAATAATTCTTTGCACAGCTCATCAAGCTGTTTTTGTAATTTCCTGATCTTTATACTGAAGTTGATATAACTTGAAATAGATATCACGTTTTGCGAGCAGTTCCCTGTGAGTTCCCATTTCCTTTATCTCGCCTTTATGCATCACAATAATCTTGTCGGAATTTTGAATTGTCGAAAGTCTGTGCGCAATTACAATAGAAGTCCTCCCCTTTAGTAGTTTTAATATTGCCTGCTGTATCAGTTTTTCCGTTTCCGTATCTACGCTTGAAGTCGCTTCATCAAGAATTAGAATTTTAGGATCATAAGCGAGCGCTCTTGCAAATGAGATTAATTGTTTTTGCCCCACACTTAATGTCGCCCCTTTTTCTTTTACTTCCGAGTCGAACCCGTCTGAAAGTTTTGAAATGAAATCATAAGCCCCGACAGTTCGTGCGGCTTCAACGATGCGTTCTTCGGAAATATCCGGGGAGTTGAGGCTAATATTGGTTTTAATAGTTCCAGCAAAAAGATAAACGTCCTGCAGAACTATAGAAATATGCTTCCGCAATTCCCTTTTATCCAAGGCGGCAATGTTTAATCCGTCGAAGAGAATCGAACCTTTCTGAATATCGTAAAAACGAGTTAGAATATTAATTATGCTTGTTTTACCAGCTCCTGTGTGCCCCACTATTGCAACTGTTTCACCCGGGTTTATTTTGAATGAAACATCCTTCAGAACATATTCCTCGGGGTTATAAGCAAACCAAACGTTTTGAAACTCGATTTTTCCTTTAACTTTATTCAAACGCTCGGGATGCTCAGGGTTCTGTATCATCGTGTTATCGTCAAAAAGTTTGAAAATTCTTTCCGAAGAAGCCATTGCGGTCTGCATAATATTATATTTTTCCGAAAGATCTCGCACGGGTCTAAAAAACATTTCGGTATATTGAATAAACGCAAAGAGAACCCCTATTGTAAGCGTTCCCTGAATCACGTTTCCGCCGCCGTACCATATTATTAGCGCCACTGCGGCTGATGAAAGAATTTCAACAAATGGGTAGAAAACTGCATAATAAAAAATAGAGTTGATGTTTGCCTGTTTATGATCGGTATTTATTTTCGAAAATTTTTGCAGCTCTTCATTTTCTTTTGTGAATATTTGAACCACATTCATTCCGCCGATATGCTCCTGCATGTATGAGTTTAATCTTGCGAGGTGTTTCCTTACATCTCTGTAGGCATCGCGTACTTTGCGGCGGAACAAAAAAGTTGCATAAACCAATACGGGTAGAACGGACAAGGCTACCAAAGACAGTTCCCATGACATAAAAAACATAAAAACCAATATCCACAGTATTATGAATATATCGCTGAAAACCATAACAATTCCCGATGAGAACAATTCATTGAGTGATTCGATATCATTCGTAACTCTTGTAACCGTTCTGCCAATCGGTGTTCTGTCAAAAAAACGCAGCGCTAACTTCTGAATGTGATTGAATAATTTTGTGCGTAGGTCGTAAATAATTTTTTGACCCATGAGCTGGGTATAATAAGTTAGAAAATACTGAATAACTGCTTGAAATATTAAAGAAGCAACCAATAATAAACCTATGAGCAGCAAACCATTGAAATTACTTTCCACTATATAGTCGTCAATAGCTATCTTAGTAAGATATGGTCTTACCGGTCCTAACGCTGCTACGACAATATTTAGCAGAATTGCAAAAACGACATAGCGTGCATAGGGTTTGACATAACTCAAAAGCCGTTTCATCAAGTTGGAATCGTATGCTTTACCTAATATCTCGTCTTCTCTGTTTTCAGTCATTATTACTATTAATAATTTTTTAACTTAATTTATTTCTTCGAGTTCTTCTTCCAGCAGCTGTTTTAAGTGAATATCCGCATAAATACCGCCGAGTGCGACCAATTCATCGTGCAAGCCTTCTTCAACTATTCTTCCCTTATCAAGCACAATTATTTTATCTGCATTCCTTATTGTCGAGATTCTGTGGCTTATCAAAATACTTGTTCTGCCTGCAAAATACGATGATAGGTTTTTCAGAATCCCTTCTTCAGTTCCTGTGTCTATCGCCGAAAACGAATCATCTAGAATAAGCACCCTCGGTTCAACGGCAAGAGCCCGCGCAAGGCACGTCCTCTGTTTCTGCCCGCCGGATAAAGTAATACCCCTTTCGCCAATCATTGTATCGTAACCGTTTGGAAAATCATCAACATCTTTATCGAGCATAGCCACAGACGAGTATTTTTTTACAAGCTCCTTGTCTTTTTGATTAACACCGTAAAGTATATTATTTGCTAAGGTTTCGGAGAAAAGAAATGTCTCTTGCGGGACAAGTCCGATGCTTTTTCTCAAAATCTTAAGCGGAATAGTATTGATTGGATTCCCATCAATTTTTATTGTTCCTTCTTTAATATCATAAAGCCGCGCTATTAAATTTACCATGGTGGATTTACCTTCGCCGGTGTGACCTATTATTGCAATGGTGGAACCGCATGGAATTTTCAGATTAATATTCCTTAACACGTAGTCGGAGCCGTCGTTATACTTAAACGAAACATTTTCAAATTCAATCTCCCCATTAATATCAGTAATGGAAAAATCCGTTTTAGCAGAATCTTCTATTTCATATTTTTCATTCATTATCTTATCAAGACGTTTCATGCTGGCATCAGCCTGCTGTATAATATTTGCAACCCAGCCGAAAGCAATAGTAGGCCAGATAAGATACCCGAGAAAAACCACAAAAGCTGTTATTTCACCCAAACTAAGAGTTCCGTTGATCACCATGCTGCCGCCAAGAATTATTACGATAATTACAGAAGTGCCGGCAATAAGATAGAGCAGCGGCATAAATAAAGCCTGTATCTTAACCTTATCCATATTTCTAATTAAGTATTCGTTGCTTAGTTTATTGAACGCGTCAACTTCATTCTGTTCTTTAACGTATGATTTGATAACACGGATTCCCGAAAAGCTTTCTTGTGCTTTTGTTGTCAATTCGGAAAATTTCTCCTGTATTAATGTAAATTTTTTATGAATCCTCTTGCTTAGTTTATATACAAAAAAAGAGAGTATTGGCAGCGGCAGTAAAGTATAGATTGTTAAAGGAATATTGATTGTAATCATCAATGCAATTACGATTATAAAAGTAGAAATAGTATCAATAGAATACATTACCGCAGGGCCCACATACATCCGCACCGCTCCGATATCGTTCGTTGCATGTGCCATGATGTTTCCGGTGGAATTATTTTGGAAGAATCTCAGCGGAAGCCTTTGAATATGAGTCCAAAAATCTTGACGTATGTCGTATTCTATTTCTCTTGAAACAACTATAATAGTCTGCCGGATTAGAAATCTGAAAAATCCGCTCACAACCGCGGCTATAAAAATCAATATACCATTGTTCAAAACTATATCGTAAACTTTTGCGGAGTCATATACAGTTATATTGCTAAAAACTGTTCTCAGTCCGTCGATAGCATCTTTTATGAAAAGCGGAATCAAAACACCGGCTGCGTTTGAAACGAGAATAAAACTAATTCCCAACACAAGTTTCGTTTTATAACGAAATAGATATTTATTAAGCTGAAGTAAACTGCCCATCAAATAATCTTCTTTCAGATAAGAAGCATTAATAAATTAAAAAAGTTCCAGCCGGAAAATTCGAAAGAAAAAATTTACCCGATTATCTTAAACAAAGTATACTTCTGTAGAACCTGCGGAACAACAACCTTCCCTTCGGGAGTTTGATTGTTTTCCAGCAAGGAAACCATCAGCCTGCTTGTCGCTAACCCCGACCCATTTAAAGTATGAACAAACTCAGATTTTTTGTCTGCTTTTCTTTTGTATTTAATATTTGCTCTTCTCGCCTGAAAAGATTCAAAGTTGCTGCAAGACGACGCTTCGAGCCATCTGTTTTCAGCGGGAGACCATGTTTCTATGTCATAACATTTAGCAGCGGAAAAACTTAAATCTCCCGTACAAAGCAATATTATTCTATATGGAATATTTAGAGCCTGTAAAATATCTTCGGCGTCTTTAACGAGATTTTCAAGTTCGTCATAAGAATTTTCGGGTTTGGAAAATTTTACCATTTCAACTTTATTGAATTGATGAACGCGGAGAAAACCCTTCGATTCTTTACCGTAAGAACCCGCTTCTCGTCTGAAGCACGGTGAGTAACCAACATAATTTATAGTCAGTTCATCCTCGGAAAGCATTTCGTCACGATGGATGTTTGTGATAGGCACTTCTGCAGTTGGAATGGGATATAGACCGTCTTTTTCAATCAGATACATATCTTCTTCCATTTTAGGGATTTGACCTGTTCCTCTCATTGATTCACGGCTGACAAGAATAGGCGGCAGAACTTCGATGTAATTGTGATGCGCAAGATGATAGTCCAGCATAAAATTAATCAGCGAGCGCTCAAGTGTAGCACCTTTCGATGTATAAAGGGGAAATCCCGAACCCGAAATTTTTGCCCCCCTTTCAAAATCCAGAATGCCAAGTTTCTTTCCAAGTTCAATATGATCCAATACTTTGAAGTCACTCTCAAAAGAAAACCCTTCCGGGAGCCAGCGGCGCACTTCAACATTTTCTTCTGCAGTTCTGCCAACCGGTACGGACGAATGCGCAATGTTGGGTGTATGACGAAGAATATTATCGATATTCTCGTCAATCTCACGGAGTTGATTATCAAGAGCAGCTATTTCATCGCCGAGACTTTTCATTTCTGCAAATATTACAGTTGTATCCTGCCCTGCTTTTTTCAGTTTGGGTATTTCTGCAGAAACTTTATTCTTCTTCGATTTTAATTCTTCGTTCTTAACAATAATATTGCGTCTGTTAAAATCAAGCTCTAAAATTTCATCGACAATAACAGTTGCGTTTTTATCAGTCAATCCTTTTTTGACCAGTTCCGGATTTTCCCTAATGAATTTTATATCAAGCATTATTTCTCCAATGCATAAGAATTTCTCAAGATAAATATCAACTACTTCACAACTATATTATAAATTTTGTTCTTAACATAAATTTCTTTTACTACCTGCTTTCCAGCGGTATGTGTTTTAACTTTTTCGTCGTTCCAAACCAGCCCTTTAACTTTTTCTTCTCCCAAGTCGATTTGAATATTCAACTTTGCTCTAACTTTTCCATTAACTTGAACTACAACAATGGCTTCTTCCTGTATTAAGGCTTTTGGGTCAACTTTGTACCAGTCGGGATTTTCAAAAATCGTAATTTTATTTCCGAGAATCTGCCAGCATTCCTCAGCCAAATGAGGAGCAAGCGGCGCAAGCATTTTTGCAAATCTCTGCAGCGAATATTTTTTAATCTCATCACTCGAATTGGAAAGGTCTTTTTGCAATTCGTTGAGCAGTTCCATTAAAGATGCTAATGCCGTGTTGAATTTGAAATGTTCTATTTCAGTCTCGAATTTCTGTAATGTTTGATTTACATTCCTGTAAACATTTTTCTCGGGATCTTTCAATTTTTCAATTTCGAAAATTTGATCTGGCGCCTGCTCGACAGAAAGAGTTTCGTGAGTTTTGAACAAAGAATACACGCGTTGAACAAAACGATCAACGCCGACAATTCCTTTATCGCTCCAATCTCCACCGAGTTCATAGGGTCCCATAAACATCAAATACATTCTAAAGACATCAGAGCCGTAATTATCAATAAAAATATCGGGATTAACTACGTTGCCTTTGGACTTAGACATCTTAGCGCCTTTATTTGTAATGGTGCCTTGGTGAATAAGTTTCTTAAACGGTTCATCGCTGTTTATTAGACCGATATCTCTAAGGAATTTATGTATAAATCTCGCATAGAGTAAGTGCATTGTTGCATGTTCCGCGCCGCCTACATACATATCGACAGGAGTCCAGTTATTACCGAGCTGCGAATCGAATATGGCATCACTGAATTCCCGATTTAAGAATCTAAGATAATACCAGGACGAATCGACGAATGTATCCATTGTATCGGCGTCTCGTTTTGCGTTAGCGCCGCACTTTGGGCATGAAGCATTCAGAAAATTTTCATTTCGAGCCAGAGGGGAACCGCCGCCGGGACGGAAGTCAACTTCATAAGGTAATTCAACCGGCAGTTGATCTTCTGGTACAGGAACCTCGCCGCAATTTTCGCAGTAAATAATTGGTATAGGTGTTCCCCAATATCGTTGACGCGAGATCAGCCAGTCGCGCAGTCTGAAATTAACTTTACGTTCGCCGCATCCTTTTTCTTCCAGCCAATCTGTAATTTTTTCTATTCCATCATCAGATTGCAATCCCGTAAAATCCCCAGAATTTACCATCGTACCGATTTCCGTGAAGGCTTCCGTTAATTCATCTTCAAGTTTTTTACCGCCTTCAAGTATGACTTTCCTTATTGGGAGGCTGAATTTATTAGCAAATTCAAAATCACGTTCATCATGTCCGGGAACAGCCATAACACACCCGGTTCCGTAGCTGGCGAGCACATAATCGGCAACCCAAACCGGGATTCTTTCATCATTTACGGGATTAATTGCCAATGCGCCTGTAGGAACGCCTGTTTTTTCTTTCGCCGTCGATGTTCTTTCAATTTCGGAGAGGGACTGCACAGATTGAATGTATTCATCAACAATTTTTTTATTTTCAGGTTTAGTAATCTTTCCAACTAGTTCGCTCTCAGGAGCAAGTACAACATAAGTAACCCCAAATAATGTATCCGGTCTTGTGGTAAATACTTTGAAAGATTCACCAGAGCCTTCGATAGTAAATTTTACTTCAGCGCCCGTACTCTTCCCTATCCAGTTCTTCTGCATCAGCTTTGTCTTTTCGGGCCAATCAATATTATCAAGTCCTGAGAGCAGTTCTTCGGCATATTCTGTTATTTTAAAATTCCATTGCGCAAGCATTTTTTTTATCACTTTAGCCCCGGAGCGCTCCGCCGTACCGTCGGGCAGCACCTGTTCGTTTGCAAGCACCGTTTGGTCAACCGGATCCCAATTAACAGGCGCATATTTTTTATAAGCCAATCCCCTTTTATACAACTGCAAAAACAACCATTGATTCCACTTGTAATATTCCGGCACACAAGTCATAAGCTCCGCATCCCAATCGTACATACAGCCCATTCTTTTTAGTTGAGCGCGTATATCTTCGATATTCTTTATTGTACTGTCTTGAGGATGAATTCCGGTTTTGATGGCGTAATTTTCAGCCGGCAGCCCGAATGCGTCGTATCCCATTGGTTCAAAGACATTGTAACCCTGAAGTTTTTTGAATCTCGCCCATGAATCAGTCGGTCCATAATTATACCAGTGCCCGCAGTGCAGCTTGGAGCCGGAAGGATATATAAACATTACCAGGCAGTATAGTTTTTTCTCTATACCAGAAAGATCTGTCTTGTTAACTTTCTCTTCGTCCCAATACTTTTGCCATTTCTGTTCTACTTCATTAAAAGGATATTTCATAAATAGTCATATTTTTTTTCAAAAAGCGTGTCAAAAATATGCAAATAGCATTGGTTAAGCAAGAAATGAAAATCCTTGTCTAGTGACAAAAACTAATAAAATCAATTATTTCAAGAGTTTTTCTTATAATGCTTCATTTCAAAACATCACTAAATTATTTTGTATTTTTACAGTCAAAATTATCGAAAACATTGCCTGGAAAATTTATGAAATACTTTCCTTCTGATTATTTCCAATACAAAAACAATGAACTTTATTGCGAGGGAGTGAGCCTGAAGTCGATAGCCGGCAAATTTGGAACGCCGGTTTATGTGTACAGCAAAAAATTTTTTGCCGACAGATATTTGGAATTTGCAAACGCATTTAAGTCAATCAATCACAAAATTTTCTTTGCGGCAAAATCCAATTTCAACTTGAATGTGATTAAAATTTTTTATGATCTCGGCAGCGGAATTGATGTAAACTCGCTTGGCGAGCTTTACCGCGCACTCAAAATCGGAGCTGATCCGCAAAGACTCCTTTTAACCGGAGTAGGAAAAACGAAGGATGAGATCAAAGCAGGCATTGAATTGGGAGTGTTGATGATAAAGGCGGAATCATTACATGAAGTTTATTTGATTAATAGAATTGCCGGCGATCTTGGCAAAAAAGCTCAGGTCGCTCTAAGGGTCAATCCCGATGTCGATCCCCAAACCCATCCATACATTTCTACCGGTCTTGCAGAAAATAAATTCGGGATTAGCGCAGCTGACGCTATGGAAATATACATTGAATGCAGTAAGCTTAAAAATATAGAAATCAGCGGAGTTGATATGCATATCGGCTCGCAAATAACTTCAATTACTCCCTATCTCGAAGCAGTTTCAAAAATGATCGGATTGATCGAGAATTTAAAAACTGCCGGCATTACAATTAATCACTTTGATATTGGCGGCGGAATGGGCGTTTTATATAACGATGAAGAACTTTTCACGCCTTTGCAGCTTGCCGAAAAATTGATTCCATTATTCAAGCAGATTGATTGTGACATATTTTTTGAACCTGGGCGTTTTCTTACGGCTAACGGAGGAGCACTTGTTGCAGAAGTTCTTTACTTAAAAGAGAATATGAATAAAAATTTTATTGTTGTTGATGCAGCTATGAACGATTTATTACGCCCGAGTATTTACAACGCTTACCATCATACTCAACCGGTGATTAAAAATAATAATGAAGATATTATTGCGGATATAGTTGGACCTGTTTGTGAAAGCGGAGATTTTATTGCAAAGAACCGCGTCATTTCAAAATTAGAGCAGGGTGATTTACTGGCAGTGCTTTCAGCCGGCGCTTATGGTATGGTAATGGCATCAAATTATAACGCCAGAAGAAGAGCTCCGGAAATTATTATTGATAAAGATAAATTTTTCCTTACGCGCAGCCGGGAATCTTACGAGCATTTACTTTGGGATGAACAAATAATCTCTAATCTGCATTCCTAAACCGAGTTGGCGTATTGTTATGTTAAAGAAGAATGGAATTTCCAGTAAATTCTCGTTCCTAACAGAATTTACTTTTAATCATCCTTGTATATTTTTCAACTCTGTTTTATACCCAAAAGACGGCCGAGTATTCCTGCCATAAAGTTTTGTTATTTTTTTCATTCTAAATAATCCAGTTCAATCCGTTAGTGGATCAAAATTCTTATTCAATAGATTATTGAACCAGAATTTCATTTTCATTCTTTGTGAATGATGCATTTTGGGAAATCCTATGCCGTGCCTCGAGTTCGGGTAAAGCATCAATTCAAAATCCTTGTTATTATCTGTCAGCCAATCAACTATTTGAATTGTATTCTGCATGTGCACATTATCATCCATAGTTCCGTGAATAATCAGCAAACCGCTTTCATAATTATTGAGATGACTAATCACCGAACCAAAACTATATCCTTCTGCATTTTCATCGGGCTTGTCCATAAATCTTTCGGTATAAGCATTATCGTAAAGCCGCCAATCAGTTACAGGAAATTCGGATATGCCAAAATTAAAAGTTCCCTCGCCCCTTGCTAATGCCATCAGAACTGCATACCCGCCGTAACTCCCTCCGGCAATACCAATTTTGCCGGGATCAATAAAAGGAAGCTGCTTGATTCTTTTGCCCAACGAAATTAGATCATCAATTTCGTAACGTCCAAGATTTTTGTGTATCTGTCCGAATATATGTTTACCGAAATGGATCGATGCCCGCGTATCGCAGTTAACATAAATAATATCGTTATTAGCGAAATAGAACCCTGATTTAGCAAAAGCAAACTGATTCCTAACTTCTTTTACTTCCGGTCCGGCATAAACAGAAAATAACACCGGATATTTTTTTGTGCTGTCAAAATCCGAAGGAAGAATCCATTTTACGGGCAGATCAAGACCTGTATCATTCTTCATTGTGAACATTTCCGTTCTGCCTAAATCATAATTATCAAAATCCTTTCCTTCGGTATCGTCAAGCAAACGTAAAAAATTACCGCTGCCGTCAAGTAGCACGACTTTTGCCGGGCTGGCTGCCGAGCTGAATCTATCAATAATATAAGAACCGCTTAATGAAACCTTACAATCGTGCGTTGCGCTTTCGTTCGTTAACTTAGTTTGATTTGAACCGTCCAGTTTTATTTTATAGAAATGTTTATCCCACGTCGGCATGCCATGGGCGTGAAAGTATAATTCTCCCTTTGCTTCGTCAATATAATCAAGTCCGTCAACGTTGAAATCATTATCGGTTAATTTCGAAATCAATTTGCCTTCATAATCATAGTAATACAGGTTGTAGAAATTATCCTTGCTGCTTCTAATGATTAAACCGCTGTGATCTTTTAGAAAATATATATCGTCAAAGAACATAACCCAAGTATTTTGTTTTTCGTCATATATTTCGGTTGACTTGCCAGTGAAGGGGTCTGCAGAAAATATTTTTAGATTATTCCACCCCCGGTTAATCCACTGATATAAAAGTTTGGAATCATCCGGGGACCAGTAAACCCACGCGAGATAATTATTGCTTTCTTCGTCAGTGTCTAACCATACAGTTTTGTTTTCTTCCGTATGATATACGGCAATTTTAACGGACGGGTTCGGATCTCCGGCTTTTGGATAACGCTGCCATTCGATTTCAGGATGCACTTCGTCGAAGATTGTTAAGGGGAAAAGCGGCACATTTGTTTCATCAAAACGCATAAAGGCAATCTTTCTGCTGTCATGCGACCAATAGAATGCGCGGTAACGGGAAGCTCTGCCCAGTATTTCTTCATAATAAACCCATGAAGCATAGCCGTTCAGAATTGTCTCGCTTCCGTCAAATGTAACCTGCTCTTCTCTCATATCTTCGATTTGAAACACGAAAAGATTGTTGGATTTTGTATAGGCAATCTTCTTCCCGTCGGGTGAAAGCATAGGGTTTTTTTTCTCTAATTTATCATCTGTCAATTGTTTAAAGTTTTTTTCACTCCTGTTCAAATAAAAAATGTCATTGTCTTTTTGAAAAAGGAAAATGTTATAATCACCGGTTTTATCCAATACTTGATTAAGTGCGAATTTTTCTTTTGTAAGAAGTTTGAATGCGTCAGCATCAATAAGTACTTCTTCCTGGTTAGTTTCGGCGTTGACTTTAATAATTGACTTCGCATTAGAACTATTAACCGGTTTTGAAACGAGATAATTTTTGTCATCAACCCAACTAATAATATCCAAACCGGGTTTGGTTATTTGAGGTCCGGAACCGAAAGACATCAAATCTGCATATTTGAATTTTTCTTTCTGAGCGTCAAGATTTGAACTGAAGAAAAATAGTAATGACGCCAATAATGGCAGGTATAAATTCTTTTTCATTTTTGATCCCAAGAAGTTATTGAATTAAAGCTGTGCTAATTAAATACATTTTATAGTTATTTTAACCGGTACAATATAATTATTTAGCTAAAAATTTGGTTTTAATATGAAAGAATTTTTCAAATACGCCTTAGCTTCCTTCGTAGGAGGTATTTTTGCGTTCGCTTTTATAATTTTTGGCGTGATTTTATTCATGCTGGTTTTAACGGCTATGTTTAGTTCAGAGGGTAAAGTAACAATCTCTCCGAATTCTGTTTTGAAAATCGAATTGAATTACGATGTCCCCGATAGATCGGGTTATTATCCCGGGTCTGAATTTGGTTTTGATTTTTCGTCATTCCAAGAAACACTCGGATTGAATGACATAATCAGAACCATACGCCGCGCTAAATCCGATGAAAATATAAAAGGAATTTATCTCGATCTCGACAATATTTATATCGGGAGTTATTCAACCGTTGAAGAAATTAGAAATGCACTAAAGTACTTTAAAGAATCAGGCAAATTCATATTTGCTCATGGAACAAATGTGTCATTCCGCGCTTATTATTTGGCAAGCGCCGCAGATAAAATTTTTCTCGCACCAAAAGGGATGTTTGATTTTAGAGGCTTGTCCATTGAGATGACATTCTTTAAGAAAACGCTCGATAAACTTGGTATCGAAGCGCAGATTTTTAAGTCCGGTAAGTATAAAAGCGCAGTTGAAATTTTTGAATCCGATAAACTTAGCGAAGCCAACAGAAAACAGCTTTCGGATTTAGTAAATTCTTACTACAACTATTTGCTGAGTGAAATTTCTGCTTCACGCGGTATAGGTTTTGAGGAACTGCACCGTGCTGCAGATAACGGATTTGTAAAAAATTCTATGGATGCATTTAATTTTAAATTAGCCGATAGTCTTCTTTATTTTGACGAGTTCATAAGTTTAATGAAGCAATATTCAACCGAGGATGGTTCGCAAGAGATAAAATATATTTCTCTGCCCAAATACTCAAAAGTTCCTGTCAAAGAGACTTATTCAAAAAACAGGATAGCAATAATTTACGCTGCCGGCGATATAATTGAAGGAAAAGGAGGCAGTCAAAATATAGGCAGGGAAAATATCTCAAAAGAATTTAAGCGTGTACGGGAAAATAAAAACATAAAAGCGGTTGTCTTCAGAGTAAACTCCGGCGGCGGCTCTGCATTCACCTCCGATGCGCTCTGGCGTGAATTAAGTTTAACCCGCAAAGAAAAACCCGTAATAGTTTCAATGGGAAGTATGGCGGCTTCGGGCGGATATTATATTTCGTGCCCTGCCGATTCGATTGTGGCAAACCCGACAACTTTGACAGGGTCTATCGGCGTATTCGGAATCATTCCCAATACAAAAAATTTCTTTGACGATAAATTGGGAATAACATTCGACCGAGTCAAAACAGGGCGTCATTCAGATATGTTTACATTAACACGCCCGTTAACCTCGTTTGAAAAAAACTTGATAGTTGAAGAGATAGACAGTATATATTCTACTTTTTTACAAAGAGTTTCAGCCGGCAGAAACATGGCAATGAACGAAGTAGAAAAAATTGCCCAAGGAAGAATATGGAGCGGAATCGATGCAAAGAAAACAGGGCTGGTTGATGAAATAGGCGGATTGATTGAAGCAGTTGAAATTGCCGCGGCAAAATCAAATATAGATAACTATCAAATCGTTGAGTATCCTTTTAGGAAAAATCCGTTTGATAAATTGTTCGAAATAATATTCAGCGAAACAGAACTTTATTTCACAAAGTTAAAACTGGGCGAAGCATATACATATTACGAACGCATTGCCAAGATTTTGAATAATTCAATTTATCAAACAAAACTTCCGTTTGATTTTACCGTTGATTGATAGAAATTTTATGTAACGGTTTTCAGCGCCTCGTAATGTGATTTGATGGTTTTGTTCAGCTCTTCTTCTGTATGCGCTGCTGATACAAAAAGCGCTTCAAACTGCGCGGGCGCGAGGTAGATACCGCGCTTCAGCATTTCATGAAAGTATTTTCCGTATAGTTTTGTATTGGATTTGAATGCGGATTTGAAATCTGTTACGTCTTCTTCGACAAAGAACATGCACATCATTGAGCCGGTACGGTTCATCGCATAATTTTTGCCTATTTTTTTTAGATTTTCTTTAAATCCGCTTTCCAGATAAGATGATTTTTTTTCAAGCTCTGCGTAAATGGCGGGATTGTTTTTAATTTGGTTCAATGCGGCAAAACCTGCGGACATAGCAAGCGGATTGCCGCTTAATGTACCTGCTTGATATATCGGTCCGGATGGAGCAATCCTTTCCATAATTTCTTTTCTTCCCCCGAATGCGCCTACAGGCAAGCCTCCTCCTATGATCTTTCCGAAAGTAGAAAGGTCGGGTTTAATCCCAAGAATTTCCTGAGCTCCTCCTTTTGCCACTCTGAAACCTGTCATCACTTCGTCAAAAATCAGCACAATATTCTCTTCGTCACATAGTTCGCGTATCCCTATAGCAAATTGGTCAGCCATTTTCACAACGCCCATATTGCCGGCAATTGGTTCTATTATTATCGCTGCAATTTCATTTTTATTACGCTGCAATATTTTTTTTACTGAATCAAGATCGTTATAATCAGCAGTCAATGTATCGGCTGCGTTTCCTTTTGTCACGCCCGGACTCGTAGGAACGCCGAGAGTTAAAGCGCCGGAACCGGTTTTAATTAAAAAATAATCTGCATGACCGTGATAGCAGCCTTCAAATTTTATAAATTTTTCTCTGCCGGTAAATCCGCGCGCAGCCCTTATCGCACTCATGGTTGCTTCAGTGCCGCTGTTTACCATTCTAACCATTTCAACCGAAGGAACAAGTTCGGCAATAAGTTCAGCCATTCTTATTTCAATTTCCGTCGGCGCCCCGAAACTTACTCCGTTTTCTAACTGATTAAGTAAAGCTTCTTTAATAAAAGGCGGATTATGCCCGAATATATGAGGACCCCAGCTTCCTATATAATCGATATATTCATTACCGTCGGCGTCAATCATTTTTGAACCCATTCCTTTCCTCATAAATAACGGGTTGCCACCGACGGATTTAAAAGCCCTTACGGGTGAATTTACTCCGCCTGGAATACGCTTCTGAGCTTGTTCAAATAAATTTTTGCTGTTTTCAATATTCATTCAATTCTCCAGTTTCTTTTGTTCTGGTTCAAATTATATTATTATTCTAAATAGCAGTTTAGTAAGATGACACTCAAAATCATTTAGAGAAGTTTTGCCGCATCTTTTGCAAAATAAGTGAGAATTAAATCTGCACCTGCTCGCTTAATTGCAATTAATGACTCCAGCATAACGCGTTCTTCGTCAATCCACCCGAGTCTGCCTGCTGCTTTTATCATTGAGTACTCACCGCTGACTTGATAAGCAGCTGTCGGCATTCCGAAATTATCTTTAACCGCTTTAATAACATCAAGGTAGGCGCCGGCAGGCTTAACCATTATAATATCGGCTCCTTCTTCGATATCACTTTCCGCTTCACGCAATGCTTCGTTGATATTTCCGATATTCATCTGATGCGATTTTCTATCGCCGAAGGAAGGTGTTGATTCTGCAGCATCACGGAACGGACCGTAATAACCCGAAGCGTATTTAACTGCATAGCTCATTATCGGAATTTTTGTGAATCCTTTATAATCCAGAGCTTTTCTGATAACCGATACTCTTCCGTCCATCATATCAGAGGGAGCGATTATGTCGGCGCCGGCTTTTGCGTGTGAAACTGCTTCTCGTGCCAGTAGGTTTACTGTTTCATCGTTTAAAATATCCTCGCCTGATAATATCCCGCAATGACCGTGGTCGGTATATTCGCATAAACAGACGTCGGTTACCACAAGCAAATTTTTTACTTTGGATTTAATTTCCCTTACGGCTCTTTGAATAATACCTTCGTCGTTATATGCTTCAGAGCCAACCGCATCTTTTTTTTCGGGAATTCCAAAGAGTATAACCGCGGAAATTCCCTGGTTAACAATTTCATTACATTCTTTAACCGCATTATCAATAGATAGCTGAAAAACACCGGGCATGGATTTAACCTCATTTTTTATGTTTGTGCCCGGACATACGAACATTGGATAGATCAAGTCCTCCTTCGATAACTTAGTCTCCATTACCATTTCGCGGAGGATAGAATTATATCTTAATCTCCTTAACCTTTGAACCGGATATTGTGCCATATAAACTCCTTATTGAATCGCGGACTGTGAATTATTTCCCTAAAGTTTTTTCTGAGCTAAGGGATATAATAATTCTTCGCAATCATTTTTTATTGTATAAAAACTATTTGCTTTCTGCGTCACTCACCGCTGCAATTATGCATATGTATGTCATAATTCTTAAATAAATAACTGTTAATTTCCCTTAATCTTTTCGGCGACTATTTCTGAATTTTTAATACAGTCTCCCACGGAAATTCCCCCTCTAAAATTTCCGCTGAGAAAGAATCCATGGTTAGTCTTTTCGAAAAGGTCGAAATACTTTTCATGTTCGATATAACCGAGATTATACTGAGGTATTGACTTATCCCATATTTTGGTTTTAATCAGAACCGGTTCAGCTTCGATCCTCATTATTTCCTTGAATTGCTCAATAATATTTTTTATAACTCCTTCTGTATCGCCATTAAGAGGATTAGAATCCTTAGCTCCACCTACGAACAAGGTGAACGCCGCTTTATCTTCAGCGGCTCGGTTGGGGAATATTGTCGATGTCCAAATAGCACCGAGAAAATTTCGATTTTCTTTTGTTGGAATTAAGAAACCGAAACCGTCTAAAGGTCTTTTTACCGCATGTTTATCAAATCCTAAATATAGAACCATTACTTTCGGGTAGAATATTTCATTAAGATGATCTGCAAGTTTATTGTCAAAATCTTTCACAATCTTTGAAAGAATATGCGAAGGCAGAGTTGAAAGAATCAGAGGTGATTCCATTTTTTGATTGATGCCTTTATGTGAGAATAAAACTTTATAGCCGCTTTCTGTTTTAGAAATATTCTCGACAACTGCGTTGAAAATGATTTTACCTTTCAATTTTTTTGCAATTGCATTAGGAAAACTCTGCATGCCATTATAAAACGAAAACATTTTAGCCGACTGCTTTGATTGTTCCGGACGCCGCTTCCTCTCCTTTGCCCCTTTAATCATACCTTTTACGAGACCGCCGTAAACTTCTTCGAGACGGTAAAGTTTTGGGAATGCCGATTTAACGCTCAACCGTTCCGGATCTCCAGCAAAAACGCCTGAAACGAAAGGGTCTATGGCATAATCAAGAAATTCGTTGCCAAGTCTTCTTCTCACAAAATCCGCAATGCTTTGATAATACCCGTCTTCCGATTTCGATATAAAAGGCTCTTTCAAAATTCTGAACTTTGCTTTTGTAGAGAACAACTTTGTGGATATAAAAGCGCCAGGAGAAGTGGGAAGTGAATAGAGTTGTGAATTCCTCAAAATATATCTTTTGCTTGAAGTTTCGTTTGCGTAAATCATCTGTTCCTTTAAGCCGATTTCTTCAGCTAAGCGGCTTATCAACGGGGTTGTTTCCAACCCGCTGTTCGGTCCGTAATCAATTAGAAATCCACATTCATTGGCAGTCTCCATCGCACCGCCCGGCACTGGTTTGGATTCCAGAATCGTTACGTCAAACCCGTCTTTTTCAAGCCAGTATGCGGTTGCCAGACCCGAAATGCCGGCGCCAAGAATTAATATTTTTCTATCTTCCATATAAAACTGTTTTATTAAGTAAACAAATTTAATAAAATCAAAATTAAGAGAGTTTGTATAAACATCCAGCATGGAGATATTTTTTTACGGTTAGAATTTTTTGTATAAAGCCTTTGCAATACGGACTAAAGCTCTTAAATTTGAGCATACAATATTAAGGTTGCATATGCCGGATAGAGAGCCAAAGACAGTTCTATGTATTTCGAGTTACGAAAAAGGTCATGAATTCATGCGGCAGGCAAAACGGGACGGATGCCGTGTTTTACTGCTTACATCGCAAAGTCTTTCAAATGCTGAGTGGCCCCGCGAAGCGATTGATGATATTTTCTATATTCAAGATAATGATAAAGAATGGAATATGAAGGATGTGATTTACGGCGTGAGCTATCTGGCGCGTAATGTAATAATAGACAGAATTGTTGCTCTTGATGATTTCGACGTTGAGAAAGCCGCCGCATTAAGAGAACATCTGCGTATACCCGGCATGGGCGATTCAACCGCACGTTACTTCCGCGATAAACTTGCTATGAGAACCCGCGCTTTTGAAGAAGGAATTCCGGTTCCTGCTTTTATCCATATACTTAATTACGAAGAATTAGATAAGTTCATTTCACAAACGGGATTTCCTCTGGTAATAAAACCGAGACTTCAGGCTGGCGCAATTGGAATAAATAAAGTGAACAACCGTGACGAATGCTGGGAGACCATTCATAAACTCGGAGATCAACAATCATTTTATCTTGCAGAGAAATTTATTGAAGGCGATATTTTTCACGTTGACAGCATTGTCAATGACAGGGAGATTAAGTTTGCAATTGCCCACGAATACGGAAAACCCCCCCTGGAAGTTGCGCATGACGGAAGAGTGTTTACGAGCAAAACTATTCTGCGCGGCAGTGAAGACGAAACTGCTTTATTAGAGCTAAACGAAAAAGTGATTAAAACCCTCGGACTGGTTAGAGGAATTTCCCATACCGAATTTATAAAATCAAAAAAAGAGAACAAATTTTATTTTCTTGAAACTTCAGCCCGCGTCGGGGGCGCGCACATTGCAGAGCTTATTGAAGCCGCAGCGGGAATTAATTATTGGGCTGAATGGGCAAAACTCGAGATACTGACTAAAGAAGAGAAGTACCAGCTACCATCCATAAAAAATGAGTATGCGGGAATAATACTTTCTTTAGCCAAACAAGAATTCCCCGACTTGAACGATTTTGATGATGCTGAAGTTTATTGGAAATTAAAGAAAAAATTTCATGCGGGAATTATTGTAAAATCGAACAGCAAAACAAGAGTGGATCAATTAGTGGATAGTTATACCCAGCGGTTTTATAAGGAGTTTTTTACTTCACAGCCGAGGAAAGAGAAACCAGGCGATTAAGTATTTTTAAATAATTGAAAAAGAATCAGACTGTTCTCGAGTATTTGGCAGTGTCTTCTTTTCGTTCGATAAATCCGTCAAAATTCATTGCTACGTTTCTAATCAAAAGCCTCCCCATTTCACTTACCGTCAATTTACCGCTGTCGATCTTAACCAGGTTGTCATCAATTAATTCACCGAGATTATTCAACCCCCATGCAAAATAATTCTCAAAATCAATATTAAACTTTTCCTCAACGGCGGCAAAGTCAAGTTCAAAATCACACATGATTTTCATTATTACATGCTTGCGGATTATATCGTCTTTATTAAGCCTGTAACCTTTTGTGATGGGCAGAGTGGAAGAATCGAGCGAATCGTAATACTCTTTCTCGGTTTTCATGTTTTGGGCGTATACCTCACCAAGCTGGCTGATGCTTGTAATTCCGAGTGCGTATAGATCGGCTCCTGAATTTGTGCTATACCCCTGAAAATTTCTATAAAGTCTTTTTTCGGCAAGGGCTTTTGATAGATCGTCATCCGGTTTGGCAAAATGATCCATGCCAATAAATACATAGCCTGCATCCGTAAGTTTTGATATCGACATTTTAAGTATCTCGAGCTTTTCTTCGGGCGAGGGTATATCCGCGGGTCTAATTAAGTTCATGTGTTTTTTCATCCATGGGACATGAGCATAATTAAACAATGCAATTCTATCGGGTGATATTTCAATAATCTTTTCAATAGTTTTTGAGAATTCATCAACTGTCTGAAAAGGAAGCCCGTAGATCAAATCGAGATTGATGCTGTCGAAATTCAATTCCCTTATCCAATGAACAACCTTGCGTGTCATTTCCTCGGGTTGAATTCTGTTAACAGCTTTCTGAACTCTTTCGTCAAAATCCTGCACTCCCATGCTGATTCTGTTGAAGCCTCCTTGGCGCAAAGCAGCTAAATGTTCTTTCGTTAATTCACGCGGATCAATTTCGCATCCGTTCTCCGCATGATCGCTGAAATTAAAATTCTGCAAAATATAAGATGATAATTCCGAAATCTCCTCCGGTTTAAGGTGGGTAGGCGTTCCACCGCCCCAGTGAAGCTGTGTTACTTTTCTTTCCGGCTTAATGTAATTGTTGAGTAAATTGATTTCCTTTTTCATGTATCGGATATAGGCACTTATTCTTTCGCGGTTCCGGGAAATTATCATATTGCAGCCGCAGAAGTAGCAAAGCGTATCGCAGAAAGGTATATGAAAATACAATGAGAGATCAGGTGTATTTATTGCGGCGTTTGTTTTTATTATTTCGTTTAGATAATCAACCCGAGTAAATTGACCGTGAAACTGCGGTGCCGTCGGATAGCTTGTATAACGCGGGCCGGGTCTGTCATATTTTTTTACAAGGTCTAAGTTTATGTCGAACATTATAACTCCTATTCAAAGCAAGTAACATCATGATCATCCGTGATATTTAATGCTTTCTTTTTTAACATAATCAACTAAAAATTTAGCGTTTTCGGGCGGGACGTCTGGCAATATACCGTGTCCGAGATTAAATATATGACCGTTTCCTTTACCGAAAGATTTCAAAACCGCTTTTGCGCGCCTTGCAATGATTTCATGCGAAGAGTACAAAACATTCGGATCAAGATTACCTTGTAATGCAGTTTTGTTGCCGATTTCATTCCTCAACTGCGATAAGTCAGCAGTCCAATCAAAACCAATTACATCAGCGCCGCATTTTGCCAGTTTCTTAGGCTTATAGTTAACTCCCTTCGCAAAGAATATTACCGGCTCTTGTTTCCTTTTGATACTTGAGATAATTTTTTCAACGTAGTTAAGAGAGAACTCATAAAAATCCTTTTGGGGAAGAATTCCACCCCAGGTATCAAAGATTTGAATTGCGTCGCATCCGCACTCGATTTTAGCAGAGAGGTATTCGGCTATGACTTCAGAAATCTTTTCCAGCAGTTTATGGGCAATGCCGGGCTGGCTGTATATAAGTTTTTTTACTTCCGAAAAATTCTTGCTTCCTTTTCCTTCGACCATATAGGCAAGAAGGGTCCATGGCGACCCGCTGAAACCTATAAGAGGAACACGGTTGTCCAAGTTTTTTTTTGTCAGCGTAACTGCATCTAGCACATATTTCAAGTCTTTGAAAGGATCAATACTTTTTAGAGAGGAAGCATCGGCTTCATTCCTTATTGGTTTATGAAAAACCGGACCGACACTTTCCTTCATTTCCAAATCCATGCCCATTGCCATGGGAACAACCAGGATATCCGAAAAGATAATAGCCGCATCAACATCAAGTATATCAACCGGCTGAATAGTTACTTCGGCGGCAAGTTCCGGAGTCTTGCACATCGTAATAAAATCTGCTTTAGCCCTCACAGCCCGGTATTCGGGAAGGTATCTGCCTGCCTGCCGCATCATCCAGATCGGGGTTCTGTCAGTTTTTTTCCTCTTGCATGCTCTAATAAACAAATCATTCTTTAATTTTTTCAACTCGCCTCCTTAGTCTTCAACTTCATAGCGGGCAATAATTGCATGAACTATCGCTTCAACAGTATGCTCTTTAGGATAGAATGCCGCCCTCAATCCGGCTTCTTCAATTTCTCTTCTTGTAGTCTTTCCGATAACGGCAATTTCAGCTGCGCTGAAATATTTTACAGGATCCTTAATTTCCAGCAGTTCTAAATAATTCTTGAATGATGACGGGCTTGTGAATATAAAAATATCCGGAACATTGCTCTTTAATATCCCCAGTTCGCTATGAATATCTTCAACATCCGGCTTAACAGTTTGATATATCGGAATGAAAGTCGCGCCCGCTCCGGCATCAATAAGGCTTTCTGTCAACTCGTCCCGTGAAATATTTGAGCCTGGTATGAAAAAATTTCTTCCTTCGATATTGAACTGATCCAATTCCTCTATCACGCCCGAAGCACTGAACTCCTGGGGAATAATATCAACGGGAATATTCCTTTCGTAACATGCAGCGGAAGTTCTTCTGCCTACGACGACAACTTTCAATCTCGAGTAATCGATTTCGAGTTCCTTCTCATCCAGTTTGTCTTGAAACATATTTACTGCATTAGCGGAGGTGAAGATGATATAATCAAAACGTTTTATCTTTCTTATCTGGTTATAGAATTCCGTATAATCTTCCACCGGAACGATCTTAATAGTCGGCAAAGGAATTACCTTTGCGCCGTTATCGCTCAGGAGTTTCATTTCAACCGGAGATTGATCAAAACTCCTTGTAATTACGATCAATTTGTTTTCTAAAGGTTTGCTCACTTTTTTACCGTCTCACTAATTTGTAGATATCTTCTAAAATTTCTTTTGCTCCTGCTTTGAGCAGATCATCCGCTAACCGTCTACCTAATTTCCCGGCTTCAGTAATCTTCCCACGCATTTTTTTTCTAAAAGTAATTGAACCGTCAACCGAACCGACGATTGCATCGAGATACAAGCCGTTCGATTTAACCTCGGCGAACGCTCCGATCGGAACCTGACAGCCGCCCTCTAATTTTTTCAGCAGCGCTCTCTCTGCTGAAACCGCCTCAAATGTTTTAGTGTCATGTATCGATTGGACAATCTCCAGGGTAAATTCATCGTTGCTTCGGATTTCTATTCCTAAAGCGCCCTGTCCGACAGCGGGCAGTAAAATTTCCTTCGGAATTACACTCGAAATATATTTTCGAAGATTCAATCTTTCAACTCCGGCGCGTGCAAGAATTATCGCATCCCAATCCGAGTCTAAAAATTTCTTTATCCGGGTAGGCACGTTTCCGCGCAGTTCTACTATGTTTAAATCTGGACGGATGTGCTTTAATTGGCAGCGTCTTCTCAAAGAGCCGGTTGCTACAGTTGCATTTTCGGAAAGCGTTTCTACAGTTACGCCTTTTTTTCTTGCTATCAATACATCCTCAACATCATGCCTCTTAGTCACTGCGGCGAGTTTTAATCCTGCAGGAATATCGGTCTGCAAATCCTTAAGGCTGTGAACTGCAATATCAATTTTTTTTGAGAGCAATGCAATTTCAAGTTCCTTTGTAAAAAGTCCTTTATCGCCGATTTTCGAAAGGGCGACATCAATAATCTTATCGCCTTTCGTAGTTATCAGTTTTAATTCAACACTGAGATTTTTGACTCTGGCTTCAAGTTGTTTTTTTACAAATTTTGCCTGCCAAAGAGCCAAATCACTTGACCTTGTGCCAATAATTAAAGTATTTTTTTTATTCAAACAGAATCCCAAATCTTTTATTAAATAAAATAATTATAATTCGAAAAGAATTAAAGAGTGATTTAAAATTTATGATTCATCGGTTGTAATGCTATTTTCGTTTAGATTAAATAAATTTTTTACCGTAACAGAGTGATTTATAACTTCCTGCGGATTCTTGCCAAGTTCTGCAATTTCTTTTAAGCGTATTGTTGGATAATGCAGCAAACGTCCGAGCAGACGACGGGTCATATCTTCAACTTTTTCATAATCTGCTTCCGTTACTTTGTGTTTAATTTTAGAAAGCTCATCATTTGCAATCGATTCAAAAAAATCTCTGACTGATACTATTGTAGGTATAACCTCAAGCGTGTTGTACCAGCTGAAAAAGTTTATCATTTCTTCTATGATAATTTTATCGACTTTTGACAATTCGGATTCGCGTTTTTTCAAGTTTTGCTTCACAATAACATTCAAAGAATCAATATCGTGATAGAAGACATTCTCAAGCTCCCGTACCGACGGATCAATATCTCTTGGTAAAGCTATATCCATTAGGCAAACTGGCGTGCCTCTTCTTTTTTTCATCATCTGCACAACGCTGCCTTTGCCTATAATAAAGCTTTGTGAGCTGGTAGCGCTAAAAACTATATCAAATAAATGCAGGTTATCCGTTATGTTCTCAAAGGCAATAGATTCCGCATTAAGTTTTCTTGCAAGCGCTTCAGCTTTCTCCAGAGTTCTATTGGTGATTACAAGTTTGTGTATACCCTTTTCGCTCAGATGGGTTGCGGCAAGTTCGCCTGTCTCGCCTGCTCCGATTACGAGCGCCGTTTTTGAATCAAGATTTGAAAATATTTTCTGTACTACCTGAACGGCTGCGAAACTTATCGTTACGGCGCCCTGCCCGATAAAAGTTTCTTTTATTGCCCGTCTTCCGGCTTTCACCGCACTATCAAAAAGTCTCTTTGTTAGACTGTCAATAAACGATAAATCCTCTGAAGTTTGAAACGCTTCTTTTATTTGCCCGAGTATTTGACTATCGCCTATTAATAGAGAGTCGATCCCTGAGGCAACTTTGAATATATGCTTGACCGCACTGCATGAAAAAAACTTGTCGAAATTTTCAGGACTGAGTCCATTAATTTTCTTAAAGCTAAGCAATGGGTTTAGTAGTGATTCAAAATTGTATTTGCCGTCCTTAGTAAATCCAAATATTTCCGTACGATTGCATGTTGAAAGTATAAAGCCCGATGAAAGAGCGGAATGTTTGAGCAGCGCAGTCAACTCTGTTATTTCATCGCTGGAGAGATGAAGTGCTTCGCGGAGCTCTATTGAAGCCGTTCTGTGATTTATGGAAATACCGATTAAATTCATTTAAATAACTTTCTTTCTATAAACACTCTTTCAATAAAACGAATGAAAACTATCAGCGAGAATATTAAACAAAAACATCGAGAGCAGCATTAAAATAAAACCGGCAAGAAAGAACTTAATTACTTTTTTCCCATACCACCCAAAAAATGTTTTCATAACTATTCCGAAACCGAAAACAAACCATACAATAAATGTAGAAATCAGTTTAGGGTCAAAAAAACTAAAATTCGGGAAGGCTTCGGGCAGCCATATAATTCCGATTATAATTGAAAAAGTAAGAAGTACAAACCCGATAACAACGGAATAAAAACTCAGTTTCTCCAAAGTTTCCAGACTTGGAAGGCGTTCGAAGATTAAACCGAACTTGTTCAATTTTATTTCTTTGTATAAGCTCGTAAAAAGGAGACCGTAAACCGCCGACATAATAAATCCTGAATACCCAAGCAAAGCGCTGATTACATGCAGACCGAGTAATCTGTTTCTTAACACTTCTTTTACTTCTATTAAGTCTTCGATAAGAAGTGAGGATATAACTTGAAACACAAGAGCAAATGAGATTATAAAAACACCTGTGCCGCGTATATCGGATAACAGTTCCAGCACAAAATAACTGAAAGCTATGGCAAATGAAAGCACAGTGAAAATTTCGTATTTGTTTGTTATTGGCGGATGGTTGAACTCAATTGTTCGGGCTAACAAATAAAAGGTATGCAGCACCAGAGTGATAAAAAGAAAGATTCTTTTGGAATTATAAAGAAAATTTTTCTGCTTAATAAAATCCGAATAATAAACTGCAAAGGATGCCGCGTAAAGAACCGGCAAAAATATATTTAAAGTATGTACGGCGCCAAGCATTTAGTATCTAAGTAGCAAAAATTCTATAAAAAAGTTAGTGCAAAATTAACATAAATATCACTAATAAAATAATTTTAGACGGATGTTGTTTAGTGTAATAATTCAGGGGGTTTGTGCTGAGTTCACTAACTCACTGTTTGATGCGATTTAATAAAAGATTTTATGGATAATATCACATCCTGGATTTTTTTACTTTCCGGCGAAATTCGCTCTGCGGTCTCAAAATATTTGAGTGAATGACCCGGATCGCAATAGAGCCAAAGCATACCGGCTAAAACGTAATAATCCAGCGTTTCTGGAATTGCAAATTTCTCAATATTATTCACAAGTTCGGGGCAGGGGCAATCATCTTTTGCCGGGTCAATACTGGTAATTGCCGTAATATTTCCTTTCACAAGATCGACGAATAAATCAAATGCCTCGTTTATTTTTCCTACTTGAGTATAACAGATTATGAGTTTACGTTTTATGAAATTATTTTTGGGATTATCATAGAAACACGGCAGCAGCTCAAGCAGCGCTTCAGGGTACTTCCTTGCCATAAAATAATGATTTCCTAACATCTCGCTCATTTTAATATCGTTTTTTTAATGAGCCCCGTTATGGGGCTCATTATTAAATAATAATTATGGCGCTAATGGATAATTGTGTACTTCTGTCTCAACAGCAAATTTGTTTGCCGGCAGAAGGTCATAGTACATAGTGTTAACGCCAAACAATAAAGATTTAGCATCATAGCCCAAAACTCTTAAATAAGCCGACATGTGGGCTGATGTTTGGCCTGTATAGCAGTAAATCGCAATGGGTTTATCAACCGGTAAAGTATTCAGAGCAGCGCTGAAGGCGAAATCGCTTGGCGAATTAGCATATTGAATAGCCCCGGGTATGTGACCCAATTCATAATGATTTTGAGGCCAATAATTAACAATATAATATCCGGTCAAATTAGCGAAAACGGAGGCAGCCGTAACTTTAGCATCGCCAAATGGATCCGCTGAAGCTAATAATTCCTGAATTCTGATCTTAAGAATATCAGCGGCTTGTTTCTTCCCCGTACTTAATTTAGGAAGATCGCCGGGTGCATTCTTAGAGGTTGGAGCATTAACAAATTGGCTTGCGAAGTTATTGCCGATAGCATTTTTCCAGCCGTTTGCACACTGATCGTTCCAGCTGCACATTCCCCATTTAAGGTCAGCTACGTTATTATAGCCGAGCATTCTTAATAGAGCCGTTGCATAACCGGCGGTTTGACCCGTATAGCAAGCGATAACAACGGAAGCGTAGCTGCTTAAGTTGTTTGTCTCATAATATGTAACGATATCTTTCAAACTGACATTTACAGCACCTTGAATATGACCGTTTGCATAATCAGCAGCGGCGCGGATATCCATTACAAATTGGTCGGTAGCGCCGGTAATAATTTTGTTATAAACTGTGCTTGCCGTGACCATAGATTGAACATTCGCCACACCGATATTTTCCTCGATGTATTTTGCCAACACTTCGGCTTCATTAATTACTTCTGCCGGGTCTGTTGATTTGTCATCGCTACAAGCTTGACTTAAGAACAAAATTGGCAGTATCATCATCAGATAAAATAATTTACGTAATTGCATAGTTACTCCTTTTATTTATGGTTGTGTTATTTATTTGTTATTTATTTAATCCCCATCTCGAGGGCAGTCTTCCATCTACGATAATATTTTTGTTTGCATTTTTTTCCCAGTCATAGAGATCTGAATCAAACAAGTACAATTCTTTATTGACGAATTCGCCGCCGGAATTTTTAACAATATGACATGCTTGAGCGCAATTAGGATGATTAGAATCAATTACTTCATCTACAGTAGTTCTCGATGTCCATCTCTGAATATTATGAGGCGTTGTGTATTTGTAAGTCGGGGCTACATCAAAATTCGATAGATTATCCACGCCATATTCTTTCCAACTGTCAGGCGCGGAAAGGGCTTCTCTCACGGTCGACAGTCTATACTGCCGGAGGTGAGGTATCGGATTAACTGCTATTTTAAATTTCTGATGTGCCGGAATTCTAGCTCCCACACCGTTAACATGGCAGCTGCCGCAATTGTTATAATCCTGCGAATGGCATGTATAGCAATTGAAAGAATTAATATGCACTGTATGATAAAGATTAGCATTATCCAATCCGGAATGGCAATCCTCGCATTTTGGAAGAAGCGGCATGGCATACCTTGTTTCATAAATCTGACCGTCGCCGTGAAGTTCATTAGCCGTATGACAGCTTATACAAGTATATCCGGCTTTAGTGAGATGAACGTCAGGTTTTGTTCCTGGAGCTTGCCCTAAGTAAGCGTGTCCGCCTCGGCTGATATGGCATCCTACACAATTATCCAGCATGTCAGGGGTTTTTCTGAACTCGTGTCCTTTGTATAACCCTCCTCCCGCTGATTTCGGGCGTACAATGTGACAGTCGCCGCAAGTACCATGGCATCTCGCACAATTATGATTATATCCTTCCTGCATAAGTTCGGAAAGATTTCCGAATTCCGTTGGATGATTACCGGCTCCGCTTCTTTTGATAACCATATTCTTTTGTCCCCAGCCCTGAGTGTGAAGACTGTTAGCAGCCCTGTTAACAATCGTTGGGTGGCAAGTTCCACATTTTTCTTCCGCTCTTAAGGAAGGGTGTTTAATAAAATCATTTGAGTGAGCAACGTCTTTGTCATCGGTTCCATCAACCCCGTTATGGCAGGTAGTGCAACTCATACTTCCGTGAATGCCATTCTTGTAAGCTTGATAGCCATCGCCTCCCATGTAAACTCTGTCATAAGGTTCATAGTGCGGCGCATCTCCGCCGCATCCAGCGCCGCCGTCGGAAGGCGGATCGGGTGTGTAAACAGCTTTAAGATGAGTATAATTTGTATGACAACCTTCGCACGAATTTACCTTCGCAACTTCGCCTGGCTCCACAGTTGAATTATTATCATTCTTGTCTTCGGCACAACCCGTAAAAATGATAAATGCTCCGATGATGATTAGTGATTGAAAGAGAATTTTTTTCATTACAATACCTGTATCTTATTTTGTGAAAGAACAGTCGCAACTGTAGTGCCAGTTATTTAGTTATTATAATGCGGGATATTTATTGTTTATTTGAAACGAAATGTTTCAAGACAATTGAACGAACCTTGCGGATGTTTGTAACAGATTGTTTTATCTAAGGTTATGTAGGGGTGAAACGATTTGTTTCACCGAAATAAGATTTGAAACGGTTGAAACAGAAATTATTCGTGAAGACCCAGGCTCTTAAGTTTACGCCAGAGAGTGGTTCTTCCGATTCCGAGTTCTTCGGCAACCTTCGTTTTATTCCACTGATGCTTCTCAAGCAGAGAAAGGATTTTGGGAGTATCGGAAAATCTTTCCGCTAAAACCTTTCTGTCGAAAGCATCAGTATTTTTTATTTGGTTCAAACGTACAATCGGGGGAAGTTTTGATGCTTCCAAAGTGCCGGCATCAGCTGACCTAACAAAAGCATATTCGATCACGTTTTCAAGTTCTCTTATATTTCCGGGCCATTTATAACTGAGAAGGATTTCAAGAGCTTTGTCATCAATCTCTTTGATTTCCTTTTTATATATTAGCGAAAATTTCTTAAGGAAGTGATTAACGAGAGGAATCAAATCTTCCATCCGGCTGCGCAGAGGTGGTACTTCAATCGGAATTACGCTCAAGCGATAATAAAGGTCTTCGCGGAAGGTTCCGCTTTCAAGAGCTTCTTCAATATTAATATTTGTAGCTGCAATAACGCGCGTATCAACCTTCCTTGTTATGGACTCGCCGACCCGCTCAAAAGAGCCTTCTTGCAGCACTCTTAATAACTGCAGCTGCATTTGCAAAGGCATCTCGGCGACTTCGTCAAGAAAGATAGTGCCTTTATCGGAAACTTCAAATCTACCTGGTCTGTCTTTTATTGCATCGGTGAATGCGCCTTTTACATGACCGAACAACTCACTTGCAAGCAAATTGCTTGGAAAGACGGAGCAATTAACTTTTATAAAAGGTTGATTGCATCTTCTACTAGTCGCTTGAATAGCATTAACTATCATTTCTTTGCCGGTGCCGGATTCGCCGTGAATAAACACGGGTGCATCAGAGTCGGATATTTCACGGATAAGTTCAAATATTTCCCTCATTGCTTTACTGTGCCCTATAATGCCGTGGAATTGGGTATCCTTTTCCAGATTTTTTTTGAGTACAGCAAGTTCCGAAATATCTCTGAACGTAATTATACCCCCGGTTGGGTCGCCATTTTCATTATAAAGAACAGCGGAGTTCATTCTAATCGGTTTTTGATCACCTGATTTTGTACAAATGTCGGATTCAAAATCATATATTGTTTTTTTCGATTTAAGCGCTATACCTATCGGGCAATCTGTAAAGCAAAGTTCCGATTTAAATACATGCTTGCAAAATCTACCGTTTACCTCGTCTCTTGAATATCCGGTAATTTTTTCGGCGGCTTTGTTGAAGAAATTTATCTTAAAATTTTTATCAACGGTGAAAACTCCCTCGCCGATTGATTCTAATATATGGTCTTTAAGCTTGTTGTCAATTGACATAAAAATATAATTATTTGTTGCGTAAAAATAAAAACTTTCGATTAAAAAAGCCGTCCTAAAAGAACGGCTTATCCAAATTACTTATAATGTTTTGATGCTATTTCAGCAGCATCAATTTCTTCACCGAGGAAAATGAACCTGAGCGCAGTTCATAGAAATAAACGCCGCTTGCAAGTTTATCTGCTGTGAAGGTTACTTCATAATTTCCCGGGGCTTTGTTTTCATTTACCAGCGTTGCTACTTCCCTACCGAGAATGTCATATACTTTTAGTACAACCGGAACAGCGGATAAAATTTTGGGGCTTTCTGCCGACGGAACTGAATATTTAATCTTGGTTGCTGGATTAAACGGGTTGGGATAATTTTGAGACAACGAAAATTCCTTGACCGAAAAACCGTTAAAGTTATTAATCATTTTGTCTACAAAGTTTTTTGAGCCGATGATGAGAACAAATCTTTCTCCGGAATTTAAAAATAGATTTGATTCTGTTTTGAGGTTGAAAACCTCGTTTGAATTAATGCACATCAAAACCGCTTCTAAATTTTCGGGTATGTTTCCAAATATTGATACGATAGAAGAAAGAGAGGCGGGTTTTTCCGTTCTGATATTTAACTCCCACACATTTCCTTCGGCATTATTGCCTGCGGCAGCATAGAATTTTTCGCCCGACTCCGAATTAAGCAGGTAAACCTCTAAACTCCTATCAAGCGAAGGAGCTTTGAGTATTCTGTCGGGATATTTTTTGTTGAGTACTTCCATAGAGCTTTTTGGTTTGTGGGTAAACAACACATTCTCAGATTTCAATCCGTTTGAAAATTCAATATCAATATGCCAGCCTGCATCGGAAATAAATTTTGGAAGTGCCCCCGGGAAATATTGACCGTAGGTTTTTAATTTAATTTCGGCAACTTCGGGAGAAATAAAATAGCCCTCGCCGGGTTTCATTATATTGGTCAATTTGTAGCTTTTTCTCTGTGTGTCATACTTATACAGCACAATATTTGAATCAACTTCCACATCAAAATTATACGGATTAGAGATGGCTTTCCAACCGTTTTGCGTAAAAGAAATTATATTATCCTTCAGCTTTCTAGAAAGAACCAGTTCTTTATACTTATAAGAAAGTTTAACCTCGTTCTTAATTGATTGAGCAATGAAATAAGCTTTCCCCGGCTCAAGGTAATACTCATTGAATTTTCTGAAAGAATTTGGGATGGATTCATCATATTCGTAAACAATCCAATCGCCGTCCTGCATTTTTCTAACGCCGCCGAAGAAGTTGAAAGCTGTATCGGCTATAACATTGCCGTAATTAAATCCGAACATAACCCATTTTACATCGGCATCAGCGGGATTTGGTGCGGGAACAGATTTGGGAATTATCACCTCCGGTGTTTGAAAATCATAAAGCGCCGTTTGTATTTCTACCGGCTCGAATATTAACATCGAATCGGCAGGGCTTCCTGCCATTCCTTTTGAATAGAGTTCGCCTTGTATCAGCAAACCATTCGGGGTTATTTCAACAGCCGGAATTATGAAAGTATTTTTGGCGGGCTGCTGAGCCGTTAATTTTTTCCCCGGACCGCCTTTGTAATAATTAAGCTTAAACTCGAGATTTTGCAAATCCTTTAAAATATCATTCTCAATGCGCGCTTGAATAGATGCTGATTGATCGGCAACAAAATCCTCAAGAGGAAATTTTTTTCCGTCAACAGTAATTGAGTTTAATATATTTTGAGTAGATGCAAGGCTGTCAAAACCTCCCCGCAATTCAAATTTGTATGGCGATTTACCTACACCATTATGAATTATTATCATCGTATCAATATTCTGCTCTTTAAAGTCCGGAGTAATATACTGCAGTTCAAATTCGAGCGAATCTCCGCTCTGCAGCTTAAAACTATTTGTGGTTGTTTTGCCAAGCTTAAAATAATTCTCCACAAAACTTATCGAATAATCCAGCCGCGCTTTTCCGGAATTTCGCATTTTGAATTTTCTATTGTTAGAGGATAATGTTTCAAAAGGCAGATCGTTAAACAACGCCAGTTCATTAAATGTTTTTTGATCGATATCCCCGCCTCTGCCGATACCTGTCAATGGTATCTCAATCATATTATTCGGATATGCATTCGTAATTATAACTACTGAAGCAAAATTAGAATCCTGAACATACGGCTTAAAACTTATGCTTATCTGCACTGAATCGCCCGCATTAAGGTATTCGGGTTTATTCAATAATTTGAACGATGAAGTATCGCGTCCTTCAATAAAAATCTTATCGATGAGAAGGGTGTAATTTCCTTTTCTGTTGCTTAGAAAAAATTTTTGATAAGCCGGATTTGTTGAATGCGTAGTATCGAAGAAAAGAGAATCGGAACTTAAAGATGCCGCTGCTTTCAAGGCTCTGTAACTTAATCCAAGTTTAACAGTATCTTCAATATTCTCGCCCCTCAGATTAACGATATTCAGCGTCGTTTCATATCTGCCTGTATCTACTTTCGACGTATCGGCATAAATATTAATATACTTAGTTTCTTTAGAATTAATAACTAATTCATTAACATCTGTGTATAGAACCGAATCGGGTTTTGCGAAAATGGAAGAAAAAATTAATGGCTCTGAACCGGAATTGAATAACTCCATAGAATAAACTGAATCGGTGGCGTTTTTAGAAAAATTAATTGTTGATGCAATTTTCTTAGTCGTAAACGGAAGCACGAAAGTCGAGAATTTATGAACAGAAGAATAATCGCTCCGCTGTCCCTTGCTGTTAAAAGCTTTAACTCTGCAGTAATAATCTTTTCCGTTAAGCAGGCTGTCAATCAAAAGAACTGTGTCCTTTAGTGTTCTGCTGAAAACCATGCCGGCAAAAAGAGAATCATACGCAATGTCAAAATCGTAAAGCTCAGCTCCTTTAATTATAGTCCACGTCAATTTGATCTTTTGATACAGCATTACGCTGTCGGCGGGGGGAAATAAAAATTGCGGGCTGGATAATTTTGTTGTGAACTTTGTTTTGTTCGACCAAGCGCTCGTATCGCCTATATTATCCCTTATGTTTACACGAAGGTAATAATCCTGATTATACTTTAAGCCGCTTACTTTTACCGAATCGCCGAGCAGGTGGTCGGCATATACTTTCCAGAAATAATTTGAATCTTCGGCGAGCTGAACCCGGTAAATATAATCCAAGCCTAAATTCTGCCACTTCATTGTAAGGCTGGTATCGGTATTCATCGCATTATTTTGGGGTGAAATTATCCCGGGACCTTTTAAGTGCGTTTTGAATGAGAAAGGATCAGACCAACTGCTGGAATCATTAAAAGCATTTGTCGCCTGAACGCGCCAATAATAAATTGAATCATGCATTAACGAATCGATCTTAAGTTGATTATAAACAGTAGAACGTGAAGTAATTATCAGGCTGTCATCAAAGGATTTTCCCGACGACAATTCAACTCTGTAGATACTTGCTGTATTAACCCTATTCCAGCGGAAAACAAGAGAAGTATCCTGATTATTAAAAAAATTACCCGGATAGGTGAGTAAAGGTTTACTCAATTTTGTTTTGAAAGAAGAAGTCTCCGACCATTCGCCAGGTATACCGTCAACGTTAAAAGGTCTTATCCGCCAATAGTGAATAAAACCATTTGAAAGATTTGTCAGTTCCAAAAAATTATCCTCGGTAAAAATATTTCGCAGTGTATCTGAAAATTCGGAATCCGTTGAAAGCTGAAAATTAAAATTCGTGTTGGCTGAATCAGACGACCACAAAAATTCTACGATAGCGGTATTAATGTTATTTATTCCATCTTCAGGAAAGATAAGCTGAACTTTAACCGGATTACTGGTAGTGGTGAACTTCCATATTTCCGACCAATCAGATTGATCGGCATTAACGCGAACACGCCAATAATGAAGTGTTTCCTGAGCTAACCCGGGAGCGGTAACGCTTTCCCCGGCACGCACTGTGCTGAATACTAAATTTTCCGGTTCGAAACCCGGGGTAAGGCTAATCTGCACCTGATAGGATCCGTAGCCTTCTACTTTCAGCCAAGAAAGAGTAAGTTTTTGAGTTTTAACATAACGTGAATTGTTAGCGGGCGAAAGCAATAACGGAGCGCTGATTGTCTGCGCTTTTAAAGAAAGAGAAACAAAAATTATTGCCGTAATTAATAGTGATTTTTTATACATAGCCGTTTCACTCTAATGATAAATTTATGGTTTAACCGGATAGCCGAATGTTTTAGCCTGAGGTTCGTCGTCGGTTTCAACCCAAACTAAATAAAAAATAACTGCTAATGCTGCGGCTCCTATAAAATAATATACGCTGCTGTAATTAGTTTTATCTCCTTCATCATTTCCTTCTTGATTCGTATTGAAATCTAACCCCTCTTTCTTTGCGCCGCTTTCTATTCTTCCGAGAATATAAAATTTTGCTTGATTGAGAGTCAAATCTCGGTTGATAATCAAATCGTAATTAATATTATTAACCTGGTTCATAAATTTCAAATTACTCAATGCCAAATAATGGGGACTGACAATTCTCTCATTATTAATGCTTGCTATATTGCTCGTGCCGTTGACCAATTCGTCCGATTGAAAAGAAAAAGTCTTTGGCGCTTCTTTTATTCTGATTAAATGCTGCGCTGAAATCGAAACAGAACAAAATATAATTGCAATAAATATGTATTTCATTTTTTCACCGGGTTAATTTATAAATTCAAATAAAGATTTATCTGCAGCAGCATTCTAAAATCAGAATAAGCGCCGAGCGGATGGGAATACTCCTGCCGGCCCAAAATATTCATGAATAGAAGATTCAGCCATATCCGTCTTTCCCAAAGCCATTTCTGAAACGAAAGATCTATAAAAAAGTCTGCATCAATTTTGTTTTTGTACTTGCCGTAAGACTGGGCTTCGATGTATTTATATTCCAGCCATTGAGTTGAGGACTGATAACGAAAATTAGTCCAGATGCCAAAATTTTGTGAAGTGTTTATATTGATTCTGAAATTTATTTTATGCCCGGGAAATTCCTTCCATTTCTCTTTGAAATTATTAGTGCCGTTTAATGTTTTAATGAAATTATAAATCAATTCATAAGAAAAAATTCTGGATAAGGCGTGGGAAAACTCGGTATAAAGTCCGGCGGTATTTAGTCTTTCGTTTTCGCTCAAAGCAAATAAAGAGGAATAAGTCTCGTTGTTGTTATTATAAGTATAGATCGGGGTTTCAAGATAATAATCTTTGAAAAAACGATAATTGCTTCCAAATACAACTTTATATTTTTGATATGAAAAAATATAACTCAAATCTATAGCGAATGCAGAGAATGCGCTTTTGTTGAGCGTAAACTCGTAATCGAGGAGATCAGGAAAAAGAATATCTGCGCCGCTCTGCGTCCACACCCAGTAATTTATATTTTCATTAAAATGACTCTGGGAGAAGGACAGATCAAATGCAATTGAATTTTGATTGTCTATTTGCCACGAGTTATTAAAAAAACCTTTGTGAACAAGCTTTTCTCTGTTCTTAACCCCGTAATAACCAATTGTCTGGTAATAATTTTTATTAAGCCGGTAATTTAAAATCGAATATAAATTCATAAAGCGGAATTTAATATCATTATTATAACCGCTTCTATAACCGTCGTGTTTTAATAAAGATATTCCGACCAAAGCCTTAAAATGACCTCGCTTGAAAATCCCTTCCAGCTTGCCGGAAAGGGAATAAGATTTCAAATCAAAATTCAAATTAATCTTATTGCTGCGTTCAATAAAATCGTTTAATCCTTCGGTGAGTTCATATCTCACAGTAATTTCTTGGTTAATATCGAAATTGCCGTCTATGCCTATATGCTTAAAAATTCTCTGCACCGGAAGTTCGTTCCCATACGGGCGGAAGAAGAAAAAATCATCATGCTGGGAGTAACCGAAAAAAAAAGAATGGTTGCCGTTAAATATATTTGTGCTCAATCTGAATGAAGCGCCAAGAAGCTGCGCTTTTTCATTTGGGCTTAAATTCTTAATTCGCATGAAAATTTTTTTATTTGTGACATAGGTTTCACGGTATTTAAAGTCAGATGAAAACCACCAGCCGTCACCCGTTGTAGTTAAATTTAATCCGGCATTATAAGAGAGTTTGTCAACATTAGGTGTTTTATAGGGAGTGAATGCATAAGGCCCGGGGTCGCCGGTTTCATTGCCGATATTTTGAACAGCCGAAATTGAAAGCCCCTCTACCGGCTTTTTCAAAATAATATGTATCAGCCCGTTTGAAGAGAACTCGCCGTTCAACACTATAGGCGAGTTGACAAAAACCACACTGTCAATTTGATCGGCGGAAAAAGGAAGCAGATCAATATTGCTGTATCCCAAATGGTTGAGATAAACTTTTTGATTATCAACAAGAACCGTAAAGTTCTGCCTTTGATAAGGCGATAGATTGTTCGCCGAAATATATGAGTTATATCCATCTATGGAATAGCTGTGCCAACGTGGATTTAATTTTATCACATCGGCTAAATGAACAACACCCGCTGCCTTAATTAATTCTCCCGAAATTGAATGCGAGTTCAGGTGATAGCCGGCATACTGCGGAAAAATAACTGATGCCGAAAAAATTAATATTTTTAGTGTTAATTTCATTTTAAGATTCTTAGCAGCCAAGCCGGCGTATTGCAATTGTATGAGATACCGCCGGATAAATTAAAAAGTTTTATTCTTTTCGCCGTTAAAACTGAAATAAAATTTGCTTCGGCATATAACGAAAAATACTGTGAAATACCGAGTTCAAAGTTGACCAGCGGCGATAGTGCAATTTCGCTTTCAGTGCCTTCGAATTCCGTAAGTGTTTCATCGTCAAATATCATCATAAAACTTCCTCCCTTAACACCAATACCAAGGCTTGAGTTTAAGGGTAGTAATATTTTTTCGTACCAAGTCAAACTGATAAATAATGATTGGAAGTCCGGATATTTATCTATCCTTCCGCTGAATGGTAAATACTCGACACCAAGCGAGATATTGCCTGCATAAAACGGTGTTGAATAAATTACTCCGGCGCCGTGTTTTGCAGACCAAAAATCATTTAGGCTTTCCCTGTCATAATTATTTAGATAGTTTACTCGAACTTGTGTCTTCGTAAATGCTGCGTTGTGGCTGTTGGATTGTGCGTTATTCTGCAATGTGGCTGCAAACAACATAATAAGTAATATTTTAATTAAATATTTTGGCATTTGGTATCATTCGATAGAAATAATCTTCTCCAATATGCTGATATTTTCAAATTAATGAAAATGTATTCTTTTGATTATTAATTTGTAATTTTCAGCGGTAGATTATTCAATCCTGGAGATTTTAACTAATTAAGAGGTTTGATGAATCAAATCTCTATGCGGGTGTGATGAAAAAAGTATTTATTCTTGGTTCAACAGGTTCGATAGGCGTTAATACGTTAAATGTTCTTAGCAAATTAAAGAATGATTTTCGCGTAACGGGTTTAACCGTTAATTCCAATATTGAAAGCCTGAGAGGACAAGTATTAGAATTTGAACCTGAAGTTGTCGTAATCGGGGATCAAAATAAATTTGTCGAATTTAAGAATAGTTACAAAGGAAAAGCTGAATTACTTTCAGGCGAAAAAGGAATTCTTGAAGCAGCAAAAAACTCGGATTATGATATTCTAGTTTCTTCACTTGTCGGGTTTGCAGGACTTGCGCCGACAATTGAAGGAATTAAAAGAGGTAAAAGGATAGCTCTTGCAAATAAAGAGACACTCGTCGTTGCTGGAGAGATCATTAATAAGCTTCTGAAGTCTCATAACTCCGAAATAATCCCCGTCGATTCGGAACACAGTGCAATATTTCAATGCCTGACGGGGGAAAAACCAAGCTCAATTCTAAAACTGATTCTAACGGCTTCCGGCGGACCATTTCATAAAAAACCTTTGAATGAATTCAAGAATATTACTGTTGCTGATGCACTTGCGCATCCCAACTGGGAAATGGGCAGCAAAATTACAATCGATTCGGCTACGATGATGAATAAAGGACTCGAAGTGATTGAAGCCCACTGGCTATTTAACTTAGACAAATCAAAGATTGAAGTTGTAATTCATCCTCAGTCAATTATACACTCCATGGTCGAATTTATTGACGGTTCTATAAAAGCTCAGCTAGGACTGCCGGATATGAAACTTCCAATACAATATGCACTAACTTACCCTGAAAGGTTTAATTTAAGATTTTTGAGCACGGATTTGAGGAAAATAAAAGAGTTGACGTTTTTTGAGCCGGATTTTAATAAATTTGAATGCTTAAAATTAGCTTATGATGTAATGGAACACGGCGGCACGGCGCCATGCGTTTTGAATGCCGCAAATGAAATAGCCGTAAGTAAATTTCTTAACGGGCGTATCGGTTTCCCCGATATACCAGTAATAATTAAAAAATCTCTTGACGAAGTAGATAATCATAATATGCCGGATTTGGAAACTATATTTGATTGTGATCGTAGAACGAGAGAATTCGCTCAAAATTTATAACAGGTGAAAATGGAATTCTTCAATTCGACAATATATTTTATCATAACAATTGGCATCCTGGTTTTTATACATGAATTCGGTCACTTCATCGCAGCAAAAATTTGCAAAATGCGTACCGAAGTTTTTGCGATCGGTTTCGGTAAAAGATTGATTGGATGGAATAAAATCAACGGTTTTACCTTCGGGAATCTGCCCGCCGAAATTGATATGCAGGGTCATACCGATTACCGGATTTCTCTTCTCCCTCTCGGAGGATATGTGAAAATTTCTGGAATGGTAGACGAGAGTATGGATAAGAGTTTTGTAAATAAAGAACCCCAGCCTTATGAATTTCGCTCCAAATCTACTATTCAGAAATTATTTGTTATTACAGCAGGCGTGATGATGAATTTGACTCTGACATTGGTTGTCTTTGCCGGAATTAATTTCTTTCAGGGCAAGCAGGTTTTTATGACGACTACTCTCGGTGAAGTTCAGAAAGATAGTTTTGCCGAAGAAGCCGGCTTTCAATCAGGCGACAAAATATTGGAGATTAACGAAGTTGAAGTTGATAATTGGGAACAGACTATAAATCTTCTTCTCCTTGATAAAATGGGAGTCGATAAGAATATTAAGATCGAAAGGGGCGGTGAAATTGTTGCTTTTAGTATTGACGGCAAATTGTTGACTGATGCTTCTCAGCAGAAACAAATTTTTCTTCCGTTAGGGGAAACGCTGCCAATGGTAAGCGAAGTATTTGAAGACTCGCCTGCTGGCGATGCCGGAATAGCAAAATTTGACATATTCCTTTCCATTGACTATCAAAAATTATATTCGAGCGCTAAGGCTATTGAAATAATTTCTTCAAATAAAAATAAAGAGATACCTTTAGTAATTCTAAGAGGGGAAGATACAGTAAAAACTTCCGTTATTCCCGGGATAGACGGTAAGATCGGAATTAGGATAGGCGATGCATACACAGGTATTGTTGAATTTGAAACTTACGGGTTTTTCGAATCAATCTCATTAGGAATAGAAGACATAATACTTTATACAAATCTCACCTTCAGTTCCCTTGGCTCAGTTATTAGAGGTGATATCGAATTTGGTTCTGCATTCGGCGGGCCCGTGCGCATTGCACAATTTGCGGCTCATTCTGCCGATCTTGGTATTGTCCCGTTCCTCAGATTTATCGCAATGCTGAGTTTAACTCTCGCAATTATTAATATAATGCCGTTCCCCGTGCTTGACGGCGGACATTTTGTAGTGATTCTAATCGAAGGAATTATCAAGCGCGAACTGCCAATTAAGTTGAAAATTGCTATTCAGAATTTCGGATTTATTATACTTCTGATCTTGATGGCGTTCATTTTATATAACGATATACTTCATCTATAGTTTATCGCTGCTCTTTGATCAAACGTCAACCGGTTTCTGCAGTTATGCAATATAACTGCCCCGGAAGATAAACTTACAAACAAATTATTTTTTTTAGGAAAACAAATTGCTATGTCCTGGAGAATTATCATCTCGGACTTTTATAACTATTTTACATTTTGGAGAAATGATGAACAATAAGATTCTGCCGCTTTATATTATCTTATTTTGTTTGATTCCATTCACTAAAATTTTTGCTCAAAATGAATATAAGCTTGATGATATTATCGTAACCTCCGGAAGAACCCCTTCAATAGTAAATGAGCTGACAAGAAACGTGCTGGTATTAACCTCAGCTGAATTGGAAAATTTACCGGTTAATTCCGTGCATGAACTAATTAACTACATAGCGGGGGTAGATTTAAAACAGCGGGGCGCAAATGGAATGCAGTCTGATCTCGCAATAAGAGGAGGCACATTCGAACAATCGCTTGTAATGATTAACGGCACAAAAATAATTGATCCGCAGACAGGTCATCATAACTTGAACATTCCTATTACGGTTGAAGACATCGAGAGAATTGAAATCGTGAAAGGTCAGGCTTCCAAGTCATTTGGCTCTAATGCATTCAGCGGAGTTATAAACTTTATCACAAAAACGGATTTTATAAATAAAATGACATTAAGTCTGGCGGGCGGAGAATCCGGATATGCGAACGGTTTAATTTCTGCAGCTTATATTTTTTCCAATATTTCGAACAGTATAACATTTGAAAAAAGCCGCTCTGATGGATACCGGTTCAATACAGGCTACGATAGACTTACTTTTAATTATTCCTCGGCAGTAAATCTTAGCAAAGCTCGCCTGAATTTAATGTTTGGTTATTCTGATAATGATTTTGGCGCAAATAGTTTTTATTCAATTCGTTTCCCTAAACAGGCGGAGAGGGTAACAACAAAGATTTTGACTCTAAGTGGAGGTTTTGAAACAGGCGGCGTCGATTTATCGCCAAAATTATTCTGGCGAAATAACAACGATAAATTTATGCTCGACAAAGACAACCCTGAATTTTATATGAATTTACACGAATCAAATTCATACGGGGCTGAATTTCAGGCAAGTTTTGTTTCAACTTTCGGCTCAACTGTAATCGGATTTGAGTATAATAAAGACAAATTAATCAGCACAAACCTCGGCATAAGAAGCAGAGAAAAAAAAGGTGTTTTTTTTGAACAAGTTCTTGAGCCGTATAGTGGTTTGAATATTAACCTGGGCGGTTTTGTTTCTGATTATTCAGGTTACGGCTGGAAAATATTCCCGGGACTCGATGCGGGAGTAAATCTTTCGGATAATACAAAAATATTTTTTTCCGCCGGCAAAGCATTTCGTATCCCGACTTACACAGAATTGTTTTATAACGATCCTGTTACACAAGGCAATCCGGATTTAAGACCCGAAGAAGTGATAAATTACGAAACGGGATTAAGATACCGCACCACGAAAATTGATCTGACAATTTCTGTATTTATGAGGGAAGGAGAAAATATTATTGACTGGGTAAGACAAAACGAAAAGTTTAAGTGGACTGTTGAAAATATTGCCGAAGCAAAAACATCTGGGGCGGAGATTAACTTTAGCTGCAGCCTTAATTCAGACGCCGGATTTGTTAAAAATATAACATTCGGTTACACATACTTAACCTCAGATAAAATCACACGGGGATTAGAATCGCGCTACACGCTTGATCACTTAAAGCATCAAGCTGCTGCAGGAGTCTCGGGTAATTTAACATTAGGAATTTCGCAGAATTGGAATTTCCGCTACGAAGAAAGATATAATTCCGGGAGTCACTTTATTGTTGATATGCAATTAAAAAAGAATTTTCAACTTTTTGATTTTTGGATAAAAGCTTTGAATCTTTTTAACATTTCTTATAAAGATTTTGCAGATGTGCCATTGCCAGGCCGATGCTTATCGGCTGGACTGAAGTTCTCGCTGCAGATTGATTGAAGAAGCTATATTCACTGAACCAGCGAAGCAAGCTGTATGATTAAATTTATTCCGGACAGCATTACTTTACTTGCCGCATTTTGGAGCTGCTTTCAAGTTTAGAGCTAAAGATTTTTGCTTGAAAATATTTCTGTATCAGTTTTCTTTTAAGGGTCCTTCTGTCAACTTAAATAAAATTGGAACGGTAACTTGAACTTTAACCCGTTCGCCGCGCTGCATGCCGGGTTTAAATTTAGTTTGTTTGATTGCTGCTATCGCAGCCTCATCGCAGCCTGCGCCTATGCCCCTAATTACTTCAGTCTGGATTACACTCCCGTTCTCGTCAATAAATGCTTTAATGAAAACACGCCCTTGAATCCCTGCACGTTTTGCTATCTCCGGGTAGGTTATCTTCGCCTGAATAGCTGCCATTCCGCCGACAGGTTCAGGCATCTCTTCTACTGCTACAAAAAAAACACTTTCAGATTCTGAGCTTTCGTCAGCTTTACTTGGCGAAAGATAAATTTCAAACCGCACTTTCGCAGGTTTATTATCGATAATAAATGGTTCGAACTTGAGCTTCTCCATTATTTTGATGTTGCTCAAATCCGTATCCGAAATATTATCATGCTGTATTTTTACTTTATCAACGCTTCCGCTCTCACCTAAATAGATAACATATTTAGTAATCTCACGATTTTCATCCGGTTTGACCGCCCGATTCATCGATTCATAAATTTCGGTAAGTTTATCCGGCGGATTTTCCCGGTAGACTGAAGAACTTTTAACATCTGCATACTCGGCATCATAATTTGGTATGACTTCTATTTCTTTGTCTTTACAGCCTATAAATGATGCGGTAATTAATACGGCAATTAAAAAGTTACTTTTCATTTCACACCTCAAATATTTGCTTTGATAATTATTTCGTTATCTCTTTCTCTAATTACTTCTGCTTCGGGAAGGCTGTTCATCAGCATTTCAATTAGATTATCCTGCTGGCGGACTTTGACCATTGTTGAATTCAAATCCTGCCGGTATTCTATAGTTTGTGAATAAAAGAATAAAGACGCGATGAGGAGCAATACTGCGAGCGAATAGGAAAAAAACAAAGGAAGTTTTTTTTGTGGAATAAAAACAAATTCCCGTTGCGCGGCTCCCTCTATCGAATAGAGTATTCTTTGTTCTAAGGACTGCGGAAATTCTGAGTCGCTTTCATGAATCGCAAACCTGGTTCTATTCATATGCAAAAAGTGCTCGCGGGCTTCTTCATCGGATGAAAGGCTTGTAAATAAAAGCGGTTCAAGATTTTTCTCAAGCTCGCCGTCAAAATATTTGTCAATCAATAATTTTATTTGATCTGTATTCATTTTATTTCCTCAATAATTCTCTCTGATCATTTTAAGAGCTGTAACTTTCAATAGTTTTTGTCTTGCATTGTACAATCTGCTTTTAACCAGCTTGTCTTCAATATTAAGAAGAGATGCTATCTCCTCATAGCTCAAATCACCGTATTCTTTCAAAAGCAAAACATCTTTTTGCTCGACAGGCAGAGTATCTAAAGCATTTTTGATTAATTCTTTAAGTTCTTTTTTCTCATAATCAAGCGCAATATCAAAATCCGAAACAACGTCTGTATCATAAGTGCTGAGGACGTTGAATTCGTCTACATGAGAACTCTTTTTCCGGTAATGAGTAAAGACTTCGTTCCGAGCAGTTTTAAATAACCAGAATTGCGAACTATCTAATTTCCTTATTTGATTCATCTGTTCAAAGAATTTCAAAAATGCGTTTTGAACAATATCCTCCGTCAGAAGCTTGTTTCCAATCATTTTCATCACATAGTTATATAACTTTACCTTATAGCGGTTATATATCAAAGTGAATTCGACGATATCTTTCACTGTTTCCGCCATTTTTTCCCTCTTCACTAAACTAAAAGATGCATTAAAACTAAAAAAGTTGCTGTAAATAAAGTACTTAATATATTTTTCCCAGCACACATTAACTTCTGATGAAAAGATAACAAATGCCGGTGATTTATTTTATGGAACTAAGCACAGAATTATGAAGTATTTCCGGGTCGAACGAATGTAAACCTTGTTGGTTGTGAATCGAAAGTACAGATTGGTAAAACAGATTACCATAAGTGAAAACCGCAATCCGTTCTATTAGTTTTTCAGAAGAAATTGCATTGAATACGAGAAACTGTTTATTGTTTAATTGTAGCTTTTTGTTCGGCGTAAATTTTAACTCTACGCCGTGCCGTAATTTGGCAAGTTCTTTCATATCGGCGGCAATCATTTCTAAATAGGATTCTTTAGCGCTTTCCATTTTGACATCCTCAATTTGAATTGGAATGAACTGGATTGACGATGAGTAATCATTTTTTACCAGCCACACATCAATAAACTTTTCATCATCGGCTTCTGGAGAAGACCAGCCTTTGGGTATATTTACCTCTAATTTTGTAATATGCGAAACGGAAACACCGGCAGAAAGCAGGCTTCTGTCCAATGTAATTTTAGAAGGCGCGCATGAGCAAAAAATTATTGCATGAATGAGAAGAATAAAATTCCTTGCGCCAAAGAATTTTTGCATTAGCTGATTATTGTCCTTCCCTTCTGTAGCCGGGGTCGTCGAGAGTAAGTATCAGTGAAATTCTGTGTGAGTCTGGTAATCTTTCTAATTGCGATTCAGCCATACGAGCAAATGAATAATCAATGGTTAACTTGGGCAGCATGACTCCTGCGCCTAATGAGAACTGCTTCACATCATTATATCCAGCTCTAACGGCGAAAATATTTTTATAGTCAAATTCCAGACCTGCATGCATATCAAAACTAAGAGGCCCCAGGTTAAAATTAGAAGCGAATTGTCGATTCTCAAATCTAATATCAAAATCGAGAGCCGGCATAAATCTTCCGCCTAAAAAGTTTAATCCGTATGCAGCGCCTATTTTCATGGTTGGTGAAATGAGTTCATTTCTTCCTTCACTCCACGAGACAAGGGTCGTTGTTACATCCATTATATTAGCCCCAAGAGAAAGATCATTATAAGGCGTATAAACTGCTCCCACATCGAAACCAATACCGAGAGCGTTGTATTCGGCAATGGATCTATTAATGATTTTGATATTTGCGCCCCAAAAGAAATCCTGGCTTTGCTTTTTGGCAAAAGTTCCGTAAAAAGCCCAATCCGTATTGCTGAATTCTTTTACTCTTGATGGATCAATTTTGGCGTTGGGATTATTTATATCAAAAATTACCTGTCCGGTCTTTACGTCAATCAAGGCATTGCGCGTATCGGGAATTCCGTCAACACTCAGCCTGATAACACTAAATCCTAAACTCATGTTGTTGCCGTACGGAATTGCTATGGCGGCATAATTATAATTTACCAGATCCCCGAAATGTTCTTCATGCATTAAAGCAAACTGGGGGTAATTTATTAATGCAAGAGCGGCAGGGTTCCAGTAGCCGGCAGTTACATCATTAACTGCAGCAACTTGTGCGCCGCCCATTGCAAGCGCTCTGCCTCCGACGCCGATAGCCATAAATTCTCCCGCATATTTGCCGACTGTTTGTCCAATCGAAAAAGAAGAAACCGCCAGAAAGATCAATAATGTTTTCTTTATCATAGTTCCTGAATTTCTTTAGTATATCTTTGAACTAAATTCCAGAAATTGAACACAAAAATCAAGTGTAATTATCTGGAAGATTCTTATAAAAATTCTATTAGTGACTGATCGTAATCTTCAACATTTTTGTAACCGAGAAGATTTAAAATTGTGCCGGCGATATTCGTCAATCCCCTTTTCTCTAAATCTGCAATTCGATATTCGCCCGAATAATTCGGATCATAAATAACAAACGGAACAGGATTAAGGGTGTGCGCCGTCTTAATTTCTTTTTTTCCATTTTTTATATTAAACATTTCGTCGGCATTGCCATGGTCTGCGGTAATGATTGCAACTCCGTCAAGTTCATCTATCAGCTGTAACAGTTTACCTAAGCTTTCGTCAACGGCTTCAACAGCAGTTATGGCTGCTTCCATATTACCCGTATGGCCAACCATATCACCGTTGGGATAATTTATTCTTCCAAATTTGAATTTACCCGACCGCAAGAGTTCAATCGTTTTGTCTGTGATTTCATCGGCTTTCATTCGCGGAGCCTTATCGAAAGTAATTTTATCTGAAGTTATTTCAATATATGTTTCTAAATTCTTATTAATATAACCGGATTTATTTCCGTTCCAGAAATAAGTTACATGCCCGAATTTTTGCGTTTCTGAAAGAGCAAAAGAAGTAATTCCTTCGGCGCAAATATACTGGCTGACAGACCTATCAATAGCAGGCGGTTGGACTAAATAATTTTGGGGTATATGAAGATCGCCGTCGTATTCCATCATTCCGGCATAGAAAACTTCAGGAACCCTGACTCTATCAAATTTATTAAAATCTTTTTCCTCAAAAGCACGCGTGAGTTCGATTGCGCGGTCGCCTCTAAAGTTAAAAAAAACAACAGCATCGCCGTCTTCGATAGTTCCTACAGGTATATCATCTTGATCAACAATAACAAAAGATTCGAGATATTGATCAATTATTTTAGGTTCCTCGTCGTACATTGTTTGAATTGCTTCAGAGGCGGAACGGAAATGCCTCGCATGTCCAAGAACATGAGCTTTCCAGCCTCGTTCTACTATCGACCAATCGGCTTCATATCTATCCATAGTTGTTATCATCCTGCCGCCGCCCGAAGCTATTTTGTAATTAAATCCTTTTACTGAAGAGATTTCTTTTAGCAATGCCTCAGTCGGTTCAATATAATTTAAGGCGGTTCTTTCGCCTACATCGCGACCATCGACTAAGATGTGCAGCCTCACTTTTTTGACTTCTTCCTGCGCACACCTGTTAATCATAGCAAATAATTGGTCTATATGCGAATGAACATTTCCATCGGAGAGAAGCCCTATAAAATGAACGGTCGCGTTATTTTTACTCTGCTTGATGATTCGTTTCCAGTTTCCGGAATTGAAAATCTCCCCACTTTCGATTGATTTATTAACCAATTTTGCCCCCTGGTCAAACACACGTCCTGCGCCAATGGCATTATGCCCAACTTCGCTGTTCCCCATATCATCCTCGCTCGGAAGTCCGACTGCAGGACCATGTGCTTTCAAATAAGTGACAAGCGGTGTGTTCAGAAGTTTGTCGAGATTAGGTGTTTTGGCTAAGAAAACTGCATCTGATTCATCACGTCTTCCAATTCCAATACCATCCATAATTATTAACAAAAGAGGCCCTTTCCGTGATTCAAAATTATCAAGTCTATTCAACTTCAACGACATTTTATCTCCGTACTATTCAATAATTTTTTGTTAGTAAATATACCGAAGGTTGGAGGGCTTCGCAAAATAGAGCTCAGACTGAATAGTTAATACGGTAAAATTTATAAAAAGTTAATGATGTCTTTTATTTTATATAAATTAATCCTAACTTGCAGTATCGGAAAATTAATCGATACTTTTAATGACTCGCATTCACATCCTACAAAATAAATCAAACAAAACAAGAGGAATTTTATGGATAGCCACGAAGTACAAAACCGAGTTAAAAAGGTAATCGCTAATGTTTTGAAAGTTAATGAAGAAAATATTGCCGAGGATGCCAATTTTATTTTTGATCTGGGTGCTGATTCGCTTCAAAGTATTGAATTGGTAGCCGCCTTCGAAGAAGAATTTCAGATTGAAATGCCTGAAGATAAAGCATTAGAGGTTCAGACGGTTTCTGATGCCGTAAAATTCATATCTCAATTTTTAGCTTAAAATACCTTTACGGAGGACTAATGGACAATCATGTTTTCGATAAAATGAAAAACATTGAAAGAATATTTTCTCCGACCTCTATTGCCGTGCTTGGTGCAAACAAAGTTAAAGGCACTGTTCCGAGTGATATTCTTACAAACATACTTAAAGCTGAATACAAAGGGGTTGTCTACCCGGTTAATCCACGTGAAAAACACATCTCTTCTATAAAGACATATAAATACGTTGTAGATATTGAAGATCCGGTAGATGTTGCGGTAATTGTATATCCAAGTTCAGTAATGCACATGGCTATAGAACAATGCGGGCAGAAAGGAATCAAGGGGGCAATAATTATTTCGGCAGGTTTTAAGGAAGTAGGCGGACAAGGAGTTGAAAGGGAAGAACAAATTAAAGCTATTGCGCGCAAATATGGGATGTCGTTTATCGGGCCTAATTGTCTTGGCGTAATTAATACAGACCCGGCTGTTAATCTTGATGCATCATTTGCAAGAAAGATGCCTGAAGAAGGTAACATTGCTTTTATCTCACAAAGCGGAGCTTTATGCACTGCCGTTCTTGACTATGCGCGGGCAAAGCATATAGGATTTTCCAAATTTGTAAGCATTGGAAATAAAGCAGATATCAGTGAAATTGACCTACTATATTATCTAAAAGACGACCCTAAGACAAAAGTAATTCTCATATATCTCGAAGAAATCAGTAACGGATCTGCATTGGTAAAAGCCGCCAAAACGGTAATAGAAGAAACCGGGAAACCGGTTCTTGCAATCAAATCAGGCAGGACTAAGGCGGGCGCATCTGCAGCTGCATCTCATACCGGCTCACTGGCAGGAAGCGATGAGATTTGTGATGCCGCTTTTAAACAAGCAGGTATTATTCGCTGCGATGATATAGAAGAGATGTTTAATAAGGCAATAGCATTTACCTATCAACCGCTGCCAGCCGGAAACAGAGTTGCCATAATAACAAATGCTGGGGGTCCTGGCGTTCTAACTACAGATGCATCGATCAAATGCGGTTTAGAATTACCGAAGTTTAACCCCGCTACAACAGAAATACTCAAAAAGAGTTTACCTAAAACAGCGAATATTAATAATCCGGTAGATGTAATAGGAGATGCCAGGGCAGACCGATACAACGTTGCTATTTCAAGTGTAATTAAAGACGATAATGTTGATGGCGTTTTCATAATACTAACGCCGCAGTCAATGACTGAAATTGAGAGCATTGCGCACGAGATAAGCAGAATATCGAGTCAGTTTTCGAAACCTATATACACATCGTTCATGGGGGAAACCGATGTGGCGGCAGGAATCGATATTCTTCAAAGAAATAAAATTCCGCACTATATTCTGCCTGAATCAATGCCCATTGCCTTTGCTTCAACCTATCAATTCAAAAGAATGATTGAACAAAAACAAGAGCCGCTAAAAATTTATGGGGATGTAAGTATTGAAAAAGCACATTCGATCCTGAATAAGGCAGTAAGCAACGGCAGAAAATATCTCCCGGAAGAGGAAGCAGCTAAAGTTCTTGAGGCTTACAAGTTTCCAATTTTAAAAAGCGGACTGGTTCAATCAGGTGAAGAAGCCGCTCGTCTGTCGGAAAAATTTGGTTATCCTGTTGTTATGAAAATAATATCAGAGGATATTGTTCATAAATATGATGTCGGTGGAGTGATATTAAATATTGAATCGAAAAACGATGCCGAAGCAGCATACAGCCGCATAGTTGATAATGTGCGGAAAGCTAAACCACAGTGCAGTATTAAAGGAGTGCTGATAAGAAAAATGATACCGCCCGGCGAAGAAGTAATTTTAGGGTTAAAACGCGATTCGACTTTTGGTGCGGTGGTCATGTTTGGTTTGGGAGGAATATTTGTGGAAATCTACAAGGATGTCAGTTTCGGAATAGCGCCGCTCGATAACAAAGCGGTAGAAAAATTAATTGGCGAAACAAAAGCGGCAGCGATTTTATCGGGCGCAAGAGGAAGAGTGCAAAGAGACATAAATTCTTTGAGAGAATGTATATTCAGGCTTTCGCAGCTTGCATTAGACTGCCCGCAGATTAAGGAACTTGATATTAATCCGTTAATCATTCTCGAAGATGGCAAGGGCTGTTTTGTCGCTGATACAAAAATAATGATTTAATAAAATTCTGGAGGAAAAATGAGAATTTTGATATACGATAATTATCATTCTTTAAGTAAATGGGTCGCTCACTACATAGCATGGAAAATTAATAATGCAATGCCAACTCCTCAAAAACCTTTTGTACTTGGTCTTCCTACAGGTTCTTCGCCAATTGGAACGTATGAGGAGCTTGTTGCAATTCATAATGAGGGAAAAGTCTCGTTTCAAAATGTAGTAACCTTTAATATGGATGAATATGTTGAACTCTCCGAAGAACATCCGCAGAGCTATCATTATTTTATGTGGCACCATTTACTCAGTCATGTAGATATTCCCAGAGATAATGTTAATATTCTAAACGGCAACGCAAAAAATTTAGAACTTGAGTGCAGGCAATTTGAAGACAAGATAAAATCCTACGGCGGTATTGATTTATTTTTAGGGGGCATCGGAGCTGACGGACATATTGCTTTTAACGAACCCGGCTCGTCACTCTCCTCTCGTACTAGAATAAAGACACTTACATACGAAACACGTGCAGCAAATGCAAGATTCTTTGATAATGAGGTAAACAAAGTTCCGAAAACAGCTCTTACAGTCGGGGTGGGAACGGTAATGGATGCTCGTGAAGTTTTAATTATCGTAAGCGGGTACAACAAAGCGCGTGCATTAAGGTCGGCAGTGGAAGAAGGAGTTAATCATATGTGGACAGTTTCAATGCTGCAGCTCCATCCCCATGGAATTATCGCCTGCGACGAAGACTCTACAATGGAATTAAAAGTCGGCACTGTAAAATACTTCAAGGAAATTGAAGAACATGCTTTGAAAAATTTACCTGCCGTTTAGTTTGTAATTATTCAAGCTGAATTAACAAGAGTCAGTAATAAATTACATGGATTAGGCAATGAGTTATAGAAAATTATTAAGCTCTGAGATTGAACTGCTGAAGATCAATGGCTGCAAAGCAGCCGATTGGGAAGAAATTAATGTGGCGCATAATTTTATACCTGAATTAATTGAAGATGTTAATTTCAGCGGACAAGTTTTTATTGGAACTAATGTGAAGATGCAGCGAATATTTCATCTATCGAATTATACTATAGAAGACGGCGCGCTTTTACAAAACATTAATACTCTTTCTGTAGAAGCGGAAACAAGTTTCGGAAATGGAATTAGCATTAGCGTTTTTAATGAAGGCGGTGGACGCGAACTTACAATGTACGATGTAATGTCATCACAAATTGCCTATATGCTTGTTACTGCAAGACACGACAAAAGATTTATCCAAAACTTAGAAAATCTGATTCAAGAGTATTGTAATTCAAGAAAGTCTTCAATTGGTTTGATTGGAAAAGATTCAATTATTAAGCACAGCGGCATAATAAAAAACGTGTGGATCGAAAACAAAGCATTAATTGAAGGCATAACATATTTATCCGATGGGACAGTACTAAGCAGTGATCTTGACCCGATAGAAATAAAAAGCGGAGTTTCCGCAAAGAAATTTATTATTCAATCGGGCTCAACAATCAGCGACGGCGTGTTGCTTGATAATTGCTTTGTTGGGCAGGGAGTTAGAATTGGCAAACAATATTCAGCTGAGAATTCCGTATTTTTTGCTAACTGTGAAGCATTCCACGGTGAAGCTGTAAGCATTTTCGCGGGACCCTATACAGTAACTCATCACAAATCTTCATTACTAATCGCCGCTATGTTTTCGTTTTATAATGCAGGCAGCGGTACTAATCAGAGCAACCACATGTACAAGCTCGGTCCGCTTCATCAAGGCATTCTCGAACGTGGATCTAAAACCGGTTCATTCTCATATATGCTTTGGCCTTCGCATGTAGGCGCTTTCAGCGTTGTTATAGGCAAACACTATACAAATTTCGACTCAAGCGAATTCCCCTTCTCCTATATTAATGAAGAAACCGGTAAAAGCCTGCTGACACCAGCAATGAATATGTTTACTGTCGGTACGCGCCGCGACAGCCTTAAATGGGCGGCTCGTGATAGGAGAAAAGATCCAATCAAATTCGATAAAATCCGCTTTGAACTTTTTAATCCATATATCATCAAGAAAATTATCCGGGGCATGACAAGAATGAAAGAGCTTCTTGAGAATGCCAGAAAAGATCAAGAATATGTAATTTACAAAGGGCTTCATATAAAGCGGCTGTTATTGAAAACATGCATCAAATATTATGAAATGGCTGTAAAAATTTACATTGGGCATGAGTTGATTAAACGAATTTCGGAAAATTCTGAATCCGGCAATCCAGAAAACCTCCCGGTTCTTCTAAAATATGACGCTGCATTACTAAGCGAAGATTGGATAGACGCGGCAGGAATGATAATACCTAAAAACAATTATGATGATTTGATCGCATCAATTAACAGGGCAGAAATAAAGAATCTGAAGCTGGTTGATGAAAAAATAGAGATTATCAATTCGAATTTTGAAAAATATTCATGGGCGTGGTGCGCCAAATTGATTGAAGAAAGATATAACACAAAAATTGAAAAGCTTACGGCAGAACAATTATCACAGCTAATCAAAGATTGGCGCGAGAACAGTATTAAGTTGAATAATATGATAATGAAAGATGCTGAGAAAGAATTTGATCAGACAAGTAAAATCGGTTTTGGAATTGACAGCGGCGACGAAATCCGCAGCTCTGATTTTGAAAATGTAAGGGGTAAATACGAAGAAAACAAATTCGTCCTTGAACTAATAAAAGAATCTGAACAAATAAACGCATTGGCAGAAAAGACGCTCTTTTTTCTTCAAAGGAAAATATAAAACAAACGCATGCTTATTCAAATTTAATTTTGATATTTACGATTTCAGAGTAGCTTCCGGTTCGAACCGGCGGCCCCCAGCCGCCAACTCCGCTTGATACGTAATAATGTGTGTTGTCTTTTTTAAGATAACCCCAGCTTAATTCGTAAATCATGCCTGTAATATAATTAAGAGGCCACAACTGCCCGTGATGAGTATGCCCCGATAGCTGCAAGTCTATACCATTTTCTGCGGCTAAGTGAAGATCATACGGCTGATGATCAAGAAGAATGGAAGGATAATTTTTGCTCATTCCTAAAACAATCTCGTTAAGCTCTTTTCTTTTCGAACCAGAGAATTGTGTAATGCTTTTATCTTCGCGCCCTATCAGATAAAAACTGTTGTTAATTAATTTATATTCATCCCTAAGTAAAGTTACACCGTGTTCTTCCAGGTACTTCACTGCGGGTTGAACGCCGCCAATGTATTCATGATTTCCGGTAACGGCATAAACTCCAAATTTCGATCTAATATTTAAAAGGCAGCCGCCGATATTGTATTTTAAAACAGGTTTGAGGTCTTCGTCTATAATATCGCCTGGAAGAAGCACTATATCCGGATTAAGTGAATTGATTTTGGAAACAACGTTCTCTATTCGAGATTTACCGATAATGGTGCCGAGATGTATATCCGATACAGCAACGACATTCAGCGAATCAATCTCCCCCATCCTTTTGGGAATAACCAATTCCAATTCCGTTACTTTAATATTCTTCGAATTAAAATGACCGTAAGCGACTGTCATTGACGAAATAATTAAAGTGCCTATTAAAAAATAAAATTTTACTCTGTTATAATTGCCTGTAATAAAATTGGGAATGAAACCGGTCAGCAAGTCGATAAAACGAAGAAGATCAAATAATAGAGCAAAGAGAGTAAAATAAAGCATGAATGCGAGCCAGAATGAACCGATCCAGATAAGAGCTTCAATAATTACAGAATCAATAAAGTTCTCGCTTATTCTCCCTATCCAGAAAGATGAAGCTAAAAAAATAAACAAAGCCGTATAGTAAGTCCTAAGTACTGAGTCCTGTGGGATTGTCTGTAATCCCCTCCGAAAAAGGTAATAATTAACCGTCCCGTAAATAAAAAGAACGATACTGATAAAAATCAAAAAAAACGCGATTTTCATAAAAGGCATTCCGTATTATTATTATAAATTAATTCGCTTACGTTTAACATAAAAAAAATATTAATTAGTTCAATTAACAGTCTATAGCTTACGGTAATTTTTAATTACGAGATTTTCATAAAATGGGCTGTTATCAAAAAAAAAATTATAATAAGATGCCGTAACTTAATATATTTGCTCTCGTCAAATTGCCATCGAAAATAAAAAAGGAGAACAAATGAAAAAATTTCTAAAACTCGCTGGCGGAATTCTCGTTGTAATAATTATAGCCCTTGGGGCGTTTGTAATATATTTTAATTCAACCTACCCCGACGTAGACCCGCCAATGGATGTAACAATAGAAATAACCCCTGAAAGAATTGAACGGGGAGCCTATCTTGCTAATCATGTGGCTGTTTGTATGGACTGCCACTCAACAAGAGATTGGACAAGATTTTCCGGTCCGCCGCTCAATGGAACACTTGGAAAAGGGGGAGAAGTATTTAATGAGGATATGGGACTTCCCGGGACAATATATTCAAAGAATATTACACCTGCAGCTTTAAATTCTTGGACCGACGGCGAGATTATTAGAGCAATAGTTCAAGGAGTAAGTAAAACCAATTCAGCTTATTTCCCGATTATGCCTTACACAAATTATAATAAACTTACCGAAGAAGATTTATATTCAATTGTTGCATACTTACGGTCGCTATCGCCGATTGAAAATGAAGTTCCAGAATCTGAATTGAATTTTCCGTTAAATATGATAGTAAAAACAATGCCGGTTAAAACTTATACTCCAGCTTCTGAACCTGATAAAAACAATTCAATTGAATACGGGAAATATCTTGCAACTCTTGGCGGCTGCACTGATTGCCATACCCAGGCAGTCAACGGTGAATTTGTTGAAGGGATGAGTAATGCCGGCGGTCAAATTTTTAATATGCCCGGCGGCGTATTGCAAAGCAGTAATATAACGCCCGACAAAAGTACGGGAATCGGAAGCTGGTCCAAAGAAGATTTTATTGGAAGATTTAGAGTATTTGATCCAGACAGCACTCAATTGGCAAGTGTGAAAATTACAGACTACAATACTGTTATGCCATGGTCAATGTATGCCCAAATGACGGACGACGATCTCAGCGCCATATATGATTATCTGACTTCTCAAAAACCGGTAAACAATTCGACAACCAGATGGAAGCCAAGACATTGATTTTAGTTTCCAGGGCAAGCAAATGCATGCCCTGGAAAAAGATTAACCCCTTTTAGGACAAGTAATTTATCCCAAATTTTTTTTTCAATTTTATAACCCGATTGAATGATTCGTCAATTCTTTGTTCGGATATTTTCCCTGATTCGATCAATTTCTTAATTATTGAAAAGGTAAGATCAATAATTTCAGGGTTATAATTCATAACATTGCCTTGAAGCAACACGTCCACTCCGGCGTTAAACGAAAGTTCTATTGTTTCTTCATACGAATAGTAATCATAAACAGCGCGCATATTCAGGTCGTCTGAAAATATAACTCCATCGAATCCCAATTTTTCCCTTAGAATTCCAGTTAAAATTTTTTTCGATAATGTTGCGGGATATTTTTCATCAAGATTTTTATTAAAAACATGAGCTGTCATAACGGCATCTGCCAATCCATCTTCGATAAGTTTTTCATACGGGATCAATTCGGTATTTGACCACGCAGCGGTTACATCAACAAAGCCAAAATGGGTATCATTTACCGAGCTTCCGTGACCGGGAAAATGTTTAAGGCAAGTAGCTATATTTTTTTCGCGGTGAGCTAAAATAAATTCCTTTGCATGGAGATAAACTTTCTCTGGGTAGCCGGAAAAACTTCTTCCTCGTTTTCCTATTGCAGGGCATTCAGGATTAATGTTCACATCAACTACTGGGGCAAAGTTCATGTTAATACCGTGAACATTTAATAATTCCGCTATCATTAAAGCATTCCGCCTTGTTTCGGAAATATCGTCCAAATTCCCAAAGTACTGAGGCGAATTTATTTTGGGAAAACCATATTTTTCTTTTAGTCTTACTACTTCTCCGCCTTCGAGATCAATTGCAAGCATTAGAGAGTTGTTCCCGTAAGACTGAAGGCTAGAAGTAAGTCTTTTTAACTGATCTGACGATTCGATATTTCCTTCGGTGAAAGCCATGGGGCTTTCATTATCAACCAGCCAGAGATTTCTTAGATGATTATGCCGGAGATATTTCAGAACTTTAGAAGAATTATCGATTAGAGTTCCTCTGAATCCAGAAATAATCAACTGCCCTAACTTTTGTTCAAGCGTAGGTTCCAATTTGTTTGTATTTCCCTCCATGATTACTTTTATTTTTTCTCTTTATAAATCAGTTTCGTCGAAAAAAAGCCTATTGAAAAAGAGACAATTATCAGAATGAATAATGGCATTTCAAACGAGAATAAAAGGAGTTTAACCCTGATATTTTCAAGGTTTTGTAGTATGAACACTAAAAGCAAAGTTATCAACAAGATATTAAACATCTGCTTAAAATTAATTTTTTTCTTAGCTGAATTTATTTTATCATTAAAAACAGTTTTGTCGCTGCCGCTCATACTTTATCTCCTTTATTTATTTGGCATGTGAAATTTATAAAACCGCAGTATGAAAATTCAAGATATGTAGAAAATAATCATGCAAACGTGCTGGATAACTGTTTCGTAAGAAGTGAACTTTTAGGGTGAAAATTAAAACTGCTCATCTATTTTCTTGATGAAAAAAATTGACTCGTCTTTTTCTCGTATTTCCCCTCGCATACTCGATAGTCTAAAGCCGCTCCGCTTCAAAAGTGCGGTTGATTTATCATTATTTTTATTTGTGTGGGCTTTAATGATACTTAAATTTATTTCATTCAAACCGAATTCAACAACTTTTTGTACGGCTTCGCCCATAAAACCCCGCCCTTGATAATCGGGATGCAGCTCATATCCAATTTCCGCAGCAGTTTTTTCATCATTGAAATTCCAAAGGCAGATAGTTCCAATTAATTCATTTTGTCCTTTAACAGATATTGCCCAGAAAATCCAATCGTCTCTTTTAATACCGTTATTTATCTTTTCAATAAATTCATCAGCTTGCTTTGCGGTTATATCTGAAGGTCTGTTAAGATATTTGTTCACTCGTTCATCCGAGCGAAGAGATTGTAAACATTTACTGTCTTCAGGTTCAAGTTTTCGTAAAATCAGTCTTTCTGTTGCCAGCAGAGGAAAAGGTTCAAAGTAAATTCTTTTCATCTTTTCTCATCGGATATTTTTTTTAAAATGTTGGTGTTCGTCTTCATTTTTTTTATAACAAAAACAACACATACAACATAATTCTCGAGGATCCTATTTTCAGATCTTTGTCTGTTAACATAGTCAGAAAATAATTTTGATTTTTCCGGATGTAAAAGCATTAACTCAAAACATCGTTTTTCGATTTGATTGAAAATGAATTCATTGGATTTTTTAATCTCTTCTTTTGAAACAATCGCCTCATCAAGTATAAACATTCCCGCTTTTTTAATCTGCTTATATATCTCATTTCGATTTTCAGACATATGATGCGTAAAGTTGCTTCCATCTTCAATATAACAATCATCAATAATAATAACACCGTCGTGCGTAATACAATTGGAAAGTAAAGTTAAAGTCTCATAATAATTTCCCAAAACCGGACCGACAGCCCCAAGTATTACAGCGTTATACCCTGTTAATTCTTTGGTCTGAAGGCGGATATCGCCGACTTCAAAACTGCAAAGGCTGCTCACATCAAAATCATCCGCTTTCATTCTTGCGGTGTCAATAAATTCTTTTACGGCGTCGATGCCATGACACCTGCAGTGAAATTTGCCGGCGAGATAAATCGAAACAGCGCCTTTGCCACATCCAAGATCAAGAATCTTGAGTTCTGAAGCATTAGGAAAATTTTTATTAATTAATGAGGAAACAATACCGGGAGAAGTGCCCATCTCCCAAATATCCTGGAGCATGTAAGGAAGAAAATCAAATAATTCTTTATCTCTGCCGTCCATGGTATTGATAACACTTTCTTCAATGGTTGTCATCTTACTTTTCCGCAACTACTAGCATTTCGAAATCTTCAGTCGACAATACATCATTTCTGCTGAAAGCTCCTAATTTCGCTCCAAATATTTCGATAGTCTTAAAACCTAATGATTTCAACATCCAGGTTATTTCCGAGGGCACATAATATCGTTCATTGCAGTTTAGTTCTATTTTGTTCTCGTCATCATCAATAATTGCAGTGACATTAAAATCACGGAAGGTCATGAGGTCAAATGAATTGTTGTTATAAACTGCGTTTCCCTCATTCGATTCCGATGCAAGAAAATCTTTAACCGAGTGAAACAATGGAAACAATCCATTCAGAGTTGTGAAAATGATTTTTCCATTTTCATTTAACGCCTTTGCCGCATTCTGTAATATTTCAAAATTCATTTCATCGGTTTCCATAAGCGGGAAAGCGCCTTCGCATATCATTATACCCAGATCAAACTCATTGTTAAAAGGCAGGTTTCGCGCATCGTGTTTTCTGAAATCGATTTGAAGATTTAATTCCGCGGCTTTTTCTCTGGCTCGCTTAAGCTGCGCATCAGATAAATCAACTCCGGTTACTTTATAACCCCGTCTCGTCAACTCGATTGAATGACGCCCTGTGCCGCAGCCAATGTCAAGTATTTTTTTGTTCCTATCGTAATTAAGTTCTTCCTCAATGAAATCGCACTCACCTTCGGTTCCTTTAACAAAACTTTCATTATCATATTTTTGACTGTAGTTTTCAAATAATAACTCATACCATTGTTTCATATAATATTTCTCTCAGTTTATTTTGAAATATAATTGTGATCATTATCAGATTTATTTTTCTCTCGTGAACAGAAAAACTCCGCCGCCTTGTTTCAGAACAAACTCACCCTTTTCAGTATTGAATTCCATAATAATTCCTGCAGGAAGAAATGAAAAAATATCTTCTCCGGTTGCTTCCAACACTATTTCAGGTTGATTGGTCGCTTGAGCAATTAGTATTGTGTTGTTTTTAGAGATAGTAATTTTCAAAGGCAATTGTTCGCTTGAATAAACCCCAATGTATTTGTCCAGTTCTTCAGTCGTTAGGCTCAAGGTTGAGAAAGAAGGAAATTCAAAAGGTTTATTAAAATAAATATCTAAGGCTCCCTTAAGAATTTCAACGGCGGAATAAACATGTCCATTAGAACAATAAGCCACGGCAAGGCTGTCGGATGGAAAATATCTTAAGCCGGAAACGAAACCGTCAATACCTCCGTTATGACCGTATGCAGTTTTATCATCGTATGAAAACTTGAACACACCCAGACCGAAACTGCCGCTGAAGATCAACATGGAATCTAAACTTTCTTTGCTAATGAGTTCATACGAAAAAAGTCCGTTAATGAATTTGTTTAACTCAGAAGGCGTTGAGACAATTGCCCCTGCGCCGTGCGGAATACTCATATCCGTTTCATTTTCTTTCTGCCATTCATTCAAATACTTAAAAGATTGGCTTTCATTCTCAGTTACATTTATTTTGCCGCCGTAGTAGGTGCTCTTTAAATCCAGGTGTGAATTTATTCTTTGCTGTAAAACCGTTTTGTAATCTACACCGAGAATATCTTCAATAATAAATCCAAGCAGCACGTAATTAGTATTGCTGTAATCTGTGTTCGCGCCTGGTTCAAAGTCGGGTGATTTCGTTTCCATTATTTTTAACATTTCTGTTCTCGATTTTGCTTGAGTATTCCAGGTTAGATATTCCGAGTCGCTTGTAAAACTATGGAGACCACTGCTGTGATTAAGAAGGTTTTTAATTTTTATTTTGTCCGAATTCGGCATTGAAGGGAAAAAATCAGAGAGCGGTGAATTAAGCATTAATTTTCCTTCTTCAATCAGCTGAAATATCATCGCTGCAGTAAACATTTTCGTTATTGACCCAATTCGGTATTTTGTGTTTGTATCAGCTTTAACAGATCCACTGTTCGGAAAATCACTGAAACCGATAGCCTTCGAATAAATGATTGAACCGTTTTTCATCATTGCAATACTGCCCATCGCTTTGCTGCTTTCTTCTAACAGCGTAAATAAGCTGTCTAACTTGCTCTTGTCGAAGTTTTGCGTAAAAATATAGTCCGGAATTATCAAAGCGTTCAGCAAAAACAAAAGAATTATTTTTTTCATTATTTTTTCCTATTAATTTATTTATGAGATTCTTAATATCCTTAATAAAGAAACCTGAATTCTCAGCGAATACTATTTTTATAGTATGCCCCTAAATTTAGATAAATATTTTTAAGTCTTAAAATTACATCGTTACTTTTGTGAAGATTGTAACTTCCGTTAAATGCTTCGCTGCATTTAATGCTGATATTATTAATGCTTTCTTTCCATTCTTCCCATTCTGTTGAATTCAAAAATCTCTGTTTGTAATAATCTGCAAATTTTTCGACTAAATAGTACATACTTCTATTTTCAACCAAACTGCCTTTTTCATCAGCGACAAAAATTCCTATTGGAACTATCATATCATTAGCAGCCGGATTAAGTAAATTTCGTTCTTCATAGATCATCCTTGCTTCCATCCACTCGTCAAGCCCTACGATTCCTAATGAGGGATCGAGCGGTTGATATGAGCCGGTCTCATCGTCATACACTTCAAGCCAGACATGATCGTTATGATTTTCCCCGAAGACTGAGAGCCGATTTCCCATTTCTAATACTTTTCTTTCCGCAGTCAAACCTCTTTCTACATTTTGCTTTTGAAGATTAATTTCTCTGATAGTTCTCGTATTAATATTCGCTTCTTTCAATAAAGATCTTGTAAGTAAAGACAGCTCGTTACAGTTTCCCCCTCCTCTTTCAATTATTTCCTGCACAGTTCTTTTTTGATAATCAGTTATTGTCCAATCAAAATTTGAAACAACCCATTTAATTATCAACTTTGATTTAGTAAAGTCATCTTCTGCATCTTTCAGGAGATTTTCCACAAACCGCTTTCTATCGGTTTTCAGTAATTCGGACTCATTTTTAGAATGGTCTTGAGCGCCTACTGCGAAGCAGAGACTCATAATCATAAATAAAAAAGATTTTATCAACATTGTTAGTTAATCCTTGCTTGGTGATTGTTAATAAATAATTCGGATGGTTAGACGTTTTTCTAGTGGATTAAGTTACGAGGCTAAATTCTGTTGTATTTATTCTTCTGTTCTGTAATAAAACCATAAATCAAGAAAAATTTTTAAAGATTAAGGCGTGGGATTTTTTGTTAGATAATTCGATTTGTTCAACACCGAAAATATTTGCCGAACCTGATAAGCCAAAATAATACAAAGTATTTATTATTCTTTCCCGTCTTCTTTATTATTAAAGTCTACCTTCAAGCACCCGGATTTTTTAATTAGATAATCTGAATGAATTATGGTCTTGATCAGATAGTAACCTAATTCGACTGTGGCAAGAATCAGCACAATAGCCATCATTGTGATAAGTGAATAAATAAATCACTCTCTCGATAAATTTTGCGGTGTCGTTCATCATTAGACTGTTTTCCGATAAAATTATTTCTGCTCACATTGAAAGAAACTGAAATATTGGCAATAAATTAAAATTATTTTTATTTCTTTCAGTAATATTTTATATTTCGGTATACATCGAAATGTTTTATTATAAAAATTTACTGGAGAAGAATGAAAGCGAATGATAAAATTAAAGAGGTTGTAAAAAATAAATATAGCGAGATTGCCAAAGTCAGCAATCTCTCAAGCTGCTGCGGTCCTTCGTCATGCTGCCAAAGCGACCCCTCGGCTGATTTTACAACTTTTCAGGATAGTTATGAAGATCTTGAAGGATATATAAAAGAGGCTGATCTTGGACTGGGATGCGGATTACCCACCGAATTCGCTGATATAAAAAAAGGTGATACGGTAGTTGACCTTGGCAGCGGCGCTGGAAATGATGTATTTGTCGCTAGATCTATTACTGGCGAAACAGGAAGAGTTATCGGCATTGATTTCACAGAAGAAATGATTAAAAAAGCAGAACTGAACAATCAAAAACTTGGTTATTCCAACATAGACTTCAAACTCGGTGATATAGAAAAACTTCCTCTTGAAGATTTTTTCGCTGACGTTATTGTCAGTAATTGCGTTTTGAATCTTGTGCCTGATAAAAGGAAGGCTTTTTCGGAAATTCATAGAGTCTTAAAACCAACTGGCCATTTTTGTGTTTCAGATATTGTCATTAAAGGCGAATTGCCCGATAGAATCAGAAAATCTGCCGAGATGTACACAGGATGTGTTGCCGGGGCATTGGAGCTCGAAAGCTACGTCAGCTTAATAGAAAACATCGGTTTTAAGAACATTAAAATTCATAAAACAAAAACCATCAATATTCCCGTGGAAGTATTAATGAAATATTTGAACAAAGAAGAATTTGAAAATTATTTTGAAAGCGGCTCAAGAATTGTAAGCCTAACTATTTCAGGGGAGAAATAATTTGGAAAACAAAATTAAATTCTTCAAATCGTTAGCCGATTCAAACCGCTTACGAATATTAAAAATGCTTCAGACAAAACCTCTTTGTGTTTGTGAGATTACCAATGTACTCGGTTTAGCAACCTCTACAGTATCCCAGCACTTAAAACTTCTTAAAGAAGCAGGATTTGTTTTAGAAGAAAAGGACGGTAAATGGGTAAACTATTCTATTAATCCGCAACCTAACGATCCACGCATAACCTCTTTACTAACTGCCTTGGATTACTGGATTGCAGACGAATCAACTATAATTTCGGATAAAAAGAAAATAATGGAATCTGATAGAAATACTATTTGCTCTAAATAAATTTTTTTAATTAACATTTCGTTATACGACGATTTGACTAATCAATGGTCTGGAAAGAAGAATACAAATCGCTTTTATGGATAATCGGATTTTTTCTTTTTGCATACTTTATGCCGATTGAGAATGAATCTTTTTCCGCCGCTATTATTGCGGCTCTTGATCTTGCCAAATGGTACGCTCAGGAACACGTAATACTTTGTTTGATACCCGCGTTTTTTATTGCCGGCGTTATTGCCGTATCTGTCAGTCAAAATGTGGTGATAAAGTATCTCGGCGGCAAAACAAAAAAATGGATTGCTTATTCTGTTGCTTCTGTGTCCGGGGCAATTTTGGCTGTCTGTTCATGCACAATACTTCCGCTCTTCTCAGGCATTCATAAAAGAGGAGCGGGCTTAGGTCCGGCAATAGCCTTTCTTTATTCTGGTCCGGCGATAAATATTCTTTCAATAATTCTAACTGCAAGAATTCTTGGGCTTGAACTTGGAATAGCAAGAATCATCGGTGCTGTAATTTTCAGCGTTGTTATTGGGTTAGTAATGAATTTCATTTACCGTAGGGATGAAAAAGATAGACAAAATGCACAAATTGCATTACCAGAACCGGACGTGATGAGACCGCACTGGCAAACAGCATTTCACTTTTTTGTCCTCGTTGCAATTTTAGTTTTTGCTAACTGGGGCAAACCTGATACAACCGAAGGTTTCTGGTATTTTATATTTGATTATAAATGGATTTTCGTTGGGAGCTTTGGAATATTATTCTCTCTTTCGCTCGCTTTTATTCTTAAGCTTAATAAAATATATGTTGGTATTGGATCAATTTTGGTTTTTGTATCTGCTATCATCTGGTACAGTCAGCCATTAATTCCATTCACTGTTGCTGTGGTGATCCTAACTTTAATTCTTTCTCTCAGCAAAGGTGAACCAAACGAATGGCTGGGAAATACTTGGTCATTTATTAAACAGATAATGCCCCTGCTCGGTGCGGGTGTTTTAACTGCCGGTTTCTTGCTTGGCTCTGCCGATAACGATAACGGAATAATTCCGAATGAATGGATTACAAACCTCGTTGGAGCTAATTCATTATTCTCAATTTTTTTTGCGTCAATCGTCGGTGCGTTTATGTACTTTGCCACTTTAACTGAAATTCCTATTCTGCAAGGATTGATTAGCAGCGGTATGGGTAAAGGGCCTGCTCTTGCATTGCTTTTAGCTGGGCCTGCTTTATCTCTTCCTAATATGCTTGTTCTACGAGGCGTTATCGGCATTCAAAAAACTATTGTATATGTTGTTCTAGTTGTGATAATGGCAACCATTAGCGGTCTGGCATATGGTGCATTTTTTTAGAATAAATGGTCAAACAAAGAACACTGAGGAGAAATGATGCATTAAATAACTCCTTAGTCTCAAAAATTCTATGTTGATCTTAAAAATCATAAAGGGAAAAAAATGAAGAAAAAAATATTAATACTTTGCACAGGCAACAGCTGCCGGAGCCAGATGGCAGAAGGATTCTTAAAGTCATTTAACCCGGAATTGGAAGTGTTCTCTGCCGGAACAAATCCCTCTTTTCAGGTTCATCCGAAAGCAATACAGGTGATGAGCGAAGTTGGAATAGATTTATCAAAAAACTATCCCAAACATTCAGATCAATTTATAAATGAAGAATTAGATTTTGTAATTACCGTTTGCGATAACGCAAAAGAAACATGCCCGGTATTTCTTGGCAGGATTGGCAGAAAATTGCATATTGGATTCGAAGACCCTGCTGATGCCGCGGGAACAGAGGAATATATTCTGGCGGTGTTTAGAAAGATACGTGATGAAATTAAAAGAGACTTTTTCGAATTCTACAAAACCGAAATTGAGCATTAGTCGCAATTAAAAATTTTATCAGCTAATTAAGGATTTACATGAGTTCTCTTACAAAACGTCTTTCTTTTTTAGATAGATATTTAACATTGTGGATATTTCTTGCAATGCTAATCGGTGTTTTCTCGGGGCATTTATTTCCATCCGTAGCAACATTTTGGGATTCGTTCAGTATCGGTACAACAAATATTCCAATTGCAATCGGATTAATTTTAATGATGTACCCGCCGCTTGCAAAAGTAAAGTACGAAGAATTACCCGATGTTTTTAGAAACGTCAAAATTCTTGGATTATCACTTGTTCAAAACTGGATTGTTGGTCCGGTAATAATGTTCGTGCTTGCTGTATTATTTCTGCAAGATTACCCGGAATATATGGCGGGATTGATTTTAATCGGTTTAGCAAGATGTATTGCAATGGTGATCGTTTGGAATCAACTTGCTAAAGGTGACACCGAATATGCGGCGGGACTTGTTGCATTCAATTCAATTTTTCAAGTGCTCTTCTTTTCGGTTTATGCTTATGTGTTTTTAACAATTTTACCCGAATGGCTTGGTCTTCAAACATTTGCTGTTGATATTACAATTGGGCAAATTGCTGAAAGTGTTTTCATCTATCTCGGCATTCCTTTCATAGCCGGCATGCTGACGAGATTTTTTGCCTTAAAATATAAATCTAAAGTTTGGTATGAAAAGCAATTTATTCCGCGTATCAGCCCGATCACATTGATTGCATTGCTCTTCACAATTCTTGTTATGTTTTCTCTAAAAGGCGAATATATTGTTAAAATTCCATTTGATGTTATTAGAATTGCAATTCCATTGTTACTCTATTTTGCGATTATGTTTCTTGTATCATTTTATATGGGTAAAAAAGTAGGCGCAGATTATTCAAAAACTGCTACATTATCATTTACTGCAGCAAGCAACAACTTTGAATTAGCAATTGCTGTTGCAATAGCAGTATTCGGAATAAACAGCGGTGAAGCTTTCGCAGCGGTTATAGGTCCTTTAGTTGAAGTTCCAGTTTTAATTGCGCTTGTTAATGTGTCCTTGTTCTTTCAAAAGAAATATTTCGGGAAAGCGGAAGAAGGATCAGTAAAAGCCCCGGATGCGTGTTTATGAGAAATCATTGTTTTTATATTTTATTAACAGGTGGATGAATATATGATATCAGTAAAAATACTCGGCAGCGGTTGTAAAAAATGCCAGGCACTCGAAATGAAAGTGAGGGATCTAATTGCAAAGAACAATCTTGAAGCGTCTGTCGAGAAGGTCACGGATATTAATAAAATAATTGAATTCGGAATTATGTTGACTCCCGGTCTTGTTGTAAATGAAAAAGTTGTCAGCTCCGGTATCATTCCAAAAGACGATTTAATATTGAGCTGGTTAAAAGGATTATAAAAAATAAAAAAGCCCGGAAGTTTTTCCTCCGGGCTTTGATGGGAGTCTTAAATTTTATTTCATCAATATCATTTTCATTGTTTTTATGTAGTCGCCCATTTCAATCTGGTAAATATAAATTCCCGAAGGCAGTCCTTCCGTTCCGAAACGTGCTGTATGTCTGCCTGCTTTTTTAGTCTCGTTAACCAGTGTTGATATCTTTTGTCCGAGAATATTATAAACAACAAGATTCACAAACCTGTCTTTTACTACGTCATATGTAATTGTAGTGTATGGATTGAACGGGTTCGGGTAATTTTGATAAAGTTTATATTCCTTTGGAACAAAACCGAAATCTTCATCAAAAGATACAGTCAATGAATCAATCGCTACGAGGTAGTCTTCAACCTCGCCAATCATTATCATAACGCTTTCAAATACTCCGCGGTCGGATGGATTCAAACCGGGGAATTCGGAATAACGGAATCGCGCAAATGTAACTCCAATTTTAGCGGTATCGGGTATTTGGAAGTGAAGCGTGTCTATACCCTCCGGCAATAATATATCGGAAAAGATTTTCTCATCCGATGGATCCCATATGCCGTCTCTATTAAAATCTATCCAGGCGTTGAGATATCCGGGTAATCCGGGTGGAGCTTTTGCTTTAATTTCAATATGTGCTGTGTGTGATTTAACAAGCTCGGTAATAAACTTAATCCCGTCTTCATCATTTAATCCGTTATTATCATCGCCAAGGGCATTATTATCGGGCTGTCCTTCAAACTCTGCATCGATCAGCTCCCCGAGATAGTAATTACCCAGTAAATGTTTTGCGCCGCCGTCTGCCGCTAAAGTCGGATAAGGCATTGGTGCATCGCCAAAATCAAATCCATAGGCGTAATAATCTTCCACTTCCCCGTCAATAGCAGGACCAAAAGGCAAATCGACACACGCTTCTTTAGTGCTTAATCTAAACCTCGAGTAACTTGAGCTTACGATTTCCATGGGAATATCAAACTCAAAAGTATAAGTGCCGCCGGCATCAATTCTTTCAGAAAGAATTTTTTCTTCCGGGTTTATTCCACCAAACCCCAAGAAACCGTCGCCGTTAAAGTCGATCCATGCGCTCAGGTAACACGGAAAATCATCTTGAGTGCCGGTGATGGTAACTTCTGCCTCGCCTTTAGAACCGGGAACAAATTTTAAGAAACTCACGCCGTCTTCATCAAAGTTATTGGTATCATCTCCTCTTGCGTATAATTCGGGCTGCCCGTTAGGTTCAATGTCTCTTAACAATCCGAGCATTGGACCGATTGCTGCATGATGTGCCCCGAAAGGAAGTGTTGTCGGATAACATTGGGGCAAAAGACATGAACTTAAATCATCAATCGGTTCAGGAAGATCGCCAAAATCGAGACCGTCTGGATACATATTTCCGAAAACCAAGTCCGTAATTTGTCCGCCGGGTTCTAAGTTAACCTCATAATATCCTGGGTCGCCCGGAACAGTTTGAATCCACCCCGGGGGTGATTCTTCGGCAACGATATAAACACCCGGTTCAAGATTTCTGAAAATAAAATAGCCGTTTTCAAATTCGGGGTCGATTAAGAAATCCCCGTTTGCATCATTAGTATTCGTAATCGTTGAAGAAAGAATAGAGCCATTTTGAATCAAAGAAATCTCAACTCCGTTTAAACCCGGTTCGCTGTCATCCCACTGACCATTGTTGTTAATATCATGAAATTTATAACCGGATATTAGTCCGGGAGGTGCGTTGCCAAAATCTTTATTTTCTTCGTTTTCGCCGTTGTCAACTTCAACATTATGCTCGCCTTCCGGCGGAAAGGTTTGTGTCCAGCCGGAAACATCTGCTTCGGTGATTACATAACTTCCGGGGGGAACATTTTCGAATACATAACCTCCGTCTTCTGCAGTTGGCGTTGACATACTAATTGAATTGCCGGCATAAGAATTACCGTTTAATGTTATCTGCCAGCCGGGAATTTTATTTTCATTATCATCTTTCTCGCCATCGCCGTCATCATCCTTCCATTTCTCACCGCTAATCTTTGCCGGTGGTGGTATGATAATGAATTCCCGCCCGGGAATATTTTGCCCCGGCTCAAGATACCCTTGATATGCCCCATCCGAAGGAGTAACATAAGTCCAGCCGGGAGGCGTTTGTAATTGTAATTCATAATCTCCAAAAGGTAAATCAGGTAAAGTGAATTGCCCGCTTTGATCTATGGGCACACTTCTTTCTTCAACCGATGTTTCATTATCTCTTATCGGAACTTCAACTTGGACTTGAACTTCGAAAGGAGGACTAAAGCTCGAACCTGGAAGATTGGGGTCATAAGTTTTCGAAACACTTCCCGAAATACTACTACCAGGAGCTGTTTTAAAACTCACAATATCACTTAACAACTGAAGCAAATCATCCCCTTCGCCGCAATTGTAAACGGCGCGAATAAAGTAATCCTGATCAGTCTCAAAAGGACCAGGCAGATATATAAGTGTCTGATCGAAGCCAACTGTATTAGTAACTGCAAAGTTTGTCCCCGGTGTTACATCGCTTAAACTTGGACCCAACCAGATATCGGTAGTAACAGGTCCGGTCGGCATAATAACAGGAGTTTCTAATTCCACTGCTATTTTAGGCACATGGGCTAACACTTCACCCGTTAATGGGTCTACAAACACCGGAGGGTCGGGCCAGCGGTCATCGCCAAAAGTCCATGAAGAGACATCAGAGTAGCTCGTGCCGTCGGGGCAGTTTGCACCCACTCGTGCATAAACAGTGTTACCTGGTTCACGCATTTCCCAGGGAATCGGCGCTGTCGTCTGACCGGGGTCAATACTCGAATACGCTGGAACAGCGGATGGATCCACACCCGAGGCTTCTGTTGATAACCAAACATCATAACCTGTAAGAGCAGGATTCGTAGATTCGCCCCAAACTAACTCAACCGGATTTAACGGTACATCTACCGCCCCATTTTCAGGTTCAATAATTTGTACACTTGGCGCACAAGGTTCTGCTTTGGTAGAATATCTGTAAGGTCCGTTAACTGTTGTACCTGCCGGATTGGATTGATGAATTTCAAGATCATATTCCGTTGACGGCTCTAAGTCGTTGGGTGGCGTCCAGTAATGTCCGCCTGGAGAATCTAATGTGGTTGTCAATGCCTCTCCAATGAGTGGATTAACAGGTGAAAGCACTGTTTGAGTTAATGTAATTGGATTGGTGCAATTTCCCCAAATAAAGGTTTGTGCCGGTGCGTAATCTATTACTGAGCCCGGAGAAGGACTCGGGCCCTGTATTGCCCCTGGAGGTCCGTATATCGCAAAATCATTTGATGCAGTATTATTGTTTTGGTTAAAATCATCTGGATAATTAATGTCTACAATAATTTCATAAGATCCAGACGTCGTCGGAGAAAATGGAACTCCGGATGTAACTGTTGCCCTGCCCGAACTAAGATCAACACCCGAAGCGCTTCCTAAATACACGGATTGACCGTTTTGAATGATATCAAACAGAACCCACCAGCTTGCAGGATCGACCGGATAACTATATGCAGCCTGCACATCCACCGAGGGATAATAAGTTTGTCCTATAAAGTGCTGACCGGTACTAGAACCGGGATTTGGATTTGATGCTATTAAATCATTACCAGCTAATTTTTCGCCGGCTGAAATTTGTGAGAACAATAAGAAAAGTAGTAAAATAAATACATAAAGAACTCTTGGTGATTTCATATCACTGCCCCATTTATATATAATTTTATTAGAATTCTAAATAGGACTAAAGAGTGTTATAAATATAAATTTTTATTAATTCTTTGGCAAGAGTTTGCTGTTAATTCATGATGATTTTTAGGAAGTGTGATATCAGGCAAATTTTAAAATAAAAAAGCCCGAAAGTTTTTCCTCCGGGCTTTGATGAGAGTTTTAAATTTTATTTCATCAATATCATTTTCATTGTTTTTATGTAGTCGCCCATTTCAATCTGGTAAATATAAATCCCCGAAGGCAGTCCTTCCGTTCCGAAGAGCGCATGATATCTGCCAGGCGCTTTGGTTTCATTTACCATCACAGCCAAACGCTGCCCCAAAATATTATATACAACCAAATGAACATGAGCCGCTTTAACAACATCATAAGTAATGGTTGTGACCGGGTTAAACGGATTCGGATAATTCTGATGAAGTTTAAATTCCGTTGGAATAAAGCTTATGCCGTCATCAACGGAAACTGATAATGAATCAATCACTACAAGATAGTCTTCAACCTCACCTACGAGAAGCATAACGTTTTCAAAGTTAACATTATCATCAGGGCCAACGCCTCTATTATCGGCGAATCGGAATCTTGCGAATGATGTTCCCTTTGAGGCTGTATCAGGCACCGTGAATCTTAATGTGTCTAAACCTGCAAACAATTGTTTATCGGAAGCGATTGATTCTTTTACGGGATCCCATATACCATCTTGGTTATAATCAATCCAGGCATTCAAGAAGCCGGCTTGACCTGCAGGTGCATTGACAAATATTTCCACCTCAGCTTCCTTGGATTTAACTAACTGTGTCAGGAATATAACTCCGTCTTCATCATCCAGATTCGAATTATCATCTCCCAATGCATCTGCATCAGGCTGTCCGTCACCATCGGCATCAATTATTTCGCCGAGATAATAGCTGCCGATAATATGCTTTGCGCCGCCGTTTGCAGAAAGAGTCGAATATGGGTCGGGTGCATCGCCAAAATCGAGGGGGAATAGAATTAGAATCAAATAATCTTCAACCTCACCGTTAACAGCCGGTCCAGTAGGCTTCAAATCTGTTTGAGTGCTAAACCTAAATCTGGCATATGTTCCTCCCGCATATTCATCCATAGGAACATCGAAAGATAAAGTAGTGTAATTCGGGCCTGGTTGAACGGGTTCATTTTTGAATATATGTTCGTCTTCATCATTCCAAATTCCGTCGCCGTTGAAGTCAATCCATGCATTCAGATAACCCGAAATGGAAGCCAAAGGTTTAAGTTTTGCTGTCGCTTCTCTTATTATTCCATAAATAGTTAGATTTCGATTTCCGTTGTCAGGGTCGGGTCCTCTGTAAATTGTAACAAAACCATCGCCGAATTCTATACCGTCTTCATCTGGACGGTTTTCATTGTCATCGCCATTAGCCAAAGGACCAGGCTGACCGTCGTTATCCCCATCTGTAATTATAGCACCTAATCTAATTGTGGAAATGGGAATATGCCTTGCACCATTATCGACAAGTTTAGTTGGATAGCCGAAAGGTAAGTCGGGATATTCTTCGAAGGATGAATCAGGCGCATCACCGTAATCTAATCCTATCGCTATATAATCTTCGACTTCACCGTCGAGCGCTCCTCCAAATGGAAACTGCACCGATTGTTCGGATGTACCCAGCCTGAATCTTGCATAACCTCCATTAGGAACATCTGCGGGGACATCAAATTCGAATGAATATGTACCGGCAGCATTAATCTTCTCAGCTAACAAAATGTTTTCACCCGGGCTGAGGATTCCGGTGCCAAGAAATCCATCGCCATCAAAATCAATCCATGCACTTAAGTAACAAGGGAAATCCTCATTTGCTCCTGTTATAGTTACCTGTACTCTTCCGTTGCCGCCCGGCTCAAATATAATAAATCTTACGCCGTCTTCATCAAAGTTGGTTGTATCATCACCCATAGCAAAGAAATCCGGCTGACCGTTCAATTCTGTATCTCTCACATTGCCGAGCATTGGACCGATAGCTGCATGATAGGCGCCCAGCGGCAGTAAGGTTGGGTAGCATTGCCCGAGAAGGCAGCCGGCAACAGGGTCAATTGGTTCGGGAAGGTCGCCGAAATCGAATTCATCACAGCGGTTGCCGAAAAGTAAATTCGAGACCTGCATACCGGGCAGGAGTTCAATTTCGAAATGATCGGGATTTGAAGGAGCCGTCTGTGCCCACCCGCGCGGAACCTCTTCCTCAACAATATAAAAAGCAGGTTCAAGATTAGTAAAGCAGAAAAAGCCTGATTCTGTGCGGGGATCAATTACACCGTCGCCATTCAAATCATCAGAATAAGTTAACTGCTGGGCTATTAAAACCCCGCCCTTATAAAGTTTGATTAGTACGCCGTCCAAACCAACTTCATCAACCTCCCGTATTCCATTTCCGTTTCTATCGTGAATCTTTCTACCGCATATCTGTCCGGGTGGAGCATTTCCAAAGTCGATAAACTCGTAATTAATGCCGTCATCAATATTACTCAAATTATGCCCCCCACTACTGGGGAAAATTTGAAACCAGCCTTCTACTTCCCCTTCAGTTACAGAGTAATTGCCTGGCGGAACATTCTCAAATTTGTAGGCGCCGTTAGAGCCTGTTGATGTAGCCATTGAGACTGTATTTCCGGCAAACGAAGTCCCGTTTAGGAATATCTGCCAATCGGATAGTCTTTCCTCGTTATTATCTTTAATACCGTCACTATTATCATCCTTCCATTTCTCGCCTGTAATTTCAGAGGGAGGAGGTATTAAAATGAAAGGCAAATCAATAATATCTTGCCCGGGAGTAATTGTGCCTTGATATACACCACCCGATGGTGTTACGTAAGTCCATCCGTCGGGCGTTCTAATTCCCACCGTATAATCGCCGGGTGGTAAATTCTCAAATGAGAAATTTCCCTCATTATCAACTTGTGTTTCTTTTTGAACTCCAGCGGTTTGATTATCGTTAACAGGAACTTGAATTTCGACAAACACATCGAAGAAAGAGTCAACTTGAAATTCTGACGAACTTAGTGCATAAGTTTTCCTAACGCTACCCGAGATATTGGTGCCTTCTGCCGTCCGGAATGTGCTTACGCCGCCAACTATGGTATTCTGATCCTCTCCATCGCCGCATTCAAAAGTTGCCCTGGCAAAATAATCCTGCCCCGGCTGCAAGCCTGTTATCGGAAAAATAGTTTGCCCGAAATTGACCGTATTTGTTATTGGAGATGATGTACTAGGATCAACGCTGCTTTCTGAAGTGCCCACAAATATGTTTGTTCTTACAGGCTCTGACGAAGTCAGATCTAAAGAAACGATTTCAATCGGTACAAAAGGTGAATGAGGAACATTTAAGCTGCCATTCTCGGGAAATAAAATAGAAGGCGTTTGGGGACAGTGTCTGTCGCCAAAAGTAAAAGTTGTAATATCAGAATAACTTGTGCCGTCGGGACAACTCGTCCCAATCCTCACATAAACATCTCGATTAGCGCCGAGGAGATTATCGGGAACAGGAAAAGAAGTTACCCCCGGAAGAGTGTTGGTGATGGGAATTGCAGTGTTAGGGTCTACGTCAGATAGAGTGTTGCCCATAAAAACGTCAAAGCCCTGAGCGCCAGTATTAGTCGATGAAGTCCATTCAACATTTGGGGGCGGGTAATATAAAATATCCGTGGCGCCGTTTTCTGGATAAGTAATTGTAACGGGCGGCGAACATGGTTCATCCCGCGTTGTGTAATTAAAAGGACCGTTTGTAGTCTGCCCGCCCGGGTTTTCTTGAATAATATTAAGCTGGTACTGTGTAGATGGGAATAAATCATCTTGCGGGGTAAATGAATTAAAAGGAGAACCAATAGTTTGAGTTATACTTGGAACGCTGCCCGGTGTAACCGGAGATAATACAGCAATAGTGTTCGTAATCGGTGAAGAGCCGTTAGTCCAACTAAAAGATTGTGCCGGTGAATAATCAACAGTTGAACCGGAAGAAGGTGTAATGCCCGAGATTAAATCCGGCTCACCGTAAACTGTGAAATTATCAGAACAAACATCATTATTTTGATTGATATCATAACGATAATTTACGGTAATGATTATATCGCAATTACCCGGAACCTCGGAAATGTAAGGGGTTTCAACCGACATATTTAAAGCGCCGATTATCTGTCCCGAATTTCTGTCAACCCCCGGTACAGTTGATGTAAAAACAGTGACGTCATCACAGATAATTTCTACAAGGACGTACCATTCACTCGCGTTCACCGGATAATTGTAAGCGAAATATATCTGAAATTCAACTGTAATAGGCTGTCCAGTGTAATGCGGTCCACTTGTGGAATTAGGAAAAGGATATTGAGGCCAAAGATCATTGGCGCTGACGGAAAAATTTAATGCAAAAAATAAAAATACCGGATAGATTATTTTTCTTAAAAACATAACGGCTCCAACTTATTTTATTTCTCGGACGATTAAAACAGGATATGAAGGCTGGTTAAACATACGAGATTCTAAGATTGAAAGCAATAAATATTTTAGAATGTGACAACTATCATAATTTACTGAAGGATGTTTTTTATTTCCCGGAAGTCTTGCCGGAATACTCATCAAATATTTTTTGATAAAGGGAACGCGCCCCCTGGTGCGATGAATCCAGTTCGAAACATTTCTGCAAATCCTGCAGTGCCGGGGTAATCCGTCTGGTGTTATACAAGCAGTATGCACGGTTAAAGTATGCGTCAATAAAGTTGTTTTTAAGCTCGATGGTTTTCGAGAAATAATTAATCGCTTCGTCATATTTTCCCAGTTTCATATAAACAACCCCGATATTATTCCAGCCTCTGTAATACTTTGGATCTAATTGAACAGCATATTTAAAATCAGCTTCGGCAGAATCCAAAATCCCGAGTGAATAAAAGGCATTGCCCCTGTTGTTAAAATAATCAGCGATTTTATCTTCAAAATAAATTGCGGCTTTAGCGTAATTCAAGGCTTCTTCGAATTGATTCATTTTTTGTAAAACAACCGAAAGATTTTTCATGGCGTTATGGTATTCAGGATAAAGTTCGATCGCTTTTTTAAAATCAACAACGGCTTTACCATACTCGCCAAGCGCTTGATAAGCATAACCCCTGTTATTGAACGACATTTTATTCCCGGGATTAATTTCTATCGCTTTGTTAAAATCGTTAAGAGCTTCCCGGAATCTTCCGGTTTCTTTGAAAACAATACCTCTATGATTAAGAGGATCGGTATAGGTTGAATCCAGTTCGATTGACCTTGTGAAATTAGGAAGCGCCTTGTTGTATTCCCCTTTGTACAAAAAGTAATGTCCGAGATAATTATACGGCTTTGCGTGCTTCGGCGCCTTAGCAATATTATTTTCCCAAAGAGTTCCGCCGTTCTGCCATTTATTGTTTTCATGATAGGTTACAACTGACAACAAAATGGTTATTATTGCCAGAGCAGAATAGCCGTATTGGATTTTCCCCCGGAAAAAATACAATGTATAGAAAGATACTGCGAATGAAAAACCGATGATGGATGGATAAAGCCTATACTCAAAGATTACATACTGCAGAGGGAAAATACTTGACTCTATTATTTGTGTGATAAAAAACCAAAAAATTGCAAACGATACTACGGGATGCTTTTTATAAGAAAAAATGCCGGTTGCCAGTATAGTTGCCAGCAATAATGTAGAGAATATTGTTTTTAACTGAAAGAACGACTCCGATAACCGGTAGTCATAAAAAACATGCAGATTGACTGGAAGAAAAGTAATGCGCAGGTAAGTTGTAAGCACATTTAATTGTGTTAAAAAGTAGATGTCCCGGTCAACGGAGCCGCTTTGCTTTGGAAGACCTTTTAATAAAACGGCGGCAAAAACAATCGCAATTCCAACAAGCATTAAAGAAATAATTTTAAAGTCGGGTTTACCGCTTGGTTTTCTAATAAAAATTGTTTCGATCAAAATAAGAGCAAGAGGCAGAGACGCAGTGATTTCTTTTGAATAATTACCCATCTGAAATGAAATAAATATTCCCACTAAATACAATATTGTCTTCGAATTTATTCCCTCGGCATTCATTTTTAAACGCATCATTAAATACAGAATGACGGAAACGAGATAAAACAACACGGCCAAAGAAACCATTCTCTGCGTTATATATGCTACAGCCTGAATCTGCACGGGATGTACGGCAAATAATAGTGCAGAAAAAAAAGCGATCTGAAATTTATATTCATTCAGCCGGTGGGCTTGTAAAACGTGCGTACAGAATAGAAGCAGCACAAGACGGAAAACTAAAAGCGCATTGATTATATGAACGACTATATTAAAGAGGTGATAACCGAAAACTTCATATCCGTGTATTGCATAATTCGCCGCAACAGTTAAGTATGCAAACTGTCTGCTGAACGTCAATCTTTGCCATGCTTTGATATGCGCAAAGTTATTGAGATCTATAATTTTTTCGTTGTTTAATACAACATGATTATCATCAAGCTGAAATTCATTATCGAGTGTGTTGGAATAAATGAGAAAGGTAAGAACAATTATCAGCGGCAGGTAAATAAACCTGGCATTACTCACTCCGGGTTTCTTTTTTATCAAATTATTTTTCATCAATCTTCTTTAAAGAAATGATTTTCTGACATAGTTTATTTGATACTCTGGGATCAAATGTTGAAAAAATAAAAACCGTGATAAAAATAAGAAGCATTCCCTCTAAAGGCGTTAAAGCATAATACAAACCTTCAACAAAATGTTTCTGCCAGCTTCCGAGCAGTCCGGGAACTCTTTCCATGAAAACAACAAGCTGCCCGTCAACCGCTTCGACAGAGCCAGGTTTGATTTTGTACGGAGGACTTATCTGCAAATAGCCCTGCAGCATAAAAACAGTAATAAGAGTAAAAAAGACGACGCAGAAAGAGAATCTCTTTGTTTGATAAAACGGCTTAAGCCGGCTGCTTGCAGCCTCAGGGAGTTCTTTGAACCCATAATAAAAAAGTAAACCGCCTATGACTCCAAGAGAATTTACGAAAAAATCGTTAAAATCAAGATATATGTGACCAGGGGAGACCGCGTAATACTGAAGCAGTTCGTCTATTATTCCAAGAATAGTCCCGAGAAAAAGTATTTTCCCAAATAGAAATTTTTTTCTGCCCGGATCAAGGCTGTATCCCAGCAGAATAGCTGCGCCCGAATACTGAATTAGATGAATGATTTCAACCTGGTGAAGGCTTATGTATAAATAAAAAATTACTAGAACCACAGCATAAATAGTCCAATAAATTAAAGTGGCTTTCAGCCTCCTGCCTTTTCTAACTGCGGCAAAAAAATATACTGCTATAAGCATAAGCACAAAAATTGAGAATTCAACAGAATATTCTCGGGGGACGAATTCACCGGTAACCTCCGGATATTTACCAACGACAAGATATGACACTTCCACATGCAGAAGCATGCCTCCTATAATATACGCGGCTGTGAAAAAGTAGAGAAAAAGTCTCGAAAGATTTGCAATGATTTGTTTTGATTTCACAAATGCTCTCCGGATTATGAGAAGTAAGTTCAATATCAAATTTAAGACAAACCGCTATAAATTAAAAAAGCTGCATGTAAATTTTTATCCACAAATCGGTATAAAAACAAAAATATTTTGCATCGGCGGATAAATCAGCTAAAGAATACTCACTTAATTACTCTCGAATATAATTTTAATTCTTATATTGCCACCCGATATTTCAAAAAAAGTTTCCCAATAAATGATAAGACCCCAGACTGCAAAACTAATCCTCGAAGATAAATCCGTGTTCCACGGCTATTCATTCGGTTATGATACAAACGCCGAAGGCGAAGTTGTATTTAATACTGGTATGGTTGGTTATCCCGAAACAATGACAGACCCTTCTTATTGCGGGCAAATACTGGTCTGCACTTACCCGCTAATAGGTAATTACGGCGTGCCTTCAAAAAGAATATCAGCGGGTATTGATGAAAAATATGAATCGGATAAAATCCAAATTAATGCTTTGATTGTATCCGATTATTCATTCGAACATTCGCATTGGGATGCCGAACGGGCTTTGCATGATTGGCTGAAAGAAGAAAAAATCCCCGCTGTTTACGGCATTGATACGAGAGCGCTTACTAGAAAGCTGCGAGAGGCGGGCACTATGCTCGGAAAAATCATTGTTGGGGATAACCCCGAAAACCTCAAGCCTTTCGAGGACCCCAATCAAAGAAATCTTGCGGCTGAAGTTTCATGCCCTAAACCTACTTTATACGAAAGGGGCGAGAAAAAAATTATTGTGGTAGACTGCGGCGTAAAAAACAACATTATTCGAGCTATGCTTGGAAGAGGCATAAGCGTTCTTCGAGTTCCTCATGATTTTGATTTTGCAAATATTGAGTCTAACGGAATATTAATTTCCAATGGTCCGGGTGATCCCCAAAAATGCGTTACAACTATAGAGGTAACTCGCAAGGCAATGATGAAAAATATTCCGATACTAGGCATTTGTCTTGGAAGCCAGATACTCGCTCTTGCATCAGGAGCCGATACATATAAACTGAAATATGGACACCGCAGTCACAATCAACCCGTGAATGAGATGGGTACCAGGCGATGTTTTATCACATCGCAAAATCACGGGTATGCAATTAATTCGAATACATTGTACGAAGACTGGCGGGAATGGTTCACGAATGATAACGATGGAACGAACGAAGGAATAATTCATATCTCGAAACCCTTCTTCGGCGCTCAGTTCCATCCGGAAGCTTCACCGGGTCCGGATGATACAGAATTTATTTTCGATATGTTTGTACGGGCATTATTATGATTAAGAAAGGTAAACCGAAAAAAGTTTTGATACTTGGCTCCGGCGCTTTACAGATCGGGCAGGCAGGCGAATTTGATTATTCAGGCAGTCAGGCTATAAAAGCCCTTAAAGAAGACGGGATCAAAACCGTTCTAATTAATCCGAACATCGCCACCATTCAAACATCCGAACAACTTGCCGACCAGGTATATTTTCTGCCCATAAAAAAAGAGTTTATCGAGAAAGTAATTATTAAAGAGCAGCCCGACGGAATTATTTTAGGTGTCGGAGGACAGACTGCATTGAACGCCGGAGTAGAACTTTTTGACAGCGGCATTCTCGATAAATATAATGTAAAGGTTTTGGGCACCCCTGTTGAAACAATTAAAGATACCGAGGATAGACTCTTATTCGGCAACAGGGTCGTCGAGGCAGGATTAAAAATAGCTTTAAGCAGAACTGTCGGAAGCGTGGAGGAAGCAGTTAAAGCCGCTAATAAAATCGGCTATCCGGTAATGGTTAGAATTGCTTATGCACTCGGCGGTTTAGGCTCTGGCATTGTTCAAAACGAAGAAGAATTAATTGAAAAAACCAAGCGCGCTTTTTCTTTTACAAATCAGATTTTGATTGAAGAATCTCTCTACGGCTGGAAGGAAGTTGAATATGAGATTGTGAGAGATAAATACGATAACTGTATAACCGTCTGTTCAATGGAAAACGTTGATCCTATGGGTATTCATACGGGAGACAGTGTAGTAGTTGCCCCGGTTCAGACGCTTTCGGCAAAAGAAAATTTCAAACTGCGTTCGATTGGAATTAAATTGATACGTCATCTTGGAATTATCGGGGAGTGCAATATACAATACGCTCTTTCTCCGCATTCGGATGATTACAGAATTATTGAAGTCAATGCACGCCTTAGCCGGAGTTCTGCTTTAGCTTCAAAGGCTACAGGGTATCCGCTTGCATTTGTTGCGACAAAACTTGCAATAGGATATAATCTCAATGAAATTGAAAACATAATAACTAAAGAAACATCTTCTTGTTTTGAGCCAGCGTTAGATTATATAGTTCTAAAATTTCCGCGCTGGGATTTACAGAAGTTCAGAAAGGTAAGCACAGAACTCGGTTCGGAAATGAAATCTGTCGGCGAGGTAATGGCAATCGGCAGAAGTTTTGAAGAAGTTCTTCAAAAAGCTATCCGTATGCTCGATGTCGGTATGCAGGGATTCGTTGGTAATGAACTAATCGCAGTTAAGCTTGACGAAGAAATTTCCAAGCCTACCGATAAAAGAATTTTTTACATTGCACAGGCTTTGCTCGAAGGCTACTCTGTTGAAAGAATAAATCAGTTATCGAAGATTGATAAATGGTTTATCTATAAAATGAAAAATATTGTCGAGCTGCACAGAGAACTTGAAAATATAAATCTATCCACTATAGGACAATATGAATTAAGACTGGCAAAACAATATGGATTCTCCGACAGACAAATTGCTTCTTTGATCCATTCCGATGAAATAGCCGTTAGAAATAGAAGAAAAGAGATGAACATTATTCCGTCGATAAAACAGATAGATACACTTGCGGCGGAATATCCTGCGCAAACAAATTACCTGTATATGACTTATGGCGGAACCGAAGATGATATTGCGCCGGGAGAGGAAAATCAAATAATAGTTTTGGGCGGCGGGGCTTACCGCATTGGTTCATCGGTTGAATTTGACTGGTGCTGCGTTAATGCAGCCGTTACTTTGGAAAAACACTCATTCAAATCAATAATGATAAATTATAATCCGGAAACCGTAAGCACCGACCACGATACATGCAGTAAATTATATTTTGAAGAAATTTCGCTTGAAAGAGTGCTTGATATATACGAGCGAGAATCGCCGGCAGGTGTAATTGTTTCTGTCGGTGGTCAAATACCGAATAATCTTTCCACAAAACTTTTTGCGCTCGGGGTTAATGTATTAGGCACTTCGCCAGCAATGATAGATAATGCGGAGAACAGACACAAATTTTCAGCAATATTAGACGAACTTGAAATTGATCAGCCTGAATGGAAAGAATTAACCGATTTTGAAGCTGCCAAGGAATTCTGCCGAAAAGTAACTTATCCGGTTTTGATCCGCCCCTCTTACGTCTTGAGCGGCGCTGCTATGAGCATTGTTTTAACAGAGGACGAGCTGGAAGAATATTTGAAAAAAGCTTCCGATATTTCAAAAGAACACCCGGTAGTAATAAGTAAATTTATTACCGAAGCGCGTGAAATTGAAGTAGATGCAGTCGCGGATAAAGGCGAACTTTTCTGTTACGCCATTTCGGAACACGTTGAAAACGCCGGGGTGCATTCCGGCGATGCTACAATCGTACTTCCGCCGCAGCGTACTTATCTTGAAACTATGAGACGCGTAAAATTAATTACAAGGAAGATAGCCGGCGCCCTTGAAATAACCGGACCGTTCAATATTCAGTTCATAGCAAAAGATAACGACGTTAAAGTAATAGAATGCAACCTGAGAGCTTCGCGAAGTTTTCCGTTTGTATCAAAAGTACTGAAAATAAATTTTATAGAAATAGCCACAATGCTTATGATAGACGAAAGACCGGCTAAAATAAGCGGTTCGTCATTTGACCTTGATTATGTAGGCGTTAAAGCATCTCAGTTTTCTTTCACAAGGCTTAAAGGCTCTGATCCGGTTCTGGGGGTGGAGATGTCTTCAACAGGCGAAGTAGCCTGTCTCGGCGATGATTTTAACGAAGCTTTCCTCAAAAGCCTCTTATCAACGGGATTCAAAATTCCGCAAAAAGGAATTTTGCTCTCTACCGGCACTTTAAAGGAGAAAGCACAATTTATTGATGAATTAAAACTATTTGCCAAACGAGGCATTAAACTTTACGGAACACAGGGTACTGCAGATTTCTATAAACGCAACAATATATATATCGAACCTCTTTTCAGACCTTATGATAAAGAGGAGCCGTCGATACTCTCTTATTTGAATTCTGGGAAAATTGATCTTGTGATCAACATACCGAAGACTGTTGAAAAAGTTGAACTTGACAGCGATTATCTGATTCGAAGAAAATCCATTGACCTGAACATTCCATTAATTACAAATATCCAAATTGCTAAAAGATTTGTAAAAGCCCTCGAAAATATCGACCTGGACAGGATGGAAGTTAAAAGCTGGTATGAATATAGTTGATCATTCTTCCTTAAGACCGAGAAAGTCCATCAGCCTGTTATGCGCCTCGCTGGGGAGCTTTACATCATACAATTTATAAAACTTAACTGTATTTTCAACAGAGCTGAAATACTTCTGGCAGCTGCCGCATTCATTCAGATGATTTTTGATCGCAATGCATTTCGGCGAGTCTAAAGCTTCGCCAAGATGATCGCAGATATGATTCATCACTTCCTTACAGGTTGTTTTATGTTTATACATAGCTTAAAGATTTATTTAATTCATTTCTTAAAAAAGCTCTTGCCCGGTGAAGCCTTGATTTAACGGCAGGAACGCTAAGTTCTGTAATCTTTCCGGTTTCTTCGGTCGAAAGTCCCTCTACATCACGCAGCATAAAAACAATTCTGTAATCCGGCGGCAGTTTCTGAATTGCTTTGTCAAGAAGTTCTTTCAACTCATTATTCTCCAGTAAATGTTCCGGGGTAATCTTCCAGTCGGAAATTTCTTTCTCGTTAATTACCGCTTCATCGTCATCAAACGAGGTATAATATTTTCCTTTTGCCGAACGAGCCATCATTAAGCAATGATTTGAAACTATTGTATATAACCATGTAGAAAGTTTTGACTTTCCGCTGAACTGGTCGAGAGATTTAATCATGCTTAAAAATGTTTCCTGCATTGTATGCTCAGCTTTATCTTTATCCCTGCAAATCTTAAAGGCGAAATTGTAAATAGTTTGTTCGTACTTTTTTACTATATCCGACAGAGCTTTTCTATCGCCTTTACGCGCCGATTCAATTAATTCGTTTTCGTTCATATCATATGATGAATTTTTCATTAAGTAGATTCAATTACTCATCGAGTGCCCGCCACAAATACCAGCTTGCAACCGACTCATAAGGATGCCAACCGTTTTTTGAAGCAACTTTTCGCAGCGCATTTTCGTCTGGTAATTTTTTCAATCGGTAATTGATCATTATAGATTTTTTTATGCCGAGATCGCCTACGGGCAGAATATTAAGCCTGCATAGAGTAAATATCAAGAACATCTGCGCCGTCCAAACCCCGATTCCTTTAACTTTTGTCAAGTTATTTATGATTTCGTCGCTGCTCTTTTCTTCAATATTTTTAAAGGATAGTTCTTTATTGTGAACCTTAGCTGCGAGGTCTTTCACATATTTTACTTTTGAATTCGACAATCCGAAAGTTCGCAAGATCTCGCCGGGAGTATTTATTAATGCCTCTGCAGACGGTTTGCCGTTAAAATGCGCCGAAAAACGTTTATAAATGGCGGAACCTGCTTTCACTGAAAGCTGCTGACGGATAATACTTTCAGTCAAGGCATTGAAGTAATCCTTCCGGGGTTGTAAATTGCATTTGCCAAACTTTTTTATTATTCTTTCAAGTGTTTTATCTCGTTCTGAAAGATATTTTGCTGCTTTTTCTATTTCTTTGTTTTTTATTGCCATAAAATGAAAATAAAATGGAAAATCAAGTATTAATAGCACTGAAAAATAATAAGCTTCTTCAAAACATCCTATTCGAAGATTTTGATCTAGCAAATATTAAAGGAAACCTTCTTACTCTCAGCGAAGGAGAAATATTGTATAGAGAAGGTGAAGAGGATGAAAACATCTATCTCGTCGTAAGCGGCGAAATAAATCTTTTTAAGAAGAAACAAAACAACAAGTCGGAATCCGTTATTTGTGCCGATAACGACTTTTTCGGATGCGATGAGTTTATCGAGAAATCAATTAGAAAAACTACTGCAGTCGCATTAAGAGATTCCTACATAATTGCGCTTTCCCGCGAAGAGATTGATTCTTTGATTGAGCAGAACTACGATGTTTTGAATAACATGTATGCTTCCATTTCTAAAACAAATCTTAATTCGTCAACATCCGACGGAATTGATACTCCGCTGCCAGGCGGATCGGGCGAAGAGAGCAATTTTGAAACTTCCGATGAAGGCGAGCCGGATCTCGGCAAAGAAATCACCGATTCATTCGAACTTCTATACAGTGAAGAAATAAAACCTGAAAACGGCGACCCTACCGGTGTGGGTGATAAAGCCATAGATGAAAATCTAACTATAGACGAACCGGGCTCTTTCATATTTGAAAGCACAGCTGAAGAACCGGGTGAAAAAGACATGGAATTATCAGACGATTTTTCATTTGATGATAAATCGTGGGAAATGCCGGCAGAAAATCCCAGCGAACAGCCGGAACCAGCGGATAGCAGTTTTGATTCAGTTGAACCTTTCTATATTGGAGGTTTCGACAACTTGCAAGGCAGCGCGGAACAAGAACCAAAAACTCCGGGCGATGAAGAGAATTTTGATTTCAGCAAATTTGATTTCAACACCTACGACGAAAAAATTTCTCCTGATCAAATAAGAAACGATGAAATCAATCTGGGTGAATTAGAGAAAACGCCGGAATCTAATATTATTAAGCCTTTTGATGATGAAGACGATCACAAAAGACCTGGAATTTTTGACGAGAATTTTATGGATGATATTGACTTACAGATAAAGAAAGACGGAGTAACTTTAGATAAAATTAAATCGGATGATATTATGAAACCAGAAGAAACAAAATCAGAAACTGAAGAAACATCGCCAGTATCGGAGGGCAGCCCGTTTACTGCTGAGCAGCTTGCGAAAATTAATGATGCCGCCCAATTGGTTAATTCGAACATTACGATTGATGAGGTGCTTCAAAGTATTGTTAAAGTTGCCTGCGAGCTGACAAACGCAGACCGAGGCACGCTTTATTTAGTTGACAAATCAAGAAACGAACTTTGGTCGAAGGTTGCTATCGGAAGTGAGTTTAAGGAAATTAAGGTGGCAATCGGCGAAGGCATTTCAGGTTATGTGGCGCAAAGAGGCGAAATACTAAATATTGAAAATGTTCAAGAAGACACCCGCTTCAATACCAAGTTTGATAAATCGAGCGGCTATGTTACCAAAAGCATGTTGACTTTTCCTATCAGAAATAAAACACAGGACATTGTCGGTGTTCTGCAGCTGCTCAACAGTAAATCTGAAAAGTTTACAAAACTTGACGAAGAATTTTTAGCTGCCCTTTCAACACATGCCGCCCTTGCATTGCAAAATGCCGAGCTCGTTGAACAATTATTATCCTCGGAAAGGGTTACTTCACTCGGCAAAATGGCGAATTTTTTACTTCAGGATATTAAGAAACCAATTCTTGTCAGTAAAAGATATGCCGAGCATTTGAAGACAAAAGAAACTCCGGAAGAAGTTACTAAAGTGATTGATATGCTTCTCGAGCAGTTGAACCATGTGGTTGATCTCGTACAAGCTACATCAAGTTACTCCGAAGGGCAAATTGTGCTTAGAAGCATTTTAAGAAATTTAAATCAAGCGCTGGATGACTGTGTGGCAAGAATTGATTCATACGTTCGTTCAAGGGACTGTCGTATTATCAAAGAATATGATAAAGACATCAGCGTTAAGATTTCGGAAAAACAATTTTATCAGGCTTTCCAGAATATTATAAAAAATTCTTGTGACGCCATGCCCGAGGGCGGTGATATAACTCTTTCGACAAAGCGGGTTGATAATTCAGTCAATATAATTATCCGCGATAAAGGAATTGGTATTCCGCTGAGCCTGCTCGAGAAGATATTCGAACCGTTCGTTTCGCACGGTAAAAAAGAGGGCGTTGGGCTCGGCTTGTCCATCGCAAAAAAAATAATTGAAGAGCACGGTGGAAAAATTTCCGTTCAAAGTGAAATCGGAGAAGGTACATCTTTAACTATCACGCTTCCGGCTAATTACTCCTCGGTCTGATCAAAATCTTAAGTTGAAATGACCGGCAAACTTATTACCATATTAGGTCCCACAGCAGTCGGGAAGACAAAATTTGCCGCGCTGCTCGCGTGTGATTTTAACGGTGAAATCATTTCTGCCGACAGCAGGCAGGTTTATAAATATATGTCCATCGGCACAGGCAAGGACCTTCAGGATTATTTTATTAATGGAAATAAAATCAAGTATCACCTAATCGATATAGTTGAGCCGAAGGAGGATTTTGATCTATTTAAGTTCGGGGAGATGTTTTTTAAATCCTTTGAACTTATAAACAGCAGAAAGAAAAACGCTTTTCTCGTTGGCGGCACCGGTTTATATCTCAGCTCCATTCTTCAGGCTTACAAAATGACACCGGTCAATTTCAACAGCCGTAGATATGAAGAGCTGAAAAATCTACCGTCAACCGAATTAAAAGAAATTCTCCACTCAACAAAGAGAACTCTTCACAATACTACCGATCTTAAGGACAAGGATAGGTTGATTAAAGCCATTTTAATCGCCGAGAAAGATGACGGAACAAATAAACTTCACGAAAGCAGAATTGAATCATTAATACTCGGCATTAATCTTCCGCGCAGCGAAATAAAAACAAGAATTACCGAACGATTGAAAAAGAGGCTTGAAGCGGGAATGATTGATGAAGTAAAATTATTGCTTGAATTAGGCATTGCCTTCGAACGCTTGATTTATTTTGGGCTTGAATATAAATATATAGCATTGTTTCTTAAAGGCGAATTAAGTTATAATGATATGTATCAGAAGTTGAACTCGGCAATTCATGATTTTGCAAAAAAACAAATGACCTGGTTCCGGAAAATGGAAAGAGAAGGCGTCAAAATTAATTGGCTTTCACCTGATGATTTGTCAAAGGCTAAGGATTTAACAGCTCATTTTCTCGGACACAAAAATTGAAATTACCGCTTCCCGAAAAAGTTAAAAAATATCTTGATAAATTCAGCTCGCAAAATTATTCCGCCGAGTGTACAGCCGAAAAGAATTTTGAAATCATTGTTGTTGTGCCGGCTATATGCGAATACGAAAACATACAAAAACTTCTTAACTCCTTAACTGCGAATGATGAATTTATGTTATCAAAGACTTTAATTTTATTCATCATAAATGAAGATGAGAGCTCCAACAAATCCGTTTCATTGTACAACCAGAAATCATTACAATATCTGCGTGATTTGATTACGAAATACTCTTCGACGGAAAATTTCGGCGATTCAATCAGCAGAAAAAAAATTAATATTGCGCTTGTTGATGCGGCTTCGGAAGGGAAAAGGATGAGCGGAAAAAACAGCGGAGTCGGTTTTGCAAGAAAGGTTGGAATGGACATTGCGCTAACAAAGTTTGATTACAATTGCGAAAGCAAAAAAATATTAGTCTGTCTTGATGCGGATTGTGAAGTGGAACAGAATTATCTGAAGGCAATATATTATGCTTTTAATGAATCAGATATGAGATGCGGCTATGTTAAATTTGAGCACAGATTGACCAATAACAATGATTACGACCTGGCGGTGATTTGTTACGAAATCTTCCTGCGTTATTATGTGCTCGGTTTAAAGTATGCAGGTTCTCCTTTTGCATTTCACACAATAGGCTCAACGATGGTTTGCGATTATGAATCATATATAGATGTACAAGGAATGAATAAGCGGAAAGCAGCGGAAGATTTTTATTTTATGGAAAAACTCGCGAAAAAATTTTCCATTAGCGAGATCAGCGAAACCACCGTTTATCCTTCAGCGCGCGAATCATGGCGTGTTCCTTTCGGCACAGGGCAGCGAATCGGACGCTTCTTAAGTAAACGTCAAAATGAGTATGTGCTCTATTCTCCTAATTCTTTCAAAACATTAAAGGAGTGGAATAATTTTTTTTTTCAAAATAGTGAGCGCTCTGTTGAAAGTTATTTGATCAAGTCAGCAGAGATAAACGAACACCTACTTTCATTTTTGAATTACAACGACTTTAATACGGGAATGAAAAAAATTATCGAAAATTCAAAGTCTGATTCTCAATTCGAATTGCAAAAGAAACTATGGTTCGATGGATTCAAAACATTGAAATTTATTCATTATCTGCGGGATAGAATTAACCCTGATATTAGTATGTTTGACGCACTTGACTTTATGTTCGATTTAAACGGCCTTAGCCTTCCCGACCGCAAAGGGATTGATGTGCCGGATATAGAAATTCAATTACATTATCTCAATATTCTGAGGAAAATTACATAGGCATGCTCAGTACTTTTTCGCTCATACTTTCATATATTTACAACCCAATTTTGGATTTTTAAGATGAATTACCTTGATAAACTGCAAGAAGTAAAAGAAAAATTTGAGAGAATAAACCTTCAGTTGTCCGACCCCGACATTGTTTCCAATCAGGAAAAATTAAAAAAACTTAGTAAGGAGAGGAGCGATCTTCAAGAAATTGTTAAAACCTATGATCAATTTATACAAATATGCAAAAATATTGCCGGCAACAAAGAGATAATTAATTCCTCGGCTGAAAAAGATCTCGTAGAACTTGCCGAAACGGAACTTCTCGAAATGGAAACTGCAAAAACAGAAGTGGAAGAAAAAATTAAACTTCTTCTCGTTCCTAAAGATCCAAATGATGATAAAGACGTCATATTAGAAATACGCGCCGGCACCGGCGGAGAAGAAGCCGGATTATTTGCCAGCGATCTTCTTAGAATGTACACTCGTTTTGCCGAATTAAAAGGCTGGAAATACGAATTGCTTGATATAAATGAAGCAAGTAAAGGCGGCGTGAAAGAAGCGGTGATGGCAGTTAGAGGCAATGGGATTTATGGAGATTTGAAATTTGAAAGCGGCGTTCACAGAGTACAAAGAGTGCCTTTAACAGAAGCGAGCGGAAGAGTGCATACATCCGCCGCATCGGTTGTCGTGCTTCCTGAAATTGAAGATGTGGAAATTGAAATTGACCCAAATGATTTGAGAATTGATGTCTACAGAAGCGGCGGCGCTGGCGGGCAGAACGTAAATAAGGTTGAGACTGCAATAAGAATTACCCACATTCCAACTGGATTAATTGTCCAGTGCCAGGATGAACGCTCCCAGTTGAAAAACCGCCAAAAGGCGATGAAGGTTCTTAAATCGAGATTATTCGATCTCAAATCACAAGAGCAGTCTAATGAGGTCGCGGCACAGAGAAAATCAATTGTTAAAAAAGGCGATCGGAGCGACAAAATCCGCACATATAATTTTCCACAGAACCGTGTTACGGATCATAGAATCGGTTTAACTTTATATAATTTGTCTAATATAATTGAGGGCGAATTGTTTGAGCTTATCGAAAAGCTTCAGCTTGCTGACCGTACAGAAAAATTAAAAGCGAGTTAAGCTTCTTCTTTTTTGAAATTTTCCAAAAATTTGATAAGAAACATTAATATAAAACCAATAGCGGAAAGTATTAAGTCTTCTATATCAACAATAAATTCTTCTACGGTGCCGATTAAATAACTCAAATACTTTGTGATTATCAAAATAGTAAAAAAAGTCGCAAAACCTATCAAGCCCGTTTCAATTGGTTTCAGGACAAAGCATTTTAGAGATTGAAAAAAAACAGATTGTTTCTTTTCGTTTGTTCCTGCGCGTTTAACTGCTAACCCCTTCATATTCCTCCTTTCTCAAACAAATAATACAATTTTTTACAATACTTGAAAAGTAATTTCGGATAAATCTACCAAAGAGGGGCGTAAAAGCGGTTTTAATTTAACAAATGATTCCCTCTGTGTCAAATCAAAAATAATTTTTTCCTTGCTTATAATTTTTGAGGGGAATCACAACCTACCCAATCCGCATTTAACAAAAACAATGGTTAAATTTGCGTAAACGCTTTCCGGTTTACAGTAAAAACAAACATTGAGAGATAATGAAAACATTTCTAATATTATTGCTGCTTAGCTTTTCAGTAAAATCACAAATTAAATTTGATGCAGATTTTGAGAGCGGAAATATTCACTCCGTCGAGACATCCGATTCGATTAATTATACCGTAAGAAGCATTGAAGATATCGGCGGCAGATGGTTCTACTTTCGAATCAGCGGAGTCCAAGATAAATTCATAAGAGTTAATATTCCCAATAGCGATGTGACCAGACCCATGTATTCATATGACAATAATTCATTCGAAAGATTTTCGCAAACGGAAGCGCCTTCAAAAAGAATTTTTGAGAAAGCTTTCGAACGGGATACGGTTTATATAGCTTACTATACCCCTTATAATTATTCTTACCTGCAGGAAAGAATTTCCGACTGGAGTGCAAGTGCATTCGTAAACGTTGATACATTAGGTTTTTCGTCTCAGAATTTCCCGATGCAGGAACTTACGATTACTGATTTTGATGAACCCGATGAGTTCAAATACAGGGTATGGATTCATTCAAGAACACATCCTGGCGAAACTCCTTCTTCGTGGCATCTCGATGGTTTTATACAAAAACTTCTATCCGGCGAGGATGAGATAGCCTATTACCGTAAAAATATCATTTTTTATATAGTCCCTTTTAATAATCCTGAGGGAGTTTATTTTGGGCGGTCGCGCACAAATTATTTCGGCGTGGACCAGGAACGTGAATGGAATAAAACCGACGAACAAGCTGCTGTGGAAGTAAAAATCTTAAGGGATAGGTTGAAACAGATAAACGACGAAAAAGTAATTGATGTTTTTTTAAATTTGCATTCACAGGCTTCCCCATTCTGCACATTTTTTATTCACACTGCTTCTTCTACTTCTGATTACTTTTACAGAAGACAATATCAGTTCTCAAACCTAAACGTTTCTGATAACCCTTATTTTCAGCATAAGGATCTTCGTGAATCAAATTTGCAGGAATACTTTCCTGAAGGGTGGCTCTGGAAAAACTACGGTGATAAGGTAATGGCTCTGACTTACGAATCTCCTTATGATTACTACTCGAGCAATATTTGGGTAACAAACGAGAATCTTTATGAACTGGGCCATAGAATGCTGTATGCGATAGCCGAGTATCTGGAACTGTCGCATCCGAAAAGAATAATTCTTGACAACAAGGATGCTGTGGCTGCCGGATTCTATAATCAATCTCAAAGCGGTCTTGAATTCTACAGCAATGATTATTTTTTGCTTAATGATAACAGCACGAACAATTCTGTTGTTTATAATACTGAAGTGCTTAAGCCAGGCAAGTACGATGTTTACGGCTGGTGGCAGTCAAACAGCAGTTTTTCATTTCAAACAAAATTTGAGATAAGCGCCGGGTTTGAACAGCCCGTTATATTAGAAAAGACACAGCGTCTTAACGGCGGACAATGGAATTTCCTCACAGAGATTGAATTCGATTATGAAACTTCGATCCAAATAAAAGTTGAAAGCAACACCAGTGGAAAAGCAGTCGCAGATGCATTCAGAATAAATTTCCGCGAACCTATTACAAATTTAAAAGAGAAAGCACTGCCGCAGGATTTTAAGCTATACCAGAATTATCCTAACCCTTTCAACCCGAACACAACCATTAGATTTGATTTAACTAAAGGGGGTAATATTTCTCTCCGTATTTTTAATGCTCTCGGTCAATTGATTGATACTCTCGCGGATGGTTATTACAATCCTGGCACCTATGAAGTGCTTTTTAATTCAAAGAAGCATTATGATTTAGCAAGCGGCACTTATTATTACCAGCTATTGACAGCTTCTTATTCCGAGACAAAGACTATGGTTTTTATTAAATAAGGATAAAAAAAAATTTATCGGTAAAACAATAATTGTTATATTTCACCGAGAACAACAAAACATTTTGGTTATATGAATTATATCAAAACGATTAAGCGGGTAATTTATCCTGGAACTTTTGATCCTGTAACGTTAGGTCACATTGACGTTATTGAAAGAGCTATTGACCTTTTTGATGAAGTGGTTGTTACAGTTGCAAAAAATCCGACTAAATCGCCGATGTTCTCTGTAGCCGAACGGCTTGAGATGCTGAGAGAATCTCTTAAGAATTATGACCGGGTAATAATTGATTCTTTTTCCGGTTTAATTGTTGACCATGCTAAACAGGTCGGCGCTATTGGTATTATTCGCGGACTTCGAGCAGTAAGTGATTTTGAGTTTGAATTTCAGATGGCATTAATGAATAGAAAACTTGATGAAAATCTACGCACTATATTTTTAATGCCTCATGAAAAATTTACCTATCTAAATTCGACAATTGTAAGAAACCTTGCACAGTTTGAAGGCGACGTAAGCGATTTTGTTCCTCCCATAGTCGTTAAAAAGTTGATCGAAAAAAATATTATTAACAAAAAAAACGGACTTAGGGGCGGACAGGAAATCAGGGAGGATTTTTAGCCCTTGTTTGATCTGCTTATTCGGCCGGTTTAAAATTTGCCGTAAAGTGCCTTAACATCGGCGCCTCGTAAGTGATTTTATACCCCTTCAGATTAGCGCGGTTCTTATAAACTTCTATTAAAACTTCCGCAACGTAATCAATATGACTTTGCGTATAAACTCTCCTTGGAATAGCCAATCTTACAAGTTCCATCGGCGGTGAAATAAGCACGCCCTCTTTATCATATTTTCCAAACATAACGCTGCCGATCTCAACCGCGCGGATTCCTCCTTCTAAGTAAATTTCGCAAACAATTGATTGTCCGGGATACTGATAAGCCGGAACATGGGGGAGAAATCGTTTTGCATCAATATATACGGCATGACCGCCTGTCGGTTCTATTATCGGAATACCTGCCTGAGTCATTTTTTCACCGAGGTATTCAATACTCCTTATTCTATATTGAAGGTAATGTTCATCAACAACTTCCTCCAATCCGCGTGCAACGGCTTCGAGATCTCGTCCGGCTAAACCGCCGTAAGTAGGAAAGCCTTCGGTTATTATCAACAGATTTCTGCAATTCATTGCAAGCGAATCGTCATTTAAAGAAAGGAACCCGCCGATATTTACAAGAGCGTCTTTCTTAGCGCTCATCGTGGCGCCGTCAGTATAAGAGAACATTTCTTTTGCAATTTCCAAAACAGATTTAGCTGCGTAATCTTTTTCTCTCAGCTTTATGAAATACGCATTCTCTGCGAACCTGCATGCATCAAGAAAAAATGGAATTTGAAATCTTTTGCATACCTCGCTAACTTCCTTAATATTCTGCATCGAAACCGGCTGCCCGCCGCCCGAATTATTGGTGACAGTTAACATTACAAGAGGAATATTTCCTGCTCCTTTTTCGTTAATAAATTTAACAAGTTGGTCAACATCCATATTCCCTTTAAAGTCTGCCCGTTTTTCCGGATGCTTCCCGATTTCAACGAGCAAATCATGGGCTTCACAACCCATGAATTCAATATTGGCGCGAGTAGTATCAAAATGTGTATTGCTCGGAATAAATTTTCCTTTTGAACCGACAATTGAAAATAAAATTTTTTCGGCTGCTCTTCCTTGATGCGTAGGAATAATGTGCTTATGCCCTGTTATTTTTTTTACCGCATTTTCAAAACTGTAATAACTTTTAGATCCCGCATAAGATTCATCCCCCTCCATTATCTTAGCCCACTGCTGCGAACTCATTGCCGAAGTTCCGCTGTCGGTCAGAAGGTCAATTATTACATCCTCAGCATGAATTAAAAAAGGATTATATCCCGCAGTTTCAAGAATTTTCTTTCTTTCTCTTCTTGTGGTAAATCTAATCGGCTCAACTGTCTTAATTCTGAAAGGTTCGATGATTGTCTTCATTATTGTGCTCCATATTTTCAAGTGAAACTTAGCTTAGAAAATAAATTTTGACAAGTTTTATGCGAAAAATAAACTTGTGAATTAATCCGATTTTGAATTAGTATTCCTTACTCTTTACTGCACTAAGTATTAAAGGTAGTATTTCGCCCGACCTTCCATAAAGGGAATAATCAGCTGTACTGCTTAATTCTGTCGGGTTAATGTTTATCTCCACCAGGTAAGCTCCGTTTTGCTTTGCAGTAAGCGGAATAAACGCTGCCGGATAGACAATACCCGATGTGCCGACGATAAAACAAATATCACATTTTGAAGCTTTGGATTCCGCTTCGCTAAAGACATCCTGAGGCAGCATTTCTCCAAACCAAACTACATCGGGACGTATCAGTCCGCCGCAGCTTTTACAGCGCGGGACATCAACGCTCTCTTGAAAATCAAGGAAATCATACCGCGAGTGGCATGCTATACAAAAATTCTTTTCAATATTGCCGTGTAGCTCATAAATGTTTTTACTGCCGGCGCGTCTGTGAAGGTTATCCACATTTTGAGTAACAACGGTTACATCCGAAAAATATTTTTCCATTTCGGCAATAGCAAAGTGACCGGGATTGGGGAGCGATTCCTTACCTATTTTTCTCCGGTATTGATACCACTCCCAAACCATTTGAGGATTTCTTATAAAAGAGTTGAAGTTGGCAAGTTCCTCAGGTTTGAACTTTTTCCATAATCCTTCTTCCCCTCTGAAAGTAGGGATGCCGCTTTCAGCGGAGATACCCGCTCCCGAAAAAAACACCAACCGTGAAGCTGATTTTAATTTCCCTAAAAAATCTTCACGAAAATGAATCAAATTATCTATATTCTTATTTAAGTTTCTTTAAGAGAGCTCTTGCCTCTTCTTTGCGCACTTCATCATCTTCGTCTTCGATAGGACTTTTTATTGCTGTTTCCAGCACCTCGCGCGCTTTCTGCTTATTTCCGTCTTCTATTAGTGCAAGGGCATAATCCACATAGAACATCACGTAATTCGGTTTAAGTTTTACTGCTTTATCAAAATAAACAAGAGCACTGTCAAGGTCAGCCCATCCTAAACCAAGCACCGCGCGTGCAGGCGCCCATTTTTCGCTAATCTTTGCGTGCGTTCTGGCATAAACATAATTCGCGACCGACTGAACCTCTCTGCCTCCGGTATTAAGCTGCATCGCTTTTTCACAATCTTCTTTAACTGAATTCACAACGCCGGCAACCGAGAAAACGCCTTTGAACAAAGCAATTCTTCCGTTTGCGATTGCTCTGCGCAGATATGTGATTGACTCGCCGGGTGCAAGCTTTACGGCACGGTCGGCATAATCGTAAGCCATCTGATATTTTTCAAGTTGGGCTTTTTCCTGCTCGCTGCTGCTGGCAGGCATGTGTTCGCCTATATCTACATATGCTCTGCTGATACGCCATAAAATTTCCCAATTGTCTGGATACATTACATCAGCCTTCTGATAAACTTCAAGGGCTTTTTGATTGTTGAATTTTTTATAATAATTATCCCCTTGTTCAATTAGTTCTTCTAAAGATTGTCCGAAATTTGCTGCGGGTAAAATCAAAATGAAGATTATGATCAAACCGAAAAACTGTTTTAGAGTTTTCATATTAACACCTTTTAATTAGATAGTGAAAAATTTTTCTGCCGGATTGTCTTCATCTTCCGGACGGGATATATAAAGTGATGTGTTTGCCAAATGTAAAAACTTTGTCCAATTGGATCTGCTGTTTTCCTCGCTTTGAATTGCCATTTTGTATGCATTGGACTTGGCGCTAAGCTCATCTGCCTGATAAAGAATTATTGCTTCTAAGGTTTTGGGTTCGACTGGGGTTGCAAATTCGTGTTTCCCCTGATGGCTAAGTATTAGATGAAGCAGCTTATCTTTCAGCAATTCAGAGAACCCGTTTATTTTTTTAATCTCTGATTCGATAATCAATGCGGCAATAACTATATGCCCGATTAACCTGCCGCGGTCGGTATAATCAAAATTTCCATCTGCTGTCAGTTCTTCTATTTTCCCGAGGTCATGAAGAAAAGCTCCGGCTGTTAAAAGATCACGGTCAACTTCGCTGTGTATATCCGCCATTAGATCGCAAATTCGAATCACTTCCAAAGTATGTTCCAAAAGTCCGTGTATGTATGCATGGTGCCATGCTTTACCGGCAGGAACTATCCGGAATTTCTCCATTCTTTCCCCGCCGAATATCTCTTTCAGAAGTGACTTAAGTCCGGCATTATTTATTATTTCAATTCTGTTATTAAATTCTTCCAGCATTTTTTCGAGATTTCTTTTGCTCCTGGGCATAAAGAATTCAGAGGAAATATTATCCTCCTTCGCGGCGAGGCGCAGTTTATTAATCTTTATTTGAGGCTGCCCCATAAACTCTTCGATTTTGCCCTGAACTTTAACAACCTTGCCGGCTTCCGAATTTTTTAAAAAATCTTCGAAGTCGTCCCATATCTTTGCTCCGAGCGAATTTGACGAATCTTTTAATTCCAGATTTAAATATTCTTTATTCGTGCGGGTGGTTTTCACTTCAACTTTTACGAGAAGAAGAAAATGATTTACATCATCTCCAGTATTTAATTCTGCGAGCTTTTTTTGATTTAACATAGTCAAAATGTTTATGATTAATTAAAAGTTACGACTAAATTCACAAAAAATACAGTACCCGCCAGAAAAATATATTAAACAGACTTGACGACGCTTTCAGCCGGAAGATTAACCACAACAGACCTAAAAAGAAGATCTACATTAACCGCCAGTTGTAGTTTGTTTTTACTTACGAAATTTATAACGCCTTCAACGCCCTCGAACGGTCCTTCGATGATTTTAACCTTCTGCCCGGTAACAAGCCCTTGAATTACATCGACTTCTTTTGTCTCTTCCAAAAGCTTTTGAAGGTTTAATATCTGCCATTCTGGAATCATAGAAGGTTTTCCGCTAAAGCATATTATCCTTACTATGGCATCTTTTTGAATTGCGGTCACCCTCTGTTTTTCTGTAGCTTTAATAAAAATATAGCTTTTAAAAAGGGGTTCTTCAATTTTCTTTTTTCTGTCACTCCACTTTCTAACCCTGATTACAGTCGGCAGATAATTAATTATCTCAACCTCGTCAAGCTGGGCTTTTGCTTTGAATTCGCTTCTCGGTTTAGTATACAAAGCAAACCAATTCAAGGAATTTATTTTCGATTCTTCCATCAGATACAATAGGGCTCTCAGTTTTCTAGAATTTCTTTCGCAAGCTGTCCGATATCCTGAACTGTAAAAGGCTTAGGTATTAATTTCTTTACTCCTAACTCCTCGTACTTCTTTTTGATATCGCCGTCAAATTTAGCAGAAATAACTATAACAGGAACGCTATTGCGTTTGTCTTTTTTTCTGATGGCTTCCACAAGCTGTGCGCCACTCATAAGAGGCATATCGTGATCGGTAATAACGAGAGACGGCATTTGGTTATAAATAAAAGTGATTGCTTCATAACCGTTGCTCGCTTCTATTATCTCAAAATTGTTCATTGTTTTACTTAAAATAGTCTTATAGAGATTTCGAAGTTCGGTATCGTCCTCGACAATCAATATCATGTTAATAGCTTCGGGAATAGTGAAGTGGAATTCGCAGCCCTCGTTTTCTTTTGAATAAAACCAGATTTCGCCTTTATGCTGTGAGATAATCTCCTTTGCCAGTATCAAACCCATTCCCGAACCTTTTTCACCTTTGGTTCCTTTAATTACAAATTTCTGATCCATTCGGAAAAGTCTGGATTGATTTGCTTCGGAAATACCGATGCCTTCATCTTTAACAACAATCTCTATCATCCCCTCTTTGAATTTATTAGCGGTTACAAAAATATTTTGCCCGTCGCTCGAGAACTTTATTGCGTTTGTCAGAAAGTTGGAAATCACCTGTCCCATAAGCCTTTCTTCAACATTAACGAAAATTTCATCGGGGACATTAACTTTAATCTCAACATTTTTCCTGATTGCATCATGAGTTGATAGCGAGACCATGTTGGCAACGATATCGCGAAGCCTCATGCGTTTAAGCTCAACCTTTATCTTGCCGGTTTTTAATCTTGACCAATCCAGAATATGATTTATGAATTGAAGCTGATTCTGCGAAGCCGAATGTATGTATTCGAGATATTCCATTTTTTCGTTATGCGGCAGACCGGGTTCGTTCATCAATATTTCAGAAAATCCTAAAAGACTTGTAAAGGGGGCTCTTAAGTCATGCGATATAATGTTTAGAAATTTATCCTTTTCGTTCAGCAACTCCTGCATTTTTTTATGCTGCTCTTTCAACTCGTTTCCTTCACGAATAAGTTCAGTTACGTCACAATAAATCGAATCGCAATACATCGCATGACCCTCATCATCTCTCTTAACCGATAGGCTTTCTTTCAACCAAACTACTTTTCCTTCTTTATCCAATATCCTGTAGAGAAGACTGTAATTAAAACGTTTTTCGCTGCTTATTAGCAAAGAATATTCTTTTTTAGTTTCGTCGAGATCATCTTCGTAAATTATCGAGAAAATTTTGCCCGGCATTCGAGAAAGTTCTTCCGCGGTATAACCGCAGACCGATTCGACATTTCCTTCGATAAACGATCCGATGTTTTTGTTGAATGCCGTTCTAAGAACAAAGTACCCTTCAAAATTCAGTACGCTGCCGATTTGACTAACTGCCGAAAAGGAGTTTTCACAAGATAAATCATGAAATATTTTCTTAAGCTCCAGAAATGCTTTTTCATCTTTCGAAAACCTTTGAAGTAACCCGTCGATGTTTGGGGAATTAGTCATAACCTATAAAATGTATTCTCGAATGAGAAAATATAATAAAATTGTTTTGATTCTAATAAAACTAATACTTTGAAACGAACTATTTTTTTGGTATGAATGTTATTATTGATATTGACAAAAATTTGATGACAGCAATGAAAAATGTAATTATCTTAATCTTACTAATAGTTTTAACTGCATTAAATTCAAGTGCACAAACAAGAGGACAGATCACCGGAAAAGTGGTTGATAAGATTACTAACGAACCATTACCCGGCGTAAATATCAGCATTTTAAACACAACAATAGGCGATGCAACCGATATTAACGGCAGATTTGTCATCGATAACATTGAGGTAGGGAAATACAATGTAAGGGCATCCTACGTTGGATATAATTCAATTACTAAATCCGATGTAGTTGTCAGCTCCGCCCGTCCCATAGATATAATTTTTGAGTTGACCGAAGCAGTTATCGAAATCTCCGGCGTAACCGTGCTGTCAGAATTTTTTGATTCAGCGCCTACGGAAGTTAACAGTTTGAAAAATTTTAGTTATGAAGAAATAAGAAGAGCGCCGGGCGGTTTTGAGGATGTGGTCAGAGCCCTTTCAATATTGCCAGGAATCGCACAGCCGGATGCCGGACGAAATGATTTAATAGTGCGCGGCGGCGCGCCTTCGGAGAACTTATTTATTGTAGACGGTTTCGTAGTTAAAAATATTAATCATTTCGGCACTCAAGGCGCTACCGGAGGTCCATTAAGTTATATCAATCTTGATTATGTGAATGAAACTACTTTTTCTTCCGGGGGATTCTCTGCTTTATACGGCGATAAACTTTCTTCAGTATTGAAAATAGATTTACGCGAAGGAAGAAAAGATCGTATCGGCGGGAAGGCTCTGGTCTCAGCTACTCAGTTTGGACTTAATTTCGAGGGTCCAGTTACGGCAAATTCAAATTTTATTCTTTCGATCAGAAGAAGTTATCTCGATTTTATCTTCAATGCCGCCGGCTTCAATTTTGTTCCGGAGTACTGGGATGTTCTTGGTAAATATGATTGGGATATTAGCAAAACCCAAAAGTTTTCCTTTTTGTTTGTATCAGCATTTGATAGGGTTAAATTCAATAATAACGATAAGGACGATATTTATGATAACGCCCGGATACTGGGAAGCAACCAGAATCAATATTTGACAGGAGTTTCATACAGAAATTTATTTAAGAACGGATTTTATTCTATTCGGCTCAGCCGAAATTTTATTGATTATGAATCATCTCAAAGGGATACTTTATTAAATCCTATATTCCTCAACGAATCAAGAGAAGGAGAAAATGAATTAAAGTTTGATTTGATATACAAATTGACTTCAAGTTCAGAATTGAATGCTGGTGCATCAATTAAAGATATCAAGTTCAAATCTAATATTGTTTTCCCTGCTGATTTTGTTACTTCCTTCGGTGAAATATTACCCGTCACCAATTTAAACGAATCAAAGAGGTTTATTAAGTCTTCTGTTTATCTTCAATACAGCAACATGGTTTTTAACAGGTTGAGGTACAACTTCGGCGGACGGATGGATTATTTTGACGGCATTGAAAGCAAATTTTATTTCAGCCCAAGATTCTCTTCATCCTATATGCTAACGGCGAACACTTCTTTGAATTTCAGCACCGGCATTTATCATCAATCGCCATCGTATATCTGGCTTATTGCGGACAAGGCAAACCAGAATCTGCCTGCGGTCAGGGTATTACAATATATCGGCGGTATTGAACATAAGCTGCGCAAAGATATAAGATTGAAACTTGAGGGTTTTATTAAGGACTATTCAAATTATCCAACCAGCTTACTAAGACCTTATATTGTATTGGCAAACACAGGAGCTGGTTTCGGCGGAGCAACAAATAATTTTGAAGAGTTTGGATTAGAAACTCTCACAAGCAGGGGTACTGGAATGGTTAATGGTTTAGAACTCTCTTTGCAAAAAAAGTCATCGGAAATCCCTCATTACGGCACTTTGAGTTTGACCTACAGCAAGGGAATGTTTACCGGATTGGACGGGATAGAAAGGAACGGCAGATATGATCAAAGATGGATATTCAATCTAAGCGGGGGTTATATTTTTAATCAGAAGTGGGAAGCATCGCTAAGATTTAGATATGCTACGGGAAATTATTACACTCCCTATAATCCTGATGGGACACAAAATGTCGAAGATTATTTGACAAAGAGATTCCCCAACAACCACAGTCTCGATTTGCGAGTTGACAGGCGGTGGAATTTCGACGGTTGGGCATTAATTACATATATTGACGTGCAGAATATTTATAATCGAAAAAATTCCTCATCAATTAGGTGGGATTACTTGGAGCAGAAAGCCGATAGTGAATCTTCAATCGGAATTCTACCATCCATAGGGATTAGTCTGGAATTTTAAAGTAATTATTTTCCCTCCAGCCCTTTGGTTGGAATCCCAAGTTCTTCCATTTTTCTATAAAGAGATGATAATCCGATGGAAAGAGATTTTGCGGCTTGTTCTTTATCATAGTCGTATTTTTTTATGATCTTAAGAATATGATCCCGCTCGAAAGTTTTAACGGCTTCCTTTAACGCATCTGGAAAACCTTGAACGGTTACATTACCTCTTAAATGATCCGACAAATCATCAACGGTAACAAGATCATTCTTAGCAAAAATTACTGCTCGTTCGATAACATTTTCCAGTTCTCTTACTCCTCCGCGCCAGTTATGCGACATAAGAATTTTCATTGTGTCATTATCAACACCTAAAACTTTCTTACCCATTTCGTTGCAGTATTTTTCAATAAAATAATTAACTAACAGCGGTATGTCTTCTTTTCTCTCGTTCAATGTAGGAAGTTTAATTTCAATTACATTTAGTCTGTAGTAAAGGTCTTCTCTAAATTCACCAGACTTTGTTTTCTCATAAAGGTTTTGATTAGTCGCGGCTATTATTCTCACATTACTCGATACAGGCTTGGTGCCTCCTACGGGCAGAAACTGTTTATCTTCAATTGCACGAAGAAGTTTTACCTGCAGATTTAAAGGCAGGTCTCCAATCTCATCAAGGAATAGAGTTCCGCCGTCTGCTACTTTAAAAAGACCCGCCTTATCATCTACAGCGCCAGTAAAAGCGCCTTTCTTATGCCCGAACAATTCACTTTCAATAAGGTTTTCTGAAATTGCCCCGCAATTAACGGGAAGAAATATTTTGTCCGTTCTGTTGCTGTTGAAGTGAATTGCTTTGGCAACAAGTTCTTTGCCCGTACCGGATTTACCATAAATCAGCACATTAGAATTTGTCGGTGCAACCTGGGTAATTAAGTCAAAGACTTTTTTCATCTTGTCGCTTTCGCCGATAATGTTCTGGAATCCAATTTCGGCAGAAACGCGCTGACGAAGGAATTTATTTTCCGCAGATAATTTTTTATAATCAATTAGTCTTCTAATTTTTGCGAGTAACTCATCGAATTCTACCGGTTTAATAAGATAATCGTAGGCTCCGAACCGCATTGCTTCTATAGATGTCTTAACAGAGGCGTAGGCAGTCATGATTATTACAAAGGTATCGGGACTGATATTCGATATTTGCTTAAGTAATTCCATACCGTCCATTACAGGCATATTTATATCTGATATGACAATATCAATATTCTCTTCGTTTATCTTAGCCAAAGCTTCCTGTCCGTCCTGAGCGGTATCGGTATAATATCCCTCACCATCCAGAAACGTCTTAAGCACATCCCTTATTGGTTTTTCATCATCAATTATTAATATTTTCCCTGACATTATTACTCCGTTTTAATTTTTATTTAAAGGAAGTTTAATTGTAAATGTGCTTCCCTCGTTTAATTTGCTTTCGACCAGTATATCGCCGTTAAAATTTTTCACAATCCCGTAACTGACTGATAATCCAAGTCCGGTTCCCTTCCCCACTTCCTTTGTTGTGAAAAACGGGTCGAATATTTTTTTAATAATTTTATTATCCATCCCGCAGCCGTTGTCTTTTATCTTTATGAACACAAATTCGTCATTGTGATCAAGTTTTACTTTTATAGTTCCTGTGCCTTCAATTGCATCAAGAGCATTGATCAGAATATTAACGAATACTTGCAGAAGCTGGTCGGGAATTGCTTTGATGAGAGGCGTATCGTTGTTGTATTCTGTCTCAAAATTTACCTTCTTAACTCTCTTGTCGTACTTAACGATGCCGACTGCAGTCTTAAGAATATCTGCAGTCTGCACAAGTTCTTTTTTATAACTCGGCGGACGTGAAAAATCAACAAGTTCTCTTACAATCTTGCTTATTCGGTCTATGTTTTCCTTAATAATTATCAACTGCTCGCTCAGCACGGCATCTTTGTTTTTTCTTTGTATCAGCTGAACAAGCGAAGATATTGACGTAAGCGGGTTGCCGATTTCGTGAGCGACGCCTGCAGCTAACTGCCCGATTACGGCAAGTTTTTCCGACTGGTCAACCTGCTGCTGTAAATTTTTAACCTGCGACTGATCCCTTATTATCACTGTGCGTCCGGTGAACTCGCCGTTTGATCCTGGAAGCCGCGCAATACTTAGCTGCACAGGTATAATTTTCCCTTCTTTAGTCATTCTCTCGGTATCAATTATTTTAACTTCACTGGATTTGCTTGTAAAATCGATAATGGAATCAAGTTCTTCGTAATATTTTTGTGCTTCAGGCAAAAGCAGGCTGGATGGTTTTCCGATTACTTCTATATCGGTATAGCCGAAAATTCTTTCGGCGCTTTTATTCCAAGCCTGAAATTTTTCATCGCTGCCGATAACCATAATTGCAAGTTCAGAGGTATGGAGAATATTGCTCAGATACTTTTGGCTCAGCTCGAGTTTATCGGCTAATCTGTTCCTGTCATTTGAAAGTTCCTTCATTGCCGTGTTTTGATGAAGCATGCCGTATCTCGCAAAAAACTGCTCAATCATCTCATCAATGAATCCCAGAATAATTACCGGGTCATATCCTTCGGGTTTTTCTTTTTGCAAGTTGTTGAAAAGTACATTTCTGCCGTAGCTGTAAATTTGGCTTACATCAAGCAGTGTCAATCCGGCTCCGGAAAATAATGTATAAGTTTCTATCAAATACTGATCGGCGTTTTTATACTCCGATGTTTTTACAATATTGAGTAGAGTCTCAAGGCTGCTTTCGACAAAAGTTTGGATCTGAGCTTCAGTTAAAATATTACCGAATGAATCGATCAGTTTTTCAAACCAGGTTTCAGCTATTAAGTCATAATACTTGTTTAGTAATTCTAATATTCTTTTTTTCATTTCACAATAAATACTTTTGCTACATCAATCAATAATGAGGGATTATGAATAAGTGCGGTTTTGAATAAATTGCCGAGAGTTCTTTTTGCGAGAGGAATTCTTGAGAAAGACCGTGCAATGTTGTTGAATTTTTCATCAGAGAAATTGTAAATCCCTTCTTTTATTCTGTTATATATTTCATGCCGTTTCCCAACAGCTTCATGCCATGCTTTGTCGTAACTAAAAATATGATCGGTGTTTTTAGATTTGATTGCTTCTGCAGCAATAGTTCCAGCAGTCCTTCCGCCAATCATACCGCTGGTAATACCGCCGCCAGAAAGAGGGTTTACCTGCCGCGCTGCGTCGCCCGCCAGCATAATTCCCGGGGCGGATATTTTTTCCAATGTAACTGCCGACGGAACCCCTCCGGCAATTTGAGTTAATATTGGCGCATCGGGGTAATTCTTTTTCATGAAATCATTTAGAAATGAAAGTGCGGAACGTTTCTTACCTATTATTCCGCTTACACCCAAACCAATATTTGCAGTGTTGTTCCCTTTTGGGAAAATCCAGAAATACCCGTGAGGGGCATATTCCTGACCAAAATAAAAGTAACACGTGTTTTGATTAACAGTAATATTCCCCGCCGTTATTTGCACGCAGCTTTCCATATCCCTAAAGTCGATAAATGTTTTTATGCCCGCCCATCTTCCGACACGCGATTCGACGCCATCGGCGGCAATCACAATATCAGATTCAACTTGATATTGATTGCCTTGATATTCATACTTAACTCCGCTTACTTTACCGCCGTCAAATAATAATCCGTTAACATAAGCTCGGGTTAAAATTTCTGCGCCTGCAACAGCAGCAGTCTTAGCAAGTTCATAGTCAAATATTTTTCTTTCAAGAACAAAGCCGGTTTGATCTAACGGCAGAACTACTTCGGAGCCGTCCGGAGCTATCATCGAAAATTTATTAATTTCGGCAGCAATAAATTTTCTGTCGGGCTCAATGAACTCAAGCAATTTTTCTTTACCAACAGCTTCTCCGCACCTTACCGGATAGCCAACATCGCGGTCTTTCTCAAGCATCAGAACGGACACGCCCCTTTCAGCCGCAAAACGTGCAGCCATTGAACCCGAAGGTCCCGCTCCTACAACAATAACGTCATATTTTTTCTTCATTAAACTATTCCGGGAGACTTTAGGTTAAATTAAAATTCCTTCAAACTTTAACCCCGGCTCCGTTTTTGTTAAATACTAATACTTCAATGGGGCATGACCAAACACATTTTGCGCAATTTGTGCAGAGTGATTCCATAATATTTATTTCAGCTTCCTTCAATTCTATTGCATCTTCTGGGCAAACACCGACACAGCATCCGCAGAAGTCGCATTTATCCGGAAGAATTTCGATCATTAACAATTATCTGCCCTTTCCTATTAATGAGAATTCAAAAATACTTAAAGAAGTCGTCAATAAAAAGTCATTAAAATACAGTGGATTACTAAATTTTTTGTTTCGAGATTATAAATTTAACCCCTGCCGCGTTCCTCTAATAAAGAAGTAATCATTCATAACTACAAAATACATCCGGTCTTCTATTTCTCATAATTCTCAAATAATATTCCTAACTTTTGAAAGCAGTGTTCCTCACATAGATTTACTGTGAATGGTTCTATCTAAAAACATTGAATTCCTAATTTTTTCCTGTCACTAAACACTTATAATTCTATTTAAAGTGGCATAGATTATGTAAAAATATGTATTCAACAAAAAAAACGTGCTTATGATACTTAACTTGAAGAAAACATTCAAAGGGGGCGTACATCCAAAGGAATGGAAAGAATTAACCAAAAATTTTTCATTTGAGGCAATGCCGAAACCGAAACAAGTGATAATTCCGATTTCACAGCATATAGGGATTCCAGCAAAACCGTTAGTCAAGAAGAAAGACCGGGTTAAAGCTGGGGAAATCATTGCAGAACCAGAGGGATTCGTTTCGGTTCCGATACACAGCTCTATCTCTGGAATTATAAAGGATATTCATAAAGAACCGAATGTCAGCGGTTCGCCTAAAGATGCGATTATTATCGAATCTGATTTTTCCGATGAAATCGAAATGATGGAGAAATTAAATTTTTCAAGCGCGACGCCTGATCAAATCAAAGAGCGCGTTAGATTGGCTGGAATTGTGGGTCAAGGCGGCGCCGCATTCCCAACTTTCGTAAAGCTTACCCCCCCAAGAGACGTAAAAATAGAATATGTTATTTTGAACGGATGCGAATGTGAACCATATCTCACAAGGGACGATCATTACATGCTTGAAAGAACCGATGCAGTTATCGGCGGTTTAAAATTAATTATGCGGGCTCTTGGCGTTGCAAAAGGAGCAATCGGTATTGAGGATAATAAAAAAACATCAATAGACAAGATAAGTGAAGCATGCAAAAATGAACAATCTGTTCAGGTTGAATCGTTGAAAACCAAATATCCGCAGGGTGCAGAGAAGATGCTTGTAAAAGCGGTTCTTGGCAGAGAAATTCCGCCGGGCAAACTTCCGCTTGATGTAGGTGTAGTAATTCAAAATATCGGAACTGCAGTTGCAGTTTACGATGCAGTTGTTAATGGCGAACCCCAGATAACAGCTGCTTTAACAGTATCGGGCGGCGGAATAATAAGTCCAAAAAATTTGCTGGTTCCAATAGGTACATCGATCCAAGAAGTACTGGATTACTGCGGCGGCGTTAAGGACAATGCTGTAAAAGTAATTGTGGGCGGCCCGATGATGGGTGTGGCTCAGTATGATTTTAAAGCTCCCATAATGAAAGCAACTTCCGGCATATTAGTTTTGACGGATAAAGAAGTAAACGACTACCCTGAAACACCATGTTTAAAATGCGGAAAATGTATTGAAGCATGCCCGCTCGGGCTTGAACCAACCAAGCTTGCACGATACGCACAGCTTGAAAGATTCGGCGATGCAGAAGATGCAAAAATAACCGTTTGCATGGAGTGCGGCACATGCACATTTACATGCCCGGCAAATATTCCTCTTGTTCAGTGGCTGCGCTATGGAAAGCAAAAAGTAATTAAAATGCAAAAACAAAAACACCCCGAATTAACAGAGTGTTAGACTATAGACAAAATTGATTAAAAATTAGAGAGAAAATGGCTGAAGTTTCGACAAATCCAATATACCGACTTGAACTGACAAGTTCACCCCATATCCATTCGGAATGGAATACAAAACAGGCTATGTGGTTGGTGGCGGTATCTTTAATTCCGGCAGTAATTTCAGCGCTGCTGTTTTTTGGAATTTATCAGTTGATGATAATTCTTGTTAGCATCGGCTTCTGTATAGGTACGGAAGCGGCTATCAAAGCGGTTAGGAAAAGACAAATTACAATTAACGACGGCAGTGCTTTACTAACGGGTTTGCTTCTCGCGCTCATTCTTCCGCCAAATTTTTCACTTGTATTTACAGCTATCGGAGCAGTATTTGCTATTGGGGTAGGTAAAGAAATATTCGGCGGACTCGGTTACAATATTTTTAACCCCGCATTAGTCGGAAGAGCTTTTCTTCAGGCGGCTTTTCCTGTACCTATGACAACATGGTTAATTCCCAACTATGCCGTTGATTCCACTTCGTCGGCAACTCCACTTGCAGCATATAAATTTGACAATATTTTTGCCGATGCATCCAATATGTTCCTTGGTAATATCGGAGGTTCATTAGGCGAAACTTCTGCATTGGCAATTCTAATCGGAGGAATTTTTCTTATCGCGGTTAAGATTGTAAACTGGAGAGTTCCTGCGGCGATGGCTGCGGGCGTAATTGTTTTCGGCGGAATATTCTGGATAATAAACCCTTTCAAATACCCAAATCCTGTTTTTCATTTACTTGCAGGCGGCTTCTTATTCGGCGCTTTATTTATGGCAACTGATTGGGTTACATCGCCTATCACACCAAAGGGAATGTGGATATATGGCTTGGGTATTTCTGCAATGATAATCATTGTACGATTGTTCGGCGGATTGCCTGAAGGTGTTATGTATGCCATTTTATTTATGAACGCCTGTGTTCCGCTGATAAACAAATTTACGCGCCCAAGAATTTTTGGGGAGGTAAAATGAACTTAACAGCAAAAATGCTAATCACCTTGTCTATCATAGGAATTGCATCAGGCGGGCTGCTTTCGAAGATAAGCAACTGGGCTGCGCCAAAAATTGAAATGCATAAAAAAGCTGATACCGAAAAAGCAATTTTTAATGTACTGCCGGAGGGGATTAAATACGAGCGGCTTTCTTCGGTTGATTTTGAGTGTTATAAAGTGCTGGGCGAGTCTGATTCGATCATCGGTTTCGCTTTGCCTTATGAGGGTAACGGTTTTCAAGGAAAGATAAGATTAATGACGGGCTTAAAGTCCAATCTTGAGCAGATAACAGCAATTGAAATTCTTGATCAGATAGAGACTCCCGGTCTCGGCACAAAAATTACTGAACAACCTTTTAGAGATCAATTTAATGAATTAAAAACTGTCCCAAAAGTTGAGTGGGTTAAAGGCGCTCCTCCCTCAAAACCCAACGAAATTCAGGCAATTACTGGAGCAACGATATCATGCAAGGCTGTTGTGGCTATAATAAATGAGGGATTGAAGAAATTAAGAGAAGCTAAAGCCGACGGAGAAAAGTTATGAAAACGGTGACCTTAAAAAAAGAATTATTGAAAGGTATCTGGGATAATAACCCTGTCATCAAGCAATTTCTCGGGTTGTGTCCGGTTCTCGCAGTAACAGTTTCAGCCATGAATGCTATCGCGATGGCATTAGCAACTACTTTCGTGCTCGTCTTTTCAAGTCTGATCATTTCATCGGTAAGAAAACTGATTCCCTCTCAGGTGCGTATCGCTTCCTATATTTTGGTCATTGCCACTTTCGTAACTATTGTTGATCTTGTGATGAAAGCGCAGTTCCCCGAACTAAGCAAAGCGTTAGGCCCTTATATTCCATTGATCGTTGTAAACTGTTTGATACTTGGAAGACAGGAAGCTTTCTCTTCAAAGAATTCAGTTTACCGTTCGGTGCTGGATGCTTTGGGAATGGGTTTCGGATTTCTTTTGGCTCTATTTATGCTTGGCAGCATAAGAGAATTACTGGGTTCAAGAACCGTTCTCGGAATGCAGTTGCTGCCCGATATTTTTGAACCCTGGCTGGTTATGATTCTGCCTGCAGGTGCTTTTTTAACCCTCGGTCTTTTACTCGCTTTATTTAATACTATTTCACTGAATAGAAAGAGAATCGAAAGAGAAAAAATCTACCAGCAGTATTTTGAGTCAAAGGCGAGCGCAAGCGGTGAAATTATACAAGGGGGAATAGAGTAATGGAATTACTTTTGATTTTTTTAAGCGCCGCTATCGTTAATAATTTCGTACTTTCCTATTTTCTCGGAATATGCCCTTTTATAGGAGTCTCTAATAAAATTACACCGGCGTTTTCAATGGGACTGGCTACAACATTCGTAATGACGATTACAGCTATCGTAACCTGGCTGATCTACAATTTAATATTGATACCCAATAATTTAGAGTTCCTTCAATATGTTTCGTTTATACTCGTTATCGCCTCACTTGTTCAATTTGTAGAAATGTTTATAAAAAAAATCAGCCGGCCATTGTACAGAGCGCTCGGAATATTTCTTCCGCTAATCACAACCAACTGTGCAATTCTCGGGCTGGCATTATTTATTGTTTTACGTGAATATAATTTTCTTGAAAGTATTGTTTTTGGAGCCGGTGCCGGCGCTGGTTTTACACTGGCGATAACAATTATGGCAGGTATTAGAGAAGAACTTGAACTCGGTGATATTCCCAAACCTCTTCAAGGCGCCCCGATTACTTTGATCGTAGCAGGAATACTTGCACTTGCTTTTATGGGCTTTTCTGGATTGCTGTAATTTTTAGGAGTTACTTTATGGATACAACTTTTATAATGGCTTTGGTAACTATGGGCGGTTTAGGTTTTATTTTCGCCGGTGGTTTGGCAATTGCAAACAAAAAATTATTTGTTGAAGAAAATCCATTGATCGGGAGGATTAATGAAATACTGCCGGGCGCAAACTGTGGCGGATGCGGCAGAGCGGGCTGCTATGATTTTGCGGTAAACGTTGTCGAGGGAAAATCTTCTGTTACCGGCTGCCCCGTTGGCGGAGAAGAAACTGCTGTGCAAATTGCTCAGATAATGGGGGTTGAAGCCGGCACTTCCGTTAAAATGCTGCCAAGAATTTTATGCAGAGGAGGAAACAGCGGGGCGGTTAAAAAAATGACGGCTTATTACGGTCCAATTAATTGTAAGGCAATGGATATAGTTTCCGGCGGTGACAAATTGTGCTATTACGGTTGTCTCGGCGGCGGCGATTGCATTCAAGCTTGCCCCTTTGATGCGATGATTATGAATAAAGATGGGATACCGGAAGTTATTGATGAATTATGCACTGGCTGCGGAATGTGCGTAAAAGCATGCCCGCGGGATGTAATTGAAATGCACCCGGAAGACAGAAACATATTTGTCTTTTGTAAAAACCTTGACGACCCGAAAGCCTCAAAAGATGTGTGCGCTGTCGCTTGCTTTGGCTGTGGAATTTGTGCAAGAAAATCTGACGGCGGCGTCGAAATGATTGGTTATCTTGCTAAAATTAATTACGAAGCCCTTAATGAAGATAAAATCCCGTTCGATAAATGCAGAACCGGTGCAATATCCAAACTAAACGGAAACATAAAAAAGATTTCTGAAGAACAGAAGAATTAGCGCACCGTTTATTTTTCATCCGGGAAAGGATATTTTTTTATGATTACAGAGGAATTGGTTGAAGAAGGTATTGTAATACGCTCCGAAAACGGCTTTGCGGAAGTAAGAATGAATGACTCGGAGGAGTGCGAGGAATGCAGCGCCAAAATTTTCTGCAAACCCGATTCTAATAATCAAAAAATTCTTAGGGCATTAGACCCGTTTCAGTCTAATCCTGGTGACAGCGTAACAGTATCCATTGCCGGCAATATGCTTTTTAAGGCGACAATATTTTTATACGGAATTCCGCTCGTAATAATTATAACTGTTATATGGGCAGGATTGATTTTTCTTCAAGGTGTTTCGAATTCAGAATTGATTTCATTTGCCGCATCTATTTTAGCTGCCGCTGTTTATTACCTAATTTTCTATATCTATTCAAAAAATAAAAAACAAAATTTGAATCTGGTCAGAATCATTTCAGTCCGCAGAAAGTAATTGCTTCCTCAGCATTACCATTTAAACTAATATTTTATTTCATCTATTTTGCTATCCTAAAATTCAAAAATATTTTATTTTAGAACCTCAAATCTAATTCCGGAGTTAAAATGAAACTACGCGTTCCAGCAATTTTATCTTTTGTACTTATTTTGATTTTTTCTGCGAAAATTATCGGCAGCGAACATTCGCTTATGCCCGTTCCCAAAGAAATTAAATGGCTCGAAGGCAAATTTAGATTGACTAACGAATTTTCTGTTTCAATTAAAGGCAGCCCGAACGAGAGAATTTATTCGGCGGCTACAAGAATGCTGCGCAGATTGGATGCGCGGACAGGATTATTTTTCAACCAGGATTTTATCACCCCGGCAAACAATTTGGATTCCTCGGAATTTATCATCTACGTTCTCAGCGAAGGCAGAGTTGTTTTGGGCGAAGATGAATCTTATAAATTATTAATCGAAGAAAATTCTATTAACGTACATGCGCCCACTGACTTAGGCGCCATGCATGCTATGGAAACATTCCTGCAGCTTCTCCAGGCGGATGAAGAAGGTTATTATTTACCGATGGTTGAAATTAACGATGAACCGCGTTTTCAATGGCGGGGATTAATGATGGATGTTGCCAGGCATTTTATGCCCGTTGATGTTATCAAGCGAAACCTTGACGCGATGGCAGCAATGAAGATGAATGTTTTCCATTGGCATCTTTCTGAGGATCAAGGTTTCCGAATTGAGAGTAAAATCTTTCCGCAGCTCCATGAATTGTGCTCAGACGGGCAATATTTTACCCAAGCTCAGGTTAAAGATATTTTAAAATATGCGGAAGACCGGGGTATTCGAGTCTATCCCGAATTTGATATTCCCGGTCATGCTACATCGTGGTTCGTTGCATTTCCCGAACTTGCCAGCGCTACAGGACCTTATAAAATAGAACGGCAATGGGGAATTTTCGATCCTACTTTCGACCCGACAAAAGAAGAGACTTATGAATTCTTCGATAAATTTTTCGGTGAAATGACAGAACTTTTTCCCGATGAGTATTTCCATATCGGCGGCGATGAGAACAACGGTAAACAATGGGATGCCAATGAAGGCATTCAGGAATTTATGAAAGCAAAAGGCATTGAAGATAATCATCAACTGCAGGCGTATTTTAATCAACGCATTTTAAAAATACTTACGAAGTACAATAAAAAAATGGTTGGCTGGGATGAGATACTTCACGATGATATGCCGACAAATATCGTAATTCAATCCTGGCGCGGGAAAGAAGCAATGATTGAATCGGCAAAAAAGGGATATATGACAATGCTTTCAAACGGTTATTATATTGACTTGATTCAACCGGCTTCATTTCATTATCTGAACGACCCTCTTGAAGATGACACGATTTTAACCCCCGAAGAGCAGAAAAGGATATTAGGCGGCGAAGCAACCAGCTGGGCTGAACTTGTAACTTACGAAACGGTTGATTCAAGAATCTGGCCAAGAACCGCAGCAATTGCCGAGAGATTTTGGTCGCCTAAAAATGTAAACAATATTGATGATATGTACCGGCGGCTTGATAGAATTAGTTTCCTGCTTGAAGAACATGGTTTGCTTCATATTAAAAATTACGAAATGATGTTAAGGAGATTAACCGACAATAACGACATAATTTATCTTAAAACCTTGGTTGATATCGTAGAGCCCGTTAAAATTTATCAGCGGCATTTCCAAGGCGTAAAATATTATCAGCATTCGCCGTACACACGTATTGTTGATGCAGCCCGGCCGGAATCGAAAACTGCAATGTTGTTCAATAAATTAATTGATGAATTTCTTATCGATAGATCGGCACAGTACCGAGATAAAATTATAAGTTACCTGAATTTATGGGAAAACAACCATGATAAACTAACCGAAACAACGCGTCTATCCCCTATAATTAGTGAAATTATACCTATGTCAGAAAATCTGAAAGAACTTTCCCGGATTGGCTTGGAAGCCATTATGCTTATCCGCAATAATGAAAAAGCTCCGGTAAAATGGAAAGACAAAGCAACCGGCATAATTGAGGCTGCGAAGAAACCTTACGGACAGGTGGAACTGAGAGTAACTGCTGGAATTGAAAAATTACTGCGACATGTTTTTTAGTATGAATTGATGCGTTGCTGGAATGGATACTTTTATTGCTGTTTTACTTTTACGGCGGTTAAACGTTATTCAATTATTTGAAATGACATAAAAGCTGCCTCCAATAACACCCATTGATGATGAGCTTGGAATAGATTAAACACACATCAAACAGATTCCCGCAATCTCTTCAATTGTGGGAATCTTATAATCTTAAGTTATGGTTCAGTGTTCCTTTTTTTAAACTAATCTCCCCCCATCACCTCGTCAGAGTCCGACAAAGTCTGTCGACAGGCGGGTTGAGTTATTCCATAAAATTTTTAGTTATGTATTTATCAACATTAAATTTTCTTTTGCAGCCGTTGTAATTCATATATCTTATTTTACCGAAGACAGATCTTTCGGTCCATGCTCTATCGTGAACGCCGCCGATAGACCAGGCGATTCCGGTATATCCATTGGGGTCGCGCCCGTCAAGTTCGTATTTGTCATTCAGATAGATTGCCGTTTCTAATGCTTCCTCAGGAGATTTTGTCCATTCTAAAATTTTTTTTGCCCAGTACATTCTCATATAACCGTGCATTTTACCGAAACGAGTCATTTCAATCTGAGCCGCGTTCCACAGATCATCGTGCGTAGCCGCATTCTCAAAATCATCTTTCAAGTAAATATACTCTCTTTTATCACGGCGGTGATTGTTTAATGTATCTTTTGCCCAACTGTGAAATCCATCGAACGAATCATAGTTCTTATTGTAAAAACAAAAGTTATCGGACAGTTCTCTGCGTATAATCAATTCCTCGAGAAAAGCTTTCTGAGATTCTTGATATTCAATAAACGGTTGAATATCAAGAGCAATTCTCTGAGCGGATATCTGTCCGAAATGAATATAAGGCGACATATCCGAAACAGTCATGGAATTAGGATCATTTCGCAATTCTGCATAATCTTTAAATTTTGTTTCAATGAATTTTCTCAAAGTTTTTTTAGCTGCGTCTTCCCCTGGTTTGAGCCAATCAATCTCTTTAACGTCGAAATTTATTTTTAATTTTCTTTCGGCTTTCTCCCAATCGTTTGAAAAAGAAAAAACATTTTTTTCTTGACGAGTCTCTGGAAATTCATCAATAAACTCCGGAAGCAGTTTATTGATTTTAGGCCGGATTGTGTATGCAGCAAATTCAGCTTTGTCCGATGCTTCCCAACACGGAACAATATTGTGTGCATCTACGCAGTAGTGAGAAATTTCGGTTTTATCCAAAACACTTTTTTCCCATTCCCGAATAATTTTCATCGGGTTGAAATCCGAGACAATAAGACTGGCATTTATCATTTCTGCAAATTTTGGTATTTCAAGACCAGGCTTGCCGGAAAGGAGTTTGAATGCTATATTTTTTTTTTTGAGCGATGATTCCACTTGTTTTAATCCCTCAAGCATAAATCTGTATTGCCTTGCAGCGGCATCAAAAAATTTTTCGACAACACAGAAACAAACAACGACGGATGTATTTAATTCCTTCGCTTTTTCCAGAGCAAAAATAAGAGCCCAATTATCAGAAGCCCGCTGGTCTCTCTGCATCCAATAGACAACAGGTCCGCCGCCTTCGGTAAGTTTTTTTAGCTGTCTAACCCGTTTAGTATTCATTGTCTATACAGAAATAGCATTGTTGCTTTTTTATGAAATCCGGAAAGCTCTCCGAAAATAAGTTATTGAGTTGAATAGAGATCCCTTTCAACCAGTTCGCAGATAATATGCCCGATTGTGATATGCCCTTCTTGAATCCTTTGTACGTTATTAGAGGGAATGATTATCGGAAGATTAACCATGTTTGCGAGTTTACCCCCGTTCCCGCCTAAAAACCCTATTGTTAATATTTTCATCTCAATAGCTTTTTCGACGGCTTTAATAATATTCGGCGAATTGCCGCTGGTCGAAATTGCAATCAAAACATCGCCCTTGCAGCCCAAGCCTTCAATTGCGCGAGCAAAAGTATTTTCAAAACCAATATCGTTTGCGCCTGCAGTTAAAAAAGAAGAATCCGTTGAAAGAGCCAAGGCAGGTATCGCCGGTCGCTTGATGTCATGGCTTAGCCTGATTACAAACTCAGTCGCAAGATGCTGAGAATCAGCTGCGCTTCCGCCGTTTCCGCAGAACATTATTTTCTTCTTTTTCTTCAAGGATGAAACGAGCCATTCAACAGCGAGTATGATTTCTTTTTCACATAATTCAGCAGTTTTAATTTTAACAGAAGCGCTGTCGTGAAGAGAAGACTTAATGAATTCATTTTTGTTTGTCATTTCACACTTCAATAGATTTTTTTATATGAATTGCATCTGAAAATTTCTTTACACTATCCCAGTTTTGCTCGTCTTCAAAGTAATTGCCGGTAACAATAATTTTAGCGCCGTTTATCACCTTTTCACGAGCTGTTTCGGCATTTCTGATTCCACCGCCGACAATAACCGGAATTGAACAAGCAGAAGAAACCATTTTAATCATTTCAGAAGGAACGGAATTCAATGCGCCGGAACCCGCTTCTAAATAAATGAATTTCATTCCCATATATTCAGCTGCAAGCGCAGTCGCAGCTGCTATTTCCGGTTTATTTCTCGGTATTGGTCTGCTGCCGCTCATATATTCAGCTGTAGTCACATTCCCTGATTCAATTAACATATATCCGGTAGACAGCGTTTCGAGATTCATCTTTCGGATAACCGGAGCCGCTAAGACATGCTTTCCTATTATCTGATCTGCGTTTCTGCCGCTGATCAAAGAAATATAAAGCAGAGCATCGGCATTAGGGACTATCTGGTTCAATCCGCCGGGAAAGATTATCACAGGCAGAGTGCACGACTTTTTGATTATCTCAATATCAGACGGCAGAGAATTTCCCAGCATCAGGCTGCCGCCAATTAAAAAAGCGTCAGCGCCGCTGTCTTGGCAATGTTTTGTAAATTTAGAAAGTTTTTCCCCGGTAATTTTATCCGGGTCAATCAGGATAAAATAACACGCTCCTTTCTGTGAAATTATCTGCGATATATAATTATAAATTCTCATATTCCTGAATCAATTGTCTTTGTTGCCAAAAATAATGAAGTTTTGTATTATTCACATTAAAAATTAGAATCCGTGAAGGCGAGAAAAAATAAATCCATTGAATTGCGGCTACAAACATTTCCGGCTTACTGTGATTTTTCATGCAGATATGCGGAATTTTCGTATCCCGATTCAGTAGGCGCGTGCCGCAAAGAATTGGCTGTTTGGTGCAAATATTTTGGCAGGCACAACAATAAAAACAACAAGTGCCTCAACGAAAAATAGTATCTGCCGGATCAATATTTATACAAACTGCCGCCGATAAACTCTCGGAGAACAGATTTAGCTGGCACAGCCGAGTCATCTGAAACTCCTTTAACCGCCTGCAGTACTTTCAAGACCCGGGAAGCGCGTTTATATGCGTCTTCTCTCAAAACGTTGTTTCGATAAATATTTTCCCATTCACTAAAATTTTCGAGCAGCAGATTTCTATACAAAGCAATTTCATAAGGCATCCCGCTGCTGACTATATAATCGGCATTATTGCTATAAGGGATGATATTCCGTAATTCGCTTGCTCTAACATAATGCCAGTGTTCCAAAGTTTGCTGCGGGTTATAAGCCCTGAATTTTTGATCACGAAGCATACGCCTAATCAATCTTAAATCAGTCCATTGAACATAAGTGTTGTCGGGACCTTTCATTTGTAGTAGCGGCTCCAAATAAACTTTAAAGGTTAATTCATCTTCAATTCCCTCGCTGAATTTAGGATAAAGAGCATGAAGGCTGTCAATCAAAAGAATCTCTCCTTCCTTTAATTTCATGGCGGTGTGATTAAGCGTCCTCTTGCCAGATTTAAAGTCATAATAAGGAATTTTAACTTCCTTGCCTTCGCTCAGCTCGTGTAGGTGCTGATTTATCAATTCAAGGTCAAGTGCCTGAGGAGTTTCGAAATCATAATCGCCGAACTCATCTTTCGGGTGAAATTCAAGATCAAAGAAATAATGATCTACGTTTAAGGGTAGAAACCTAAACCCCTTCTTCTTCAATCTTTCCTCGAGCTTTATTGTCGTTGTTGTCTTGCCTGAAGAGGAAGGCCCGGTTATCATTACCATTTTCAGTTTATCAATTTTTTCAGTAATTAACGCCGCCGCTCTTTCGACATCATGTTCGTAAAGTTTTTCGGAAAGGTCAACAACTTCTTTGAATTCGCCTTTCTCAATTCTTTCGTTCAGCAGGTCTATTGTGTGCAGATTATTTGAAACAGCCCAATCAAAAATCTGCCATATTTTTGACCAAGGTATATTTTCCGATGGTCTGGTTCCCTGCCGTGCATTCGATTCCCTTTTTTGCTTCCGTTCTTCCCTGTAAAGGATATATTCCTTAGCGACTTTCGCATGCCCGTTTTCAATTAAGATTTTCTCAACGGCATCCTGAATCTCTTCTATGTGGAATTTTGATTTACCGGGAAAATTATTTTCGAGATATTCCACAACTTTATCTGACAAGGTTTCTGCTGCGGTTTTATCGCGTCCTCCGACTGAAACGGCTGCTCTGTAAATTGCATTAGAAATTCTGTTTTTGTTGAAGTCTACAGTAGCGCCGTTGCGCTTGATTACAAATTTTATCTTGCTCATTCCTCTCCCAGAATTATAGTTTCAAGTCAAGTTTAACTGTTTTTCTATCCTTCAAGATTAGCGGCATGAGTAAAGCAATAATAAGTATTAATACGGCAGAAAAATAAAATAAATTGCCTATTAGTTTATCATACTCAAGCAGCCCGGTTTCCCTCAGCAGATAAGCCCAGTCATGATACACTTTATTTCCTCCGAGCAAAGGTAATTTTTTAGCTCTCGCATCAGCGGCATAAACTGCTATGTTCATTAGGTTCTGCGCCAGGTAAACAATCGAAATTTGAACGCCCCACCTTTTATTATTGGAAAAAAAGAAATAAGCGAACAATGAGGGAATGAATATTTGCATTAAAGTTCCGCCGAGAGCATGTAAGAATCCTCCGAATATTTTAAATATTCCATGTCCGCCTTCATGAAAAAGCAAATTGATATAATCAATAATAAAAATGAATTGTCCCTTATTGATTATTAAGAAAATAGCAAAAGGTAAAATCAAGAATGAAAATTTCCATTCTTTGAACCAGGCAATTTTATCATCTTTAAAATTCATGTTTAGAAGAATTCTTCTTCAAAAAAACTTCTCAATTTTTCGGAATCGGCTGTTATACCAAGCAGAATTATTAATTTAATGCGCGCTTTCTGACCATTTAAGTAATCAGAAAAAATCACTCCAGCTTGCTTGAGCCATTTTCCCGCACCCGGATAACTGTAAATATCCAACGTCTCGCCTGCCGGACATCTTGATACAAGCACAACGGGAATTTCTTTATCTATCACATATTTAATTCCGTTAAGGGCTTTCGGCGGAACATTTCCCACGCCCATGGCTTCAACGACAAGGCCGTCAATACCGCTGTCGGCTGCGAACCTGAAATATCTTTCATCCATACCAGCATAAACTTTTATAAGGTGTACATTGGAATTAATTTTTTCTGTATCAAAATATTCAAGTTTGCGGGGAGCTCTGTTGAAAAAAACTTTTCCTCTATCAACAAAACCGACTGCGCCGAAATCCATACTGTGGAAAGTTTCGAGGTCTTCAGTGTGGGTTTTAGTAACCTCGCTTGCAGCATTGATCTCTCCATTCAAGCAGACAAGAACGCCGAGCCCAAAACTGTTGGAATTGTTAATTATCTGAATGGCATCAAGCATGTTGCGCGGACCATCCCAATCGCTTTCAGAGGAAGTCTTCATCGCACCGATTACGACAATAGGCTTATCTGTTTTGATTGTTAAATCCAGAAAGTAAGCCGTCTCTTCTAAAGTATCTGTCCCGTGGGTTATTATAATTCCGTCAATCGTCTTTTGAGAGATGAAATTCTTAACAAGTTTTGATAAATCAAACATCAATTCGGGCGTCATGTGCGGTCCAGGATATAGACCGAATTCATACATAGAAATATTAGCGAGACTTTTGGCTTCCGGTATCATCTCAAGAAGCTGTTCGCCGTGAAAAAACGGAATTGCGCCGCCGGTTGTCTCGTCGATTTTCATCGAGAATGTTCCGCCAACAAAAATTATAAGGATATTCTTCATTATTAATATTAGTTTTTTTTCAAAATAATTTTTCCTCTTTAGGGTCGTAAATTATTCAACCTAAATTTACCTAATTTTACAATACAATTATCAAGATAGATTAACAAAGTTTTTAACAAAAAATTTTATTTCGTTTCTATAAAAGAACTTAGAATTTTGCTAAAGATTTAATTTGCCTAACAGAAAAATTTATGATATTTTCAACATGGTTAAGAGATGCACGATGTCCGTTGATAACTTGTTGATATCTTTGTTTTGTGAAACGTTTCACACATTTCCCGTAGTTTTGATTTTTGTTATCAAATTGTTAAAAATGTTCATAAAGAATTAAATCGGGGCTCTAATTCTTTCAAAACAAACAACTTGGTATTATGAGTTAATGTTAACAAATTGTTTATAGATTTTTATGGCTTATAATCTTTGGCAATAAATTTAATTAAATACTGTCTTTTTCAGATATTCAAATTGTGGATAAGTTATAGATGAAATCAAATTCTACCGTTTTAGCAGTTGAGCTTGAAGCCAAACAAATCTGGAAACAATTTCTCGAAATTATAAAATCAAATGTACCTGCGCTAACCTATAATACATGGTTTCTTCCTATAAAACCCGTCGAAGCAAACGATTCTGTGCTTAAAATACAGGTGCCGAATAATTTTTTTATAGAATGGATTGATGAACATTATAATACACTTATTAACAGGACGATTTCGCAGGTGCTTGGAGAAGACGGGAAATTAATATATATAATAGTAGAAGAACCCGAAATAATTAATGAAGACGAACCGACTTTGTTCGACCGCCCTGAACCAGAATCCCCCGCGAAGGCAAAAAATTCATTTGAAACTTTTCTCAATCCAAGATATAAATTCGATAATTTTATTAAAGGCGAAGGCAATCAACTTGCAAGAGCTGCGTCAGTAGCCATTGCAGAAAACCCGGGCGAGACATCTTTTAATCCGTTGTTTTTATACGGTGGTGTAGGCTTGGGCAAAACACATCTCATGCAAGCTATCGGCAATAAAATTATAGAGTCCTTCCCGGATAAAAAAGTTATTTATCTTTCTTCAGAACATTTCACGGTTGAATTTGTCGATGCCATTCAAAATAATACCGTGAATGAATTTTCAAATTTTTATAAGAGTATGGACACTCTTATTATTGATGATATTCAATTTCTCATAGGCAAAGAAAAAACTCAGGATTTATTTTTCCATATTTTTAATACCCTGCATCAAGCTGGAAAGCAAATCATTCTTTCTTCAGACAAACCTCCGAAGGATTTAAAAGGTCTTAATGAACGGCTTATTTCAAGATTTCAATGGGGATTAACAGCCGATATTCAGCCGCCGGATTTTGAAACGCGCATTGCCATTTTGAAGAACAAGGGTAACAGCTACGGTATTGAAATTCAAAATGAGATTCTAGAATATATCGCGATGAATATCACTTCGAATATTAGGGAATTGGAAGGCTGCCTAATCAAACTTTTAGCAAGCTCCTCGCTCAACTCCAAAGAGATTGATTTAAATCTTGCGAAAAAGACAGTTAAAGAAATTTCTACGGACCGCCGCGTTTCAATTTCAATAGAATACATTACCCAGGTAGTGTGCAAGTATCTCAAAGTTGATGAAAATAAAGTCAGAGAAAAAAACCGGAGAAAGGAAGTTGTGCTTGCCAGGCAAATTGCCATGTATCTCTCGAAGAAGCTAACGAAATCTTCTCTAAAAACAATCGGTTTGCATTTTGGCGGAAGAGATCATTCTACCGTGATTCACGCATTCAATACAATTGAACATCTTTTTGAAAATGACAGTTTCATAAAAGAAACTCTCGATACATTAACAAGCAAGATTGAATTAGGCGCTGCTTAATATTTCGTTTATAATAATTATTTGTTAACTTTATTTGTGTTTTATAAGCGAGGTGCGAGATGAATAAAAAATTATTAATTGGTATTATTGGCGGCGTGGTTGTTGTTATTACCGTTGTCTTTTTATTGTTTAACCCTTTCAGTAAAAAATCCGATCCGGCATCGACTCAAACGCCTGTTGCAAACGAAGAGGGAGTTTACACTGAAACTGAAAAGCCAGCCGAAGAAAAACAGCCTGGTTCGGCACAAAAGAGTTCTTCTGCCGATAATTTTGGAGATTCGTATGTTGTTAAAGAAGGCGACACTTTAGGTGATATTGCATTAAAAATTTACGGCGACAGCAAATATTGGTATAAAATTTTTGCCGCTAATGAATCTGAAATAGATGACTGGAATTTTATTTACCCAGGCAGAAAACTAAAGCTTCCCACACAATAGAGCTGATGAATTTTTTATTATACCTTTTTTTCTTCTGCACGGCTGTAATTTCATTTTATACAACTTTTCTTCCTCCGGACGAAATTGCTGAAAAGGTTCTTTCTAATTATATAGAGACTATTGGCGGCTCGGATATTATTACTAAAGTGGAAAGTAGAATTTATGAGTTAACCGCAAAGAAAAAAGGTATTGATATAAGAATCATAGTCATTCAAAAAAAGCCGGATAAATTTTATCAGAAAGTAATAATAGACAAATCAGCTTTCGAGCTTATCTTTAACGGAGAAAATGGGTTCAAAATTGTTTCGGGGCGATATCAAAAGTTAGAAAGCGCTGAACTCGATAAAATTAAATTTCAATCCATTCTTTATCCTCAGAACGAATACCCAAAAGACTTTTATAATCCGGAGTTTATCGCATACGACTCCACCAGGAATCTATCCGCAATTTTAAGAATGTATAAAACAGATTATATCGAAATTATTCATCATTACGACTTAAGAAGCGGCTTTTTGATAAAGCAGGAAGTGTTAGAGGGCGGAAACCATTCGAAGAATAAGATTGATTATTATTACGCCGAATACATAGAATCGCAGGGGATTAAATTTCCGAATTATCTTACATATGTATTTAATAACGATACAGTTATCTTTAAAACAATAATGCACAAAATCAACGATAATATTTCAGATAGTATTTTCGAAATAAATTAAATCTAAGGAAAATATTATGCGTCATTATTCTATAATTGTTTTCGACCTGGGAAATGTCCTTATCCCATTCAACTATTCCCTCATAATTGATAAATTGAATGGAATCGACAAGGGATTGGGTAATCGATTTTATGAACGATACAAAGAAAATTACAATATCCACCGTGAATTTGAGAAATCCGGCTTAACAAAGGAGGAATTTCTTGAGCTTATGTTGCAATGGGCAGAACGAAAAATCAACCCCGAAGAATTCTGCCATATATATTCCGATATCTTCACATTACACACCGACAATATCTCGCTTCTGCCAAGACTCAAAGAAAATTATAAATTGGTTCTTCTTTCCAACACAAATGAAATCCATCAGGAATATGGATGGAAAAATTATGATTTCTTAAAACATTTCGACAAACTAATTCTTTCACACGAAGTCAAAGCGGTGAAACCGGAAGCCGAAATTTATAACGCAGTTGAAAATTACACTAAGCATCCTCCGGAAAAACACATTTTCATCGATGATATAGTTGAGTACACAGAAGGAGCTTTAAAGGCCGGCTGGGACGCTATTCATTTTACAACACACACTAAACTGTTAGAAGAACTCTTGGTCAGAGGAATAAAATTTTAACCGGATTGATTGTCAATCCAGCTTTTCCATGCAGACGGATTATATCCCAGTGTAACATCCATTCCGTTGCGTACAATCGGAGTCTTGAATAACAGCGCATCATTTAAGAGTTCTTCTTCGATATCATAAACCATATATTTCAAATTTCGTTTTGCGAATTGCTTGCCGTTTTTATCAATCAGTTCTTCTAAAGGTAAAATTCTTCTGATTTTTTCCAGCTCCCCCTTACTCACGCCCTTTTCGTTCAAATCCCTGAAATGAAAAACTATTCCGCGTTCCTTAAAATATCTTTCAGCCTTCCGGGTATCGCTGCATTTCTTTGTCCCAAAAATTTGAATGTTCATTTTACCTCCCCTAAATCTAATTGATATTTTTATCACAAATATAAGGTTTACAGTGAAATTTCTGCGATGGTTTCATCAGCATAACGAGAATTAAAATAAAGACGCAGGGGGCTTATAATATTCCTCAAATGAAAAAAATATTTATTGATTGCTTGTTTGCTTGGGGAACTTTAAACATGTCAAAAAAGTTTGATAATTATACACATCGTCCTATTTAATTAAAATGGAGAAGAAAATGGATTTTAAGTCAATAAATACAGAAAAATTTAACAGATACGAAGAATTCGAGTCTTTGGTTATTCCACACAAAAGCGCATTGCTCCATTTCGCATTTAAACTTACAAGAGATGAAGAAGAGTCACGCGATTTAGTTCAAGAAACATTTTTGAAAGCATTCCGCTTTTTCGAAAAATTTGAAAAGGGGACTAACATCAAAGCTTGGCTCTATATGATATTAAAAAATACATTTATAAATAATTACCGTAAAATGAGTAAACAGCCTTCTAAAGTCGATTACGATGACATACAAAATTTCTATGAAAATATTAAGCCCGAAGACGTGAAGGGCGAACATTCAGCCGACGATGCATTTTCAAACCTATTTGACGATGAAGTTTCTTCTGCAATTATGAGCCTTCAAGAGGATTACCGTACGGTGATAATTTTAAGCGATATTGAGGGATTTACTTACGATGAGATTGCTGAATTTATTGACCGGCCTGTTGGGACAGTTCGTTCGCGTCTGCACCGGGCAAGAAAAATGCTTTATGTTAAACTGCACAATTATGCAAAAGACAGAGGTTATGTCAACGCTGTTCCGGATATTGTCGCAGCTTAGACGGTTTCCGTTGAAGCAATAATCCAAAATTTATTATTAGATTCTACCGTATCGGTATTGTTATCTTCCGTATAATTTAGTTTACTTAATGTTAGATTTTACCCCTCATAATAGTCCTGTATGTGAAAAATTTTATTAAACGATATCAGTTAAATTTTAGATTACAAAAATCTGTGTGAAATTTGCTAAATTAAGCACATGATTGAAATAAGAAATTTGCACAAAAGATTTGAAGGCAAAGAAGTTCTTGCCGGAGTCAGCCTGGAAATAGAAGCAGGAGAAACTCACGCGATAATCGGACCGAGCGGCTGCGGCAAAAGCGTACTTCTAAAACACATTGTAAAATTGCTGATCCCCGACTCGGGAGATGTTTTTATTGAGGGTACAAACATTAATCGCCTTTCAATCAAAGAGCTTTACCGTGTTAGAAGAAAATTTGGATTTTTATTTCAAGGCTCTGCTCTGTTCGATTCGATGACGGTAGAAGAAAATGTAAGTCTTCCGCTTATCGAAAGCAGCAACAATCTTTCAAACGAAGAAATAAAAAAAATAATTACCGAAAAATTAGAGCTTGTCGGTCTGCGCGGCATCGAAAATCAGAAACCGTCAGAATTATCTGGGGGTATGCGTAAGCGCGTAGCACTTGCTCGAGCACTTGCCACCAATCCCAAATATATTCTTTATGATGAACCAACAACGGGACTCGACCCGATTATGTCGGATTCGATTGACGATTTAATCAAAACACTTTCTCAAAAACTTTCTGTCACTTCCATCGTGGTTACGCATGATTTGCTAAGCGTTAATAATGTGGCTGATAAAGTCTCTATGCTGCATAAAGGTAAAATATACTTTACTGGCGCTCCCAACGAATTCAATTCGAGTAATGACAGTGTGATAAAAAATTTTCTGCAGCGCACAGGATTTTAATGTCAAAATCGAGAATAAAATATATCTGCACCAATTGTGGGCATGAATCACTGAAATGGCTTGGCAAATGCCCTGTTTGTGATGAATGGAATTCATTTTCTGAAGAAGTAGTCGAGATGAAAAAATCTTCCAGGTCAGTAATAAAGGATTCGTATTCAGTTCAATTGAAGGATTTTGAGAATTATGAAGAAGTCAGGATTAAAACCAATATCAATGAATTTGATAGAGTGCTTGGAGGGGGACTTGTAAAAGGTTCGATAGTGCTTATCGGCGGGGATCCGGGGATCGGTAAATCTACTTTAGTTCTTCAAGCTGCTTCCTCAATTAATGCTAAAGTTCTCTACATAACAGGCGAAGAATCACTTCAGCAGATCAATTTAAGAGCTAAAAGACTAAATGTATCATCCGATAAAATTTTTGTGATTGCGGAAACTGACCTCGATACTATATTAAGCGTCATAGAAAAATCCACGCCTGAAGTGGTTATTATTGATTCGGTACAAACCGTTTCAAAATCCGTTTTTGATAATGCGCCAGGTACGGTTACGCAAATAAGAGAGTGTACCATAGCGCTGATGCAGACCGCTAAATTAAAAGGGTTTTCGGTTATGCTTATCGGGCATGTAACAAAAGAAGGATACATAGCCGGTCCAAAAGTGCTGGAGCATATAGTCGATACGGTTCTTCAATTCGAAGGGGAAAAGAATTATTCCTATAGAATATTAAGGTCGCAGAAAAATCGTTTCGGCAGTACAAATGAAATCGGAATTTTTGAGATGCATGATTCGGGTTTATCAGAGGTAAATAATCCCAGCGAAATATTTTTACACGACCGGGGTGAAAACATAACAGGCTCTGTTGTAGCGGCTACCGTTGAAGGCACCCGTCCCGTTCTTCTCGAAGTTCAGGCGCTTGTGACCCCTTCCAATTACGGTAATCCTCAGCGTGTCGTTACTGGTTTCGATTACAGACGATTATCAATTTTATTGGCTGTGCTCGAAAAAAGAATGAAGTTAAGATTATCTGCTCAGAACGTTTTCGTAAATCTCTCCGGCGGTTTGAAGGTGGACGAACCCGCAATTGACCTTGCCGTATGCTCGGCTGTCGCTTCAAGTTTTTGGGAGAAATCCGTTAGAAAAGATGTAGTTGTAGTTGGCGAGGTGGGATTAAGCGGTGAATTGCGGACTGTGGCAAATACCGAAAAAAGAATCAAAGAATCAGCTAAGCTCGGTTTTAGAAAAATTTTAATGCCGAAAGGAAATTATAAAAATATTATCGGGAAAGATTTAATAGAACTGCATCCTGTTGATACACTTGGAGCGGCATTAAAAATTCTTTTCGAATGACTGCCCGGATCCTACGATGATAAGCCGGCGATCCGGTTTATCATCATTACTTTAATAAATTATATATCCTCTCTTGCACTATCAGCAATATTTGACGATACAAGCAGCCTTCCGCATGATTCGCATGTGTACATTCGTTTATTCTGACGAATTTCAATCTGTCTTTGAGGCGGAACAATATTGAAGCAGCCGCTGCAAGCGGAACGAACTACTACCGCTATTGCCTTGCCCCCAAGAGCTTTTCGGATTCTCATATAGGTGTTGTAATCGTTCTTTTTAATCTGCGATGTATATTTCTCGCGCTGTTCTTTTAGTTTAGCTTCTTCTCTCTCGTTAGATTTTATAATTTTCTTTAATTCGGCTTCTTTTTCCTTTAATTCGGTTTTGAGTTCTTCAAGATTCGGGTTTAGTTCTTTAATTTCATTTTTTATTTTTTCGGCGAGATCTTCAATGGCAAGATTTTCGGTCTCAAGCTTATTAATCCTTTCTTCTGTATGATCTATTTCTTTTGTAAGGGCATCATACTCTTTATTATTTCGGACTTGATAAAGCTGGGCTTTGAATTTCTTGAGGCTGTTTTGCAGTCTTTCAACCTCTTCGTCATTATCTTTGCGTTTATCGAGAGAGTTTTGTTTTTCCAATTCCTTCGCTTCAATCTGATCCGCTATTGATTGAATCTGGCTGATTAATTCGTTTACGGCACGGGGTAAATCTCCTCTTAATTCTTCAAGCTCGTCAAGCTGATCGTCTATTATTTGAAGCTGGTAGAGTGTTGTTAAACGGGTTTGCAATTTATTTTGCTCCTAAATTATGATAAAATTTCACTGGGTTTGTCGACCCATTATATTTATAAACTTTGTTATCATCATTACTTCCAGATAAAAATTTCTCCAGTTTTCTTCTTATCACCTCAAGAGAGTGAATCTCCGTCTCATAATGACCGGCATCAATAAACAATATTTTACCGGCAGCTTCTTGAAATGCATGATATTTAATATCTGCAGTAACAAACGCATCGGCTTTTTTTCTGACTGCCGCACTTAACAGATCTGAGCCGCTGCCTCCGCAGACAGCAACAACTCGAATTTTTTTATGAGTCCCTTCGGAATATCGCAAAGCGTTTAAACCGAGCGATTTGAGCAAGTGAGAAAGAAATTCCTCGGAAGTCATTCCATGTTGCAATTCCCCTACTGCACCGAAACCAAAATTTTTATTTTGATTCTTCAGGGGATAAATATCGAAAGCAGGTTCTTCGTAGGGATGCGCTTTTATCATTGAGCCGATAACATCATCAAGTTTCCAGGAATCTATAAGAACTTCGAGCCTGATTTCACTAACCTGCGCGAATACTCCTTTGCTTCCTACTGCCGGGCTGGATGTATTGGAGCCTTTAAATGTGCCTGTACCCTTGGTACGAAAACTGCACTGTTCATACTGCCCTATTATACCTCCACCGGCAGTGAAAACAGCACGGCTTACATCTTCAACAGAATCCAGCGGGATAAATACAACCAATTTAAATTGATTTCCCAAAGCATTCTCGAGGAATGATAAATTTTTTAGACCGATCTTTTTTGCGAGCTCGAAGCTAACCCCGTCAATAGTAAAATCAAAATTCGTATGCGAAGAATATACGGTGATATCATTTTTAACGAGCTCCCGTATCAATTTTGATTTTTCATCAGAATCGAAATTCAATTTATTTATCGGTTGAAATATCAATGGGTGATGAGTAAAAATAAAATTGCAGTTTTTTTTGAGAGCTTGTTTGAGCGAGTTTTGGTCAAGCTCGAGAGTAAGGAAAATGTTTGTGAGTTCGGATTTTGCTGAACCAATTTGCAACCCGACGTTGTCCTTTTCCCAGGCTACACCCGGCGGCGCAAAATCTTCCAAATATTTTATTATATCTTGTTTTAGCATATTCAAAAAAAAATGCACCACTGAGATTCAGGGGTGCATTTTTTAGTTTCCTATCAATTCTTCTTCGGGTAATTTTGGTTTTCTTCTATATCCCGAAATAAACTTAAGTTTTCTTCCAAATTCCATTGGCTAAATATATCATTTTGATATATAGATTTCAACTGCTAAAATTATCAAAATTTTCTTCGTTTTCAACCCATTTCCCGTCTTCTTTAATTAATCCAATCAGCTCTTCGACAGCATTTTCAGAATTAATGCTGCGTGCTACAATTTCTTTACCCCGGTAAAGGGTTATTTTGCCAACTCCGGAACCAACATAGCCATAATCAGCATCTGCCATCTCGCCCGGACCGTTAACGATACAGCCCATTATTCCAATCTTAACCCCTTTTAAGTGTTCGGTTCTATTGCGAATTTTATTCGTTACTTCCACAAGATCAAACAGAGTTCTTCCGCATGAGGGGCAGGCTATATATTCCGTCTTGGAGATTCTAACCCGGGCTGCCTGAAGAATTCCAAAGAGCGTCCGGTTAATTAATTCAAATTGATTGAGGGGCGTATTTAAAATACCGCTTATCCAAACTCCTTCGCCGAATCCATCTATTAAAAGCGAGCCTATATCGGTTGCGCTGTATAAACGGAATTCATCGGAACTAAGCCCTTCATAATTTCTTTTAATTATCACTGAATTCCTAATTCCGTTTTCGAGCAAATAAAGAAATACTCTTCGCTGCTCTGCCATTCCATGTTCATTGTCGGTTTCTAGAACAAATATTACTGTATCATTATTGAACAAATTTTTTAGTTTTCCGGAAAAAACATCATCGATATTTATCGCAACAAAATTGAGTAGAAAGGATTTTTCTTGCGAGTCTATAAACTCATTAACATTAAAATAAGGAAACCCATTTGCTTTGTTTTCGAGCTGACTCCAAAAATTGAAATCATAAATTGCTTTCAAAGCCTGAGGTATTTCAAAAGGAAGGTCATTGGCGCCAAGATAAATATAATCAGCCGACATATCACTCATGTTCCATTTATCGAGTGCGGAAGAATATTTATAGCCGATCGTCTCAAGGTCAGAATAGTCTTTCACTGATACTGAGCTGAAATCCGCTATAACTTTAGGAACGTTTTCGCCTCCGAAGCTTCCGGTTTCGGTCGCTTGCCTTTTCTCATAAACAAAAGGATTTTTAACATATGAGCCGGCAGGAAATATTTTTTTATGCACCGCTCTCGTTTTATATCTATCTGCTAATTGGATTGCAACTGGGGCTTCAAATTCCGGGTCTTCAGTCAACGAAACGCGAATCGTATCTCCTATGCCGTCTTCAAGCAAAGCGCCAATGCCCAAGGCAGATTTGATTCTGCCGTCTTCGCCGTCACCGGCTTCGGTCACTCCCAAATGAATTGGATAGTTCATCGATTCATGCAGCATTTTATTAACAAGAAGCCTATACGCCTGAACCATAATCTGAGGATTGCTTGCTTTCATCGAAAGCACAATGTCGTAATAATTTAAGTCCTCGCATATTCTGACAAACTCGAGAGCAGATTCAACCATCCCAAGCGGTGTGTCGCCGTAACGGCTCATAACTCTGTCGGATAAAGAACCGTGATTAGTCCCAATTCTCATCGCTGTCCCGTACTCTTTGCAAATTTTTACAAGCGGCGAAAATTTATTTCTTATCCTTTCGACTTCAGCGTTATATTCTAAGTCTGTGTATTCAATTTGCTCGAATTTTTTCTTGTCAGCGTAATTGCCCGGATTTACTCTTACTTTTTCAACCACACGTGCGGCATACTCGGCAGCGTTCGGCGTAAAATGAATATCTGCAATTAAAGGAACTGCATAGCCTCTTTTTCTAAGTTCTTTTTTGATAACTTCAAGATTTTTTGCTTCTTTTATACTCGGCGCGGTAATTCTTACAAACTCACATCCGGATTCAACCATTTTAATCGTCTGCTCAACCGTTGCTTTTGTGTTCATCGTATCGGTAGTTGTCATTGATTGAATGCGAATTGGATTGTTTCCGCCGAGGGGAATATCTCCAATTTTTACTTCGCGAGTTTTAAAGCGGGTGTATTCAGTTAGGTTGCTGCAATATTTGAAAACCGAGTCTCTCATAATTTTAGCGTTCATACTGTTGAAACACTCTGGGTATTTGACAAGTTCAAAAAGATTTTATAAAAATGCCGCTATGAACTCCGCAAAATCTTTTGCATTTGCAGGGTTTTGTGCAGTAATAATGCTGCCGGATTTTACAATTTCTTTGGCAGAATAAATGCAGCCGCTTTTCTCCATTTCCGATTTATATTCGAAATAGCAGGTTGCTTCAGCCCTTTTCAAGATTCCGGCATTAGCTAATATTAGCGGCGCCGCACATATCGCAGCAAGAATTTTACCGGAATTATAAAATTTGCCGACGATTTTTCGAAGCGATTCATTAGAAGCGTAGTTTCGAATGCCGCTGCCGCCGATTATTATCAAAGCCTCGAAGTTCGCCGGGTTTGCATTATAAAAAGAGACATCCGCTTTCACTTTCAAACCGCTGCTACCCGTACACAATCCGGATGCATCTGAGGCAATGAAAATCAAGCATCCGTGCTTATACAAAACATTTCTTACGGTCAGGTATTCTTCCTCATTAAAATCTTTCGCCGAAAGTATCAGCAGAATGCTTTTTTGTGCCACGTTTATCGAAAATGTTTATTAAAATTATGTTGAAATATAAGAAAATATGGTTCGATTTTTTTTAGTATTTTTGATTAGAAATAACAATTAAATAATATTACCGGCAGCAGACTAAATGCGCATCCCCGAAAACAAAATTGAAGAAATAAGAAATTCAATTAATATTCTTGATGTAATATCCGCATACGTTCAACTCAGAAAGCGGGGTAAGAATTTCATTGGACTTTGTCCTTTCCACCAGGAAAAAACTCCGTCATTTACGGTAAGCGAAGAAAAGCAGATTTACCATTGTTTCGGATGCGGTAACGGAGGGAATATTTTTAAGTTTTTAATGGAATATAAAAATATTTCCTTTATAGAAGCAGTTCAGGAAGCTGCCGAGCAGGCTGGCATCAAAATTTCATTGGAAGACGACGCGCCTTCAAAAGAGCAGTCTGAACAGGAAATTTTATATGATCTTAATGTTCTTGCTGCCAGGTATTTTTCAAGCAATTTATTAAGCAGCAGCGACGGGGAAATTGCAAGACAGTATTTCAAGAGAAGAAATATTAAACTGCAGACACAAAAAATATTCGGGCTCGGTTTTGCGAGACCTGAATGGGAAGACTTACTATTTTACCTAAAAGATAATAAAGTTGACCTTCTGAAGGCTCTGCAGTTGGGTCTTATCGATAAACGGGATGACGGTTCTTATTACGATAAATTCAGATCAAGGATTATTTTTCCTATCTTCTCCCCAAACGGAAGAGTAATCGCTTTTGGGGGCAGAGTTCTCGACGCATCTGCAAATACGGCAAAATATTTAAACTCGCCTGAATCCGTCATTTATTCAAAAAGACGCTCGCTTTACGGTTTATATCATTCGAAAGAAGAAATCAGAAAACTTAATAAAGTAATTCTCGTTGAAGGGTATATGGATTTGATTTCGCTTTTCCAGCACGGTATAAAAAACGTCGTGGCTTCATCCGGCACTTCGTTAACGGAAGAGCAAGTCCAATTGCTTTCGCGTTTTACAAAGAATATTATTGTTTTGTATGACTCAGATTCAGCCGGAGAAAATGCCGCCATGAGAAGTATAGAGATTTTGCTTAAGCAGAATTTTGACGTTAAAATAGTTTCGCTGCCCGATAAAGAAGATCCAGACTCATTCATAAATAATTACGGCGTTGAAGAGTTTGAAGAACAAATCGATAAGGCAAAAAATTTTTTAGAGTATCAAACCGAACAGTATCAAAAGAAAGGAATGCTTGAAGACCCCGTTAAGCAGGCGGAAGCCATACGCGAACTTGTAAAATCCGCTTCGCTGGTTAATGACGAATTAAAAAGAAGTTTGCTGATTAAATCCATTTCAAAACGTTTTAATCTGCGTGAAAAATTAATTGAGAGCGAACTCGATAAATACCTCCAGCAGTTAAGCGACCGGGCTGAAAGATTTACTATTAACAGAGCAAAGCTCACTATAGATAATACTTCCAGCCAAGCTGAAATGAATTCATCAATCACCCACACCTTAAATTCATTCGAGAAAGAGATTGTCAGTTTAATGTTCGAAGGAGATAAGCAAATTCTTGATTTGATTTTCGATCATATCAAACCAGATGAACTTCTCAACCCTGTTTTTAAGGACTTAGCTTCTATAGTGTATGATTCTTTTCTGAAGAGCCAGATCTCTCCTTCTTCAATTATCGACAAGATCGAAGACGAAAAAATGAGGCGGTTTGTTTTTTCTATCGCGTTGAATCACGAATCTATCAGCAGGAAATGGGACGAATTAAATCATAACGGCAAGATCAAACTTGACTTGATAGAACATGCTTCGCATTTGATAACCAATTACCAGCTGAAAAGAATAGACGAGCTAATAAAACACAATAATTCGTTAATTGCTCAAACTACCGACGACGAAAAAATTATAAAGCTGCTGAATAAAATAAAGCAGCTTCAAACTGAAAAAAAGAATATTCTTGCTGGCAGCAGCTTAAACAAATGAGCTGACCGATGAATTTTTATCCTTCAATCTATGTAATCAACTCCCGGATTTTGATTAAACGTTTCAGGGATTCTCAAAAAAAAGCAGGTCTGAAAGACATTCCAGAAACATACTGGAAAAAATTACACGGCATTGGCATAGATTACGTCTGGCTGATTGGGATATGGGAAACAACACATAGTTCCATCAAAAAATATTGCTTTGAAAAAAATCTGATTGCTGATTATAAGAAAGCTCTGCCCGATTGGACTCCAGATGATGTTGAAGGTTCGCCATATGCAATTGATGATTATAATATTTACGCTAATCTTGGAACTGCTGCCGACCTTATCACTCTTAAACGCGAGCTTAATTCTTTCGGTTTGAAATTGATTTTGGATTTTATCCCTAATCATTTCAACGCCGAGTCTTCTTTAATTAAATCCATACCGCAGTTGTTTTTGTCTGCCGAAAAAAAACTTTTTCAACAAGATGGAATAACTTTTTTTCAATCTGACAAAAAAAATATTTTTGCTCACGGACGAGACCCTTATTTTTCCGCTTGGCAGGATACAGTTCAGATTAATTACTTCTCTGAAGAAGCAAGGAATATAATGACGGATAAACTTTTTGGCTTGGCTGATTTGTGCGACGGAGTAAGGTGCGATATGGCAATGCTTCTTTTGAATGATGTTTTCTATAAGACATGGGAAGTTATTCTTAAAAACTCAGATTATAAAAAACCTGCGGATGAATTCTGGGAGAGCGCAATTAAAAAAGTAAAAAGTAAACGTGAAAATTTTATTTTTATCGCTGAAGCTTACTGGGGATTGGAAAAGAAATTACAAGAACTCGGTTTTGATTTTACTTACGACAAAAAGTTAATCGACTTGATGAAGGAAAACGATATAGGGGGCATTAAATTTCATCTCGCAAGCGATAAGAAATATTCCGGAAAGTCAGTTCGATTTATCGAAAATCATGACGAAGAAAGATCAATAAAATTATTTGGTGAAGAGAAGGCTCTGGCTTCGGCGGTTTTAATGAGTACTGTCCCTGGAATGAGATTTTATTTCGACGGACAATTCGAGGGCAAAACAACTAAACTTCCGGTACAGTTAGGCAGAGAACCAATCGAACATGCTAATGGCAGGGTTAAGAAGTTTTACGACAAATTACTTTCGATCACTAATCGCAAAGCATTTAAGAGCGGAGAATGGAAATTGCTCTCTCCTTCATCTTCAGGGGGAGGCGATCTGTCTTTTGAAAACATTTTAGCATGGGAGATTCATTATCTAAACCAACAATATATTATCGTAATAAATTTCCGGGAGAATGATTCTTACTGCCGATTAAAATTTGACGCTGGCAAATCGCATAATATAGTTAAATTGAACGATTTATTGAACGATGATAAATATCAACGGTCAGCGGATGAAATTATTCGGGAAGGTTTGTTTGTCAAGTTAGTAGGCTATCAAAGCCACATCTTTTTTCTTTCGAACTAATTCCAAAATCCCGCAAACATCAAAATGGAATTGAGCGATGCTGCGGGATTCATTAATACAATTCTATGATTATTTTAATTTATTTATCATAAATAAAAGAAGGTTATCGATTACCACTCTTTCCTGTTCCATTGAGTCCCTGTGACGAACCGTTACTGTTTGGTCCTGCAGAGTCTGCGTATCAACCGTAATGCAGAAAGGTGTTCCAGCCTCATCCTGTCTTCTGTATCTTCTGCCCACGGCGCCTTTATCATCATAGAAAACTTTCAAAAACGGACGCAGATTACTCTCGATTTTTCTGGCGATTTCGGGCATTCCGTCCTTATTCACGAGCGGGAAAATAGCGGCTTTTATAGGAGCTAATTTAGGATTAAACCTCATTACAACGCGGGTTTCGCCTTTCACTTCCTCCTCAGAATAAGCATCAACGAGGAAAGCCATGAATGAACGGCTTGCCCCGGCTGACGTTTCAATTATGTAAGGAATAAATTTTTCCTTCGTTTCATCATCAAAATACATCTGGGATTTACCGGAGTATTCCTGGTGGCGTTTCAGATCAAAATCCGTTCTGTTATGAATGCCTTCAATCTCACCCCAGCCGAATGGAAATTCATATTCTATATCCGTTGCTTCTTTTGCATAATGAGCCAGTTTATCCTGCGGATGATCATGGTATCTTAATTTATCCGGGGTCAGCCCCATTTCTTTAAACCATTCAAGGCGTTTTGCTTTCCATTCGTCAAAAAACTTTTTGTCATCTGCCGGTTTAACAAAATACTGCATTTCCATTTGTTCGAACTCTCTTGTTCTAAACAAAAAATTCTTCGTATTAATTTCGTTGCGAAAAGCCTTCCCTATTTGAGCAATTCCGAAAGGCAGTTTCTGCCGGCTCGCACCCTGCACGTTCAAGAAATTAACATAAATCCCCTGAGCGGTTTCGGGTCTTAAATAAACCACGTTTTCGTTATTCTCCACCGGACCAAGGAAGGTTTTAAACATAAGATTAAAACTGCGCGGTTCTGTAAACTGTCCCTTTGTTCCACAGTTTGGGCAATTGACTTCAGTCAGCACATCAAAGGCAATTTCTTTTATCTCAAGAAGATGTTCAAACTTTTCGGCCAATATTTCTCTAGCATTCAATGTATCAGCAAAAATTTGTTTCTTGCTCTCATCATCCAGAAATTTTTCATGCAATGTTTCTATTATCTTTTCCTTTTTCTTATCGGCAATTGCATCGCCTAACGTATCAAGTCTGAATCTTGATTTACAATTTTTGCAGTCAATCATCGGGTCGGTAAAATTTTCGACGTGACCGGATGCTTCCCACACTCGCGGGTGCATAAGTATTGAGGCATCAATTCCTTCGATATCCTCGCGGTACGTCATCGTCTTCCACCATTCTTCCTTAATGTTTTTGAGGAGCTCTACTCCAAGCGGACCATAATCCCAGCAACCGTTTAGTCCGCCGTAAATTTCACTGGATTGGAATACAAACCCTCTTCTTTTTGCAAGTGAAACAATTTTTTCTATGACCGAATTTTGATTTTTCTGTGCGATGATTCACCTCTGATTTTTTTAGGTGCAAATATAGTGATTTTCAGCAGAACGGCAGAATCGAAGGTCAAAAGCGGTGTTTATTATTGGTCGAATCTAAAAATCACGCTGTCGCCTAATCTTTTGATCGGATCAACTCCAAAATTTTCGGAATCTTCTCTTAATGTTTGAACTGATCTTTCGACTACTAATATTCCCTCTGCGCTTAAAAAATTTTTGGAAATAATGTTTTTAACAACTGTATATACATCAAACTTAAAAAACGGAGGGTCTGCAAGAATAAGATCGTATGAAGAAGGCGGTGATTCGGAAGTAAACTTAACCGCATCGGTCTTAAAGATCTTACATTTATTTTCTTTATCTATTCTGGCAATATTTTCAGTTAAGATTTTTATAACATTGTAATTTTTTTCTACAAAATGAACTTCCTCAGCGCCGCGGCTTAAGGCTTCTAAACCAAGGCTGCCGCTGCCGGCATAGATATCACAAACATTGCAGCCGTCAAAATCGATATGATTATTCAAGTAGTTAAATATCGATTCCTTGTTCTTATCTGTAGTAGGTCTTACTAATTTCGATTTTGGAAATTTTATCGGATGACCTTTATACAAGCCCGAGATAATTCTCATTTTTTCAAATTGAAATTTTTGTTATAGTTAAAATAAAAATTCCCATGATAAATTTTTTTTAAAAAATTGTTTCATATTATTTAAAGACTTCCTATTTTGCACTTCAGATAATCAACTCACTTCCAAACAACTAATAAAGGTAAAAGGAACTTAAATGATTTATAGAATAACTTTTAACCAGCCTTTACCTCTGCAATCAACTAAATCAAAACTTAATCAACTACAAGCCAGAGTATTTGAGAACGGTAAGTCAACATTTTTTTCTTACGGTGAAAAGTACTTTGAATTACTAGAAGATAATCAATCCAATATTATAGGCATGAGCGTCCACGGTAATTCTATCTCCGATTTCAGAAGTTTGATGAATATTAAAGACAAATTGTTTATCGATTAAATCGAATAAACAACATAACTCGACTCCGCATTAAAGTCTGTATGCCAATCCTGCGGCAGATGCAAACGAGCGGCTTTTGCTCTTAACTAATTCATCGCTTGTTAAAGCGTCATTCAATGTAATATTATTAAAGGGGTTTATTCTGTTTAAGCCAAGCCCGGTTTCTTTTCTAATTTCTGCTAAATCATCATCCGGCAAATGATCACAGAACAGATAGGACAAAGAAATATCCGAAGTAAGCTCAAGTTCGGAAGCCATCACGCTTAATTCGTAATTTAAAATCCTTGCCGGATCGGAAGTAGCGCCTTGCTCTCTATATTTAACATATACGGGCATACCGTTTTCTAACATGATCAGACTTACGTAATTCTCGGCAAGAAACACTGAAAGATAAAGATTTCCGAGCGATGAATAATTTTCCAGGATTATATTGTTATTTGCGGCAGCATGTTCATTGTCCACATATTTCAGCGTAAAATTATTTCTCCGGCAGAGTTTATTAAGCATTTTCAAAATGTTTTTAGATATTCCTAAAACGATAATAGATTTCTTTTTTAATATACCGCTTTCCGAAACCTTGATGCTCTGTATTGATATGTTGCCAAGGTCTATGAATGGATAAAGAACCGAAAGTTCCCACCGGAGATGCTCTTCAAGATCATTTTTTCTTAAAGCTTCTTCGAATGGTACGGTAAATATTCTGAATACATTTGAAGGAAGCGCAAAGGAAATCTGTTTTGCAGTGAGAGGTTTTTTGTAGCTTATTTCATTTAATGCTGATTGGAGAACGGTGATAAGTTTCGTTTCTTTTTCGTCGAAGTTAATTAAGTCGTTGTAATAAACCTCATCAACGTTCTCCAATAAATATTTTTTTGCTTCAGACCCGACTTCTACTAATCGAAGTTTTGTGCTTGTTAAGTGAATGCCCGCATGGTCTTCATGTAAAGCCATATCGAAATATCTATTCCCAGGATGCAGTGTTTTTCAAAGCATCGGAGAATAAATCTCCTATCTTGTCTTTGCTGTCGGGGTTTTCAATCACATATCTTCTGCCGTAGACCGTTGTGGAATCAATTTTGATGATTCTTCCCCTTTGATTGATGATGGTGTCAACCTGCAAAGTCGTATCAATTTTAATGACAAAACTCCTTCCTGATTTTGGCGAACGATAAAGTGATTCTGGAACAAACTCTCCGCTCTTTAGTGGTTTAAAAGGATTGGTTGAACGGTTCATAACCGAATCAAAGCCCTGAATAACCCTTGCAACGCCGGTATCTGTTTTGATGAATGAAATCAGACTGTCGATATTGTCTGTAAATTTTTTGTTGCGTTTTTCCCAAAGAACTTGCGCTTCGCGAAGATTCATCATTCTTAATCTGCTTTCTTCCCGGTAGTAGTTCTCTTTTTCTATAACTTCAGTAGGTTCAATTATAGCAACCCTTATTAAGACATAGGCTAAAACTATTATTATCACATATAAAACTGCGTGAATGTACCACGGTTCTGATCTTTTTGTCATTTTTCCTCCGGGGAATAACTTTTATTCAATAATTAAAAACTCTTTTAACTTAGCCAGCTTAGCTTGACCGATACCTTTTATTTCCAGCAGCTCATCCACCCTGCTGAATTTCCCTTTTTTCTTTCTTAGTAAAATAATACTTTCAGCAGTTTTCTCGCCAATGCCAGGCAGAGAGATTAAAATTTCCAAATCGGCTGTGTTCAAATTAACTTTGGCATTACTCTTTTCGACCGTCTTATCTTTTTCTTTAGATAATTTATTTGTGCTAAAATCCAAAAGTTCTGGTTCAGAATCAACTTTTTTATCATTTATTTTAGTCTCGTTAATTTTATTTTTGCCCCCGAGAAATATACTGTCGCTTTTCGAATAATCGAACTGCTTTTTATTATCATCTTCTCCCGCTTCTCTGATCAGATGTATTATGGTTCCCGCAATCAGCACCGAAGATAAAAACAATATTATTTTTGCTTCCTGCCAGGTGAATCCATACTTATTTATTATTTCTTTAAGCTTTTCGATTTCATCACCCAAAAAATTTTTTATTCGGGCACCTTTATATTAGGCAGTTTCTGTAATTCCTTCAGCAATTCTTTTTCCTTTGCTGATATTTTATCGGGCACAAAAATATTAATTTTAACCAACTGATCGCCGGCGCCGTGTCGGTTTAAGTGCTGTATTCCTTTTTCTCTCATTTTTAAATATTTGCCTGGCTGCGTTCCGGACTCAATTTTTAATTTTGCCCGCCCGTTTAAAGTGGGAATTTCAACTTCGGTTCCAAGCACTGCTTCAGGGAAGCTGATAAAAAGATCGTAGATGACATTGTCGCCCTCACGGGTAAAATATTCATGTTCAAGTTCCTGAAAAACAACAATAATATCTCCCGGTGATCCTCCGTTTTTCCCTGCGTTGCCTTCGCCCCTAAGTGTCATATAACTATTATCAGTGACTCCGGCAGGAACATTTATCTTTATTGTAGATTCTTCATAAACTCTCCCTTCACTGTGGCAGCTTGTACATGGCGAAGAAATTACTTTACCGCTTCCGCTGCAGTTGCTGCACGGCTGAATATTGACAAACTGCCCAAAGATTGATCTGGATACCTGTCGAACCTCGCCTGTTCCATTGCAGGCGGAACATGTCTTGAATGAACCGCTGTCTTTAGCCCCAGTTCCATTGCATGAAGAACAAGTTTTATATTTTTTTATTTTTATTTTTTTTGTTGTTCCGGATGCAATTTCTTCGAGAGTCAGTTTAAGAACAATTTTAAGATCAGAACCGGGAGTTCCGCCGCCTCGCGATCTGCCCCCGCTGCTTCTGCCCGAAGTTCCAAAAAAATCATCAAAAATTGACGAGCCGCCGAACGTCCCGCCGAAAATATCCGAGAAGTGACTAAAGATATCATTCACATTTGAAAAGCCGTGAAAATCCTGCCCGCCTTTTAATCCGCTGTGTCCGAACCTATCGTATTTGGCTCTTTTCTCCTGATTGCTAAGCACTTCGTATGCTTCGGCGGCTTCTTTAAATTTTTCTTCGGCTTCTTTATTGCCCGGATTTCTGTCCGGATGAAACTGCATAGCTAATTTTCGATAAGCTTTTTTGATTTCATCCTGCCCGGCATTTTTTTCAACACCTAAAATTTCATAATAATCGCGTTTGCCCATCATAGTCCTCTTTATTTACCTTCTTCAGCCTTTTCTGATCCGGATGTATCCGCATCGGCATGACCAGTGTTTACAATCACCTTTGCGTGGATTAGAACTTTATCCTTATAAATGTACCCCGGTTCAACTTCTTCGATTACTGTGTTCGCTTCAACTCCGGGCGCTTGCTGCTGAAGAAGAGCTTCGTGTAAATTAAAATCAAACTCCTTACCGACAGTTTCAATTTTTTTTACTCCCTGCTCCTCAAGCACTTTTGAAAATTTATCGAATACAAGCTTCAAACCTTCAGCTAAGGATTTACCGTTGTTGGACTTTTCTGTATGCTGAAGCGATCTTTGAAGATCATTATAGACAGGAATGATTTTCTTAATAAAATTTTCTGCGGCATATTTAATAAAATTCAGTTGATCATTTTCCGTTCTTCTTTTATAATTTTCGAATTCTGCCGCTCTGCGTAATAGCCTTTCGTTTAAATCTTTATTAATATCTTCAAGTTCACTTATTCTGTTCAATGCTTCTTCAAGTTTTGCTTCGATTTCTTTGATAACATTTCCTTGAATTTCATTAACGCCGGATATCGCTTGATCTTTGTTTTCAGTATCGGGTTCAACAGTTTTATTGCTCCTCTTGTCGAGGCGCTCTATTTCAATTTTATTATCATCATTTGTTTCAAATTTCTGCTTCTTATCTTTCATATATTCCCTTTAAATAATTTATATGCTTGTTTTTTTTAATTCCTTGGTTAATGATTCGGCAACATAAACAACGGCGGCAACAATACGTGAATATTCCATCCGTTTTGGTCCGATAATACCCACTGTTCCAAGCGCATCGCCAATCCTATACTCCTTTGTAATCATGCTGTAATCCGAAAATTGCTTTTCTGGGTTCTCGCTGCCAATAGTAATGGAAGCGTGAGAATACGTTTTCGATTTTTCTCTTTCCATAAGATGAATTATGACATCTTTGTTTTCGATCAGTTCAATAATGCCCTGAAGGTTTTGAAGGTCTTCAAATTCCGGTTGTTTAAGAATTTTTGATGCGCCAGAAATTACAGCTTTATTCATATAATCAGCATCAGTGAATATTTTATCAATAGAATCCACAAAAACTCTGACAATCGGCTTGAAGTTTTCATGGTTATATTCTTTCAACCTTTCGCTGAAAGTTTTCCTTATTTCTGAAAACTTGAGTCCAGATAGTTTCTCGTTTAATATCTGCTGAACATCATTCAACTTCGCAGCATCAACATCCGAATCAATTTCTAAAGTGATGGTTTTAATCAACCCGGATTTGATTGTTAATACCACCAAAATACGCGATGCAGCTAATGAAATGATCTGAAGTTTATCAAGAACCGCATTCTCAAATTTCGGGAAGGTAATGCAGGCGAGTTGATTTGTAAGTTCGCTCAAAATGACGGAAGTAACTCTCAACAGCTCGCTTGTATCCATCGAATTTGCATCAATAGAGTTTTCGACTTTCAGTTTTTCGATTTCAGCTAAATAGGGCGGATCCATCAACGTGTCTACGTAAATTCTATATCCTCTATCTGTAGGAATACGCCCGGCTGAAGTATGCGGATGGTCAAGCAGACCGGAATCTTCGAGGTCAGCCATAATATTTCGTATAGTTGCAGGCGATAAACCAATGTCATATCTCTTGGAAATATTCCTCGAGCCAACTGGGCTTGCCGTCAGAATAAACTGGTGGACAACAAACCGCAGAATCGCTTTTTCTCTATCGGATAATTCGTAAACGTCCATTACTTCAAAATACTTATAAATAAAACTTTTTTAGGTGGCAAAAGTACCAAAAAAAGTAAAGACTTTCATTTGTAACCGTTTAAAGGCAATCAAAAAAATCACAATTTGGCATTTTTTTACAAAAAACGGATAAATTATGTTTCATTTAATATCTTTTGCATGTCAATAAAAAATAATAGGACGAAGTAATTGAATTCAACTTATAAATCTGCTGGAGTAGATATTAAAGCCGGCGAGGAATCTGTTTCGAGAATTAAATCCTTGGTAAAATCTACTTTTAGCAAAAATGTACTGACAGATATTGGTCATTTCGGAGCTTTATACGAAATGGACTTAAAATCATATTCTAATCCTGTTCTTGTCTCAAGTGTTGACGGAGTAGGAACAAAACTAAAAATTGCTTTCATGCTCGATAAACACGATACGATAGGTCAAGACCTTGTTAATCACTGCGTAAATGACATAGCTGTTTGCGGCGCTAAACCATTATACTTTCTGGATTACATCGCCTTCGGAAAACTTATACCCGACAAGTTCGTTAAAATAATGGAGGGATTCACCAAAGCCTGTAAAGAAAATGAAGTGGCATTAATAGGCGGCGAGACGGCTGAGATGCCCGGGTTATATGACGAAAACGAATATGATATGTCCGGAACAATTGTAGGCATAGTCGAGAAAGATGAAATTATCAACGGAAAAAATGTCCTGAAAGGAGATGCACTAATCGGCATCAAATCATCAGGTCTTCATACAAACGGATATTCGCTTGCGAGAAAAATTCTTTTGGAAAATTATGATATCACAGAAACCCTTCCCGGATTTGAACTTCCCCTCGGAGAAGAACTGTTAAGAGTTCATAAATCTTATTTAAAATTAATAAACCGGCTGAAAAGAGAAATTAAAATAAAAGCATTTTCGCACGTCACTGGCGGCGGCATTATCGGGAACACTAAAAGAGTAATTCCAGGCGGTTTGTCTATTAAAATTGATTGGGCTGCATGGAAGTTGCCGGAAATTTTTGAATTAATCCAAAAAACCGGCAATATCAGCAGCGATGAAATGAGGCTTACATTTAATCTTGGTATTGGTTTAATCGCGATTGTTTCAAAGAATGACGTTGATAAAGTTATATCTATTGCAAAGGAATTCAGCGAACCTGCTTTCGAAATAGGCAAAGTTGTATAACAATTATTGAAAGAAACGATGTTTGTAGATACACACGCACATTTATTTTTTAAGAATTACGAAAACGACCTTGACGAGGTATTAGAAAATGCCAGGGACGCTGGCGTAAAATATTTGCTGGTCCCAGGAACAAATCTAACCACATCCAAACAAGCAGTTCAATTGGCAGAGAGATATGATTCTATATTTGCTGCAGTTGGAATACATCCGCATGATACTGAAAAATGGAATGACGATTGGATAAAAGATTTAAGAGAACTCTCCTCTCACCCAAAAGTGAGAGCTATAGGCGAAATCGGATTAGATTATTACTATGACTTTTCTCCAAGGGAGACACAATTACTTGCTTTTCAAAAGCAAATTGAGTTAGCACTCGAGTTGAATAAACCCGTTATTATTCATAACCGTGAATCTAATGACGATATTATGAGTTTTGCCCGCAAATATGCCAACACTGGCTTAAAGGCACAGTATCATTGTTTTGCAGGCAGTATCGCAGATGCAAGAGAACTTGTTGAGCTGGGGCATTTAATATCTTTCCCTGGGAATATTACATTCAAGAAATTTGACAACTTGCGCAATACTCTCAAACGTATTGAAACGGAGAATCTGCTTCTCGAAACGGATTCGCCTTTTATGACGCCGGTTCCTCACCGCGGCAAAAGGAATGAGCCTGCCTATGTAATATTGGTTGCTCAAAAAATAGCGGAAGTGCATAACCTGACCTTAAACGATATTGCAAGAACCACTTCATACAATGCTTATAGATTATTTGGCATCGGAGAAAAAATGAATTTAACTTTCACATATCAAATTGGAAACGCTCTCTACATAAATGTTACGAATCGATGCAATGCCGATTGCGTATTTTGCGACCGTAAGGGAGAAGCTGTTATTAAAGGATACAATTTAAAAATGACAAAATCGGAGGAGCCTCCCGCTGAAAAGTATTTAGAGGAAATAGGCGACCCGAAAAAATATTCCGAGGTTGTTTTTTGCGGGTATGGCGAACCGACTATACGCTGGGATGTTGTAAAGAATATTGCTAAATATGTTAAAGATAACGGCGGAAAGACAAGAATGAATACCGACGGGCACGGTAATTTTATCAATAAGAGGGATATTACTCCCGAACTAAAAAACCTTATTGACACTGTTTCTATAAGTCTCAACTCCGTTTACCCGGATCAATATGCAAAATTAATGAGAGTAACTCCTGAGATGCACGCCGAAATGATAGATTTCGCTAAGAAGGCAAAAAACTACACAAACGTTGTTATGTCAATTGTAGGTCTCAGCCAGGTTGATTCTGAAGAAGCAAAAAAGTTTGTCACTGAAGAATTGGGAGTCAGTTTCAGAGAACGGGAATATTTTAACTGATAAAAATCTATGGAACAGTATAATCAATTTGAAATCATTTTAAAGCCATATAATGTTGACCTCGTTTCTGGAGTGCTGTGGGAACTTGAAATCAGCGGTATAACAGAAAACGAAGACAAGAATTCCATCATGGTTTATTCTAAACTTAACAGCAATGTAAACTCTTATTCAGTTAAAACATTGCTGGATTCGATGCGTGTACAAAACCTTATCGAATCTTTTGAAATTATCGAAACCTCTATTGAAAATAAAAATTGGAATGAAGAATGGGAAAAAAAGTTTAGCCCAGTTAGAATAGGAAAGAATTTTATCGTAAAACCTTCCTTTAAGGATTATCAATCCACATCAGATGATATTGTGATAACAATTGACCCAAAGATGTCTTTCGGAACCGGCGAACATGAAACCACGCAACTTATTCTGGAAGCCATTGAGAAAATTAATTTTAAAGGGTTTAGAGTACTCGACGTAGGCACAGGTACGGCTATTTTGGCTATCGCCGCCGCAAAACTCGGCGCTTCATCGGTCACCGGCATTGACAACGATGAGTGGTGTAAATTAAACGGCGAAGAAAATGTGGAATTGAATGGGGTTAAATCAATTGTCGAGATTAAGTTATGCGAACTTCATCAGCTCGATAATTCTCAATTTGATATAATTCTTGCAAATATTAATAAGCATATTCTCATCGAGATTTCTGATCTTATTTTTTCAAGGTTAAAAAAGCCCGGAATTTTGATTCTTTCCGGGCTATTAATCTCTGATCAAGAGGGCATCTTGAAACACTATGAAGCCTACAGCTTGAATAAAATTGATATACTACAGAAGAATGAATGGATTGCCATGGTATTATCCCAATAACATTTCATTACTGCGGAAATGCCTTGCTCAACAATTTAATCAATTCCTTCTTGTCTGTCTCATTCAGTGATTTAAATGCTGCTTCCAAACCCGTTGTATATTCCGGGTAAATCTTTTTAATCCTTTCTTCACCTCTTGAGGTTAGTTCGGCATTGATCACTCTTCTGTCTTTTCTTGAAGGCACCCTTCGTACTAGTTCTTCTTTTTCGAGATTGTCCATTACACAGGTAATGTTTGCTCCGGTAACGAACAGCCTTTCGCTTATTCTTTTGAGAGGAACTGAACCTTCTTTATACAAAACTTCGAGAACGTGGAACTGCGGCGCCGTAAGATTATACGCTGCTACCTGTTTTGCATGAATTTTTCTCAAGACCTCGGTCGCTGTTGTAAGCTTATCCCAAAGATCAAGGACTGTCTGTGTTTTTCCGTTAGCCATAAATTCTCTCCTTTTTATGTGGCTGAAACAGTGAATTAGTTTATATGCTGGTTAGAGTCAGTCAAAATTTAGGATGCGACTTTTCAATTCAATATTTATTAGTTATTTCATGTTAAATGTAAAAAAATATTGTTGAAATTAAAAAGAAATAATTGCTGACCAAATATGAAAGCAATGGCTATCTAAAAACAAGTATGATTTTTCATCCAATCATTCAGAATCATTAAGAAATTTGAAAGTGCATTGCTTTCCATTATATTTATGTGTTCGGATAATAATATTTAAGGTTTTTTTAGACTTGTTTCAGCAAAAAACATCACATTTTTTTGAAAAATACATGCCCGCCGATGATAAGATTGACGGATTACTTTCAGTTGCATTTCCGCTTGAAGGTTTCGATATCGGAGTTATCTGGAAAAATTGCGGGGGCGAAAACAACACATTTTTTTATTCAATCCCCTCGAATAATTTTTCTTTTATTGCTGCAGGCTCTATTTTTGAAATCAACGAATCGGGCAGCGACAGACTGAATAAAACTGCATTGATATTCCGAAACTTTATAAAAAATGCGGTCAATAACTACAGCGATTTTGAAATTCGTTCTGTTCCGATGTTTGTGGGGGGAATGAAATTCGCGCCTGAAGAAAATCCCGATAAAATATGGGATAATTACAGCGACTCGCATTGGTTTATACCTCGTTATATTTTTTTAAGAAATAATGAAAAGCATTTCTTGATAATAAATTTCTTTAACGAATCTGTGTCGCTGGAGATTTACAATTTTGTTTTAGGCAGAGGTTTAAGTCTATTAGATTATTCCGATAACGGCACTCACAATACCAACCAGGCCAAGATATTATCCTCTAATATCAATGACTCTCGTGAAAAAGAAAAATGGGTTGAACAGGTCAAACACGCACTTGCTCAAATAAACAAAGGGGAATTTCAAAAGATTGTTTTATCACGGCAGGTAAAACTTGAGCTTGACGGCAGCCCGAATTTTGCTGAAATATTTAACCAGCTCAGCAAAGATTATCCCCGGTGCTATATTTTTGCTTTCAAAAAAAATGACTCTGTTTTCTTTGGGGCTTCTCCCGAAACACTTGCAAAAGTTTCGGAAGGATGGGTTGAAGCCGATGCGCTTGCCGGTTCAATTCAAAGGGGCTCTACGGATGAAGAAGACGCCGCTTATGAAAACGAACTTCTCATGAGTAAAAAAAATCTTAATGAGCAAAAGGCTGTTGTGGAATTTATAAAAAACTCTTTCAAGGATTTTTCCGACGAAATTTTTTACGATGAACACCCGGTAATCCGAAAACTTCCGAATATTCAGCATTTATGGACGCCTATCAAAGCGAAATTGAATAAGGATAAAGATATTTTCTTCATCTTGAAAGATATTCACCCAACACCTGCAATCTGCGGCGTACCATGGTCAAATGCTCTTGTATCCATCAAAAAAATGGAAAATCACAACCGTGGTTTATTTGCTGGCATGATCGGGTGGTTTAATATTGATAATGAAGGGGAATTTGCCGTCGCTATCCGGTCGGCTTTGTATAAAAAAAACATTGTTTACGCATTCGCCGGCTGCGGTATTGTAGAAGGATCTGATCCGGAGTTAGAATATGTAGAATCCGAATTGAAACTTAAACCCATCCTATCACTATTTGGTAATGAATAAACCAATAAATCGTAATATTTTGTGGTGTGAGTTTTTTGTTGAACTGCTTTATATATATGGAGTAAGAAATGTTTCGATTTCTCCGGGTTCAAGAAATACACCTCTAACATTCGCTTTTGCAAATCAGAAAAAAATTAAAAAATATGTAATAGTAGATGAAAGATCGAGCGGGTTTTTTGCTCTTGGTTTAGCTAAAAAAAGCAAATCTCCGGTTGCAGTAGTAACAACTTCCGGCACAGCAGCCGCAGAACTTTACCCTTCCATAATTGAAGCTTATAACCAAAGGATTCCATTAATAATTTGCACTGCCGACAGGCCGTTTTACCTCCGTGCTACAGGCGCTAACCAAACTATCAACCAAGAAAATATTTATAAGAATCACATTCGAGGTTTTTTTGATCCCGGTCTCCCAATTATTTCCCGAACATCCTTTAAAAAACTTCACGATTCAGTCTCAAGGATTTTAGCAAAGGGGCTCGAAGCTAATCGCGGTCCCGTCCATTTTAATCTGCCTTTTGAAAAACCATTTGAACCTTCTGTTTTTACTGATATGGTTGACAGCGAATTATTAAATTTCAAGCCGATTAAACCCAGCTTAAAAAAAAATCTCCATAAAACAGGGTTTACTGAAGTTAATTACGCTAAAAACAAAATTTATTCATCGAAACGAATTTTGATATTAATTGGGCCGAATAATTTTTCATCCCGGCTGAATAAATTAATAATAAAATTAGCGGAGAACCTAAACGCCGCACTTTTTACCGACGGACTGAGCGGCTTAAGATTACTGAAAGTCGGTAATAATATTTGGAATTGTTCTGCTCTTGCAAAAGCAAATAACTTTATACAGAAATTAGATTCCAATTTAATAATACAATTCGGAGACGCGCCGACTTCATCAAGTTGTCAGAACTTCTTTGAAAATTCCAGCTCATTTAAAATCATCATTAATGAATATGGAGACTTGAAGGACCCGTCGCGGACAGCAAATAAAATTCTTAAAATAGAACCCGAAAAATTCTGCAGATTATTATTGAAGGGTATGGATAAGAAAAAAATTAACGCCGATATAAAATGGCTCAACTCGCTAATTAAGCTGAACGCACGCGCAGAAGAAATAAAACGGCGGGTTCTTGAAAACGCAGGAGCTTTTTTTGAAGGTAATATTTTGAGTGAACTTTTTACTTTTTCAGAACCTGCAAATATTATGCTTTCGAATAGCCTTACGGTAAGAGATGTAGATTCCTTTCTCACTCCTTGCAATAAAAATATAAATATTTATTTCAACCGCGGCGCAAGCGGAATTGATGGAATTATTTCAACGGCAGCCGGCATAGCCTCCAGATCCCAAAAACACTCTTTTCTCGTAATTGGAGACCTCGCTTTTCATCATGATACGAACGGTCTTCTTGTTCTAAGAAATAATAATATTCCTTTGAATATAATTTTACTTAATAACGGGGGAGGAGCTATATTTGATTTGCTTCCAGTCGCAGATGAAAAAATAAATTTTAAAAAATATTTTTCAACACCAACTAATCTGAGTTTTAAGAAAGTTGCCCAAGCGTATGATATTAATTATATATCAGCAGATGATGGAAACGATCTCTCCCGAATTTTAGAAAATTTAATCCATGGAACAACTAATGTCATTGAAGTAAAAATTAATTCAAAAAAATCCCTTGCTGTAAGGAGGCGTTATTGGAATTCAGTAACTCAAATGGCGGAGAAAAGTTTAAATGTTGATCCGGGCAAATAGCGTAACAATTTATGCCAGGACACCGCGACATGATTTTCGGGGAGACAAAAAACCAATAATATTTCTGCACGGATTTTTAGGTTCTTCATCCGATTGGAATGAAATTGTAAAATCTTTGCCCGAGAAATTTTACCCGGTACAAATCGATCTGATAGGGCATGGGAAATCTGATTCGCCGGAAGAATTGAAACACTATTGTGCATCCTCAATTATAAATCAGATCTCTGAGGTTCAAAAGCAATTAAATTTTGACAGAGTAATTTTATGCGGATACTCTATGGGCGGCAGAGCCGCGCTTTCTTATGCTATCAAATACCCTTCTAAGGTCGCCGGGTTGATATTAGCAGGCAGCACGGCAGGAATTGAAAACCTGTCTGAAAGAAAAATCCGGAGGGAAAAGGACAAAGCATTAACCGAAAATATCTCTCGGAGTATGAATGAATTTTTGATTTTTTGGTATAATCAGGAACTATTCAAATCTTTAGCTTCAAATAAAAAGAAGCTTGAGCAAATAATTTACCGAAGGGGAAAAAATAACAGAACCGGATTAAAGAATATTTTGTTAAAATTCGGTACAGGCAGTATGCCTTCTTATTGGAAACGAATTAATAGCTTCCGGCAAAAAGTTCTGCTTATAAATGGAGAATACGATAATAAATTCGCGCAGATAAACTATAAAATGCAATCCCTTTTCCCGGCTGCAGAAGTAAAAACCGTTAAAGCGTGCAGCCACGCGGTTCATATAGAAAAACCGTATGATTTTTCTATTTTGCTGAACAATTTCTTAAAAAATTTTTAATGAATAATTCTAAAGGAAATAAGGATGAAATATAATTGGATTAAAACCAAAAAATATCAGGACATCATTTACGAAAAAATGAACGGAATTGCCAGAATCACCATCAATAGACCTGACGTAAGAAATGCCTTTAGACCCGAAACAGTTCTTGAAATGTACGACGCATTTAATGATGCACGAGAAGACGCATCTGTCGGTGTTGTTCTTTTAACAGGAAAAGGTCCTGCAAAGGACGGAAAGTATGCTTTCTGTTCGGGAGGCGATCAAAGAATTAGAGGAGATAAGGGATATGTGGGAAAAGACGGCGTCCCCCGCCTGAATATTCTTGACGTGCAAAAGCAGATAAGAAGCATACCCAAACCTGTGATTGCACTAGTTGCCGGATACGCTATAGGAGGCGGACATGTGCTTCATGTAATATGTGACTTGACCATTGCAGCAGATAATGCCGTCTTCGGTCAAACAGGTCCGAAAGTTGGAAGTTTTGACGGCGGTTTTGGATCAAGTTATCTTGCGAGAATAGTCGGGCAGAAAAAGGCGCGTGAAATTTGGTATTTGTGCGATCAATATAACTCTCAGGAAGCCTTGGATATGGGGCTGGTGAATAAAGTTGTGCCTCTGGCTGAACTTGAAGACGAAGGAATACGTTGGGCTAATAAGATTCTTGAAAAGAGTCCGTTGGCAATAAGACTGCTCAAATCGGCTTTTAATGCCGAGCTCGACGGTCAAGCCGGCATTCAAGAACTTGCTGGAAATGCTACGCTGCTTTATTATATGAGCGAGGAAGCACAGGAGGGCAAAAAGGCTTACAACGAAAAACGTAAACCTGATTTTTCAAAATATCCCCGTGTGCCATAAATAAATTCGATTTAGAATGCTTAATTCAAAAATTAATAGCTGGATAATCGCAAGCCGTCCGCGAACTCTTTTGGCGGCATTTGTGCCGGTAATTGTGGGAAGCGCAGCCGCCTACAAAATGGGCACATTCAATTTTTTCCCAGCGCTCATTGCGCTTGTTTGTTCAGTATTGATTCAAACAGCGACTAATTATGTGAATGATTTGTACGATTTTCTGAGCGGCAAAGACACAAAAGAACGGTTGGGTCCCGAGCGGGCGCTTGCATCAGGATTGCTTTCGGTTAATGAAATGAAGGTTGGAATTTTGATCACTTTTTTCATCTGTTTTAGTCTCGGACTTTATCTCGTTTATCTCGCAGGTTGGATTGTTCTATTGATAGGCATACTCTCGATTGCAGCAGGGATCGCTTACACTGCAGGCCCTTACCCATTAGCCTATAACGGTCTTGGAGACGTTTTTGTTTTTATTTTTTTCGGCATTATAGGAACATGCGGAACATACTTTGTTCAATCTCTCAGCGTAAACACTTTCGTTTTATTATCTTCTATTCCAGTGGGGGCTCTAATAACGAATATATTAATTGTTAATAATTACCGCGACGCAGAAGAAGACGAAAAGAACAACAAAAGAACTTTATCCGTTATTTTCGGCAGAGATTTTTCAAGATATCAATTCACAATTTTACTTGTCCTTTCGTACATAATTCCAATAGTATTGTTTTTCTATTTTGACCAAAGTTTCTGGATATTTCTTCCTTTCATTACGCTTCCTGCCGCTTTTCGGTTGATTTATATGCTGAAAAACTTTAGCGGACGCAGTTTAAACAAAACTCTTGAACTCTCAGCAAAATTCTCTGCACTCTATGGATTATTATTTTCAATCGGGATTGTTTTATGATTATCGAGGAAATAAATTTCAAGAGATTTGAATTGCAATTTGCAAAACCGTTTAGAACTGCCGCTCAATTAATTAATTCAAAAGAGGGATTTTACATTTTTGTAATATCATCGGAAGGATCGGCTTACGGGGAGATTTCTCCCCTGCTGGGTTTGAGTAGAGAATCTCCGCAAGATGCAGAAAAACTGTTTGCGAAAATTAAAGAAGTATTAATCCAAAAAAGAATAGACAACATTGAACAGATAAACACACTGCTTTCCAAATTCAAAAATTTTCCGTCGGTATTATTTGGTGTGGAACAAGCGTTGTTTTCACTCCTTCTCAAATCCGAAAGAAATACTTACTCAATAAATAATTCCACAGGTGTAATCGGTATAAGTGGATTAATTAGTTCTGAGAATCCCGCAGAATGTATCACTGAAATTGAGAGAATGACTGCCGCAGGTTTTAAGGCGGTGAAGATAAAGGTCGGGATTAATTCTGTCCAAAGCGATGTTGGATTGATTAAAAACATCAGAGATCAATTTGGTTATGGGTTTAATTTACGCTTGGATGCAAACTTGGCATGGACAGAAAGTCAGGCATCGGAGTTTCTCAAAGATTCGGATAAATACCGCATTGAATTTATAGAAGATCCGGTAAGCGGCCGAAGTGAATTATTAAAATTATCCGGCGAATCTAATACAAAGATATTTCCGGATATATTTATTAAATCACCAGAAGATGCCGTATATTTTCTCAAGCAGTGTTCCATCGAAGGAATTGTTATCAAACCGGTTCTTCTTGGCTTTGTAAATTCCTTGAGAATTATAGATGCAGCTAATCAAATTGGCAAATCAGTTGTAATCTCTTCGGTATTTGAAAATATTATCGGCAGGAGGGGACTTATATTTCTCTCCGCTCAAGTTCAGAATAACAACATTCATGGATTAGGAACACATGAATTTCTTGCCAAAGATTTTGAAGATAATATTTTCCCAATTTCAAACGGGGTGATTGAATTTAATCTTCAGAACTATTTGAATAATCTGGATATTCTTTAGGATGATTCTAATAAATCAACACACAGATTGGCTAAATTCTGCTGCGGAGGCTTTTCCTTCGGCAAATTCGCTTGTATCAAAGCAGTATTCTATAAATTATCAACAGCTGAATGAAAGAGTCAATTCTTATGCTGATTCAATATCTTATTATAATTTAAAGAGCGGCAGCATTGTTGCATTAAATTTGCAAGACCCGGCTGACTCAATAGCAGTATGCTCAGCATGCTGGCGGCTGGGAGTTATTCCTTCCCCGCTCAATTACAAACTATCTGTAAAGGAAAAACTTCGTCAAATAGATATTTTAGATGCATCACTAATTATTAATGATGGCGATGAAATCGTCTTTAAACAAATACATGCTGTTTCTTTACAAGGATTATCCGCCCTAAAGTCTCAGAGTAAATATTATTGCACCCCAAAAACGAACGATATTGCAGTTATTATTTTTACATCAGGTTCAACCGGAACACCGAAAGGGGTTCGACTGACATTCGGCAATTTATTTTCGAGCGCTGCTAAATCTGATAAATTTACAAACTATATGCCGGATGATATCTCTCTTGCAAGCATTCCATTTTATCACATCGGCGGTTTTATGATTTTCATCCGGTCGCTTTTAACGGGTGGTTCGGTTGCCATACCAAATTCCTTTTCAACGGATGATATCATTTCTGCGCTTAATGATTTTGATCCGTCAATTATTTCTTTTGTCCCGACTGTGCTGAAAAGAATTTTGGAACGTGGAATAAGCCCGAATAAAAGGTTACGCTGTTTGTATTTAGGCGGCAGCGGTAGCGATAAGCGGTTGATCGAGAATGCTTTGAGAAAAAATTATCCTTTAGTAAAGGTTTATGGTTCAACCGAAACATGTTCTATGGTAACAGCCCTTCATACCGATATCTGCAAAAATTTTCCTCTTTCATCAGGAAAAGTATTGGGCGAAAGCAGCATAGTAATAGTTGATAAGGAAAACAAGCCTGTGCCAATTAATTCCCGCGGTGAAATTCTTGTTAAATCTCCATCACTTTTTAAAGATTACGTTAATAACCACATTGAAACCGGGAAGAAGCTTAGGGACGGTTTTTATTATACAGGGGATTTGGGCTACATAAACACTGACGGTTTATTATTTATAGAAAAAAGAATCGATGATGTTTTCATTTCCGGAGGTGAAAACATTAGTATTTATGAGATAGAAACTGCAATTAAATCTCTTAAAGATATCAAGAATGCTGCTGTTATTACTGTTGACAGCGACGAGTGGGTTCAGTCGGCAGCCGCTTTTATTCAGCTTGAAGCGGGTGCTAATTTGAATGAAAGAGAGATTGTCCGGCAGCTCAAAGAAATAATTGCCGGATATAAAATTCCAAAGCATTTCTATTTTGTGGATGAACTGCCCGAAGGCGATTCAGGTAAAATGGATTTAGCCGGTTTGAAAAGAATTATGGATAAAGATGTGCCGTAAGTTTTGTTTTTAGATTACCGCTTATCTTCTCTTTTGCGAAAGTCTTTTTATCAACACACACATGAACTGTCTTTAGTACCGCTTTTATTACATTCTCTGCGCCGCACATTTTGTACTTTAAAATAAATGAAGACTCCTTTATTTCTTCAACAGTAAGAATAATTTCCAGTTCATCATTTACGTAAACCGGTTTCAAATAATCTGCCGACGTATGTACTATAGGCAGAATAAATTTTTCGTTATCAAAATAATTTATGGTTGATTTCAGGGAAGTCATAAACTCCTCATAAACCATATGGGCAATGCGGAAGTAATTGGCAAAGAATAATATTCCCGCAGGGTCAGCGTCGTAAAATCTTACTTTGTATTTAGTAATTATCATCGGCTTTGGTTATTAACATAGGCAAATATATAATTCTTTTTTCATTCAATCTGAAAATTCTTTTAATTAGTTTTGAAATAAATATTTTCGAATCATGAATAAATTTAGAAACATATTTCTATTACTATTTTGTTTTTTTCTTTCTGTAAATGCGCAGATTGAAATTAAAAAAGAATATTATCCCAACGGTAAGATCAAAAGTATCGGTGAATACATAGATGGATTAAAACACGGTTCTTATAAAGAGTATTACGCTGACGGACAATTGTGGAAAGACTGGACTTTTGATAAAGGCAAAGAAGTGGGGGTTTCTCTGTGGTATTTTCCCGACGGGACTCTTAGCATGGAATGGTTATATGAAGACGGCAGATTAAATGGTGAATCGAAATGGTATTATGAAACCGGAGAATTATGGTCCGAACCAAATTACAAAAACGGACTACAGGAAGGTTTTACTAAAACTTATTATAAAAGCGGAGCTATACAGGGAATATGGAGCTACAAAGGCGGCGAGCTTAACGGTTTGTCAAAAATATTCTTTGAAGAAGGCGGTATTGAAGTTGAACGCAATTATGTTAATGGCAAACTTGAAGGGCTTACGCGTGTTTATTTTGATTTTGGAGATATTGCGCTCGAAGCAAATTATAAAGATGACAAGCTGCACGGTTTTTCATACCTTTATTTTCCCGACGGCAGCATCAAAGTAATCGACACATTCGAGGAAGGTCAAATTGTTAAGCGTGTTAAATATGAATACGGAAGCAAAGTTCAAAAAGTGGAAGAAAGTTTCAGTGAGTTTTATGACAACGGAGTAATTAAGGCTGAGCTGAATTTTCACAGCGGTAAAATGGACGGCATAAATAAATTTTATTACGACAACGGCTTTTTAAAGTCCGAACTATATTATAGAGACGAATCGCTCAACGGAACTAATTATTATTACCATGAAAACGGTGTTCTGTCAGAAGTTGTCAATTATCTCAGCGGTTTAAAAAACGGAAAGCAGTTATTATATAATACTGATGGAATTTTGCAAGCGGAAAATATTTATTCGAACGATTTGCTTTACGGCGAATCTAAGGAATTTTATGAAACAGGAGAATTAAAAGCAGATAAGTTTTATAGAGATGGGTTGCTCCACGGGACAGTTCAGTATTACTACAAAAGCGGACAAATTCTTTCCAAAGAAAATTTCAGCTACGGGTTAAAGAATGGAATTATAACGTGGTATTTCGAAAATAATGAGGTCTCTGATTATACAATCTATAAGAATAATTTGATTGATGGGCCATTTTACAGTTATTATCCGAATGGATTACTTAAAAGGGAAGCGAGCTACGTTAACGGCGAATTAAAAAGAGAAGTCTTATATGATTCATCGGGCAGAAAATTAGATGATGCGGATTTCGGTTTTTCTTTTTAAAGCTGTTTCATATACTGCAAAATGGTATCATAAATTTTTTTATTAGGCATTTTCTCGCCAGTCCACAGCTCAAAAGATTTTGCGCCCTGTTCTACAAACATTCTTAATCCATTGAGTGTTTTTGCGCCCCGGCTTTCGGCAATTTGAAGCAGTCTGGTCTTCACAGGATTATAAACAACGTCAAAAATAATTTGGTTATCATTAAAAGATTCGGCAATGCTCGTGGGCGAATCGTCAATTTCAGAGTACATTCCAATAGAGGAAGAATTAATAATTAGTTTTGACTTCCCGAGAACCTCAACTAAATCCGGCGGCAGAAGACCGTAAGCCTTGAAATTTTCGAAGAACATCTTTGCGGCAAAATATTCTTTCATTGATTCGGCTTTCTGTTCGGTACGATTAATTATGTTTATCTGCCCCACTTTAAAATTTCTTATCAATGAATAAATAACGCTTCTTGCAGCGCCGCCCGCACCAAAAATAGAAACTTCGGAACCAATAATTTCATCTTTATAGGGCATAAGAGTTTCAGCAACACCAAATGCATCAGTATTGTATCCTGTCAAAACCCCGTTCTCATTAACTACAGTATTTATTGCTCCTATAACAGTAGCTTCTTCGGATACATCATTAAGATATTGAAAAATCTTTTCTTTGAGAGGAAGCGTTACATTAAACCCTTTTATTCCAAGAGCTTTCATACCCTTTATGGCATCTTTTAAGCCAGATATAGGAACGTCGAATGGAAGATAAATATAATCCAGATCAAGAATTTCAAAAGCAATGTTATGCATTAAAGGCGAAAGGGAATGGCGGATCGGATGTCCGATCACTCCGACTATCTTAGTATTGTGGTTGAATTTATTGAAAGCCTGCATAACTTTTTATTCCTGCACAGAAATTTATTTTTCTTCAATAAGTTTAACATAGAGTTTGGATGATTTCACTTCGGGATACTCCTTGATGAAATCATCTTTAATATTCGGATCAAGCGCGAAAGCTGATTTTAAATGCTCTATTGCTTCGCGTGTCTGGCTTAATAAAAACTTAACTTTGGCTTTACCATAATAGGCGTTTGCATTTTCCGGTTGAAGCCTGATGCATTGATTATAAGATTCAACTCCGTCCAGCCAATTTCCTATTTCAATATATGTTTCCGCAAGCTTAAACCATACTTCAAAGTTATCCGGGTCAAGGGCAAGAATTTTTCTATAACTCTCAATAGATTCATTAAGCTCGCCGAGTGAATACTCAAGTTCCGCTTTAGCGCGCCAAGCCTCAATAGAATTTTCCGTTAATCTTATTGCAGAATTAAAGTCCTTAAGCGCCAGCTGATATTTCCCTATAACATCAAAACAGTATCCTCTCGATAAATATGCTTCGTAATATTCATCGTCGAGTTTGATTGCTCTGCTGTAACATTCAATTGCCTTCTGAATATTATCAATATCCTCGTATGTCTGTCCGAGTGTGAACCAGATGGCTTCGTCTTCGGGGTCAAGTCTCGACGCTTTTTTAATCGCACTGATGGCTTCGGGAATTCTGTTAAGATTGGCGTAAGCTACGCCAAGGTTATACCATGCGCTCGAAAAGTCCTCGCGGATCGCAACGGATAATTCGAAAATATTAGCAGCTTGCTCAAATTTTCCCATGCGTATAAGAACAATTGCTTTGTTATAAAGAGCCGTTGAGCTGTACGGTTCGAATTCGAGAAACTTATCATAAGCCTCGATCGATTTCTGAAACTCTTCAATAGCTTCGTAACAATAACCGAGTTCATACCATGCTTCGGAGTAAGAGCCGTCAAGTTCAAGAGCTTCTAGAAAAAATTTTGCGGCTTTTGAATAATTCTCTTGTTTTTCGTAAATAAGACCAAGATTAAAAAGAACTTCTTCATTTCCAGGTTCAATACTGCGAGCTTTTTCTAAAGTTTGAATCGCCTCATCAAATTGATTGATGTTATCCTCAGAAACAGATTTGTTTAGAAGGGTTTCAACATCATTCGGATTCATAGACAAGGATTTTTCAAAACAACTGTTTGCTAATTCAAACTCTAATTTGCTGTTGTAAAAAATCCCCATGAACTGCCAGTATTCGGAATTATAAGGCGCAAAATCTAAGAGTTTCCCGGTGAGGAAAAGTCCGTCGTCGACATAATCAGTATCCAGACATAATTGAACTGTATCTTCTATAGATTCAATATTAAAAAAAATATCGCCGTTTTCAATTATTTCTTTTGCTGCTTTTATTTTGTTTTCAATTTCTTCGCTCGAGTTAAAAGGTACGTCATTATCTTCGATAAAATCATCAAAAAAATTCATTAACACTCCATCCAATAAATGTGGTTGAAAATCTATTACTATAACAAGATAAAATCAAGTTGATTTTGAGGCAGGAATTTTTATTAAGAAATAATCTTGATTATTTACTCGAAACTCCATTAATTATTTCAAGCGTATAAGCATTTAAATTACGCTTAAATTTTTCTTTATAAGATTTTTTTACGGCTTTGATAAATTCTCCGGTATGCGCTTTATGAACAATATTAAATGTGCTTTCAATAGTGCTGCAGCTTATAAGTTTCGCTCCAAAAACAAAATCAAACCGCTTGGCTTCGCCAACAAGAAAATCCAATTGCTCTGATCCAAGCGAATAATCATGCCTCAAGCTGGCGTGTGATTCGTATAACAATCTGCCGAAATCATCAAGATTTTTATTACTGCTTGATTCAATTGCTTTCTCTACTCGGATTCTTTCGAGGACATTATACAAGATTCTGTTATAAATTCTTCTTGGCAACATATTAAAATGTCTTTGCAAAAAGTCAAGGTTTACATCACGCAGATTTCTGATGCCCCATATATACAGCCTTGCCCCTTGAACGCCTACCATGCATTCTTCTATCCTCTCAGTGCAGATATCTTTGGCTTCTTGTATTTTAACCCCCGTATCAAATATTACAACTTTAAGTTCGCCGGAACTAAATCTGATTGATTCAGTTTTCAACTGCCGCAAATCTGTTTTCAAAAGCTGGTTTAATTTAGCATAAAACGAAGTAAATAAATGAGCTTTATTTGTAATTTTACCAAGCGAGTCAATTTGCGACTTACCTACCAACTCAATTAATTCGTTTTGTTGCAGTTGAATTTTGAATTCTGCTACTATTGCCATAGCCACTGCAAGAAAATGCGAGGAGATATGCCCTAACCCGATACAAAGAGGAATATCGCTCCCTATTAAACATTCAAAACCTGTATCTACCCAACTTTTTTTCACAAATGCGTTTAATAATGGTTTGAAATTAATGAATTCACTTCCATTCAGGTTTTGATTATTATCGCTTAGTTGATCTATCGAGTATACCTGCTTTCTATTATAAATTTGGAAAATCACTTTCTTGTCGTTTCTTTTTTTGATGGCGGCGCCTGCGAATCTATTGACGGCTGCAGAAAGGATAATCCCGTCGTTATAATGCGTGTGATCACCTAACATTATCAATGCAGCAGGGCATTGCACAAATACCGGTTCAACGCCGCTGTCAAATTTAATCTTGAACTTCTTACGCATTTCTTTTTCAATTAACGGGTACATTTTATGATATTTTAAATTATCAAAAGGATTCTTTTATCTTATTTAAAAATACTGCATTTTTTTTTATTTGAAAACATTTAATGACAAAATATTTCTTTAATCTTTACACTAATTCTATTATTTTAATTTTGTTCTTTATTCAATCTAATATGAACTTTCTGAGAAAATACATAAATACGGTTGAGAAATTCAACAACAAACTTGGGAATTGGGTTTCTTGGCTTTCTTCGCTGCTGGTCGTCTTAGTTTGTCTCGATGTTTTTTCACGTTATTTACTGAGAGAGAGTTCTGTTGCAGTTCAGGAACTTGAGTGGCATTTATTTGCCGTATTATTTTTAATGGGTGCTGCTTACACTCTTTTACACGAAAAACATGTGAGAGTTGATGTTTTTTATTCCCGTTTTAGCCGCCGGAACAAAGCAATAATAAATATAATCGGCACAATATTTTTTTTAATTCCTTTCTGCATTATAGTTATTAATTCATCAAAGAACTTTGTTATCAGTTCTTTTTTAATTGGCGAAACTTCACCTGACCCCGGGGGTCTGCCTGCGAGATATTTGCTTAAATCCATACTTCCTCTGTCTTTTGTGTTTTTGCTTCTGCAGGGTCTTGCTTTATTTTTTAGATCTTTTTTAATTATCATTAACAAGCCTGTTGACGGCGAATGATTGAATCTCTGCCGATAATCTTTTTCGTTGTTATTTTGTTTTTATTGATGACAGGATTTCCTGTTGCCTTCACGCTCGGCGGCGCATCAGTTGTGTTCGGACTTTTTATCTTCGGAATAGATTTCTTTAACCTGCTCCCCCTTAGAGTCTGGGGAATAATGAACAATTATATTTTAATGGCTGTGCCTCTTTTTATTTTCATGGGTGTAATGTTCGAAAAATCCGGCTTGGCAGAAGAACTCCTGGAAACAATGGCTTTGTTATTCGGAAAGCATAACGGCGGATTAGCTTTTTCCGTTTTAGTCGTTGGTGCAATGCTGGCTGCCGCAACCGGAATTGTAGGGGCTACTGTGGTTACTATGGGAATTCTTACTCTTCCGACAATGCTTAAACGGGGTTATGATGAGAGAGTAGCTGCAGGAATCATCTCTGCTTCCGGAACATTAGGACAGATTATTCCGCCAAGTATTGTACTGGTTTTACTCGGCAGTGTATTAAACATTTCGGTAGGCGATCTTTTCATCGCAGCTCTAATTCCTGGGTTGATATTGGTCTTCCTGTACTTCCTTTGGATAGGGTCGCTGGCATTGTTTAAGCCTAAACTTGTACCTGCCATGCCGGCTGAAGAATTAATTCAATTCACTGGGAAAGCGAAAGCTCAAAAAGTAATTAATGCATTCCTAATACCGTTCTTTCTTATACTTGTTGTTCTCGGTTCCATATTTGCCGGTATAGCATCCCCGACTGAAGCGGCAGCAATCGGCGCAATGGGAGCAACAATGTTAACTATATTCAGAAAGAAGTTTTCATTAGTTACATTAAAAGAAGTAATGAAAGATACGATGACGCTGACGAGTATGGCTTTTATAATTCTCGTCGGGGCTTCTGCATTTGGTTTGGTTTTCAGGGGAATGGGGGGTGATAGATACTTGACTGAGTTGGCAACAACCTCAAGTTTGGAGCCGCATCATTTTCTTGCAATCGTAATGGTTATAATTTTCATAGCCGGTTTCTTTATAGACTTTATTGAAATCATTTTCATAATAGTTCCAGTAGTAATGCCGATCTTTATTCATTTGAATGTAGATCTTCTATGGGTTGGAATATTAATTGCCATCAATTTACAGACATCTTTCTTAACCCCGCCTTTCGGGTTTGCACTGTTCTTTTTGAAAGGAGTAGCTCCGGATAGTGTTTCAACAAAACATATTTATGCAGGAGCAGTGCCGTTTATAATTATACAAATTATCGGATTGCTTCTAATCGTTTTATTTCCCCAGATTGCGCTCTGGCTTCCAAAGTTATTGAGCAACTAGAATAAAAAAATCAATAGTAATACAATTTATCGGATATTTCTGCCCAAAACTTTATTCTTTCCTGGAATTTTGAATAAGAGCCGAGAATGCGGGCACTCAATTCATCCTTAGAACGAATTTCTCCCAATACTTCAGAAGCATAATGTTTGAATGCAGCGGTCACTTCCTCAGGAAACTGGCGTACTTGAACTCTTGTTTCGTTTTTAATTTTCTCAAGATATTCGGTATTCTTTGCATCAAATTCGGCAAGTGATTTGTTGTTTACAGCCGATGAGGCTTGTAAAATTATTTCCTTCAAATCCTCCGGCAAAGATTCGTATGCACTTTTGTTTACAATAAGTTCTATCATGCCTGTAGGCTCAGCAAACGAAGGATAATAATAATATTTGGAAATTTTGTGAAATCCCATCAGCCAGTCGTGATAAGGACCAATCCACTCGGCTGCGTCGATTACTCCTCTTTCAAGATTAGTGTAAATTTCCCCGCCTGGCGAAAGTATTGCCGAGCCGCCGGCTTTTTGAATTATATTCCCGCCGAAGCCTGGAATCCGCATCTTTAAACCTTTGAGATCGGATACTGAATTGATTTCTTTATTGAACCAGCCTCCCATCTGCCCGCCAGTATTTCCGGCAGGGAAAGGGACTAAGTTAAATTTTGCGTAGAGTTCTTTCCATAAATCAAGCCCGCCCCCGTAGTAAAGCCAAGAATAAGTTTGAGTGGTGTTCATCCCGAAAGGAACTGCTGTAAAAATTTGAGCCACTGGGGATTTTCCAGCCCAATAGTATGATGCTGAATGACCCATCTGTACCATACCTTGACTTACCGCATCGAAGGTTTCGAGCGCTGGTATTAATTCCCCTCCGCCGTAAACTTTAATCTTCATTCTTCTATTTGACATAACTTCGACTGACTTAGCAAATTTTTCCGCAGCATCGCCTAAAATTGGGAAATGCGGTGGCCATGCAGTTACTAAAACCCATTCGTAAGTTTTACCTGATACAGCCGCCGAAGGTTTTTCTTCGGCATTACCGCAGCCATAAGAGAGAGCAATGCCTCCGGCCATAGCCGCAGCTGATTTCTTGATAAATTCTTTTCTATTTATTGATGACATACAGACTCCAAATTTATTTTTGTAATATCAAATCAGCTATTTTATTGCCGTATTCAATTGCCTTAATATCACGAATGTTAATCAGAACAACAATCGAAAGTTCCTCCTGTGGAATTCGCATATATACATTGCTGAATCCGCAGGTGCTGCCAGTATGATAAATTCGCTGGTAATTATTGTAAACGTCAAGATACCATCCATAGCCATAATCTATTACGCTGCCGTCATTCAATATTGCTTTTGTCCACGCTTCGTTCAGAAGGTATTTGTCAATCAACCTGCTTGAATATAACGCTTGATCCCATTTGAACATATCTTCGACAGAAGTATATATTCCGCCGTCACCCAGCACCGCACTAGTTAAACTTTGATCAGAAAAAACATACCCGCTGTCATTCTTAGCATAGCCGAATGCTCTATTTTTTAATTCTGAAATGCCCTCTTCGAATGCAACACTGCTTTTCATCTCAAGCGGATCAAAAATTCTATCTTTCAAAAATTCGGCGAAGGTTAAACCGGAAATTTTTTCGGCTAATAATGCCAGTAATGCATACCCGGAATTGCTGTATTTATGCTTAGTCCCCGGTTCAAAATAGCCTTTATCTGTTTTGGCAAGAATTTGTAAAACATCTTTATCTTTAAGCTGAACTGTTGTGGTATCATCAATAAGGTCTTCATAATCAGGCAAGCCGGAAGTATGCCGGAGTAAATCTTTAACGGTAATTCTGTCGGTATATTTAGGCAATTCGGGAAAATATTGTATAATCAAATCATCAAGAGAGAGTTTTCTTTCTGCGGCAAGCAGCATAATTGACATTGCAGTAAACTGTTTTGTAACCGAAGCCAGCCGAAAGTTTGTTTCTCGTGTAATTTCAACTCGGCTTTCCAGACTTGCTAATCCGTATCCCTTCCCGAAAATAAGCTTTGATTTGTAATAAATTCCGACTGCCGCGCCCGGAGTTAAAGAATTAAACCCGGCAAATATTTCGTCAATCTTTTTTTCCAATTCATCTCCCTTATAATGAATAGAAGAATTAAAGGTGAAAACGCTTAAAATGATTATTAAAAAAAATTTCATGTAAGCACCCACTGATTATTAGTTATAAACAACCGCAGAGAGATAACCAACCACTCTTCTATTGTCCCCTGAAAAATCGCCAGAATCAGTCCGGGATAATATTTTTGATTTCCTAAAATTAACTTGGTAAGCGGATTTCATCAAAGCCACAATCGCTCCTCCGCCGCAAGCCTCGCACTTATTTTTCTCAAGATCGCTTTGAAGTTCATCGAATTCAAAATTTTCTATTCTGCTTTGAACAATTGAATCAAGCTTATCGGCTGTGGCTTTATCATAAAAATGAGAAAGATCTGACGATGCAACAACAATTGTTTTATCATCAATTATATCGACTAATTTATCGGCAACAATGTCAATATACTTTTTGCTTTGATCGCCTATGACTACTGGGACAATATCAAATTCTTTGTTAATCACCTGTAGAAAAGGAAGCTGCACTTCAACTGCGTGTTCTTTCCGATGCCCTTCAATTCCCTCAAAAATTTCCTCATTTCCTGCTGAAAGGATTTTTCTTTTGTTAATATTAATTGGAATTAATCCGAAAGGGGTTTGATAAGCATCCCCGGAATAAACTGAAATGCCAGGGAAGTACTCGCTGTGGCTTGGAGAAAGAATCACTGCCGTGTTAAATTTCTTTTGTTTTAACGCATTGAAGCCATGCGCTGCACTGTAACCAGAATAAATATAACCTGCATGAGGCGAAATAATTCCCAAAATATTCTTGGTTTCAAATTCACTCCGAGCTTTGTTCATTAAATTAACAATATTATTTCTCAAATCTTTTTCATTATCTGGATAAAACAACCCAGCGACTGCGGGTTTTCTTATCAAATTCATCCTTTCGCCTCCGAATTTAAGCGCCGCTGCTTTATGATAAAAAATGAGTTGTTAATTATTGAAAAAATTTTTCACCGGCTCTCGCCAAAAACTAAAGCGGTGAACATATTTATATTTAATAGTTTCATTTTCCAATAATTAGTTGGCAGCCCGGCTTTATTACACAATGCGTTTAAAAATTCTTCTTTGCTCATATTATGTTCGATAGGAACTTGCGGAAGAAGCAGTCCTCTTTTAATGCCTTCTTCTACTATCAGCCCGTGCTTGCCAATTTCAATATCATCGTAAGTTTTCATAGGAAATGGTTCGGAGAGCACGGATATTTCAATGGAAATTCTTTCATATTCTTCTTCGCTGAGAGGCAGGAAACGCGGATCTCTAAATGCCGCTTCAAAAGCAGCGTTTTTGACAGTTTCGATTAAAGGTTTGTTCGAAATAATGTAACCAATACAGCCTCTAAGTTGTCCTTCGATGGTTAGGGTTACAAAAGCGCCCGCTTTCGTTTTAAGCATTTTGTATTCACCGAAGTTTAATTCCTCCGGATAGCTGTTTTTAATATACGATTTGATAGTTTCGCGCGCAGTGTTCAGAAGTATATTTTTTTCTTCATTACTTAATTTCATGTTTCAGTTTATTTTATAGACCAACAAATTTCTTTTCTCTTCAAGAAGCAGAAGTAAATTTTTATAAACAAAAAACGAATCCGGCGCAAAAGCATTAATGTTAGAATTGATAATCTTTGAGAGTATCAATTTACTGTTTATCAAATTAAATGCTTTGAAAGAATTAAGCAAACCTTTGCCGGAATTTTCTGAATGATAATTATAAAATAGCCAATCCCCATGGACGAGAAATTCAATATCACCTAAAGGGGAAATAGTTGATAGTTGTTTTTCAAGCAATTCCGCTGCTCTTTTATCGCCGTTGTTTCCTTTTACAAAAAACTCCGGGAAACTGTAATCAGAATAGTCGAGAGAGTCTTCATAATCTGCTTTTCTGGACTTGATAATATCAAAATCATTACCATAATCTGAAATTACCTGTCCGCTGGAATAATCCAACGCAAAATAGTTTTGTCCGCCAAACTCCTGCTTACTGCAATAGAGAATATCTTCGTGAACAAACAGATAAGTGTATGAGTCGGATTTCCACATGATTTCTGCGCTATTAATATCCACAGCAATGATTGAACGATGACCCGGCATATCGGGTTTCGCATATTTGTGAAAATAAATTATATTTTTATAAGAGGACTCGACCCCAACCCAGTATTTTTCTTCAAATTGAAGGTTAGTGAATATTTTTTCTCCGAGAAAGATATCGTATGCGCTAAAATATGCCTGCTTATCCTTAATGTTTCGTCTCTCAATAATAAGTTTATCAGGAACCGAGATAATTATACGGAAGATTTGCTCTTTCCCTGAAATCACATATAATTTTTTTAAAGTCATTTTCTGTTTTCCACCGGTAAAAATACAATGCTAATTTAAGAGAGAAAGATGAATAAGAAAAACAGAATTGCGGGAATTATGATTTAATAGGAATTAATTTGTTTTGTTTTACCAACTGTGTGGTTATTCACATCTCTTTTTCAGCACAAAGTATTCGCCCTTTGACGAACTGACCCTGCTGCAAATTTTCATCGGTGATGTAAACAATTCCGTTTTCTCCGTGCGGCTCGCCAAAGACAGAGTGAATTGACTTTAACCCGCCCATCCATTTCCTCGCATCGCTTAAATAAACAAGATCGCCAACATCAGCTTTCATTAATCCCATATCATTTTCCGAGAATCTTACGATGTTTTTAGAACCTTCTTCCAAGCGCCAATCTACTTTAATCTTTTGTCCTTCTGTTTCATTAAGTGTTTTTCCCTTAAATTTTTCTTTTGCGAGTTTAATCGACCAAACTGTAAAACCCTCGGTGTTTTCTTTATCATTATAAGGGATAAAATACGTTGCGGAAATTATTACCAAGAAAGTCAAAAGTATGCTTAATACAAATAATACCGGCAAAGAGAATGCATTAAAAACAATCAGCGAAAAAATAATTATTGAGAGAATTACCAGCATAAATGCATGGACCTTGTGATGAACCCTCATTTTAAGCAAAGTCACAAGCTTTCTTTGATAATCTGATGTAAGGGTTGTGACAACTGCAATTGCAACACAAACAAACAGATTATACAGCGCTCCTATATAGATATAAGGATGAGACGGAACATATTCGGTCCCGTGGGCAAAGAATTCAATTAACGGAATAGGATGGTACATGCCAAGCACCATAAAAGCTATGCCGCCAATAAAGGTTGATATTACAGCTGTATTCGTAAATCTTACCCAGAATATTCCGAAGAAAATTCCAACAACTAACGGAGGCGTCAAGGTCGAATGAAAATAGCCGTGCGCTTCATACACAGTTGGAAATTTACTGAAGGGTATTACAGCAACTATTCCAAGCAAAGTAAAAAAGACAGTTGCAAACCTGGCTGTAATTAATTCGTGTTTATCATCCTCCTTAAGTGAAATGACTTTCTTCTTAAACCAGCGCCTAACCGGTCTATGAACATCGTTAATATACACAGCCGCGATTGCGTTCAAAAGCGTATCAACGGTAGACATTAGAGCAGCAGTTAAAGCAGCCATAATAAAACCGAATACTCCGGGGTGTGATATAATATTTGCTACTAACACAAAAATTTCATCGGGGTTCGAGTCCGGAGAAACAACTTCAGGATTAATAATTGAAATTACTTTTCCCAACCAGCCTGCATTTCCGACTACAAACGCAGAAACCGGCAGCAGGAATAGTATATTGAAAGCCGCCGCTTTTCTTCCTTCATTAACACTTTTGCAGGACATAAAACGCATAATTAAGCCCATGTTCATAAACAAGAATCCCACAGAACCTGCCACACCGTCCTGCCAGAATATTCCAACGAAATTAAAACCTGGTGGATAATTAAAATTCGCTAAGGGCAATTTCCAATTTGTGGGCAGTAAATCCCAAAATACTCTTATTCCGCCTATATAATCCAAGCCGAGAATAAATACCAATAAACCAGCGAAGATCAGAATAAAACCTTGCGCAAGATCTGTAAAAATAACAGCCGTCTGCCCCCCGAAAGTTATATATATCCCGACTATCATTGCTATAACTATAACTAATCCCATAAGAGTTATTTCAATATGCAGTCCAAACAAATTAAGACTTTCTGGTAGTAACGGTAGTATTGCTTTTCCCATCGTTAATAATCCAATCCCCACATACCCCACCATATACAGCAGAAGCAGAATGGTGGCTAAAAAGCGTGTAAGGGGAGAAAATCTTTTTTCGAAATATTCGGGAATTGATCTTATCTTTGTGTAAATAATTATTGGCAGCCATCCAAAAAGGAAAAAAGGAAGGAAGAACCAATCGTTCATGTATGTCATCGTTGAAGCAAAACCATCCGTAAATCCTTTCGCTGAGTATTTAATAAAACTATGACTCCCGACTCCCGTAGCAACAATACTCATGGCAATTAGCCACCATGAAAACCTCCGCCCTCCAAAAAAAAAGTCGGTTGTAGTTCTATTATATTTACTAAAATAAGAGCCGAAGACCATAATAACAATGAAATAGGCGATCATTACTATCCAGTCTGTCGAAGTTCCAAGATTGTTTTGAATGTTCATTAGATTTTTTGATATACAGAAAGTGATTGATTCTATTGATTATAAATTCCACATTAATTTCTTGCTGCGAAAAATTTCAGTTTTGTAATTCTTAAGTATATTCCGATTCAATATTTCTCAAAAACTCTAAAACACTTCTCTGTGAGTTAGAGATAATAATCATAATTAATTTCAATAATTATTTCAGCTGGGTAAAGGAACAATAAGACAATTTTTTCGGTGGTAAACATACGAGAGCACAAAACTACTTCATGCATAAATACACTAAGTTGATAAAGAAACATGACGACATGGGATTCAATTAGAATAATGATTTTTTTTAATGTGGTTTACACCTTTCTTTGAGGTAGTTCACATTTCTTTTTCAGCACGAAGTATTCGCCCTTTGACAAATTGACCCTGCTGCATATTTTCAGAGGTGATGTAAACAATTCCGTCCTCTTGGTGCGGTTCGCCAAAGACAGAATGAACTGACTTTAACCCGCCCATCCATTTCCTCGCATCGCTTAAATATACCAGGTCACCTGCTTCAGCCTGCATTCTTTTCATATCGTTCTTTGAAAAATAGATAATGTCTTCATCGCCTTCTTTAAATTTCCAGTGAACTTTTATTTTTTCGCCTTCTTTATCATTTATTTTCGAACCTTTAAACATTTCTTTTGCTTCAGCAAGACTGTAAACAGTTAAACCCAGCGTATTGGCTACAGGATCATATTTAACAAAATATGTTACGAGCAAGGTAACCATAGCGCTCATAACAAGGCTTAAAAGAACGAAGATAAATATTTCAAGATAAGATTCGGGATGAAGCGAAATCAGCGAAGAACTGAAAACTAAACCGACAAACAGGAAAATTGAAAACGTAAGCATTGAGTAAACGATGATTTTTTCATTGCTCTTTGTCTTAACCCAACCAACGAATTTTTTCTGATAACCCGTTGTAAGCGCTGCGATATATCCAACCGCAAAACAGACAAACAAATTATAAAGAGCCCGGATATAAGAGAATGGATGAGATTCATCCATTGGGGTTCCGTGCGCAAACGGCTTAATAAGTAAGGCAGGATAGTTAGCTCCAAGCACCATTAGAGCAATTCCCCCGATAAATGTAACAATTACAGCTGCAGGCGTAAATCTCTTCCAAAATATTCCCATAAAAATTGCAATAACAAGCGGCGGAGTAAGAGTAGAATGAAAATAACCGTGTGCCTCGTAGACTGTAGGAAAATCTCTGAAGGCTAATACTCCCAATACACCAAGAAGAGTAATGATTACCGATGAAACTCTTGCAGAAAATAATTCCTTTCTGTCGGTTGTTTTTGCGTCATCTGATAATTGTTTCAGAAACTTCTTTATAGGACGGTGAACGTCGTTGATATAAATTGCGGCGGTAGCATTAATTAAAGTATCAACTGTTGACATCAAAGCTGCGGTTAGAGCCGCCATAACAAAGCCAAAAACTCCAGGTGAAGCAATTACATTTGCAACCACAACAAATATTTGGTCGGGGTCGGTATTCGGCGGAATGATATCAGGGAATTCAACTGAGATTGCTTTGCCGACCCAGCCTGCATTTGAAACAACAATTGCCGAAAGCGGAAGCATAAATAATATATTAAAAGTAGCTGCTTTTCTTCCTTCGTTAACGCTTTTAGTTGCCATGAACCGCATTATGAGACCCATATTCATGAAAAGAAAACCTATAGAGCCCGCAATGGCGTCCTGCCAAAAAATTCCGACAAAATTAAAACTCGATGGTTCGTTAAAATGCGCTAACGGCAGCTTCCATTCTGTAGGGAGCATATCCCAGAATAATCCTAACCCGCCTATGTAAGAAATCCCGATGATGAAAATCAAAAATCCCGCAAAAAGTAAAATAAAACCCTGCAGAAGATCCGTAAATATAACGGCAGTCTGTCCGCCGAATGTAATGTAAATTCCTGTTATGATAGCAATAACTATTACCACTCCCATCAATGTAACTTCGAAGTGAGTTCCGAATAAAGTAAAATCGGTAGGAAGCATTGGGAGTAAAGCTTTACCCAAAGTTAAAAAACCAATACTTATATAACCTATCATATAAAACAACAGCAAAACAGTAGCGAGAAATCTTGCCGAAGGACTGAATCGCTTTTCGAAATATTCAGGTATTGATCGTATCTTAGTATAAATAATAATCGGAAGCCAGCCGAATAAAAAGAAAGGCACAAAAAACCAGTCATTCATGTATGTCATAGAGGATGAAAAGCCTGCTTCAAATCCTTTTGCGGAGTATTTTATAAAACTATGGCTTCCAACCCCCGTTGCAACGATTGAAAAAGAAATTAACCACCAAGAAAAGCGTCTGCCGCCGAAAAAGAAATCTTTTGTGCTTCTATTATACCGCCCGAAGTAAGTGCCAAAAAGCATTATGGCGATAAAATATACCACCATTACAATCCAATCAGTCGATGTTCCAATATTATGAAATTTTTCAAGGTCCATAAATTACCAGTATAATGCGGCAACAATCAATAATGCGTGCATAACTACAAAATAGAAGAACCCAAATATCAATACTTTGTACCAGAATCTATGTTTTTTCTTTGACATATCAAGCGCACCGCTCTTTCTTATGATGATCATGCCAATTAGGAAGAAAAATCCTCCAACACCGTAAAGGTAAATAAAAGGAAGCCAAGTATTGAAAAATGAGGGCATAAATAATCTTATTTATTGTAAGTTGGGGTCAAAATTAAAGAAGCCTGTATATTATTGCAAATTATTTCTGTGTAAAAAGATCAGACCGAAAGAATTTTTAGCCATCAATTATTTTTTGTTTATCTTTAAACATAGAAGGCTTAATGGAAAATTAACAATTCCGGAGGGTATCAAAGATGGATTATTATTATTTTTACCATGTAATAAAACCACGGGAAAGCTTTTGTCTTTAAATAAATATCGTATCAACCTAATCCTTTATGTGCTTCTGTTCAATGTTCTTACAGGGTGCAAAATTAAATTGCCTGATAAGGATAGAATATCTATCAAAGGTTCTGATACAATGGTTCATCTTTCACTAAGATGGGCAGAAGAATATATGAAAATAAATCCCGGCGTTTCGATTCAAGTTACCGGAGGCGGCTCGGGCACGGGTATAGCCGCGCTCTTAAACGGCACCGCACACATAGCAAATATCAGCAGAGAATTAAAAGAACGCGAATTAAAAAAAGCCGGCGAATTAAATATTGAAATCAAAAAATTTGCCGTTGCCCTCGACGGAATTGCGCTTATCAGTCATCCCTCAAATCTGATAGACACATTGACCCGGAGCGAAATAAGAGATATCTACTCCGGCAAAATTACCAATTGGAAGCAGGTCGGCGGAGCCGATAACCGGATTGTTTTGTATGGCAGAGAAAACAGCAGCGGTACATATGAGTTTTTTAAAGAAACAATACTAGGAAAGAATGAAGAAGGCTTTCAAATTGATTTTTCGAAATTCACACAAGTTTTGCAGGGAACTGCTGCATTAGCCGAAGCGGTAGCTAAAGACAAAAACGGAATCGGTTATGGCGGCGTTGGATACTTTGCTTTGCGCAGCGACTTAAAAGTTATCCATATCAAACTTGCCGACTCTTTGAAAGCTCTTTCGCCCATTGTTGATGGAGTAATTAATTATGATATTATAAGGAACGGGCTGTATCCATTAACCAGAGAATTATACTGTTATACTAATGGAGAACCAAAAAAATCGATTCTGGATTTTATGAAATTTATTAAATCAAGCGAAGGGCAGCGGATAGTTCAAAAAATGGAATACATTCCCTTAAGCCAAGTTGATTGAAATGGAATACGAGAGTAAAAACACTTTTAATGAACAGCTGTTGAAAAAGCGTTCGACGGTTCTGAAAATAAAAGAGATCATGATAAAGTATTTCCTGCGTCTCAATGCCTTCGCTGCATCTTTTTTCATTTTATTAATATTTTACTTTTTACTGAGAGAATCATACGAAGCATTTAAAGTAATCGGGATTGAAAGGTTTTTTTGGCAAAGTAACGGAAGTGCCGATGCTTCAGGTAAATTATTTGAATGGTATCCGACTTCGGATAACCCGCGTTACTCCATAATTCCACTTCTGGCGGGCAGTCTTTTAACGGCATTCCCTGCCGTTGCAATTTCAACAATATTCGGAGTTATAATAGGCGTTTTTATGTCAGAGGTTATTTCTAATAAATTCAGAGAAATATTAAAGCCGGTTATTGAAATGTTTGCAGGAATTCCTACAGTAGTGCTTGGATTTTTTATGCTCGCAGTAGGAGCCGAAATTGTTCGAGAATTATTTGGACCGTTCACCCGCCTTAATGCTTTCTTAGCATCTGTAGGGTTGTCTTTTATTGTAATCCCCATAATTGCTTCCCTTACCGAAGATGCATTGCGTTCCATACCCCGTGAAGTAAGAATGGCATCTTATGCATTAGGCGCCACCAGGTGGCAGACAATTTCCAGAATAGTTTTGCCTGCTGCAGTTAACGGTATATCCGCCGGAATCATTCTCGGCTTCGGACGGGCAATCGGAGAGACAATGATTGTTTTAATGGCTTCAGGAAACGCAGCAATTATCACAATCGATATTTTCAGCAGCGTTAGGACTATTACAGCTACAATTGCCGCCGAAATGGGGGAGGTTTCTCAGCATTCCGCCCATTACTTTGCGCTCTTTTTTATTGGAGTGTTTCTTTTCTCGGCAACTTTTATATTGAATTTAATAGCAGATATTATTTTCAGCAGACTAAAAAAGAGGATCAGATTTTAGCTAAATGAAATTGAAAAGCATAAAATTATCATCGGAATTACTGAAAGAGAAACATAAAGATTTACCCGGAAGAATAGCGATAATGATTATTAGCGCACTCTCGGTGCTTATTCTTGCAGCTTTGTCTTCGGTGCTCATCAAAATTTTCATCGAAGGAGCTTCGGTAATAAATCTAAATTTCTTAAGTGAAACTCCACGCAACAGTATGACTGAAGGCGGAATCGGGCCTGCTATAATAGGAACCCTGTCTGTATCTTTTATAATGATAATTTTCGCCGTTCCGATGGGAATATTTTCTGCAATTTACATACATGAATACGCAAGAGAAAAGTGGTATTCGAGGATATTGAAGCTATCAGTCAATAATCTTGCCGGCGTTCCTTCAATTGTTTTCGGACTTTTCGGACTTGGATTTTTTGTTCTTATTGTCGGAAAGTTTTTAGATGAAATAATGGATACCGGATTACTTTTCGGACAGCCTGTAATGCTATGGGCATCTGCTACGCTCGCAGTTCTTGTTCTGCCGACAATTATCCTTACGACAATTGAAGCTTTAGCCGCTGTGCCAGATCATCAGCGGTATGCATCCTACGGATTAGGAGCAACCAAATGGCAGACCATACGAGATGTAATATTTCCACAAGCGCGTCCGGGAATTTTAACGGGTGTAATTCTTGCCATCAGCAGAGCCGCAGGCGAAACAGCGCCGGTCCTCTTTTTAGGATGCGCCTTCTTTCTGCCGGAACTACCTTTAGTTTATTTTGATTTCGGATTTTTTGAAATCCCTATGATTAATCCAGCTTCACAATTTATGTACTTATCTTACCATATTTTTATCCTTACCACGCAATCTGCGAACCCGACTTTAACTCAGCCTATACAGTACGGGACAACTACTGTGCTTATATTATTAACCGTTATTTTAAATTTAACCGCTATCTTGTTCCGGTATAAGTTCAGAAAAACACTTAGAGAAGTAAGAGGAGCATAACTTAATGAAGGAGATAAAAATTCAGCTTAAGAACCTAAGCGTATTCTTTAATTATATTCAGGCTTTGAATGATGTGTCTCTCGATTTTTATTCGAATAAAGTTACCTCCATAATAGGTCCTTCGGGATGCGGTAAAACAAGTCTATTGCGGACGATAAACAGAATGAACGAGCTAATCGCCGGGTTTCTGCGTAAAGGTTCTGTCTTTATTGATGGAATAGATATTTATGACGAGAAAATTGATGTGGTAAATTTAAGAAAATTAGTGGGCATGGTTTTTCAAACTTCTAATCTTTTCCCGAAATCAATTTATGAAAACTTGATCTTCGCCCCTAAGCTGCATGGGATAAGCGATAAATCTGATCTAAATGAAATTGTCGAAAGAATATGCACGCAAACAGCAATATGGGATGAAGTAAAAGACAGACTAAACGAAAATGCGCTTAATCTTTCAGCCGGGCAGCAGCAAAGATTATGTATAGCGCGCGCATTAGCTGTTGAACCAAATATACTTTTGATGGACGAACCGGCAAGCGCACTTGACCCGATTTCAACTGCAAAGATTGAGGAACTTATCTTTGACTTAAAGAGTAGGTATACAATCGTCATCGTTACTCATAATATGCAGCAGGCTGCAAGGATAAGCGATTATACAGCGTTTTTGTATTTGGGTCAGTTGATTGAATTCGGAAAAACAACTAAGCTGTTTACCAATCCCGCAAATAAACAAACTGAAGATTATATCACAGGGAGATTCGGGTAAAAAATGGAAAGACAATTCGACCAGCAGCTTGAAAAATTAAGAGTCCAACTGATAAAAATGTGCAGTCTCATCGATGAGCAGGTTGACCTTTCGATAAAATCCATTGAAGAGTCAAATATCGAACTTGCGGTTTTCGTGGAAGTTAGAGATTCTAAAGTAGATAAATACGATAATAAAATTGAGAAAATTTGCCATAGAATTATAGCTTTGAATCAGCCCGTTGCAATGGATCTAAGACTTTTAATCTCGGCTTTAAAAATAAATTCTAATCTTGAGAGGATCGGGGATCTCGCTGTAAACATTGCCAGAAACTCTAAGGAAATTATAACAAAGCCAAACTTCTTTAATTCACTCCGGTTTACTGAAATTGCATCAACTGCACGTGAAATGCTGAGGGGTGCTTTCGATTCGTTTATTAATAGAGACCCGGAGCTCGCCCGCATGGTTTTGCTTACCGACGATAAACTTGATAAGTTAGTTCGAGAAAGTTCGAAGATATTAATAGAAGCAATGAAAGAAAGCCCTTCAAACGTTGATTGCGCCGTTTTATTTTATTCAATTTTTCAGGAATTAGAACGCATCGGCGATCATGCGACGAATATTTGTGAAGAGGTTTTTTTCATTATTGAAGCCAGATCTTTGAAACACAGAAACTTAAACGAGGAAGACCTAATTGACGACTTATAATCTGCCTCCGCGTTTTCGATATTCTACCATTCCGCCGAGAACATTTTTCGCGTTAAACCCTTTATCTCTCAAAAATCGTGTGGCTCCGGTAGATCTGTTAGCTGTTCTGCATATTACACCAATCTCATTATTCTTATACTTTTCAAGCTCGCCTATTCTTTCTCCAAGTTCATGCAGCGGTATGTGTATAATACCTTTTATATGACTGAGCGGACCGCTTAATTCGGGCTCTGTTCGAATATCAAGAACAACAAAATTTGAATCAACGCCCAGTTTTTCAATAAAATCTTCCATTGAAATCACTTCGTTTTTATCCTGCATTTGCGAACAACCCGGCATAAACAGCCAAATGAAAAACAGTGAATAAAACAGAATTAGATTATTGCTAATAATGCTCAATTAAGCCCGCACATTCCGGTGGCACAAGACGGCACAGAAGGAACTGCACAACTTCCATCGCTACATCCACCGTTTGAATAACTCGCAGTGCCCATCGAAGCGCTGAAAGAAGACAATAATTTCTTGCTGTCATTTGACTTGCATGAAGGGCAGAAAACCTCTTCAATATTCGAAGAAGATTTGTGTAAAAAGTCGAATTTTGCGCCGCAGTTATTACACTTATATTCAAATACAGGCATATATTAACTCCATAATTGTTTTGTTTTATTATTAGATGAAGTTAGATACAAAAATTTCTTATAGGTTTCAAAACAATTAAAATATTTTCCGAAAAATTGAGGGGGCAATCCATATCCCGCTAAAGGATATTGCAGACAAACCCCCTTTCAATCAAATAAATTCTTCTATTCAAAAAAAGAATAAACTAAAAATCCAATCATTAATATCAACCCGATAACCAATGCAACTACCATAGCATAAAAGCTGATATCTGCTGTTTTATCCTGATTAGGTTCAATTTTATTATGATTAATCATTTTATACCTCCAAACGATAATTTGTTTTCTAAAAATCAATTACTTATACGGCAGCGTAATCTATCAAGAGAGGAGTAAAAGAATTCTTTTACTGATAAACTTGATGGATTATTTCAAGTATGTTGAGGAACGATTTCAGTTATTAAATATCGTTGGTGATATGTGAGATGAAAAATGAGGCTAATATTTTCTGCCTTTCGGTGGCTTCATTTTGAATTTTGTTATGATAGGTTAAGTAAAGCCTGTTTTTTTCAACCCGGCTTAATTCACAATCATGAATATAAACATGCTTTAACGATGTCCAGCAAAAGCGTTTAGCGGTCTTTATGGGATTCGGGAGAATTTCATCTTCACTGGAGCTTATTGAGAAAGACAAGTCGGAATGATGCCTGAAACTGCTCAGAGTTGAATTAATATTTATAACGATTTGTAGAATTACCGTTATTAAAAGTAAATAACCAATTGTTTTCTTTTTCAATTTAGAAAAAATTTCCAAAAATTGAGGTGGTATTTAATTAAAAGAAAATCGATTTCCAAACAAAAATTGTATTATTCTAAACTTTTTATATACATCAAGTGTTATTACGTTTGGTTAACAAATAATAATAAACTTTCCGGCTTTGAGGCGTCTAATTTCATAATTTTTATTAAAGAAAGGCACATTAAAATAAAATGAATCCGCAGATGAAAGAATTATTGTTCTATTTCGGAATGACCTGCTTGACATTCAGTCTTCTCCTTGCCGTAACAATATTGCAGTCTTTGAAATAGATTTTCGTTTTTGATAGAAAACTATTTATTACTTTTAAAAATAAATTCCGGAGTCTTTATGAAAAATATTTTTCTAATTGTGTTTTTCTTTCTATCAGTAAATTTCATTTTAGGTCAGGTGGCGGCAGGCAGTTTCGTAATTGCTCTCCCGCAGGGCGAGTTTGCCGAAAAAAATGATAATACCGGTTTTGGATTTCAGATTCAAGGCTCGCTCCCCACACCCGGCAAAGTCAATCCTATATCATTCGGTTTAAGCATCGGATATTATATTTTTCAATCCTCCACGGAGAGAAGACCATTTAGCTTAACTATTCCTGATGTAACGGTTGAAGTTGACAGAAGTCATAACATGGCGAATTTTCATTTTTTAATTAAAGGTTCTCCTCTCACCGGTACAGTTAGACCATATCTTGAACTGGTTGGCGGAGGTTCATATTTATTTACCGAGACAAAAATTTACAGCAACTATGAGGATAAGGAAATTGCATCAGATACAAATTTTGACGACTGGGCTTGGAGTTATGGCGGAGGCGGAGGCGTTTTGATTTTGGTTGCAAGAAACTTGGGCGATGTAAGTAATTTGTTTGTTGACTTAAAAGTCAGGTATTTGAAGGGAACCGAAGCAAGATATTTGACAAAAGACGATATAGAGATTGAGGGTTTGACGGGGAAAGTTTATTATTACCCCAGAACATCACAAACCGACTTGCTCACAATTCATCTGGGCGTAAGCGCTTTCTTTTAATATTTTCACAAATTCCGGGGATCGGATTCCCTCCGGTCTTCGGGGGTTTTTTGGCTTAAAGAATCGGCAATTCTTAAACTGTCTCTTTTTTTCTTCAACTTATCAATTTCTTTTTCGAGCATTTGCTTTTCGGATTCCTTTAGAATTTTCGTTTTTTGCAACTCATACTCTTCTGTTGATTTTGGATTAACATCCTTATCTTCCTTAGTGCCTGTGCAATTTAATAAAAGCGGAATTAGAAGAATGAATAAAATAAATCTTATATTTTTTTTCATAATGAATTATGTTTGTTTGTTCGCCAAAATAAATTTACGGCAAATATAGAAACAACTATGGTCAATAAAAACAATTTTGATTACGATTACATTATCATTGGCAGCGGCTTCGGGGGATCAGTATCGGCATTGAGGCTTTCCGAGAAGGGCTATAAAGTTTTAGTTATAGAAAAGGGAAAGCGATTTTCCAAAAACGATTTTCCAAAATCGAATTGGAATGTTAAAAAGTGGCTCTGGATTCCCGCACTAAAGTTCTTCGGAATATTCAAAATAACTTTTTACCGTCATGTGGGTATTTTATCGGGAGTAGGCGTGGGTGGAGGTTCGCTCGTCTATGCAAACACTTTGCCGGTGCCGAAGAAAGAATTTTTTACTGCCAAATCATGGTCGCACCTTGCAGATTGGGAAAACGAGCTGAAACCATTTTATGACACAGCTAAAAAGATGCTCGGGGTTACGAAAAACCCGAGGATGGAAATCGGCGATAAGATATTAAAACAAATATCAGGGGATTTGAAAATTGAGAATCAATTCGAACTTACCGATGTCGCCGTTTATTTTGGTGAAACAGATAAAGCATCTCCCGATCCTTACTTCAACGGCATGGGTCCCGAAAGATCCGGCTGCAATTTTTGCGGAGGATGCATGGTTGGATGCCGATATAACGCTAAAAATACTCTTGATAAAAACTATCTATATCTTGCCGAAAGACTTGGAGCGGAAATCCTTCCCGAGCATAAAGTAATTACCGTTAATACAATAAATGATGATGGAGGAGAAGGCGGTTATAAAATAACTTGTCATTCGTCAACAAAATTTTTCAAAAACAAAAAAATTTTTTCGGCAAAATGTATTGTTTTTTCTGGCGGTGTGCTGGGTACTGTTCCTCTTCTATTGAAATTGAAAAACACAACTCTGAAAAAATTATCCGATAAAGCAGGCTGCAGGATAAGAACAAATTCAGAAAGTCTATTAGGCGTAACTTCCACAACGGAGGATTATGTTTTCTCCGATGGAATTGCTATCAGTTCAATACTCCATACCGATAAATATTCCCATTTGGAGCCTGTGCGCTATCCTTCCGGTTCGGGATTTTGGAGGCTGCAAGTTTTGCCCATGGTTCAAGGGAAAAATATTTTTATTAGACTGAAAAAAATTTTTGGCGAAATGATTACACACCCTATAAAAAACGGCAGGCTTTATTTTGTAAAAGACTGGGCAAAGAAAACTCAGATTCTATTATTCATGCGTACTATTGACAGCACTTTGAAATTCGAAAAGGGAATTTTTAGGATGAAATCTAAGCTGGAAGATGGAACTGCACCAACGGCATTTATTCCGGAGTCTCAATCACTGGCAAAGAGATTCGCCGCAATAGTTAACGGCACCCCTGGCGCATTGCTTAACGAAACATTATTAGGCATTCCGACTACCGCTCATATTTTAGGCGGCGCAGTTATGGGAAAAGACTCCGCCGACGGCGTTATTGATAAAGACAATAAAGTCTTTGGATACGAGAACATGTATGTCTGCGACGGCTCAATGATATCAGCAAATCCCGGGGTTAATCCTTCGCTTACCATTACTGCGATCACAGAGCGGGCTATGAGTAAAATACCCAATAAATCTTCCTTATAATTTTGTGAAAGGCTCTAAAATGAAATTAAAGACAGCGGTTTTATTAGTTCAGTTAGGTACGCCGGATGCGCCTACAATTCTAAAAGTTTATAAGTATTTAACCGAGTTTCTAAACGATGCGAGAGTAATTGACATCCCTTGGCTTTTAAGAAAAATTTTGGTTAATGTAATTATTATTCCTTTCAGAGTGAGAAATTCAACAAGGGTTTACAAGGAATTATGGACGGAAAACGGCTCGCCTCTTTTACTCTACACCGACAGTTTACGTAAGAAACTACAGAATGCTTTAATTAATAAAGTTGACGTTTTTCTTGCCATGAGATATCAAAATCCCAGCATGGAAAAAGTTCTCGAAGAAATGAGATTGAATCATTACGATAGAATTTTGATTCTGCCTTTATTCCCTCAATATGCTTCGGCTACATCAGCTTCGGTAATTGAAAAAGCAATGAAAATAATAAGCCGATGGTATGTAATCCCAGAGGTTAAGTTTGTCAGTCATTTTTTCGATAACAGCGATTATATAAATTGCTTTGTTGAAAATGGAAAAAAGTTTGCTATTAATGAATTTGATCACGTCCTGTTCAGTTATCACGGTTTGCCCGAAAGGCAGGTTGATAAAGTTTACGACGACGGCAAACCATGTTCCGATCATAACTGCGAAATGGAAATAAACGACGATAACAGATTTTGTTATAAAGCTCAGTGTTACGCAACCACAAGGTTGATTGTGCGCGGATTAAGCATACCGGAGGATAAATATACAGTCTGTTTTCAATCCCGTTTGGATAAAAAATGGCTTGAACCATTTGCAGATAAAACTGTAGTTGAGCAGGCAAAAAAAGGAGCAAAAAAACTTCTTGTTTTCAGCCCGGCTTTTGTCGCAGATTGTCTCGAAACAACAATTGAGATCGGCGTTGAATACCAGGAAATTTTTGAAGAACACGGCGGCGAAAAAGTTCAACTCGTTGATAGTCTTAATGATTCTGATTTGTGGGTTGCAGCGCTGAAAAAGCTGATTGAAGAAAAAGTGTCATAAATTCTTTTGGGACATCATTTAAGTATTGAATCTGAATTTGAGCAAAACACTGACTACTTAAAACAAAGAATAAAATTATGTTTAATATTCTCATACTAACTCCAATAAAAATAAATTTGTTGTTGTAATAAAAATATTATTACAAAAAACCAGAGACATAGAAATTTTTTAAGCCGCTTCCATACATCACTTTCTCGCTGGTAAGTATAACGGCGTGGCAAATAAAGCGCTACATAGAGCTACAATTCAACACTGAAAAGCGATGCCGGCAATTATTTATTAATTTGTTTTATTCACCAAACTCAAAAAGCAATTAACAATTACTATAAACACCAAAAATTAGTAGAATGCCGCTATATTTAAAGCAGTCGATTTGATTTGCCGTTTAAATAGCGTCATTATCTTAATAACAACATCTTCTTTGTTTCGGAGTAATTTCCACTGATCATTCTGTAAAAATATACGCCGCTTGCTAGATTAGGAGCATTAAATTTGACAGAATGATTACCAGTTTCTTTAACTTCACTTACTAACTCTTCAATTTCATTTCCTAATACATCATAAACTTTTATTGAAAT
>WYBN01000008.1 GCA_011525875.1 Melioribacteraceae bacterium | reverse complement strand
TCGTTGATTTTGTCTTTCCACTATTATGCTCTCTCAGCCTGTTTGTTAGGTCTTCCGTATGACCAATATAATATCTTCCAGAGTCAATACTTTTTAATATATATACCTTGAACATTATTAGACCGCCACATTTCCCACAAAGTGGGATAAGCAGCCTTCATTCCGCTGTGCTGGTGCACTGCCAACCTTACTCAGCAAATAATTTTTTGCGTGGCAAATATAATAATAAGATTAATACGCTTCTTGTTTCTAATAAATTTTTTCTTTCCGCGGGGAAATAATATATTTGTACCCGAAAATTGCAGTCTTATCGTAAACCTATTAATTAATAAAATCCCCTCCAAATAGGAAGCGGGCAGGAATGTAATCGGAGAGGTGCAAGAGTGGTTGAATTGGCTACCCTGGAAAGGTAGTGTACTCGCAAGGGTACCGTGGGTTCGAATCCCACTCTCTCCGCTCTATTTGATAATGCTTCGTAGAGCTTTGCTCTTTATAAATAGTAATTATATTCACAAAAGCACAACTCTCAAAGTTTATTGTATGCTGCTTATTCATCAAATCTTTCAGCGCAATTTACCAAGCATAATGAAGGATTAAATAAATCTACGAAATCATTAAGACTATTTGAAATAGATTATTATTTTACAGCCAAAGCAGAAGAACAAACGAAGAATTTTGAAAAATATTTTATTACTGTTTCGAGTGTCGAATTTTTAGAAAAATGAATTTTATCTTCTCTCATTGAGGATCAGAAAATATAAATTATGAAATATTTTTTATCCCACGAATAAATTAATTTAGCAGGCATCTTATAATATCATAATATCATAATATCTGCATTCGAGTTTGTTATAACCTACGAAATACCGGCGCTGAAGGTTTTCTATTTAATGAATTTTAAAATTCATCATATAATCGGAAGAGTACTTCGTCGGTACAGTTATTCCACTGCATAACAGGATTAATGATAAATCCCAAAGAATCCATTTTAGGATTTTGTTGGGATAGTTTAAATGCGATTATCGGGCCATAAGAGGCTTGGGTAGATCCGCATGAAGGAATATATGATTGATACCATGCAGAGTCAATTGGGATAGCGTTTCTCAGCAGTTGAATTATTATCGAGTCCAACTCACGGTTGACAAATTGTTCGTCCCATTCTCCTTCAGTTGCCGTATGCTTTGTACGGTGTCTAAACGCGTAATAATTGCTGTAGATAAGGCTGTCATAAAGATCAGGCAAAGCATCAAACTCAATTTCTTTCCATTGATATTTATTCCTCTTCATCTCAATAACTGGTATTGAAAGATAATCGTTATAACGGGATGCCTTCAAATTTGACTGCAAATTACTATAACCGGTTGTGCTAAAGTTGAGAGTATAGCTGCCTTCCTTAAGCCGTTCGAAGTGAAACTCACCGTTACCAGAAGTAGTATCAGAAATATCACCCAAAGTAACGATTACGCCCGATAGAGGGAATTTGAAGAATTCGTCCGCAGCCACACCAATTATTTCGCCTCTGTCGAATTCTTCCTCAAAAACAGATGGAGTTTCTGATGTGCAATTACTCAGCGTCAATGCTAATATGATAATTGTTATTTTATTCATACTAACCTCGCACAAAATGATTCGATAGATATATTTATAAAATACTAATTACGCCGATATTGGGGAGGCGAATAATACATTAATTTAATTCAACTTAACTAATAAAAAATACTACAAAGAAAAAGAAAGAATATCAAGTGTTAAAAACATGAGCTAAAAAATAACCCCCGACTACCAGTCAAATTATTAACCGGGGGTTTTTATAATTAATTACTTGTTAGATCGGAATCAACGGAATTAAATCTCTCTTGATGGAGTTGTTCTATTTTTAAAATCATCTCTTCAATTGAAGTTATTTGATCTTTGAGTTGAGACTCAGAGGGTTTTAATTCATGTGCTAATTGGAATGCTTTTTTCGCTTCTGAATATTTTCTCTCGACCAATAACTTTTTTGCCTTTTTTACTTGTGATTTGAATTCTTCTTCAATTTCAACAGAAAGCTTTCTCATCTTCAGTTTTTCGCCGCTCTCCTGTACTATTAGTTTTTTGAAATCGTTGGGGTATCCGATATTAATCGGTTTATTGAATTCGTTTTTCTTTATGCCGTCTATATTATTAAGAATAAGATCTTCACCGAGTTTTTTCCAGCGTTTAATTGTGATTTCAGCCGCTTCTGAAGAGTAATCAGTTAGATATCGAACTGCCTTTTCGGGCGAATCATTATATAAAGCCGCAGCAGCGTCTTCAACAGATTTTTGCTTTGAAATGAATTTACCCTCAAGTTCGTTTTGAATTTTTTGCACATCATCAATTACAATAGAAAATTTTGGATAAGAGAAATTCGAAACAAAATTAAAAATCCAAAAAGCGGCATCCCAACTGAATTTTGACAGTGAGCCAACACCTTGCGAATAATTATAAGGAGTTTTTGTTATTGATGAATACATAGGGACATAAACCGTAAAATAAGTGTCATCAACACCAAACCAAATCACACCTCCAATCTCACGCGGCAAATGAGATCGCGCTTGAGTTACAAATGAGAATCCAGTCTGTGGGGTAGATATCGGTCTTTCGTTAAAATAGCTTTCACCTTCAAAATCCCATACGAGCGGTCGCCATCGATAAGGCATATTATAGGGTCCAGCAGCAACACCCTTCGTCATATCCAATTCAGTACCCTGATAATGATCCCGCATAAGATGCATTACGTCATGCACGGATAATTTATTCTCGGGTTTTACGTATAAAGGTATTCTATTGAGACTCTCCCCTCGGATATAATTTATATATTTATCCATATCGCTGTTAACCCTTCTAAAGAGGGACCAAACACGGGCATCGCAGAATCTCACAGCGCCGAAATCGAGTGGGGCATAAGCATCAGAAAAATTAAATTCCGCATCTTTACCGCTGAAATATCCTTTCTCCCGAGCAAAGGATATTATATCGGGTGAGTAAAGAAAATTCTGAGGGTCATCAAACTTGATTTCTGTAATTCTCGCTTGATTGGCATGTCCCGAAACATATCCATCCGGGATTCTAACAGCAGCCCATACAGCGCCTTTGTTCCCTTCGCCTTTCCCGATCATTTCCAGTATCCATGCTTCGTCGGCATCGCCTATCGAAAATGACTCCCCGGAACTGTAGTATCCATATTCCTTCACAAGTTCTGTCATTATTTTTATCGCTTCGCGAGCTGTTTTGGATCTTTGAAGAGTAATATACATAAGGCTGCCGTAATCGATTATTCCTTCCGGGTCTCTCAATTCATTTCTTCCGCCGAATGTAGTTTCGCCGATAACTACCTGGAACTCGTTCATATTGCCGATCACATTAAAAGTTTCTCTTGCCTGCTTTATCCTTCCGAGAAATTTCCCTGTGTCCCACTCAAAGACATCAAGCAAAGCCCCTTCGGGATATTTGGCAGCGGGGTAATGGTATAATTCGCCGTAAAAGCCGTAAGAATCTGCTGTGTAACAAATATGCACCGAACCGTCTGAAGAAGCTCCTTTTGTAACGATGAAATTTGTACACGGTATTATATTTTGGAATGATAGAATTAAAAAGCCGATGAATAATGATATAAATTGTTTTCTCACAGTTTATCCTTTCTTATTAATGATTCCCAAATTAGGTGGCAAGATAATAATTCACCAGAATATTTTTCGAAAAATCGGAAAGGTTAAAGCGTGTAATTTTTTATCCGGATTGAAGGCAAAGTCGTAAATACTTAATTAAGTAAAGAAAATGATTTGAATTACAGTTGCTTGAAATAATATTTCTGTTGCTATTAACGGGTAAAAATATAAAAAAAATAAATTTATCGACCTTCTTTGTAACCTTTGAGCCTTTATTTTCGTATAAACATTTTGAAACTAATTAAATACTTTAAATGTTCAATAAAAAATCCATGTTTATTAAGAAAAAGTATATTTTTACTAAGCCTTTCTATAAATAATTTCAAAACTAAAGCGGAGAAAATATGAGGGTATTAAAAGCATTTCTATTACTAATAATGGCTTCTTCTATGCAAATTTATGCACAACTTCCACCGATGATTGATCGCGAAATCTTTTTTGGAGATCCGGAGATTTCTGGCGCGCAAATTTCACCTGACGGTAAATTCATTACATTTGTTAAACCGTTCAACAACGTTAGAAATATTTGGGTTAAGAGTTTTAATGAACCCTTTGAGAATGCCCGACCATTGACCGCAGACACGAAAAGACCTGTAACGGGTTATTTTTGGTCTGTTGACAGCAAATATGTTTTATTTGTTCAAGACAGTGGCGGGGATGAAAATTATAGAGTTTATGCGGTTGATCCAACTTCAACTGGTGACCCCGTTCCAACTCCCAAAGATTTAACTCCGTATGACGGTGTTAGAGCTATGATTATTGATGTCCCTAAGAATACGCCCGACCAGATTATTGTAGGAATTAATGACAGAGATTTGCAGCTTCATGACGTTTATCGTGTTAAAATAAGTGATGCCAGCCGCGAATTAATATGGCAAAACGATCAAAACGTTGTTGGGTGGTCAACTGATCTTGACGGAAATTTGAGGCTCGGCGTTAGAATGATGCCGGACGGCGGCACAGAAATTCTCAAAGTTGATGGTAGTCAGTTAGTTCCTATTTATTCAGTCAATAGCGAAGAGTCCGCTTCACCACTTCGATTCACTCCCGATGGGAAAAGTTTTTATCTTATTACAAATAAAGGGGAGCTTGATAAAACTCAGCTGGTAAAATATAATTTAGCCGATGGTTCAACAGAGCTTATTGAAAAAGACCCTCTCGATGAAGTGGATTTCGGCGGTGCACTTTTCTCCGATATTACCAATGAACTAATTTTAACGGTTTATGTCGGCGATAAAAGAAGGATGTACTTTAGAAATGATGAGTTTAAAAAAGATTATGATAAAGCCGCTTCGCTTCTGCCTGAAGGCGAACTTTCAATTCGTTCGATGTCTGAGGATGAAAACATTTGGCTCATAGGTGTTTCAAGAGATGTCGATCCCGGCTCGGTTTATGTCTTTGATAGAAAAACCGGTAGTACCGGATTTTTATATCAATCAAACCCGAAATTGCCGGTTGAACATTTAGCTCCGATGAAGCCTGTTCGATATGAAGCCCGAGATGGGTTGGTTATTCCGGCATACTTGACTCTTCCAAAAGGAATTCCATCCAAAAATCTTCCGACCATTCTTGTAATCCACGGCGGTCCTTGGGCCCGCGATTACTGGGGATATAATTCATTAGCGCAATTTCTCGCTAACCGTGGATATGCAGTTTTACAGCCTAACTTTAGAGGGTCAACCGGATACGGCAAAAACTTTCTAAATGCAGGCAATAAGCAGTGGGGCACCGGTTCTATGCAGCACGATATTACAGATGCGGTTGCTTGGCTAATTGAACAGGGTATTTCCGATCCGCAAAAAATCGGTATAGCCGGCGGTTCATACGGAGGTTATGCCACGCTTGCCGGTTTAGCATTCACCCCTGAACTTTTTGCTGCAGGGTTTGATATTGTCGGTCCTTCAAATATTATAACTTTGTTAAATTCGATACCTCCTTACTGGGCTCCGATGAAAAAATTATTTGATGTTAGAGTTGGCGATATGAACGACCTCGAAGAAAGAAAAATGCTGGAAGAACAGTCTCCATTAAACTACGCCGAGAATATTATCAGACCATTATTCGTTGTTCAAGGAGCAAATGACCCGCGTGTGAAGAAAGCAGAATCAGATCAAATCGTCGCTGCTCTTCGTGATCTCGGCAGGGATATACAATATATGGTGGCTGAAGATGAAGGGCACGGCTTTGCAGGGCTCGAGAACAGGCTGGCAATGTTTACGGCGATGGAACAATTCTTTTCCAAACATCTTAATGGTAGATATCAAAAAGATATACGCGATGAAATAAAAGAACGTTTTGATAAAATAATGGTAGACGTTTCTACAGTAACACTTCCTAAAAAAGAAACTCACTCCGCAGTCAAAATTTCGAATTTTAACTCAGATTATATAAGTAAGGGTGAATCAAAATATATAATATCAGTTGAAATGCGCGGTCAACAAATGAAAATGGATTTAATGCGAAAAATTTCCGGGGTTACTTTAAATGGCAAATCCGTTTTAATGATTACAGAAGAGGTTTCTGGTATGATGGCAGGCAGCGACACACTTTATGTTGATGCCAAAACTCTGCTTCCCGTAAAACGTTCTGCCAAGCAGGGAATGGCAACAATTAAAATAGATTTTAGTGAAAATAAAATTGAGGGAATTATACTAGCTGGTCCTCAGCAAATGCCAATTAATGTTTCTATTGATGAGCCGGCTCTTTCCGACGGGACGGGAACGGAATTAGCTGTATGTTCTCTGCCTCTAAAAGTCGGTTATTCTGCCATGATTAATCAATTTGATATGATGGGCGGTAAAATAAAGAAACTTTCGTTCAATGTAACTGCCTCCGAAACAATTTCGATTGGCGATAAAAAGTTAGACACATTCAAAGTTGAAGTTAATCCGGTTGATGAAGAAAACGGCGCTTCGATTCTTTGGATCAGCAAGGATAAAAGAGAAATGGTAAAGACCGAAACAAAACTTCCCGCAATGATGGGCGGCGGTACCGTGACTTATGAACTAACGAATTAAATTTGTCTACATTCTCATTAATTTATCCCGCAATCTTAAGAGGGTTGCGGGATTTTTTTAGCTCCCCGGTTTAAGAATAAATCCTTTATTTTGATGACCGTTTATTTTTACCGTTATTGCTTCCTCAAACTCAAAATGCTTTGTATATTTAAGTTCTTCAGAAGGAGATTGAGCGTTCAGCCAATCCCAGTCTATGTGCCCGATTTTATCGAGAGAATTAACAGTGAAATATCCTACGCGAAAGCTTGTAATGTTCTGAAAGAAATGCGATCCCTGGGATGGAGTAACATTGAAATCCTTAAACCCTGACTCAACAATCACGCTGGCGCCGGAAATTTGATCCCAAGTTACCGGAATGCCCAGCCAGCTGTCGAAAGAACCCCATCTTCCAACGCCGATAAGGATATACGGTTTCTTTGCTTTGATTAATTTTTTGTTTAATAAATTCACTTCGAGAGCCACATCTTTGCTTTTAGCTCTGTCGAATTTATTTATATCAACCATAATGATGTCATGAATTCCTGAAATCGTACCGTTGCCAAGTACCTGGCTGCTATGGCAAATTAATTTATCACTCTTGTATTCTTCTAATTTTAGCGTTTCGACTTCTCTGCTGATTACAAGAGGTCTCATCTGCAGAAAAGAAAATTCTTTAAGTGAATTAGCCGAAGCATTCATGTTAACTGCAAATTCAATTTCAACATAAGTGCCCATGCCCCATGTGCCTAATTCTAAAAGTAGTTCGAGAATTTCAGAAAGAGGGAATAATTTCTGCTTTAATATAGGTGCGAAAGTAACAACGCGTTTTCCAATTCGGGAAATTCCATCATAAACCGCTTCATTTTCCGGCGAGTAAGTCGAGCCCACAAAACTAAGCGTGTGGTCTTTTTCCGCATCCGATAGTTCAAATTTATCTACAAATATGTCTGGAGTTTCAGATTTATTTATGTCCATTCTCTTCGAAAGATTCAACGCGTAAAAATTTTGCTGTGCATTCCTAATAGTTTCTTTAGTTGAAAAAAATTGAAGGAGATGCTTCGGGTATTTAGGGCAGAAACGAACTGTCTCTCCACCCTCGACAACCATTTGTCCTAATCCGAGGGCGACATAAGCAATTCCGTCGGGTGACTTCTGCGGAGGAACGGGATAAAAATTATAAGATTTTGCAACGCCGGCAAAATGAGGGTAAAATCTATTTCCATATTTTGAACCGACAAGCCGTTGGACAATCACCGCCATTTTTTCTTCCTCAAGCCTGTATGAAGTAGCCTGCATATAATCCTTTGCGGCATTGAGGAATTGTGAAGCATATACGCTTTTTATTGCTATCAACAGTTCATGGAGCCTTACATTTATATCTGTGTCATTGTTCGGTATCATATATGTTTTATAGACACCTGCGAATGGCTGGAATTGAGAATCTTCAAGGAGACTGGATGAGCGGACAGCTAACGGTTCTCTTATCAGATCGAGGAACTCCTTCAATTTCAGTATGATTTCTTCGGGAAATAACGATGCCTGAAGGAATCTTTTTACTATTTCGTCATCGTTAGATTCATGCAATGCGAAATTAAAAAGCTTGTTGTCTTCTATAAATTGATCGAATACATCAGTTGCGATAACAACGGCTGACGGGACTGAAATTTCGATGCCGTCAAATTTATCCCTGATATCGTAATTATTTATTAATGTATTGATGAAACCAAGACCGCGTGCTTTTCCCCCAAGTGAACCTCCGCCGATACGCGCAAAACTGTTTTTGGGATCGAACGAGTCTTTATTGAAATCACTAACTATGCCGCGCAGCCTTAGCTGCCGGTAAAGAGCAAGAGAATTTATAAGATCTATCCTAAGATCATCCACGGAAGGGAAATCGCTTGGTTTTCGGGGGCGAAGTCTATCAGCAAGCCAAAACTCGGTTCTTGCTTTTAACCAGCGTGAAAAATCATTTCTCGATGCATGAAACACAACCGATTCATCCGGCACGACTTTGAGCTGCTCCTCGAGCTGTCTCAAATTCGTGGCTCTTCCGACTTCAATTCCATTCTTCAATCGAAAAATAAAATCTCCAAAACCGAAATTATCGACCATAAAATTACGAAGATCATTCAAAAGTCTTGGAGAACCTTTAAGCAAAAAACCCGCTTCAATAGCGTTAGCGTGTGAGTGATATTCTGGATTGCTCGACTGCAGAACAATCGGGATATCATTATGAACTTCTTGTACAGCAATAGCAAACTTTATCCCGGCTTCAGGATCCCGTTCTCCTTCCCGCTTAAAATTAATATCGGTAATTACTCCAAGAATATATTCATGAAATTTTTCAAAGTAACCCCAGGCTTCTTCGTACGTTGTGCATAAAAGTATTTTAGGTCTGGCTCGCATCCTTAAATATTTATGAGTGAGATTAACGCCCTCTGAGAGGAGTCTCTGTGATTGAATAAGTATTTCTTTGTATATCAGCGGGAGATAAGTTGAATAGAATTTTACATTATCTTCAACCAGGATAATTGATTGCACACCGGCGGATAATGTATCGTTCTCAACATTCAGTTTGTCTTCTATATATTTTATTATACCGATTAGTAGTCTATAATCACCCTGCCAGATAAAAATTCTATCAAAAACCGAAACATCATATTGAGTTTGAATTTCTTTTCTTTCCCTGTTATCATAAGCGAGAAGAACTATGGGAATCTTTATGCCTTTATCTCTGATTGCATGGGCAAAATCAATTACGTGCATATCCTCTATGTGAAGGGTAGTAATAATAAGGTCGTAACCGTGGCAGCTATTATTTGTCAGTTCTAAAGCTTCGGCTGCTGTTGTCACTGCGGTAATTTCGGGCGCATGGCTTAAGTTTAGATTTTGATATTCTTCCCGTATCAACTCGTAGAGTCTGCCATCCTCTTCGAAAAGGTAATTATCATAAAGGCTTGATACAAGAAGGATATCCCGGATTTTATACCGCATTAATTTTTGGAAGCGTTTTATTCTGCCGCCAAAAATATTTTTAAGATTGAGTTGTTCGAGTTTGTTCATACCGCCGCACTAAAGGTTGATATTAGCCGGCAAAATATAATAAAAAAGGCAAACGATTCAATCCCTTAAGAGGATATTCAGCGTCTGCCTTTTTCTAAAGGTTGTTAAGATTAGACAAGACCTTGGTCTAACATAGCATCAGCAACTTTAAGAAAACCGGCTATGTTTGCGCCATTTACGTAATTTCCCGGTGTCCCGAAACGCTCTGCTGTTTGAACGCAAGTATCGTGTATATTTTTCATGATTTGCTGCAACCGTTTATCAACTTCTTCTCTTATCCAGGGTAATCTCATGCTGTTTTGTGTCATTTCTAATCCGGAAGTTGCCACTCCGCCCGCATTGGATGCTTTTCCAGGCGAATAAAGAATTTTTGCATCGTTAAAGATTTTGAAACCTTCGATAGTCGTAGGCATGTTTGCGCCTTCACAGACACAAATACATCCATTCTTCACCAGTTCTTTCGCATCATTGCCGTCTAACTCATTTTGAGTGGCGCAAGGCATAGCGACGTCAACTTTCACGCTCCAAGGTCTTTTCCCTGGGAAAAATTCGGCTTTGAATTGTTTGGCATAAGGCTCTACAGCATCTAAGGCGCTTGCTCTTAATTTAAGCATATAATCAATTTTTTCTCCTGAAACACCATCTTTATCGTAAATAAATCCGTCAGGACCAGATAGAGTAAGCACTTTACCGCCAAGTTCGTTTATTTTTATAACGGCGCCCCAAGCGACATTCCCAAATCCGGATACAGCAACATTTTTTCCGGCAAAATCTTGACCGCGGGTTTTGAGCATTTCCTGTGCAAAATAAACCGCACCGAATCCTGTTGCCTCAGGCCTAATTAAGGAACCGCCCCAGTTCAATCCTTTCCCGGTCAATACTCCGGTAAATTCGTTTTTTAGTCTCTTATATTGTCCAAAAAGATACCCAATTTCACGAGCACCAACACCAATATCCCCGGCGGGAACGTCAGTATCTGGTCCAATATGGCGATATAGTTCAGTCATAAAGCTTTGACAAAACCGCATAACTTCGTTATCACTTTTGCCTTTGGGGTCGAAATCAGAGCCGCCTTTTCCACCGCCCATCGGAAGAGTTGTTAAACTGTTTTTGAATACTTGTTCAAAAGCTAAGAACTTTAGGATTCCAAGTGTAACTGAAGGGTGAAACCTCAAACCTCCTTTATACGGCCCTATTGCACTGTTCATCTCGATTCTATAACCTCGATTAACATGAACCTCACCTTGATCATCCATCCACGGTACTCGGAAAATAATAATACGTTCCGGTTCTATCATTCTCTCAAGTATTCTTGCCGACCGGTACTCGGGGTGCCTTTCAAGAACAATATCTAATGATTCTAACACTTCTTCAACAGCCTGATGAAACTCAGGTTCGCTCGGATTTTTTGCTTTTACTTCCGAGATGATTTTTTTTGTGTAATCTGACATAAAAACTCCAAAATTTTTGATTTTCTTAAATATTTATTAGGACAAACAACACTTAATTACTAAACGAAACTTAGTAATATTTTATTATTTCAAAAAGAAAATCCGACACAGGATATTCGATTTTTATAATTACTCTAACTATTCTGGGAATTTCTTAGAGGCGGATTGCAAATTTGATATTATTTATTAAATTTACACATCAAATTAAGAACAATAATATGAAAACTAATATCTCTGCGCATTTACATCACGGTTTACTAACTCTTCATTGAGCGCCGGAGAATTTTAAAATAATTGATGTTTTATTAAACCCCGGTAATGCCGGGGTTTTTAGTTTTAAAGGAGATCAAAATTGGCAAACGGTAATTTGAAACTTGCTATACAAAAAAAGGGTAGGCTGACGGACAATACGATAGAACTACTCAAAAGATGCAATATCGAAATTGACAGTTACGATGAAAGACTTTTAGTCTCAGCTCGTAATTTCAAACTTGATTTGCTTTTTTTACGCGATGATGATATTCCAGAATATGTTCAAGACGGGGTTGCCGATATTGGAATTGTGGGCGAAAATGTTGTCCGCGAAAAAAAATCTGACGTTAATATCAAAAAAAGATTGGGCTTTAGCAGATGTAAACTGCGTATCGGAATTCCCGAAACAGATGAGCTTGAAGACTTAGGAAAACTTAACGGTAAGACCATTGCTACTTCCTATCCGAATATTCTTAATGATTTTTTGACTAAAAACAATATTAAATCGAAGATAATTGAGATTAGCGGCTCGGTTGAAATAGCTCCCTCGCTTGGTATAGCCGATTATATTTGTGATCTTGTCTCCACAGGAAATACTCTTAAGCTTAATAAATTAAAAAAATCTTTTACTGTTTTTGATTCCGAAGCTGTTTTGATTTCAAGTTTTAAACTTGAATTGGAAAAAGAAAAGATTGATGTACTTTCGAATTTAATAAAGCGAATCGATTCGGCTCTCAACGCAAAGAATTCTAAATACTTAATGATGAATATCCCGAAAGATTCATTAGAAACGATTGTAAAGATTATTCCTTCACTTAAGAGTCCGACTATACTTCCTTTGGCAGATGAAAACCTACTTGCAGTTCATGCGGTAATTCCTGCCGATAAGTTTTGGCAAATCATAGATGACTTAAAAGCAGTCGGGGCTACGGGAATCTTATTAATACCAATTGAGAACATTATATTATGAGAATAATTGAATTCAAAAACATAAGCATCGAAGAGTACAAGCAGCTTCTTAAACGGCCATCAATCGAATTTGAGAAAACAACTGAAATAGTAAAACCAATTTTGCTCGATATAAAATTGAACGGAATGTCTGCAGTGCTTAAATATGCGGTAAAGCTTGATGCGTTCGATCAATCAATGACTCCAAAAGTCAGCGAAGGTGAATTTGATGAAGCCGAGCAAAGTCTAAATAAAAATATTAAATCTGCCCTTGAAACCGCTGCAAATAACATCAGGAAATTTCATGAAAAACAGATGCCAAATAAATACACAGTAGAAACGATGAACGGCATTGAATGTTGGAGGGAACACAGAGCGATCCAAAACGTTGGATTATATATTCCCGGAGGAAATGCGGTACTGCCTTCAACGATATTGATGCTGGGAATCCCTGCAAAACTTGCCGGATGTGAAAGAGTATTTGCGTGCTCTCCCTCAAAGAATAATAAACTTCATCCCGCAGTTCTTTATGCGGCAAAGATTTGCGGAATAGATGAAATATATAAAATCGGCGGCGCTCAAGCAGTTGGTCTTATGGCATACGGTACGCAGGAAATTAAAAAAGCCGATAAGATCTTCGGGCCTGGCAATCAATTTGTGACTGCCGCTAAAATGATTGTGGCAAATGATCCGGAAGGTGCGTCAATTGATATGCCTGCCGGACCAAGCGAAGTGCTTATAATAGCTGATGCGAATGCTGATCCGGCGTTTACTGCAGCAGATCTTTTGGCTCAGGCAGAACACGGGTTCGATTCGCAGTCGCTGCTTGTAACCGACAATTCTGCCTTTGCAAGAGAAGTAATAGCCGAAATTGAAAAACAGATTATTGAATTGAACAGGATTGAATTTGCAAGGGCTTCGCTGAATAATTCTTTTATTCTAATAGTGGAAAATCTTAAACAGGCTCTTGAGTTTAGTAATGATTATGCGCCGGAACATTTAATAATGAATTTTGAAAGCTGCGATGAGGAGGTAATTAACATTAAGAATGCTGGTTCTGTCTTTATCGGGAAATATTCTCCGGAGAGTGCGGGCGATTATGCTTCTGGGACGAATCATTCACTTCCCACTTACGGTTATGCAAAATCCTACGGCGGCATAGGTGTTGAAACATTCATGAAAGCTATAACCTTTCAGAAACTTTCAGAGGATGGATTAAAGAATCTTGCCGGAACAGTTATAACATTAGCTCAAACAGAATCACTCCAGGCTCATGCAAATGCAGTAAAAATAAGGATTAAAAATGGATCTAAATAAATTAGTCAGAAAAAACATACTTGCATTGAAACCTTACAGCTCTGCGAGGGGCAATCATTTATCCGGGTTGCTGCTAGACGCAAACGAGAATACGCTTGGAAGCTGTTTTGAATTTGAAAATCTTTTACTCAACCGATACCCGGACCCCAATCAGAACGAATTGCGTGAGTCGCTTTCAAATTTGATAGGAGTTAAAAAAAAGAATATATTTTTCGGCGTCGGCTCTGATGAGATCATTGACTTGATTTTTAGAATATTCTGCGAGCCTGGTGTTGATAATGTAATAATTCCTGAACCGACTTATGGAATGTACAAAGTTGCCGGCGACATTAATAATATTGAAGTAAAATCAATTCCTCTTGATTCTGACTTTCAGCCTGATGTGAAACGGATAATTGAATCGTGCAATGATTACACCAAATTATTATTCCTTTGCTCGCCTAATAATCCAACTGGTAACATAATTGAAAAAACAAGAATAATTGAACTGATAAGAAAATTTAACGGCGTTGTTGTTATTGACGAAGCCTATATGGATTTTGCTGAAGAGAACTCGTTAATAAATGATTCGAAAGACTACCCTAATTTAATTGTTTTAAGAACTTTTTCTAAAGCGTGGGGATTAGCCGGCGTACGATGCGGTTTTTGTATTGCAAATGAATTCATCATTTCACTATTGTTCAATATAAAAGCGCCCTACAATATAAGCAAACTGACTGCTTATTCGATTATCAAAGCGCTTGAAAATAATGACAGACGAATTAAACTAATTGAAGAAATAGTCAAAGAAAGGGAATGGCTGCAGGCAGAATTGAAAACTCTTAACGGTATCGATAAAGTTTTTGATTCGAGCTCTAATTATATATTATTCCGCTGCCGCAATGCCCGTGATGTATATAGACTGCTCGCTTCAAAAGGAATCATTATTAGAGACAGAAGCAATCAACTAAATCTTGATAACTGCTTAAGGGTTTCGGTAGGAAGCCGTAACGAAAACAAAAAATTTCTAACAGCATTGAAAGAAGCCTTATGAAAAAAATATATATCAATTCGGAATTATTAAATTATTCTGAGTCAAAGTTATTCGGCTTAGCCGGGGCATTAATTCAATTCCATTCGAAGGGATTTGAAATATTCACTGACAATTTAGATAACGCAGATAGTCAATTGTTTAATGTATTGCAAAATTATGAACGGATTGACATAAAAACCCGGGACAAAAAATTGAAATATGACTTTCTGTTTTCCATTGACAAATCTGAAGAAAAGGAAAGTATTATTATCAATTCTCAAACTCATGTAAAAACAATAGCTGAGGCTGTTAAGGTGATAACAAAAAATAATAGAACAGCTTTGATCAACAGAAAGACTAAGGAAACCGAGATTAAAATTGACTTGAATCTTGACGGAAGCGGGCAGTGTGAGATATTTACCGGCGTTGGATTCTTCGATCACATGCTCGAACAGATTGCCCGGCATGGCAATATGGATTTGAAAGTAGATGTGAAAGGCGATCTTCATGTGGATGAACACCATACTGTTGAAGATGTTGGAATCGCTCTCGGCGAGGCAGTTGCTTCCGCACTCAGTGGAAAGACGGGTATTAAACGCTTTGCCTTTATTCTTCCTATGGATGATTCAATTGCTAAATGCGCAGTTGATTTAGGCGGCAGAACGTTTTTAAATTTTAAATGTAAATTTCGGAGAGAAAAAGTCGGGGGATTCCCGACAGAGTTAACAAAGGAATTTTTTAAGGGAATGGCGATGGGTCTGAAAGCAAATATTTATTTAAGGGCAAAAGGCGAAAACGATCATCATAAGATCGAATCAATGTTCAAAGCATTTGCGAAAACATTAAATGAAGCCGCCAGAATCGACGAAAGAAATGCCGGCGGCATTCCGTCTACAAAGGGAGTGATATGATAGCGGTAATTGATTACGGAGCCGGTAACACGGCGTCTGTTGCAAACGTTCTTGACGAATTAAAGACAGATTACATTATTACTAACAAGGAAAATGATCTATGTAATGCTCAGAAAATTATTCTCCCAGGGGTCGGCGAGGCTTCATTTACCGTGAAAAGGCTGCACCTGTTAAACTTGTTTTCCTTTTTAAGATTAATTCATAAACCGGTTCTTGGAATTTGTCTCGGTATGCAGCTTTTATGTGAACATTCTGAGGAAGGCAATGCATCATGCTTAGGCGTATTCGATTTATCGACTAAGAAATTTGATAAGCTAATGGGCAAAGTCCCGCACATGGGCTGGAACAAAATCGAAATTATTAAAGAGAGCAAACTTTTTAGCGGTATTATGGATAAAAGTTATTTCTATTTTGCACATTCTTATTATGTGCCTAATAACAAATATTCATCATCTCAATGCGAACACGGAATAGTTTTCAGTGTATCTATAGAGAGGGATAATTTTTACGGCGTTCAGTTTCACCCGGAAAAATCGGGCGAAGTCGGAATTAAATTATTAAAAAACTTTATTGAATTATGTTAATAATTCCCGCAATAGATATTTTAAATGACAGCGTAGTACGTCTTGAGCAGGGTGAATTTAGGAGCGTTACGGATTATAAGATTTCTCCTGTCCAACAAGCTGTTGTTTACGAAGAATTGGGTTTTGAATGGATTCATATAGTTGATCTTTCAGGTTCCAAGGACGGCAAGATTAATACATTTAAGATATTGACTGAGATAAAGAAAAAGACAAATCTTAGAATTGAATTCGGCGGAGGGATAAGAAATATTGACGATGTAACAAGACTTTTAGATGTACCGGTTGATAAATTAATTGTCGGATCGGTTTCGGTTAGTGATAAGAAGGAATTTGAAAATATTATTCTGAAAGCCGGAGGCGGCAGGATAATTGCCGCAGCAGATGTATGGGATGAGCATATTCAAATCAAAGGGTGGACACAGAATTCAGGTATTAATTTATATGATCACATTGCATACTGCAGCAATATAGGAGTCAAAGATTTTCTTGTAACCGATATCAAGAATGATGGATTGTTAACAGGCCCGAGCTTTGAACTGTATAGAAAATTAAGAATTAAATTCCCTGCGATAAAAATGATCGCTTCAGGCGGCATTAGAAATATGGACGACCTAAACAATTTAGCTCAATTGGGAATGCAATCGGCTGTAATTGGCAAAGCTATTTATGAAAAAAAAATAAATCTAAAGGAGCTTGCGGCATTTGGTAGCTAAGAGAATAATTCCGTGTTTGGATGTTAAAGAAGGGAAAGTTGTTAAAGGCACTAACTTTGTGAATCTGCGTGACGCCGGCTCGGCAGTTGAACTTGCCGAAAGATATTACCTGGAAGGCGCGGACGAACTTGTCTTCCTTGATATTACAGCCTCATCGGATAAAAGAAAAATTTTAATTGAATTGGTTAAAGAAGTTGCAAAGGTTATAAGGATTCCTTTTACAGTAGGCGGAGGCATTTCCGAATTAAACGATATTGATAATCTGCTCAAAGCCGGAGCAGATAAGGTTTCGCTGAATACGTCGATAGTAATTAATCCTGAATTAATCACAAAAGCATCACGTCAGTTTGGTTCACAGGCAATTGTGGCGGCAATCGATGTTAAAAAAAACGACGGTAGATACCAGATATTTATTAAAGGCGGAAGGGAAGCTGTGCAGCTCGAAGGGCTTGCATGGTGTAAAGAGACGGCAGAGAGGGGAGCCGGCGAAATTCTTTTAACGTCAATGGATAGAGACGGAACAAAAAGCGGTTTTGATGTAGAATTTCTTAGTCAAATTACAAAGGCTGTTTCAATACCTGTGATTGCTTCAGGCGGTGCCGGAACTAAGGACCATTTTCTTGAAGCATTTAAGAATGCTGATGTGGATGCTTGTCTCGCAGCAAGTCTTTTTCATTACCAAGAATTAGAAATAAGCGACTTAAAACAATATTTGCAAGAAAACGGAGTTCAAACAAGAAAATGATTGATATAGACAAAGTCAATTTCAACAAACTGAACGGACTTGTTCCAGCCATCATCACTGATAATTTCACGGGACAAGTTTTAATGCTTGCTTTTATGAACAAAGAAGCAGTTGAAAAAACTATTGAGTTGAAAAAAGTAACTTTTTTCAGCAGAACAAAAAACAGGCTTTGGACTAAAGGAGAAACTTCGCAAAATTACCTAAACCTTGTGGATATGCTTGTTGATTGTGATAATGATACACTTCTAATTTATGCCGACCCCAAAGGAGATACATGTCACCTCAACCAGTATTCATGTTTCGGGATAAGTAAAAGAAATAATAAAGATTTTTTATATAAACTTTTCGAATTGATAAAAACAAGAAAAGCAGAAATGCCGGAGAATTCATATACTACAAAATTATTTCAAAGCGGCGAGAACAGGATAATCCAGAAAGTAGGCGAAGAAGCAATTGAAACAGTAATAGCTGCAAAGAACCGCGACAAAAACGAAATTATAAACGAGGCGTCCGATTTAATTTATCATTTATTTGTTATGCTCGCCGAACAGGATATTGAATTCAGCGATATCGTAAAAAATTTGGAAAGCAGGCATAAGGAAATTGATTATTGATTGCAAGCATCGCTTAATATTTTTATTAACTTTCTTGTCTCTTCAAATTTATTATTATCATTCATAACGGTTTTTATAACTGCGCTGCCTACAATAACCCCGTCGCAGAAAGGGGAAAAGGTTTTTACATTTTCCGGCTTTGATATTCCGAAACCGATCATCATTTTATTTTTACTAACGGTTTTATAAGTCCGTTCAATATTTTTTATTGTATCTTCTTTAAATTCGTTTCTAACTCCTGTTATGCCTACAACGCTTACGCAATAAACAAAACCGCCGCTTTTGGAATCTATAGTTTTAATTCTCTTTTCCGATGATGTCGGGGTAGTCAACAATATTGTATCGAGTCCGTTAAACTTATTTTCGAAGAAGCCGTCGTATTCTTCAACCGGAACATCAGGAATTATAACTCCGCTTACTTTTGCTTCAAGAGCAGCTTTAACAAAATATTCTTTCCCGAATCTTACAACAGGGTTTGCAGACCCCATTAAAATTATGGGCTTGTCGAATTCTTTCGTTAAAGTTTCGGCGGCTTTAATTGTTTTTTCCAAAGTTGTACCGTTCTGCAATGCTGTGTGATATGACTGCTGAACCACGGGTCCGTCAGCAAGCGAATCGCTGAAAGGAATTCCTACTTCAAGCATGTCCGCGCCGCTTTCCAAAACATACCTGGCAAGATCTAAAAAGTTTTCTTCTTTTGGGAATCCCGCTGTTAAAAATATTGATAAAGCCTTTCTGCCGCTGCGGTTTAATTTTTCGATGTGTTCTTTTATTTTCGACATTATATCCTATCGCCAAGATGTCTGATTATTGTGTTTAAGTCTTTATCGCCTCTGCCGCTTACGTTTACAATTACTATTTCATCTTTATTTGTTTGCGGCATTAATTTATTTAAATGAGCGAATGCGTGTGCGGTTTCAAGCGCGGGAAGAATTCCTTCCAGCTTTGATAAAAGCAAGGTAGCTTCAAGAGCTTCATTATCTGTTGCGGAAAAATATTCAGCTCGTTTTATGTCATGCAGAAATGAATGTTCGGGGCCAACTCCGGGATAATCAAGTCCTGCGGAGATTGAGTGCACTTCAGATATTTGCCCAAATTCATCTTGAAGTAAATAGGTGTTCATCCCTTGAAAAACTCCAGGTGAACCGAGTGTAAGAGTGGCACAATGTTTTTCGGTTTCAATACCGTAACCCGCGGCTTCAACACCTATTAATCTTACGCTTTCATCTTCAACAAAAGGATAAAAAATTCCTATAGCGTTAGAGCCGCCGCCTACGCATGCAACAACATAATCCGGCAGTTTATTTTCTTTTTCTAAAATCTGTTCTTTAGTTTCCCGACCTATAACCGATTGAAAATCTCTAACAATCATAGGGTAGGGATGAGGACCAACAACAGAACCTATTATGTAATGTGTATCTTCTACATTTGTTACCCAATCGCGGATTGCTTCATTTGTTGCATCCTTTAACGTTTTGCTTCCCGATGAAACGGGGCGCACTTCGGCGCCGAGCATTTTCATTCTAAACACGTTTAAGGACTGTCTTTCAACATCAACTTCGCCCATATAAACAACGCACTGCAAGCCGAACTTGGCGCAGACAGTTGCCGTTGCCACTCCGTGCTGACCCGCGCCGGTTTCGGCAATTATTCTTTTCTTTCCTAATTTATTTGCGAGTAATATTTGACCAAGAGCGTTGTTAAGTTTATGAGCTCCGGTGTGACAAAGGTCTTCGCGTTTTAAATATATTTTTGCTTTGCCGTAATGCCCGGTTAATCTTTTTGCGTAAGTCAAAGGCGTAGCTCTTCCGTTATAGTCTTTTTGAAGGGATGATAATTCATTTAAAAAATCCGGATCATCCTTTAATGAATTATAAACACCTTCAAGTTCGTAAAGAGCTGTCATTAAAGTTTCTGGAACGAATTTACCGCCGTAAACTCCGAACTTTCCTTTTTCATTCGGGAAAGTATATTTTGTTTTTTGCACATTCATTATACTAACTCCTTACCGACAATTGGCGCGAGTTCTTTTATTTTTTCTAATAATGTCTTGAATCTTTTCGGGTCGATAGATTGGTAACCATCGGATAAAGCTTCATCGGGACGTTGATGTACTTCTATAATTAGCCCGTCGGCACCGGCGGCAATTGAAGCCAATGCCATCGGAGAAATTTTATCCCACATTCCAACTCCGTGCGAAGGGTCAACAAAAACGGGAAGATGACTTTCTTTCTTGAGAACCGGAACAGCATTCAAATCCAGTGTGTTGCGTGTTGCAGTTTCGAAAGTTCTAATTCCTCTTTCGCATAAAATTATATTGTAATTGTTTTGGGAAATAATATACTCGGCACTTAGAAGCAAATCCTCAACAGTAGCAGACATTCCGCGTTTAAGTAGAATCGGTTTCTGGGTTTTGCCTGCTTCTTCGAGCAAGGTAAAATTCTGCATATTTCTTGCACCGATTTGAATGACATCCGCAACTTCAGCAACTGCATCCACAGTATGTTGATTTAATAACTCAGTGACAATTATTAAGTCAAATTCCTTTTTCACTTCTTCGAGATATTTTAATCCCTCTTCTTTCAGTCCTTGAAATGAATATGGGCTTGAACGAGGTTTATAAGCTCCGGCTCGCAAAAAGTTAATACCCATATTCTTTAGTATCTCCGCAATTTCAAAAATATGATCCCGGGATTCTACCGAACAGGGTCCGGCAATAATTTGCAGCTGCTTCCCGCCTATGGAGTGATCACCGAAATCAATTATTGTATCTTCGCTTTTCATCATTCGAGAGACGAGTTTATATTTTTTTGTTACTCTTACAACATCTTCAACTGAAGGCATTAAACTGAAATCCTCTTGTTTCAATTTATGAGTTGGGCCTGTAATTCCGATTGCAAGTTTGGAAGCGCCGGGAATCTCGTGCGGCGTGCAATCCAATTGTTTTATCTTTCGCTTTACTTTTTCGATGTCTTCACGCGGTGCATTCAAATCCATAACGACTAACATTTATGATTCCTTAGTTTATTGATGACTAATTCTTTATGGAACACAGATGACACAGAAAAAACTGATTCTCGCGGAATATTATCTGTGTAAATCCTAAGTTTCTGCGTCATCTGCGTTCTATTCTTTCAACTTGTTAAACTTTTCAAAAAATGATTTCACTTTTTCGTGATCTTTTATTCCATGTTCTTTTTCAAGTGATGATGAAAGATCAACTGCCGGTGGTTTAATTCTATTAAAAATATCTTCAATATTGTCTTCCGAAACTCCGCCTGCTAAAATAATTTTGCTTCGATAATTATTCGGAATGAGTCCCCAATCAAATCGTTTGCCCGTACCGCCGTATTTCTTATCGTCTTTCGTATCAAGAAGAACTGTATAGTTTGAATATTTTTCAAGATTCTCATTCAATTTCTCATCAACTCGAATTGCTTTAATAACCGGGTAATTTATTTTTTTGCAATATTCTAAATCTTCATCACCATGAAGTTGAACGGCGTTTAATTTTAAATCCTTGGCTATTTGATTAACTTTTTCAATCTCTTCATTTACGAATACTCCGACTTTAAATACAAAGAAGGGAAGTGAATCAATTATCTTTTTTGCTTTATCCGGTTCAATGTATCTTTTACTTTTTTTGTAAAAGATAAAACCAAGAGCATCCGCACCGCAGTCCACGCAAACATTTGCATCGTCTATATTTGTTATTCCGCATACCTTAACTTTCACGATTGCACCATTCTTTGAATTTTATGAGTTCATCGGAAATATTTTGTGCGAGCATAAAATGTTCGCCGACTAAGAGCGCGTCGATTTTCTCATTCTTGACTTTATCGACAGATGTTTTATCATTGAACCCGCTTTCGCCAACAACACAAGCATTTCGCGAAATTAGTTTTGATATTTCAATTGAATTATTGATGTCGACTTTAAAAGTTTTGAGATCGCGGTTATTTATTCCAATTATTTTTTGCACTTGAAAATTAACTTTATTTAATTGTTCTACTGAATGAAGTTCGAGCAGGACTTCTAAATCTAATTCACTGGCAGCGTGTGTTAATTCTTCCACTTGTGCTTCGGATAAGATTTCACAAATTAAAAGAACAACATCAGCACCGTTCGCTTTTGCCTCATAAACTTGGTATTCATCAATTATAAAATCCTTTCTGAGAAGGGGAGTCGTTTTGATTTTTGCTATTTCATTTAAATAGTCAATCGAACCTTTGAAAAAATTTATATCTGTTAAAACAGAAATACCAGCAACTTCATTTTCTGAATATATTTTTGCTATATCGAGATAATTAAATTCTTCTCTTATGATTCCCTTAGATGGTGAAGCTTTTTTTATTTCTGCAATGATCGAAAGATTATTATCGTTAGAAATGTTTTCATACAAACTTAAAGTATCACTTCCAAAAAATTGGAAATCCGAAAAACGTGAGAGCGTAAAATCCTTCCGAAGTTTTTTTACTTCCTCCTTTTTGACTTCTACTATTTCATCAAGAATTGTCATTTATGTTTCTCGCCGAATTCTTTCAGTTCGTTTAATTTTTTCAAAGTAGCGCCGGATTTTATTGATTCTTCAGCAAGATTTTTACATTCTGCTAAATCATCAGAAATACCTGATGTCTTCAATGCCATTGCTGCATTTGCGACTACCACTTCGTATGCAGCGCCGTCAGTTTCACCGGAAAAAACTTTATAAATAATTTCTGCATTCTCTTTAGCCGAACCGCCTTGAAGCTGCTCGAGAGTTGCTTGCGGATAGCCAAAATTATCGTTCGTCAATGAATAAAAATACATTGAGTGATCGTGGTTAACTTCGTAAACTTTTGTTATGTCTGTAAGCGTAATTTCATCATACCGATTGCTTGTACAGAGAAATGCAACTTTATCCATTTCCAATAATCGAATTGCGTCAGTCATTAACCTGGCTGTATCGTCGTTAAAAGTTCCAATTAACTGGCGTTTAACTCCGGCTGGATTTGTAAGCGGACCAAGTATGTTAAAAATTGAGCGGAACTCCAATTCTTTTCTTATCGGTGCAACGTGTTTCATTGCAGGGTGATAAAGAGGTGCGAACAAGAATGCGATTCCGATTTCGTTCAATGCCTTTTCAGAGAGTTCAGGAATAAGCTGCACATCAACGCCAAGTTCGTGCAGCACATCTGAACTCCCGCTTCTACTTGAAATAGATCGATTGCCGTGTTTTGCAACGCTTACTCCCGCACCGGCAACAACGAATGAAACAGCAGTCGAAATATTAAATGTTCCGGATCCGTCTCCGCCTGTACCGCAGACGTCGATTACTCTCTCGTTTTCACATTTTATCTTTATTACTTTTTCGCGCATAGCTTTAACAAATCCTGCAACTTCTTCCGAAGTTTCACCTTTTATTTTGAGTGCAGTTAAAAGCGAAGCAATTTTTGAGTTGTTTTCATTGCCGCTCATTATTGAGTACATAACTTCGTAAGCTTCCTCAAATGTTAAGTTATGTCCTTCAATTACTTTTTCTAATTCTGCTTTCATAGTTCCAACCAATTTTTAATTAGATTATAACCTTGTGGAGTTAAAACCGATTCGGGATGAAATTGAATTCCCTCAACCGGATATTCTTTATGACGAATTCCCATTATTACGTTATCGCTTGTGTGTGAAGTGACAATAAGTTCTTCTGAGAACGAATCGTTCTTTAAAGCAAGAGAATGATAACGTCCGGCTTCAAAGTTTTGCGGAATGTTTTTATAAATACTTTGATTGTCGTGAATAATTTCTGAAGTTTTGCCGTGCATTAAAGTCGGTGCGTTAGTTACTTCACCGCCGAAAGTAATTCCTATTGCCTGATGACCGAGACATACGCCGAGTATCGGAATTTCTTTCCCCAACTCCTTTATTATATCGAGAGAAACTTTTGAATCTTCCGGTTTACCGGGGCCGGGGGAGATGACGATTTTATCAATATCCATTTTACGAATTTCACTCACCGTTGTTTTATCGTTTCGTTTTACTACAATATCGTTCGTAAAACTTCCGATAAGCTGAACGAGATTGAATGTAAATGAATCGTAATTATCAATGACCAATATTTTCATCCAAGTCCTCTGCAAACTTTAGTGCTTTTTTTAATGCGGCTGATTTATTTTGAATCTCATAAAATTCATTTTCTGGAATACTGTCGGCAACAATTCCCGCTCCGGCTTGCCAGTAAATTTTTGATCCATTAGAAAAAAGTGTTCTGATTGCAATGCATAAATCTAAGTTTCCGTTGAAATCGATATAACCGACTGCACCGGCATAAACATTACGAATTAAATTTTCATATTCATTAATTAATTGCATTGCTCTTATTTTCGGTGCTCCGGTAACCGTTCCGGCGGGAAAGCTTGCTTTGAGTGCCTCGATACAATCTTTATCCTTTTGCAATTCACCCACGACTCTCGAAACAATATGCATAACGTGAGAGAAGCGGTTTACTTTCATATTCTCGGTGATTTTTATTGAGCCGTAATCGCAGACTCTGCCGAGATCGTTTCTCGCTAAATCAACAAGCATTGTATGCTCTGCAATTTCTTTCGGGTCGGAAAGCAAATCTTTTTCCAGCGCAATATCCTCTTCGGCAGATTTACCGCGTTTTCGTGTACCGGCGATTGGTAAAATTTCAGCAGTTCTATTTTTTACCTTTAGTAAATCTTCCGGTGAAGTCCCGATGACTACTTTAGAGTCGGCGAACTCCATATAATACATATAAGGTGATGGATTGATAATTCTGAGAGCGCGGTAAACATTCAACAAATCACCTTCGTACTCTGCGTTGAATCTCTTTGATAATACTATTTGAAAAACATCGCCGTTATAAATGTTTTCTTTTGCTTTTGTAACTAACTTTTCAAAATCTGATTTACCTTCTTTAGAGTTCGATTCATTTCTTATTTTGAAGGATTCGGAATAAACAACAGTTTTCAATAATTGTTTGTGAAGAAGTCTAATTTCGAGATTAGCTTCTTTATATAATTTTTCGATGTCAGAATCATCGTCAACAAATACATTACTGATTAGAATTATCTGGTGATTATAATGGTCGAAAGCAACTATGTTTTTATAGATTCCGAATATTGAATCGGGGGACTCGTAATCTTTTTCACCGGTGAAATTTAGAACGTCTTCAATCAATGCAATGTTTTCATAACCGAAGTAACCGACTATGCCTCCGCTGAAATCGGGCAGATCATCAATCTTGGCACAATTGTATTTTTTTATGAGTGACTGTAAATAATCTAGAATGTTTTCTTTACGTGTTTCAATTTTATTTTCTGTAGTTATAGTTAATTCACTACAAATGTTTGAAATTATTTGGTAAGGATTTCTGCCGATGAACGAATATCGCGCAAGTCTGCCGATTCCTTCAACCGATTCGAGAAGGAAAGATGATCCACTAATCGTACGCAGTTTTATATAAGCTAAAACCGGTGTTAGTAAATCGGCTGTGATTCTTTTATAAACCGGAATTACGTTATGGTTTTGTGCTAGTATTTTAAATTCTTCAAATGTCATTTTATATCCATATAACAAAAAACCCTTCCCAGTGCTGGACTGAGAAGGGTTCTTAAAATTTTTATTTGCTCAGTTTTACACAGGAGTCCCACAGTTTTTATGAAACCAAAACCAAGCCCAAGTAAAACCGAAATATTTGTTTTTATTCTTCATCATATTCACTGCAAAGATAGAGAATAAATCTCTTTTTTGTCAAGGATTAATTTTAGTAATTAGATAAAATATTATATAGGGCTAAAGCCCAATCATTTTTGTGCTTCTCTTTATCCGTCTGCTAAAGCAGACGGCCATGAAAAGCAAAAACTAATTATTTATTTATTGCCGTTCGCTTTAGCGAACGGATATAGAAAGGTAAAAAATCTTCTGGGCTTCAGCCCCATTTACAAAATCTTACATCTCAAACCACTTTTCAATTACTTCGTGCTGATTGTTACCTGAGAAATGATAATACTCATTTGTTTTAGGAGAATAAGTATAATCCTTTTCCCACTCATCAATATTATCAATTATTTTTTTGATTGCATCTAAGATGAAATGTAATTCATCATTGGTCATTGTTGGATGAAGAGAAAGTCTTACCCAACCGGGTTTTTCTGAAAGATCGCCTGCGTTAATTTTATCGGTTATTCTTTTTGAACGAGTTGGATCGACGTGAAGTAAATAGTGACCGTAAGTACCCGCACATGAACAACCGCCTCTAACTTGAATACCGTATCTGTCGTTAAGTAGCTTCACCATTAAATTGTAATGAATTTCTTCAACATAAAAAGAAATCACACCGAGTCTATCTTCAAACTCCGGTGCAAGAATATGCACGCTCGGCATTTTTTGGAACTCTTCAAATGCAATGTTTAATAACTCATGTTCACGATCAAGAATGTTCTTAGTTCCCATTTCTTCCTTCAACTTAATTACTAAAGCCGTTTTTATAGTTTGAAGAAATCCCGGGGTTCCGCCGTCTTCGCGAGCCTCAATATCATTGACATATTTATGCTCACCCCAAGGATTTGTCCAATCAACAGTTCCCCCGCCGGGATGATCGGGAATTTTTCTTTTGTAAAGAGATGAGTTAAATACAAGAACTCCGCTGGTTCCGGGTCCACCGAGAAATTTATGAGGGGAGAAGAAAATTGCATCAAGTTTTTCTTCGGGATCTTCGGGATGCATATTGATATCTACATAAGGTGCTGCAGCAGCAAAATCAACAAAACATAAACCGCCATGTTGATGCATGATCTTTGCCATTTTATGATAATCTGTTTGCACGCCGGTAACATTTGATGCGGCAGTAAACGAACCGATTTTGAGTTTTCTATCTTTATAAACTGCGAGTTGTTCTTCGAGATGATTTAAATCAATGTAGCTCCTATCATCCGGTTCGATAATTACAACATCACAAATAGTCTCTAACCAAGAAGTATGGTTTGAATGATGCTCCATGTGAGTAATGAACACAACAGGTATATCTTCCTTTGGAAAGTTTAAGTAAGTTTCAAGCTGCTCGCAAACCCGCAAACCTAAAATTCTTTGAAGCTTGTTTACCATCCCGGTCATGCCCGTACCTTGCGTAATTATCACATCATTTTCGGAAGCGTTAATATGTTTTTTAATAATTTTTTTTGCATGATGATACGCCACTGTCATTGATGTACCGGTAAAGCTTGACTCGGAATGTGTGTTGCCGACATTCGGATAAAAATCTTTAATAAGTTTTTCTTCAATCGGTTTGTACAGCCTTCCGCTTGCTATCCAGTCGGCGTATAATATTATGTTCCCACCGTACGGCGAAATGAAAGTCTGATCGATTCCGATAATGTTGTTTCTGAATTTTCCGAAATATTTTTCTAAATGACTCATTGCAGTTTTTTTTTGAAGCAATATAAGAAAAAATGAGAAGCCTTGTAAGACGGATTTCTTAAAATAATAATGTTGGATCAAAAACTGAAAGAGCCGGTGTTATTGGGATGAATGGATGGATGGATGAATGGATGAATGGATGGATGGATGAATGAATGAATGGATGGATGAATGATAGATGAATATCTCTATGAATAGTTAAAAAAAAACTGCAGCACTCTCTTTATCACCTGAACTTTAATAGTCCGAAATACTCCAATTGATAGGGCGGATGCTGCTGCATTTTAGACCAATCGCTTTGATTGGGAAATGACTGCTGGCGGTGCCTTCTAACGTTGAAACCCCAGATATCGCTTGCCCCCGGTTTCCCGATTTCTAATTCTTTGAAAGGAATTTTAAACTCTGCACTCCAAAAATCTTTACCGACATAAACGGCAGATTCGAGATCAAAACTGAAAAGTCCTTTTGGTCCGCTGCTTAGTCTGACATTCTTAGGATTGACCATTATCCTGAAGAAAGTTGATAGATCACGGTTTGTATCAAAAAATAATTCAAAATCATCATCGCCAAATACTAACGGTATCTCACCGTAGGCAAGTGCCGAAAGGTTCTCGGGATTTGACTCTTCGCCCTTTACTGAAATATAAATATTCTCGGAATCATAAAGCAGTTTAACCTCTGTCTTGAATTCAGCGGGGGTATCTTCATAATCGGTATAAAAGGAGCTTATTCCTTCGGCGTTCTGCCAAAACCGTTCGTTTATATGACCGTCAATTTTTATCGCTCCGCTAATTTCATAAGCATTGACCGATGGGGGAAAGAATACTTTGTAATAATATTTTGTCTCTGTATCAATTCCGTTCATGGTTTTGTAGGGCGATGTAATTTTCAACTTTGGCAGAGACGTGCGCATGTAATCCGTTAATTCACAATAAAATTTGTACTCTACCGAGATCGAAGCCCCGGCTTCGACTTTAACCGATCTTACGAAAGGTTCAATTTCCCAGCCAATATCCTTTAACTCCCACTGCAGAAAATATTCTCTGTCTTCATCACTGCGGTTCTGTACCTCAATAGAAACAAGCGTATCAATCTTATTGGCTCTGTTTAGTATTATTGATTTATTATTCTCATAATATTTTGCAGCACGGTTTCTTTCAGCATTATTTACGATATCATGCGGAAGAATATTGTCCCGTGAAATAACCGTATAAAGGATTTTATCATCCTTGACTTCAACTAAAAGCATGTGATGCGATACGCCCGTGAGATGATTATCGGCGAAACGAATATTTCCTGAAGTGTTCAAACAGAAATAATCTATTCCTTTTATATTTCTATAATCGTAGATGTGATGATGCCCGGTAAAAACTGCTATCACTTTATGCTGCAATAACAATTCATGTATTCTCTGCCATTCTTCCGGATGGCTGATATGAAGCGGCGCATGAATTGAAAGAAAAATATTTTTGTTCCCGCCGGCAGCTAACTGTTCTTTCAGCCATAAAAATTGTTCGTCGGAAATTTTATAAAAATCCTGGTTTTCAAACGGATTTAAAACAATGAACAAAGAATTCTTTTCAGTAAATGAATAGTAAAATTTTTTCTGATTCCAAACTTCGGCATAAGAAGCTTCAATCTCTTTAGTGGTAACGTCATGATTTCCCGGTGTGGGATAGAAATTAACTTTCAAAGGCGAGATTTGTTTCTTGAATCTTGTCCATTCTCTTCGCGCAATATCTCTGTTATAAGTATAACCATGTATCATGTCGCCTACATGAAGAACAAAGTCCGGATTTAGGAGTACAGTCTTTGCAACAAACTCTTCGAATACCTCCGGATTTTGAAATTGCGTATCGCCCCAGACAATGAATTTAAAATCATCTGCAAAAAGATTGGTGCAGATGATTATGAATACTATAGTTAATAATTTCTTCATATCATTTCCTAAAAATTGAATTCGATGGCAAATTCTACGGAAGAATTCTTTTCCTTGCTGAGAGTTTTCGAGTAGTCATAATCCAAAAGTAATTTTGAATCTTTCATAAAATAATATGCCATACCGGCGATAAAATTCTCACGGTTCTTCTTCGATTCCAAATTAAACCTGTCGTATCTTCCGAAAATGCTTAACAGTTTCCGGATTATCTTTACATCTGCGAAAACAGAATAACCCGAGTTTGCAAGCGACTTGAAGCCTGCATCTACATCAACAAACTTTGCATCTTCGTCTCCTTTAGCCGTAAAATATTGACCGGTAAAAGTAATGATTTTGGTCTCGTAAGACAGAAATGCAGAGTGCAAGTTGAAATCAGGCGATTCGGGGATGTTCCCTTTGCCTAAAGCGAAAATGTAAGTCAATTGGAATCCCGGTATAATTTCTGGCAAAGGTCGTAAAGTCAATCTGCCCTCGAGCATTTTATTCTGATTCTTCTCAATTGCATGGTAACCGCCGCCGTTAAAAATACCGAATCCTATACTGCCGTATTTTCCCGGCATTTTGGGATTGACGGTATTTCTATAATCATCATCAATATAACCGCCAATAAGCGATTCAAAAACAGCACCATAATCTGCTGAACTAAGCAGTTCAATCCGCTCGAGAAACATTGTACCTTGCACGCGATAAGGATTAATTTTTTGTTCAAAATCTATCCACGGACGGTGAACCAAGCCGAAACCGATCGTTGGTTGTGTGAAAAAAGCGAGATCATCAAAAATGTAGCGGATAAAACCGTATTTAAGACGCAGCTCAATGTCGCCTTCACCGTCGCCTTCCTTGTCAACGGATACATCTTGTGTTATACGCGCGGATATCCGTTTGTTAAATTTATTGGTTAACGTGATATAACCTCTTTTCAAGCGGAAATCATTATATGAATTCCCTTCTTCCACCCCGCTGTCATAAGCGAGGAACCATTGAGCGGAAATTTTTAACTCGTTAAAAAATTCAATCTTATCTTCTGAAGAACTCTGCGCCGATAAATTGGTGCTAATCAATATAAATAGGGAAATTAAACAGCTTAAAGACTTTGTTGAAAATAAGTTATTCATTTGTCATCCAAAAAAATAATTCCGGGAACCAAAATAAAAAAAATGCAACAGTTGTGATAATCTTTATAAAAGGAAATTTTTATTTGGGCAGGTTAAAACTGATTCCTATATCTGCCTTGATTCTTTACGGATGAGTAATGATCTTAATTTGGGAAAAGGATGGGGAATGGAAATCGAACGTAGCGGCAAAATTAAATGATTTATCATCGGTATCGCCGGAAAAGGTTTTATCTAAACATTATGAAATCAAGCAGAGTTAAAAATTTAATACAAAGAGCATCAATTAAGAAATTATCTGCAGGATGTAAAATGTCATTTAACTTACCTTAAGAAGTCCATCAAGGTTGGAGAACAAGTTTTTATTCAATCTTATCTTTCATGGACTAAGACGTTTTTGCTAGTATAAAAGTTTTGCATGGAGATATAATTAACAATCTTGAGATTCTCAAAGACTCATTGAACGAATAGTTTGCCGGTTACACCTTAGGACTGATAAACATTTACATCGATTCGGGGCAAAAAAAATACCAAGCATCATTAATCTTCACCTCTGAAGTTGATGAATTAATTGTAAATATTTATCATGAAAAATTAAGTCATGGTCTTAACAATCTGATATCAAACGCAGTGAAGCACCCCTGTCCGGGTACAGAGATGAATATTACAACAATATGGTCGAAAACAAAAATGTTGTGATTGCATTTGCCGGCCAAGGGGAGGTAATTCCGGCGGTCGAATTATTTAAGCTGTTCAAATCATCTATAAAACAAGCCTACTGAGTACACGAGGCGAAAAAAGCGCCGGCTTGTGCTTGGCAATTTAAATATAATTGAAGGTCAAAAAGGCTCTATAAAGGTTGAATCCGATGTAGGCAAGGGTTTAGTATTTATTTTCAGAATCCCATTATAAAAATATTTAAATTTATTAAAGTATATTAATGACAAAAGAATTTGAGATAAATTTAATTGCCGGAGAAATATCGAACTTTAAGAAGCGATTTTCTAATTATGAAATTACGGACAATATAACTTTAAGCCCTCTTACTAGACAAAAGTTAAAGAAAATTGCAGATCATTTTCAATATGCAGTTATAGGAATGTGCAGCGATTAAATAATAAGTTTAGTACATTTAGGAAAAGAGGAATGATGGAGAAAAAGAAATTATTGATAGTTGAGGATGATGTCCCGACTCAGAGCGTATTCAAAATTCTTTTGAAAGATTACGATACCGTGTTCTGCGTTTCCGAAGCTGAGTTGAAAACTGCTCTCGAGGAAAATGAGTTCGATCTTATACTTATGGATATAGCGCTGCCTCACAGCAGAGACGGACTAGTATTGACACATCAATTAAAAAATGATGTAAAATACGCACATATTCCTATAATCTGCATTACCGCGCATGTATATCCAAAAGACAGAGAAAATGCGTTTAAAGCAGGTGTTGATGAGTTTATGGCAAAACCTTTTAGAAATTCGGAGCTGTTATCAAAAATAAAAGTACAACTCGAAAAAGATAAGCGATCTAAAGATCTATAGTCTTCATCGTTCTTTACTAATGCAGCCGAAAGGCTAATTCAACTATATAGGAATATATAGAAATGAAATATTTAATAATGAATTTACCAGTGCGTTTCACTATGCTTTATTTGTTATTTTCGGCTTCATATATTTTTATTACTGACAATCTTCTTACTCAACTTAGCTTGACTTCCGAAAAAATCACAGAAATTCAGACTTACAAAGGATGGGGATTTGTACCGCTGAGCGGTCTGATTATTTATCTTATCTTAAAGGAACTTACTTCGAATACAAGGAAGCAAATTGAACAAATCAAAAAAAAACGGATCTGCCATGGATTTGATGACAAAAAGACTTGAGCTTGCACTTAAATCTGTTGATCTTTGTATATATGATTTCAATCTGAATAATGCTGATGTGGCTGTAGATCCTGTCAAATGACAGGGGACGACATTTACAATAAAGTTTAAGAATTAGGAGAAGCTGAGATGGCAAGAAAAAAAATTTATGTGCTTGAAGACGATTTTCTATCTCAATTAACATTCAAACGTCTTCTCGAAAAGTATTATGATTTTAAGGCATTCTCATCTGCAGATGCTTTCTATGAGGTTTTTTACAAAGATCAATGTGATCTGATAATCTTGGATATTTCACTTTTTGGCAAGACAAATGGGCTTGAAGTTACGGCGGATCTGAAAAAGAATGAAAAATATAAACATATACCCGTAATTTGCATTACCGCTCATGCTTTCCAAAAAGATAAAGTTAATGCATTAGGAGCAGGAGTGGACGAGTATTTTGCCAAACCCGTTACAAATCAATTAGTCATGGACACGATAAAGAAATACATCGGGCAATAGGGTTGTTGCCGGCTGAAGTCTTTTTTTTACTTGGTGATAACTAGAATTCTACGTTGATTTAATTTTCTTGCTTTACGCTATTTGTAATAATCTTCATTATATTTGTCCTCGATTAATACAACACATCCCTAATAAATAATATATTTTAGATTGAAAGAGTTTTATCATAAGTGGTATAGTCAATACTTAAGCCGGAGTTTTGAAATGCTCGTTTTCGGCGATAACGGTTATCCGGTTATCGTATTCCCTACATCTCATGGCAGATATTATGAAGCTAAAGACTTCGGGCTAATTGAAGCTGCAAGTGAGCAAATCAAATCCGGTAAGATTAAAGTATACTGCCCTGATGGAATAGACAGCAGCAGTTGGTATAACTATTCCATTCCGCCTAACGACAGAGTGAAAAATTATCTTGCTTACGAGCAATCAATACTGAATGATGTGATTGAATTTGCAAAATATGAATCTGAATTTAGCAAAGTCGGATTAGCCGGCTGCGGTTTCGGCGGCTATCACGCATTGAACATTGCAATGAAATATCCCGATAAAATTTCCCATATGTTCTCAATAAGCGGTTCGTTCGATATCAAGCCTTTCATCCTTGGTTTTTATGACGACAGCTGCTACTTCAATAATCCGCCTGATTACTTACCTGGATTGGAAGATCAGCATTATCTTGAGAACATACAAAAAATTGGAATAGTCTTAGCCGCTGGCGAAAATGATATAAACTTCGGAGAGAATAAAAATATGTCCGAAATTCTTTTTAGAAAAGGAGTCGAACACTGGTTTGACGTAATTCCCGGGGGCGCACCCGATTGGTCCATGTGGCGGAAAATATTTCCCAAATATTTGAACCTTATTGGATAGGATTTTTGTAGCCTAGTTTAAAAATTGATCAATAAAAATTGAGGTAGCTATGAAAAAAATAGGAATACTTTTCGGACAGGAGAATACATTCCCCTGGGCATTTATAGACCGTATAAACCAAAGAAAAGAGGCGGGGGTTTCCGCCGAAGCAGTGAAGATAAACAAAATTATTCAAGGCGAACCGATTGGTTACGATGTAGTTATCGATAGAATTTCTCAAGACATACCTTTCTACAGAGCGCTATTAAAAAATGCCGCTTTATCCGGTACGGCTGTGATAAACAATCCTTTCTGGTGGTCGGCAGATGAAAAGTTTTTCAATAACGCCCTCGCAACCAGAATTGGAGTCGCTGTACCCAAAACAGTACTGCTTCCTTCAAATCAGCATCCGCCGGACACGAACGAGATGTCTATGAGAAATCTAGATTATCCCTTGGACTGGGAAGGAATTTTTGAATATGTCGGCTTCCCGGCATTCTTCAAACCATTTGCAGGCGGAGGGTGGAAAAATGTTTACAAGCTTGAAAACAGACACGAATTCTTCAATGCGTATCATGAAACCGGAACACTCGTTATGATGCTGCAGGAAGCTATCGAGTTCACCGAATACTTCAGATGCTACTGCCTCGATCGGCGTGAAGTAAGAATAATGCAGTACGATCCCAAACAACCTCATCATCTTCGTTATGTAAAAAATGCAAAACCGGTCGAAGCAAAACTTCTCAAGACAATTGAAGAGTCGGTATTGAAATTGAACAATGCTTTAGGTTATGATTTTAACACCGCAGAATTCGCAGTGCGGGATGGAATACCATATGCGATAGATTTTTGCAACCCCGCTCCTGATGCCGATATTAATTCCGTCGGTCAGGAAAATTTTGACTGGGTAGTCGAAGCCTCTGCTGAAATGGCAATAAGAAGGGCTAAAGCGCATAAACCTGGAATGAATAATTTAACGTGGGGCGATTTTATTACTTCTTTTGCTCAAGATAAAAAAGTTAAAAGCAATCCAAATAAAAATTCTTGAAGGAGAAATTATGCCTGATAAAAGAATTTTCACAATAGGTATTGAAGAAGAATTTCAAATAGTCGATCCGGAAACGCGGGAACTTAAATCGCATATACAGCAGCTGCTGGATGAGGGCAGGCTGATCTTTAAGGAACAAGCTAAAGCTGAAATGCATCAGTCGGTAGTGGAAATCGGCTCAAATATATGTTACAACATCAAGGAGGCTAAACAGGAAGTTAAACGTCTGAGAAGGGAACTTCGTAAAGTTGCAGAAATACAGAATCTGAGAATCGCCGCCGCGGGAACGCACCCTTTTTCCAGATGGGAAGATCAGGAAATTACCGACCGGCCCCGGTACAAAGATGTCGTTGAACAAATGCAGCAAGTTGCACGCGCCAATTTGATTTTTGGTTTGCATGTTCATATAGGCATTGACGATAAAGAACGTGCAATTCATATAATGAATGCGATGAGATATTTCCTTCCGCACATCTATGCGTTATCAACTAATTCTCCTTTTTGGAAGGGTAGAAATACAGGTTTCAAATCCTACCGTGCAAAGATTTTTGACCGCTTCCCCAGAACGGGGATACCTGACCATTTCAACAGTCATGGCGAATTTCTCAGCTACGTTAATCTTCTTGTTAAAACAAACTGCATTGAAGATGCATCGAAGATATGGTGGGATATAAGACCTCATCCAAAATATCCCACGCTTGAAATCCGCATCTGCGACGTGCAGCTTTTAGTTGACGAAACAATTGCAATCGCCGCACTTATCCAGGCTGTAGTTGCAAAACTTCACAAACTGATCGAACAGAACCTCGGGTTTAGATTATACCGCAGACTTTACATAAACGAAAACAAATGGCGCGCTTCACGATACGGATTGGAAGGCAAGCTGATTGATTTCGGCAAGCAGAAAGAAGTACCCACAGAAGATCTGATCCATGAATTGCTTGCTTTTGTTGATGATGTAATTGACGATCTCGGCAGCAGGGATGAGATAAATTTCGTTTATAAAATGCTCGAAACCGGCACTGGAGCCAGACGACAGTTAAAAGTATTCAACGAAACAAACGATCTGAAAAAAGTAGTTGATTACATTATCGAACAAACCAACAAAGACCTTGAAGAATAATTATGATCAGAGAGATAAGAAACAAATTCAACAAAGAATTTAGTGAATCAAAATACAATTCCTTTCTGAATGATGTTTGGAGCAAGACTAACGGCGAGGCAGATTTTAGAATATGCGAAACGCCTTTGTTTATCGACCGAAGCTTAAATAGAAAACTGCTCCAAGCATCTGAAGCAATTATCAGCCGCATTAACAGTATAGAATTCAAAGCCTACGCTGCTAATGCAATTCCGCCGGGTTTAATCGTTCCAGGCGAAAATGCTCATCCAAAATTTTTTCAGATTGATTTTGCGATTACAAAAATAGAAGACGAGTATTCGCCGCAATTGATCGAACTCCAGGGTTTTCCTTCGCTATATGCTTTTCAGGCTTATCTCGATATAAAGCTGCGCGAACATTTCGAGATTCCGGAGGATTTCTCTCCTTTCTATAGCGGGCTAAATTTCAACTCATACATAGATATGTTTAAAAGTTCTCTGCTTGGCACAAGCGATCCAGCAACCACTTTTTTGCTTGAGCTTGCGCCACAAGAACAAAAAACACGCATCGATTTTATATTGACAAAAGAATATACCGGAGTTGATTCGATTTGTATAACACAAGTCTACCAGCGCGGCAAAGAATTGTTCGTTAAGCGGAACGGAAGTGAAAGCAAAATTGAAAGGATTTATAACCGGGTTATATTCGATGAGCTCGCAGCCAAAAAAATAAAACTAAACTTTGATATACATGATGAACTGCAGGTAGAATGGATAGGGCACCCAAATTGGTTTTTTAAACTTAGCAAACACACAATACCTTTTCTAAAAAATGAATTTGTGCCGGAGACATTTCTTCTAAGTGAATTGGCGCAGCTTCCTCCCGATCTGCACAATTTTGTTTTGAAGCCTCTTTATTCTTTTGCAGGTTCCGGGGTGAAGATTGACGTAACCGAAAGCGATCTTGAGAAGATTACTGACAAAGGTAACTATATACTAATGAAAAAAATTAATTATGCCTCTTTAATTGAAACACGCGATGAACCAGCAAAGGCTGAGGTTAGACTTATGTTTATCTGGGATGACAAACCCATGCTCGTAAATAGTTTGCTTAGAACAAGCAAAGGGAAAATGATGGGTGTTGATTTTAACAAAAATAAAACCTGGGTTGGCGCAAGTACAGCTTTTCATCAACTATAATTAGAAACAAACCTCTCTCTCGCTAGAATTCAAAAACAACACTGATATTTTTCAACGCCCAAGAGTTTAATTATCACTTCATGGCTTCGCATATTCCTTAAGCCGGCGTGTCCTTCTAAATTCCTGTTTCCCGATGAAGTCAAATATTTTTTGTTTGTCCACCAGCAAATGAATATTTTACAGAAGGGATTGAAATTTACTTGTCAACAAATAAATGAATATGCCGGAAATCGAAAAGGAAAACCAATCGCGAACCTTTATCCAGAATCTTGGATTATTTGCCGGACTAACAGCGGCAATTCTACTTTACCTTTTCGGTGAATTCAACACTCCAAATCAATTAATAAAACCGGCTGCATCAGTGGCTTTGCTGATGGCTGTATGGTGGATAACAGAAGCGATTCCATTAGCGGCAACGGCGTTGATTCCGCTTGCTTTATTCCCTTTGCTTGGCATACTAAACGGCGAAGAAACGGCTGCATCCTATATAAACTCGACAATCTTTCTTTTCTTAGGCGGTTTTTTAATCGCACTTGCAATGGAAAAATGGAATCTCCATAAAAGAATAGCCCTGAACATAATTCGATTTTTTGGGGGCAAGCCCAATAGTATCATATTAGGCTTCATGATTGCCTCGGCATTTTTGTCGATGTGGATATCAAACACAGCTACCGCAGTAATGATGCTTCCAATTGGTCTTTCTATATTATTACAGTTGGAGGAAGAGTTTGGCGTTGAGCGCACTCATAATTTTTCCGTAGCTCTAATGCTGGGCATCGGATATTCTTGTTCAATCGGAGGGATAGCAACTATTATAGGCTCTCCTCCAAATCTTTCTTTCACGCGGATATTAAAAATTATTTTCCCGGATTCGCCTGAAATTTCTTTCGGCGATTGGATGATTATGGGACTTCCAATCAGTATAATAATGCTTTCGGCTGCATGGCTGATTCTTACAAAAGTCTTTTTTAATTTCGGGAAAGAACTGACAGTGGATAAACGCATTCTTGACGAGGAGAAGAAGAAAATCGGCAGAATGCATTTAGAGGAAAAAGCAGTCGCTGTAGTTTTCGCCTTAACGGCTGTGCTTTGGGTTTTCAGAAGCGATTTAAATATTGGCATAATAAAAATTCCCGGCTGGTCAAATCTTTTTGGCAACCCAGGCTATATTAACGATGGTACAGTAGCAATTTTTATGGCTGTTCTTTTATTTATTTTCCCGACGCGCAAAGCTGAGTTAAGGTCTTATGCTATTTTAGATGCCTCTGTGTTCGCAAAAATTCCGTGGGGAATTATTTTACTTTTTGGCGGAGGTTTTGCATTGGCTAAGGGATTTGTTTCGAGCGGACTCTCTGAATTTATCGGCGCTTCATTCAAAGGAGTAGGGCACCTTTCCCCGGTGCTAATGATACTGTTAGTCGCAATATTTATAAATTTTTTAACCGAATTGACTTCCAATACGGCTACAACCGAAATGATTCTTCCGATTTTAGCTTCTGTTTCTATTGCAATTGGGATTAATCCTCTATTCTTGATGTTAACAGCGACTCTTTCAGCTTCTATGGCTTTTATGCTTCCTGTAGCAACACCGCCTAATGCTATTATCTTCGGAAGTCAGAGAGTAAAAATAGCCGAGATGGTTAAATGCGGTTTCGCGTTAAATATAATGGGAATTATTGTTATCACGGCAATGGTTTTTCTAATAGGAGTGCTAGTATTTAATATTGATCTCGACACAATGCCCCTTTGGGCAAAATAAAATTAGATGATACTTCAAAAATTATAAAAAGATTAATATTGAGCGCTGATTTCAAGAAAGTAGAGTTGAATTTTACTGAGTACCGAAGGCCGGACTCGAACCGGCACATTCTTGCGAATACATGATTTTGAGTCATGCGCGTCTACCAATTCCGCCACTCCGGCATTTTAGACATAAGTTTTGTTAAAGAACGGGTCGAAAAATAACCAACTTTGATTTATATCGCAAAATGTTTTGGTTTACCGGTTAAGAATTTATTTTACGTCGAGCAGCAAAATTGGAACGAACTTTCGGTTGATTGGTTTGTCTTATTCTAAATACTTATTTTTGCACGAAAAATTTATGGAAATATGACTGAAGAAAAGAAAACAAATTTTATCCGTGAGATTATAGAAGAGGATCTGAAGACGAATAAATGGGGCGGACGAGTGCATACTCGTTTTCCTCCGGAACCAAATGGCTATCTCCATATTGGTCATGCCAAATCGATACTTCTAAATTACGGACTTGCAAGAGACTATAAAGGAAAATTCAATCTGCGCTTCGACGATACTAATCCGGAAAAAGAAGAGCAGGAATATGTTGATTCTATCATTGAAGATGTAAAATGGCTCGGAGCCGATTTTGAGGACCGCATTTTATTTGCCTCCGATTATTTCGAACAGATGTATCAATATGCCGTTGATCTAATCAATAAAGGTAATGCTTACGTCTGCGATCTTTCGGCAGACGGAATACGCGAAACGAGAGGCACGCTCACTGAACCGGGCAAAGAATCTCCTTATCGAAATAGAAGTGTTGAAGAGAATCTTAATTTGTTTGAGCGGATGCGCAACGGAGAATTCCCGAACGGAGCTAAAACCCTGCGTGCGAAGATTGATATGGCTTCGGCTAATTTTAATCTGCGCGATCCAATTATGTATCGAATTGTTCATTCAGAACACCACCGTCAGGGCAGCGACTGGTGCATATATCCGACTTACGATTGGGCGCATGGGCTTGAAGATTCTATTGAAGGTATCACTCATTCAATCTGTACCCTTGAGTTTGAAAATCACAGACCACTGTATGATTGGTATCTTAATCAGCTCGGGATTTACCATCCCCAGCAGATTGAATTTGCACGTTTGAATTTGAATTACACTGTGATGAGCAAAAGGAAATTACTGCAACTTGTTAAAGAAAGTTATGTTGATGGGTGGGATGATCCACGAATGCCAACTATTTCGGCTTACAGAAGGAGAGGATATACACCGGAATCAATCCGGTCTTTTTCTGATATTATCGGTGTGGCTAAACGTGACGCTTTAACGGACATTTCACTGCTTGAATTCGCCATTAGAGACGATCTTAATAAACGCGCGCAAAGGGTGATGGCAGTTTTGAAGCCGTTGAAGGTTGTAATTACAAATTATCCTGAAGAAAAGGTCGAAGATTTGAATGCAGTAAATAACCCGGAAGATGAAAAGTCAGGTTACAGGACAATCCCTTTCTGCAGCGAAATATTTATTGAACAATCAGACTTTATGGAGGACCCGCCTAAAAAATATTTTCGACTCGTACCCGGCGGGGAAGTCAGGTTGAAATATGCCTATGTTATTAAATGTGAAGAAGTCATTAAGAGTTCATCCGGTGAAATTTTGGAACTGAGGTGCACGTACGATCCCGAAACTCGAAGCGGCACAGGAACTAGTGCAAGAAAAGTAAAAGGGACGATTCACTGGGTCTCAGCCCGGCACTCAATTGATGCCGAAGTGCGTCTTTACGACCGCCTCTTTAATATTGAAGACCCTGCCGCCGATGATAATTGGTTAGAACATATTAACCCGGACTCTTTAGAGATAGTGAAAAATTCTAAGCTCGAGCCTTCACTCAAAAATGCAAGAACGAGAGTTAATTATCAATTTGAAAGACTTGGCTATTTCTGTGTGGACAGCAAATATTCGAACGAGCATAGTCTGGTATTTAACAGAACCGTAACTCTCAAAGATACCTGGGCAAAGTTAAATAAAAGCTGACAGGGAAAAATATTACTCTAAGATAATTTTTGAAGGGCAGTCTCAATACGCTTAATTACTTCGTTCTTACCTAAGATTTCGAGTATGTCATAAACCCCGGGTCCTCCGCTGACTCCTGAAACAACCAGGCGCAAAGGATGAATCAATTTGCCTTTGCCTATTTCAAATTCTTCGGCAACTTTTCCTAATGCAGTTTCATAATCTTCTTTTACCGGATTTTCTAAAGAAGCAAATTCTATCTTCAATTTTCCCAAATAAACAGGGGTATCCGCTTTCCAGTTTTTTTCGCGAGCCTTTTCTTCAAACTCTATTGGAGCTTCAAAAAAGTAAAAACCGTTTGCAAGGAATTCATGCACAAAATTAACCCGCTCTTTCATGGCGTTGATTACTCTGCTTAAGTAATCATCACTGAAGGATTTATTCATATACTTTGATTTTGATATCTCAGTCCGTAATAAACTTACTAATTCATTTGAATCTTTTCTCTGCAGATGCTCAAAGTTAAGCCAGTTAAGTTTTTCGATATTAAAGACTGCGCCGGATTTTTGAACTCTTTCAAGGCTGAATTTATCAATCAGTTCATCCAAATAATAAAACTCCTGATTGTCGCCTGCGCTCCATCCGAGAAGAGCTACAAAATTTATTAACGCTTCTTTGAAATATCCCTTTGCTATATAATCCTCTACGGCAACGTCGCCCTGGCGCTTGCTTAATTTCGATCTATCGCTGTTAAGCAATAACGGTAAATGTGCAAATTTAGGGATCTCCCAGCCGAAATATTGATAAAGTAAAACATGTTTTGGAGTTGAAGGGAGCCACTCTTCGCCCCGGATTACATGTGTAATTTCCATCAAATGATCATCAACAACATTAGCAAGATGGTAAGTAGGGTAGCCGTCGCTTTTAATCAACACCTGGTCGTCTATAGTTTCCGGGTCAAATTCAACCCTGCCGCGGATTAAATCTTCTACGATTACTTTTTCTCCGGACTGAACATTAAGTCTAATTACGCAATTCTCGCCTGCTTGAAGTTTATTATGGATTTGATCTGCGGATAAACTAAGGCAATGCTTATCATATTTCATCTGAGATGCGCCAGCCTGCTGTTGTTCCTTCCTCAAAATTTCGAGACGTTCTGACGAGCAGAAGCAATAATAGGCTTTATGATCTTCAATTAATTTTTGAGAGTGTTTATTATAAATATTTAGCCGCTGCGACTGCACATAAGGACCGTAGCTTCCGCCGGCAGCCGGCCCTTCGTCTGGCTTTAATCCCGCCCAATCAAGGGTCTCAATTAAACTTTCAACCGCTCCTTCAACAAATCTGTTCCGGTCGGTGTCTTCTATTCTTAGAACAAAAGTTCCTTCGTTTCTTTTCGCAAATAAATAATTGTAAAGTGCGGTTCTTAATCCTCCGACATGAAGATAACCAGTCGGACTTGGTGCGAATCTAACTCTTGGTTTACAGTGGATCATTATATTCTTTTGATATGTTGATAAAAAAGAATCCGGCGGGTACCGGATTCATAATCCTAAAATTAATTTAGATAATAATCAAACCTTCTTGGTTGCGTTAATGTAATACTTTACTTTTTCAATAAATTCTTTGCTGTCAATTGGTTTAGGAATATAATCAGTCGCCCCAGCCTCAAGGCATTTTTCTTTATCACCTTTCATGGCAAATGCTGTAAGGGCAATTAATGCCGTGTCTTTATAATTTGACATACGTCTGATTTCTTCGGTTGCCTCAAAACCGTTCATTACGGGCATCTGCATATCCATCAGAATAAGGTCGAATTGTTCTTTCTTAGCTACATTAACAGCTTCTTCGCCGTTTTCAACAACCACAACATTTTCAAATCCGTTCTTCTTCAGTAATCTTGTTACGATGATCTGAGAGTGCTTATAATCTTCTGCAAACAGGATCTTAATTTCACTGTCCTTCTTACGAATAACCTCTTCAACTGGAGTAGGCTCTTCGTAGCGGTTGATCATTGCGTTGATAGTTTTGGCAAGGTCTTCGATATTCGTGCTACGTTTGTCTAACAAGTCGTCAAAAAGTCCGTCGATTTTTTTCAAATCCTCTTGATAGTTTTCTTTGCCTGTATAAATTATGATCGGCAAGTGTGCATATTTGGGGTCGGACTTTATCATTTTAATCAGTTCAAAACCATTGGGGTAAGGCATATCGAGGTCAACAATAGCAAGATCAATTTGTTTATCTTTAATCGAGTCCATTACTTTAGCAGAGATATTCTCGGCAACAGCATTAAATCCAGCCGTTTCAATTGCCTGCTTAACAAGGTTTAATGTAGGCAGGTCGTCGTCAACACAAAGCACATTTGAATTTTTTCTTAATTTGTAACTTGTAAGAACTTCCACCAAGAAATTGTAATTAATCGGCTTGATGAAATATTCAACCGCACCCATCATAAAGGCTTTCTGACTTTCAACCTCAACCGAGCAGACGATTACAGGAGTGTTTTTTGAATTTGGATATTCGTGAATACGCTTCAACAGCTCCAATCCATTTATGTGCGGAAGTTCGATATCGAGAATGACGGCAAGAAATTTCTCTTTATCAAGTTGTTGAAAAACCTGATTTTCCTCGTTTACTATTGTTGGATTATAACCCCACTTGTTAAGATAATTGCTTAATAATTTTGAAGTAGCATAATCATCTTCGATAACAAGAATATTATTCTGCTTGGTAGGTTTAGGCAGTTTGGAAAGAATTTGCGATTCGACCTGAGTTTGAAGATCGGCGCTCACAGAGAAATTGGAAGTAGTGCCCTGACCTGGATGACTAATAATTCTTATATCGCCGTTCAGCAATCTAACGTAACGTTTGAGCAAATTAAAACTTAATCCGGTAAGCCCTGTATTTCGGAATTCGTCTACTTTAAGTATTTCAAATGGGTTAAAAATATTTTTAACAATAGTTTCGGCAATGCCTTTCCCGTCGTCTGAAATAATAAATTGAATTTTATCCGAAGATAAAGCGTTTACTTTGACTTTTACAGTGCCCTCGGAAGTAAGGCGGCTTGAAATGATTAATAAATTTGTAAGGATGAATCTTACTTTATAGTCGTCGAGACTGCACGAAGGAGGAAGATTCTTATCAATTTCCACTTCAATTTTTCTTTTCCCAGAAGGAAACTTGTTGTTGACAGTACTAATAGATTCATCAAGCAATGTCTTCAGGTTAACATTCTTTTTATTCTCATCAGCTGTTGTTACTTCAAGCTTTGCAATGTCATTAAAGTCTTTTAAGTTAACCAGAAGGCTTTGTGCATTCTTCTTAATTGTATTTACGTATTCTGATTGAGAGGAAGTTAAATTATCTTCGGCAAGAATGGAAGCAGAGCCGATTATAGCGTTTGTATTAGCGCGTAATTCATTTGTAATTTCGGATGCGATTTCGCCAAATGGTTTCTCGCTTATGCTGGTGTTTCCGCCTCTGGCTGCGATCCAATTTATTAAAATATTTGCTACAAACTCGCTAATGCGCTGAAGGTTTTCGTTATCCGCGGGAGTAAAGGCAGTCTTCTTGGCTATCTTTAAAAAACCCTTTTCGGCGTTACTCAAATTGAATGTAACGCAGCTCTCATATATAATAAATTCTGAAATCTGCAGATCGCAATTTGAAGATGAATTTACTGCAAACTCACCATGGTTTTCGAAAAGGCTGCACGCAGTGCAAGTAAATTCCGAACCCCTTAGATATGTTTTCCTCGCAGTAGAAGATTTACCTAATACTAATAAACTTTTTGAATTCAATACTTTAAAGAGAACACCCGATTGAAACCCAAACTCGGTAACAAGAAAGTTACAGAGTTCATCGGGGAAACTATCTTTAGCTTGCAGCGACAGTTTGATTAAACTGTTGTAATATTCCAACATTTCATATTTGCTTGCAGGTACCATATTCCCTTCAAATTAAATCGTTTATTTGATTCGTTAAAATACTTATTTCAAATTACAATTTAAATAAATTTTCAATAAACTATATGAGTTATTTGCGACCGGTCTAATTTGAACCTGATACGGAGAACATTATTATCGAATCCCGTAGAAATGATTTTAAATGCGCCTATATCCGATGTGTTCTTGACATGAACACCGCTGCAAGGGCATGAATCATATTCTCCTATGTGAATGATCCTCATTGTTTCTCCAGATTGATCGGGCAGATTGATTAGATTATATTTTTGCCCGGCTTCCTGCCGCGGTATGAATTCCTCGGTGATGTCAATATTTTTGTTTATAATAAAATTCACATCAGTTTCAATTTTGCCGATCTCTTCACTGGTTAAGTTTCTGTCAAAGTGGTAATCGCATTTGGACTTCTTCTTTTCTATGTGATTGCTGAAAGACCTGCCTCTATCAAACATTTTCACCATAATTGAATTTAATATATGTTCGGCAGTATGCATTGGAGGGAAGTATTCTTTTGGATTCATAGTAATCATCGTCTTTCACCTTTAAGATTTTAAAAATATTCGATATCTGGTAGATATCCCCATGGTTATTTTATCAGCAGCATTTTTCTAGAAACCTTATAAATGCCGTCGATAATCAGCGAATAAAAATAAAGTCCGCTTGCGAACCCGGCTGCATCAAATTCGTAATAATGTTTCCCTGGAGACATTTCGCCCATGTCAAGCACAGCTGCAACTCTCCCGAGAACATCGGTGATACTAATTAATACACTCGAACGATATTTCAGCGAAAACGAAAACACTGTTGCAGGATTGAAAGGGTTCGGATAATTCTGGAATAACTCGTAACTGTTGATTTGTAAATTAGCCGGCTCTTGCTTTAATCCGGTTATGCTTTTGGGATCATAAGACAGAAACCTTACGGCATCTGCAACAACATAAGTTCCCTGGGTCCCGGCATTGGAGATAATAACCGATTCTTGCTGATCGGATCCGAAGTTATAGTTGCCGATTTTGTACCAGACAGATCCATTTTTAGTTTGATCAATTCTTACGGTATCGGAACCTCCGGCATGACTGATGATAAAGGGAGTGTCTGTGCATCGATTGGATGCTGCAACCCACCAGCCGTAAACTTCATATTCAGCAGGACCGTTTAACTCAGCTGCAAATTTATAGTAATTTGTTCCGTCTCCAACAGTATTCAACATCGCCTTTGTTCCGCCGTAATATCCGTCGTTTGCACTTGCAAACCATCCCGTTCCATAAGCCTCAGCTTCATCGTCTTCAGTATCTATTATTTTTTCAAATAAGGGTTCCTTTGGTATATTTAAAGAATCCTTATGCACTACAGCTAAAATTGTAGGCACGGGACGTGTCGAAGATAAAACAGGAGTATTTCCCACTGACATTTGAGTCGAACCGCCGCCATCCAGGTTGACGGCTTCAACGCAACCCAGAGAGATCATTATATCTGCAAGTTCAATTAAACTGACGCCGTAGCTGTCGCTTGTCCTTCCTTTAGCTGTAAGCATTATCACATGATTATCCGCGGTGTATCCTACTGCAGTTCTCGGGTCGGTATTTTCGAGACCTACGCCGGAACCCCACATTATCTCTTCATTGTATGTGATGTTCGGTTGTGAATTTTTTACAAGGGTTGGTGCGCCGCCGATTCCTAATAATAATTCCTCATATTGAACTCCGCTGCTTTTTGAAGGTGCGGATTTTGGAGTCGGATCATTGTTACTATATTGAATCGGCTGGTCGAATTTATAAATATTTTCTACTCCGCCTCCAAAATGATAAATCCAATTTACCGCAAAAGAACCGTCTTGATTCATTCCAAAGATACTTCTGATTACAGGGTATGATTTCCCAGACCTTACAAGAGAAGAAACATTAGCTGCTTTCACCTCACCTGGATAAATTACGGAAGATAATGACGCTCCAGAAGTCTGGTCGAAAAATCCTCCATTGATCGCCGCATAAGCACCGACTCTGCTTGTGAATATTTGAACAACCGCCGGATTTCCGATGTACGGGCGGACGGTAAGATTTTCTTTATTGAGATCTGCATCAAGATAATAAACAAGCAGAACAGGGCTTGATCTGCTGCCCTCATATAATTTTACCCCTTCCGGCAAATCATATTGCGGGGTAATCTCCGTCCATGAGATTTGTTGAGAGTGAACAACAGCATTAATAAAAACCAAAAACAAGAATATTTTTTTCATCATTACCTCACTGTCTTTATCCTAAAATTATATCAACATTAATTACCTCTTCGTCAAAATCATCCACCTTTATGAAATTGCTTTCAACTTCTTTGCCATTGATTTTCATATTCTTAATTGAACTATTGACACAATCAGGATTGCTTACATTCAGTTTTATTCTTTTCCCCCGAAAATTTCTTTCTGCTTTGAAGCCCTTCCATGAAGAGGGGATATTTGGATTCATAGTAATTCCGTAATATGATGTCTTAAAACCGAGTATGTAATCAAGTCCTATCCTCAGCATCCAAACAGCAGTGCCGGTTAACCATGAATGACTGGCTTGATTCATTGTTGGATGATCTGGGCTAGTCACATACTCTGCATAAACATAAGGTTCAACTTCGTATTTCTCTATATCCTTAGCTGAATTCAAAGGAAGCATTCTCGAATAAACATCATAAGCTGTATCGGCATTTCTGTTTATGATAGATGCCAAAATAAACCATGAGGATGCATGATTAAAAACGGCACCGTTTTCTTTTTTCCCCGGTACGCATCTGCTAATTAAACCTACGTCGTCTTCGACTTCAGTGAATGATGGGAAGACTATTTGCATACCGAAAGGTGTAAGGAGATATTTTTTGCATGATTCTAAAGCAACATCCGCTCTTTCTTGAGGTGCACAACCCGAAATCACCGACCAGGTCTGAGTATTCAAGAAAATTTTACCCTGCTTATTTTTGGATGATCCGACAGGTTCACCATTATCTTTAAAAGCCCGCAAATACCATTGATTATCCCAGCAATATTCATTAGTAATTCTTTGTAATTTTTCATAAGCAGATTTGTACTGAGCTATTTTTGCAGAGTCATTGCGTGCTTCGATAATCTCAAAAGATTTCTTCAGCACATAAGCCAAAAAGAATGCTCCCCAGACAGTTTCTCCTTTGCCTTTAGGCCCGATATGGTCTAATGTGTCGTTCCAGTCACCGTTCATAATTTTTGGCATTCCTCGTTCTGTGCATGTTGCAAGTGAAAAATCTAATGCTTTGGACATGTGTTCATAGACTGTTCCTACGCCTTCATCATAATATTTAACCCTTTCATCCAATATTGATATGTCCCCGGTTTCGTTAATATATTCGACTAAACCAAATGGAATCCAAAGCGGAGTATCGGAGTGATTTGTTTTCTCTCCAGTACCCGTAAGCTTAAAAAAATTATGGAGAGTTGATCCGTTACTGAACTGATATTGAAGTGCGTTTATCAGTCGTGAGCGCACGCGCTGTGGTTCTGAAATAACCGTGCCGAGAATATCCTGAAATTGATCCCTCATACCCGTACCGAATAATAACCCGCCATGGTAATAACCGCTGTTGCGCGCCATATCAAATGTAACGGCAGCTTGGTATTGATTCCAAACGTTAAGCATTGTATTGAATTTCTCGTCTGGGGTGTTTACTTCTATATTATTTAAATACTTATTCCATTTGTTTTTCACCTGTCCGAATTTATCGTCAATAAAATGAATGTTTTTCAGTTTAGCCCAGTTCAGTAATTCGAATGGATTTTGCTCCGATTTCGGGGCGATAGCAAGTATCACCGCAAAATCATTTGTTTCCCCTGGTGCAAGAGTAAGTTTAGACTGCAGCGCCGCAACCGGTTCGCCTGCTGTAATTTCAGAGTTATTCATTCTACCATCTTCAATTGATTGAGGATTAGCCTCTGATCGCCACCTGCCTATAAATTTATCAAGACTTCCATCGAAACCAGTTATTTCATTCGTCATCGTAAAAAGTAAATTGTATTTCCAGTCGATATTCGGCTGTGCGACAGAAACTTTTTTATTCAAGACCCAGTAACGGCGTGTTGCTATAATGGATTGGTATTCATTATTGAATTTAATATCGGTAAAATGTTTATCATTGGGTTGATTTATTATGTCATTGAGAGCATTACCCATCATCAACTCTGTGAATGAATAAATCTCGAGATTGCGGCTCTGGTTTGAAAGATTAGTAAGTTTAACACGCCAAATTTCGCAGCTAATATCTTCCGGGACAAAATAAGTTATTTCACCGCGGATTCCGAAAATCTCTGTTTTTATTTTTGTGTACCCTTGTCCATGGCGGCATTCATAATGATCATAATTCCGGTCAATAGTGGGCGCCCAGCTTAGAGACCAGTAATCTTTCGAAGCTGTATCCTTAATTATCACATACCTGCCCGGTCTATCCCAGGGCAGACAGTTGTAGCGCATTCTTGAGATTCTATTATCACGAGGGCTTTCAAAAAAGCTAAACCCGCCTCCAGTATGAGAAATTAAACCAGCGTACTTTTCATTCCACATATAATTGAACCATGGACGCGGTGTCTTAGGATTTGTTATTATAAATTCTCTTTTATCATCACTAAAAAAACCATATTTGTTGGAAATCATTTTAGTTTGCTTTCCTCCTCAAAAATTATACGAAATGTTTTTATTTCTTTTTTATTCAGTTCAGTTTCGAAAAAAGTTTTCGCAGATTTTATTCTCTTAATGAATAATTCTTCCAGTGTAACTTCTGCAATTGATAATATATCGAATCCAAATCCAACCTGCGTTTTGATTTTTTTTGTTGTTGGATTATAAATCCTCATTATTAGGCTCCCATCTTTATTTTCTGATTCCTTAAGGCAGCTTAAAATGATATTGCCGTCGTCTATTGAGATAAAACTTTTTTCTATTGGAAGTTTCCCAGCAGAAGAACCGTGTTGAACAAGTCTCAGCTCGTTATTATAGTTCAATGCTTTTTCATAAATCATTCCTTTAACCCAATCCCCGGCGTGCAGGTTATATGCCAGTTCAAAAGTATTTTCTCCGAGACATTGCGAACCTTTCTGATCGGTAAAATCTTGAACTGAGCTGGGCGCAATAACATTTTCAAAACCTCTGATCAGAGTGACGGCAAGGGTTCTATTTTTATCGTCTTTAACTTCATATTCTTTTAGCCCTCTGACAAAAACAGCCGAACCAATCTTTCCGCTTGATACCTCAACAAACTGGTGCATGGGGTAGTCATACATCGGTTGTTCAATCCAGCCCTCAGAATTAATTCTTTTAACAGGTCTTCTGACAACGTCAAACTGTCCTTCTCCCCATGAGAAAGAAGCTTCAGCAATAGTAGGGAACATAACTCTCAACCTGTGAGACTCAATTTTATTATCTGTTATAATCTTCATTTCAAGGGTGTCGGAAAATCGTTTTATCGTTACTAATAGATTAACACTAACATTTACCTTCTTTTGTTTATGCTGTCTTCTCTGATCTAAGTTTATTGGCAGAAGCAGTTTGTGTTTGACCAAAACCGTGGCAGCCAAAGAATTGTTTTGAATGATTTCAAATTTTGCTTTAGTATTCAGTGTAGAGTAGAAGGGAGGTAAAGGCTTATTTACCCAAGCATGCCCAGATTCGCCCTCGTCATAAAAATATGCTAAGTTTTTTTGACGTCTACGAAGAAGTTTATGGGTTAAATTATACGTTCCGTCCCGATTAAATTTAATTTTCAAATAATCGTTTTCCATCACAGGCTGCCGGGACGTTATTTTTAATAAGCGCTTTTGTTTTAATTTTGTTTTAAGTACCGGATTTACAATAAAAGTTTTATATCCTAAAGAGGGAATATCTTGCGCTGAAAATAACACATGGTATCTGAACATACTTATAAACATAGGGCGGTCAATCATCTGTTCAACAACCGGTTTATATTCTTTTCTATCCAATATTTCAACAGCGAGCTGGGAATTTTTGTCGAGTATCTGCAGGCTGCCTTTATCCAAGTTAACCGGTATGTCTATGTATGCTTCTATTATTTCACTTCGGCGGAATGTATTTGGATTAAATACAGTCAGAAATATTTTCTCATTATTAATATCCTTATCTAATAGTGAGGTATCCAAATTTTTTATTATATGCTTGAACGATCTCTCAATTACTCCTTTCGCAATTTCATCGGAATGTTTGTATCTGTTCATCATATCGGCGTGTATATCATCAAGGCTGCAACCACCAATAGAATCATGAGCCGAATTCTGCACCAAAAGTTCCCACGAAGTATCGATATATTTATCATTAGTGTCGCGCCCAAGTAAATTCGAAATTGAGTTGAAAGGCTCGGCATAATACTGAAGAAGTTTTTCTGATTCGAAGTTTTTCTGCTTTAAATACATTCTTGCCGAGGTGGTATAACCATATAAATTACCGCTTCGTCTATCAAACTGCGAGCTTCTCCTCTCCCCTTTAACAAGCTTCAATTTTTTGCCCCAGAGTGATTTTTGGAGTTCGTCGGCATAGTGTTCTAAAGTACTATGAATTACTTTAATCCCCGGAAAAAGTTTCTTAATATCGTTTATTATCCTAATTGTTTTGGCGTTAGGTCCACTCGAGTCGTGTCCTTCCATCCAAATAACATGCTTTGTCGTGAAATCTTTGTCTTGGACTCTTCTTATCTCTTCGACTTGCGGAACAATATTTTGTTCGAAATACTGATCTGCAGGGTTTATAATAAAATAATCTTCGTCTGCTTGAAGTTTATCAGCGAAATGGAAAGGAGTTCCGCCCCGAAACCAGTCATATTCAATATCGTAAAGACCTTCATTATGAACGACCGGTCTATAAATGTAAAAATAAAAATTATACCGGGGCATTGTAGAAAATCTTGAAGATAGAGATTTTGTGCCGTCGGCTCCTTCCCAAAGAAACTCAGCATATTTGCTGTCAAGTGAATTAATTCCACGGTAAAACATAATTAAATTGATACCGAATCCTTTGTAGATCTGAGGGAGTTGCGAAATCTGACCCCATGAAAAAGGGGAGTAACCTATTTTCGAAACCCCTCCGTATTCATGTGAGGTTCTATGACCTAATAGAAGATTACGAATCAAATTTTCTCCGCCAACTTGAAATTCTTCTGGCAGAATGTACCACGGTCCGATGAGCAGTCTATTTTCTTGAACAAGCTTCCGGATTCTTTTCATGTTTTGCGGTTTGATTAAAGTGTAATCTCTAAGAACAATTGACTGGCTGTCAAGATGAAAGGCTCTGTATGCGGGTTTCTTTTCCAAGATATCGAGAACTGCATCAATCATATCTACAAGCATCTGCCGGTTTCTTTGGAATGAAAAACGCCACTCTCTATCCCAGTGAGTATTTGAAATTACATGATAAATCTTTTCATCCATTTAAAAATATCCTTCAGAAGATAGATTAATAAAAACATTCTTATCTAACAATAATTCGGGTAGGCCTGCATGTAATACGCAAGATGCAGCACTAAGATTATGTCCGGAAGTTTCTGCGAATGGCACAGCTACACATATTCCAATACCGGCGGCTCGAATTGCAATTGTGCCGCTTTCGCTATCTTCAATTCCCATAACCTTCGAAAAATTTTCTTTTGCAATATTCAGCTGATGAAGGGCTATACTGTAGAGATCGCGGTGAGGTTTCAGCCTTATTTCGCTTGAGTCGCTTGCGGTGACGAAGGTATCATAGATATTTCGATAATCGCTGAATTTAGTCTTAAGAAAATCCTTTCTCTCGCGCGAAATGTCCCATTCGCTTATTTGTTTTTGCAGAAGATTAAAGACTTCTGTCATCACTATGTCTGCTTCGTAAAAAATTGATGAAGTTACAATAGCAGTCTTGGCAGGATTGACAGAAAAAACCTTAGCGATTCTTTTTATATTTTTTTTAATAGTTAAGTCTTTCTTAAATTCAGGGTAAAGGCTGTCAAGCAGATTGCCGGTCTCGTCATCCAGCCATCCTTTTATAATTGAAAGAAATATACCGACACCGGGCATTGGTTCGATCAAGTTTTTGCCTTTATCGCTGAAGATCTCGGTGGCGATTAGTTCCGATTCGCCTAATTTGATTCTATCTAGAAGTTCATGATAACGTTGGTAATAAATATCTATACCAAGCCTAACCAATAATGTATGTTGAAGTTCTGAATAATTCTTTTCATTAAAGCGCGTGATTTCTTCGGAGATTTGTACAAAGGATGAATTAGACTTGCATGGTTTCAGCCTTTCGGCATCTATTTCAAGATTTAACATGCGCAGATTATTTTTTACTTCATCAATTCTTCTTGTATCTTTTCCGAAACACAGAGTCCAAATGGCAGCATGGATAAATGACTTTAAAACTTCCCTTGAAGAAATTATTCCGGTATACTTACTAATAAGAAATTCAACATGCCTGGTAGTACTGTTCCCGATTATATTCGGGTAATCGAGTTGACTATCAAGACCCGTCCATTCATTCTTACTCATTTTGCCGCTCATTTTCCTAATCATATATTCGAGTGAGTGAATGCATATCTGTTCGGTAGTCGTGGTAGTTCCATCCATGTCCATTACCACTGCATGTAATTTATCTACGGGGTCGGTTATCTTTTTTGCAAGCGGATAAATTTCATAAGGGGAGTAGATATAGTATGGATTTTTCACCAGAGCAAATTCCTCTCCTAACCCTGTGATTACTTCTGCTGCCTCGTAACTATTAACAATTTTCTTATTCATTATTTATCCAAAAATTAATTTTTCCCCGCTGGAAAGTAGATTTTGCACATCATTACTGGAGTCCCCTTCCGCATAAATTCTGATAAGAGGTTCGGTCTCCGATGCACGTATCAATAACCATCTTGATGCACCTTTCAGAGTAAACTTGAGTCCGTTGATTACACCCCGGCTGCTGTCGAACTTTTCGAGCGATAAAACTTCGGAGCCGGCAAGCTGCTTCGGAGGCAAATCAAAAAGTTTTGGTAAAATACTCATCCTGTTCTGTGCGGCGTATTGAATATCCGCCCGGTCGTAAAATACAACTCCATATTTTTCTCTGATACTATAAACATAGTCACTCATCTTTGTGCAGCCGGATACGGCAAGCATCTCAATTAATAACAGCGAAGATAAAATGCCATCTCTCTCCGGCATGTGGTTTTTATACCCGTAACCTCCGCTTTCTTCACATCCAAAAAGAATATTGCCTTTTAACATACTTTCGCAAATATATTTGAAGCCGACTTGAACATCAAAAACTTTCCGCTGCGGTGATTGGAAAAAATATTTTAACTTATCTGTAACTGAAGAGGTCTTCACAAGATCGCCTTCAAGTTTTTTTACGTTGACGAGATAATCCGCCAAGGCGAGAATGGTTTCTTGCGAGCTAAGCCATTCTCCTGTCTCAAGCATTACTCCTACTCTGTCTGCATCGCCGTCAGTTGCCAGCCCAATTGAAAAAGCTTTTTCTTCTTTGAGCATTTTGCTCAGAGGCGAAAGATTTTTTCTGATCGGTTCTGCAGTTCTTCCGCTGAATGAATCATCTGCAGCAGAAAATATTGTGGTAACCTCAGTATCCGCTTCCTTTAAAATTTCTTCGATGATAGTTTGTCCCGCTCCTGACATCGAATCAACTAATACTTTGAGTTTACTTTCTCTAATCGAATCGAAATTGATTATTTCAAAGAGTTGTTTTTTATAGGGCGGAAAAAGATTCACTGTATTAATTTGCTTTGTGGATAATTTCGGTTTGCTTTTACCGATTAATTTTTCGACTTTAAGTGTGGCTTCCGTGAAGAACGGACCTCCGTAATCAGCTTTAAATTTGATGCCGTTATATTCAGCAGGATTGTGAGAGGCTGTAATCATAGCGCCGGCATCCAACCCTTCCTTCTTTACAAAAAAAGACAGAACCGGAGTAGGAACAATTCTATCGGAGAGAGAAACATCAATCTTGTTGCCGGATAAAACTTTAGAAAATATTTCTGCGAATTCATTTGAATACTTCCTCCCGTCAAAACCGACTGCAATCTTCGGGTAATCAAAATATTTTTTGCAATAATCTGCAAAAGCCTGAGCCACAAGAGCAACGCTTTCATGGTTTACCTGATTACCAATAATGCCCCGCCAGCCATCGGTACCAAATATTATTTCCAAAACATTATCCTGTTATTTAATAAGAAGCCGGATTAAAGAATCCGGCAAGAATCTAAATAAACATTGCAAATTTAATAAGGTTTTTACTTTAATTTTTTAGTGAAATGTTATGAGCAACTAATTCTTGAAGAACCTTGTGATTAATCTCTCTTAGCTTTTTGTTATTTTTAACTGCTAATGCCGCCCATGCACCGCATGCTTCGCCGGTTGCGGCTGAAGTGGGCATAATTCTTAAGGCGCCATGCCCTTCTCTTGTAGCAGAAATACATCTGCCGGCTACCAATAAATTTTCAGAATTTCTAACTATTATCGAACCGCGCGGAATTTCATAGTAAGCGCCTTCAGGCAGGTTCTCCATTTTGCTCTCTTCGTCCTTCTGACCATGAATATCAATCCCGTAGCATCCTCTAGCAATTGCATCGGGGAATTTTCTTCCGTATCTGATATCGTCGCCGGTAACTATATAATCGCCGACAGCTCTTCTAGTCTCGCGAACTCCCACCTGAACTGCAGTCTCAAGTAAAAAAGAATTTTCAAAACCCGGGATTTCGTCTTGAAGAAGCTCCACGACCCGTCTGACTTGTCTCCTGCCTTCGAGTTCGGCTTTTGTTAAGTCTAATGAAGTGGAACCGTCTAGTCCGAGAATATTTGAAGTATTAAACGAAGCTTCGCCTGACTCTGGAAGGGTAGTGAAGAAAATGTAATTTACTTCGGGCGGCAGACGTCCTTCAGTAATTGCCTTTTTAACGTTACTGAAAAATCCCGCTATGGATATAATTTTATTCAAATCAAAATTATAATCCATCCATCCAAAAAAATCATTTTTGTTCTTAGAAGCATAATCTGTTACTTTTTGTATATCAATATCCGCCATCCTGAAAAATAATGTTAGCGCCTGCATTTTCCCGGACGTTTCATCACCTTTAGCCCACGAAAAACCGCCTAAGTAAACTAACTGTGCATCTCCGGATGTGTCAATAAATATATCTCCCTTTATACTTAATTGTTTGCCGTTAGAAAGTATGTCAATTGATTTTACAAATCGATCTTTACTTTCTACATTGAATATAACTGAATTTAAGAGAACATCGCATCTTGATCCGATCAATAGATTGTATGATGCGGTTCTTAAAGCGCTTGCATAAAAACCATTATCAATCATTCCATTAATATTTCTCATGTTGATTTCTAAGTCTTCAAATACACCACGCACCAGAGTCTCGCCGTTTACCGAATGTTTCATGAACGGAGAGACCATTCCTGCTGTTGACATTCCTCCTATGAAACCATATTGTTCAATAAGTAGAACCGAAACACCACTTCTTGCTGCTTTAACTGCGGCGCTAACACCGGAAATACCAGCGCCTATTACTATAACATTATATTTGTCTTTTATGCTCACTGATTTTTTCTTAATTGTTTTATAGAATCCGAAAACCATTTTGTAATCACCGCAGGCCTTGTTATTGCCGTACCAACTACAACGCTCCAAGCGCCTAATTCGATAGCTTTAGCAGCGAGTTCAGGCATGTTATATCTGCCTTCGGCAATAACTGGAACATGAACATTTTCAATAAAGCTTTTGAGAAGCTCTAAATCGGGATAATCACTTTTTTGTTGCATTGTTTCGGGTGTGTAACCGTGCAAAGTAGTTGATACGCAGTCAGCCCCTTCGTCCGCGCAAGCTATTGCTTCATCAAGAGATGAGCAGTCTGCCATCACAGCGCATTTGAGTTTTGATTTAATCTTTCTAATAAATTCCGGACCGGTCATGCCTTCACGCTTTCTGAATGTCCCGTCGATTGCAATAATATGCGTACCGATTCTGCAGAGGTTTTCGGCATCAAGAGCAGAACCTGTTATTCTCACCGAGCCATCGTCAAACTTAGATTTAATGAGACCAATAACAGGAAGTTTTACATTCAATATAATCATATTTGTTTTTTCTAAGCCATTGCTTCTTATCCCCGCTGCGCCTCCTTGGACTGCAGCGACAGCAAATTTCGTAACATCTTCGGGCGAATCGAAAGGGGAGCCTTCATCCGCCTGACACGATACTATCAACCCGCCTTTTATTTTTTTTATTTGTTTATTCATACTTAAAAACCATCCAAATATATTTCAATTTCATACGACTTGAGTAGACGTTCATCAAGCCGAAAATTCCTTCCGATTAATCTTTCCGGATTTGATAATAAATTATTATTTAGAGAAAAATCATATTCATAGTAAGAAATTGATTGAGCCGGGACTAATTGAATTCTTGAACCGAAATTTTGAAGATATGAGTTGAATTCATTTAACAATTCCTGCGCTTTATTATCAGCGCAGAAATCATCGGTTGAATTAAGATCAAGTGAAATCCAATAACGCCCGTCAATCAGCTCTACCGATTTTAAAATATTTTTGAAATCAAGATTAAGTTGTACAGCCGGTTTAGCGGTTATTACATTCAAGTATCTTTGCTTGAGTTTAATATAATCTTTTCCCGATAATCTGAGTAGAGTAAAATCATCCGAAGCATCAAAAATTTTTGCCGAAGAAATGTCTGCAATTCCTTCTTTTGCAACCAGTTGAAGATTAATTCCGTTAATAAATGAAATAAATTTCGGTTCAACGTGAAAAAGCAAATCCACTCCTCCATTTTCAAGATAATCTTGGAGTACGATCTTTATTGCTTCAGGATTCAGTACAATATCCGTATTCTTTTCGTATAAAATTCCGTTTCGAAAACCCACTATTTTACCGATTATATCTGCTGTAAGAGAATCAGTCATTTGGTTTTTCTTTTGAAAACAATTTAATGCATTAGTAAGATCGCCGCCGGGGAATCCATAACGATTTATTAATAACACACTTTTACCCAAACGCGTTTTATTCAGTGCAAACACTACGCCTGCCAAAGAAGCCGAGTAAACAATATAATCATAGTATTTATTTATCATTTTTTTGCCGATGCGATTATTATGATATTTTCTTTGCCCGGAATTTTTGAAATCTCCAACTCAACCAACGCTGATATCTGCGATTGATTTATTAACCCTGTAAGGTCAATTATTTTGCCCGATATCAAAATGAACATATCAGGAATTAATGCGCCTGCATCACCGAACGTAGTAAGTGTTTCGATCACTTCTAAAATAGTAGTTTTAATTTTATCAGAACTAACCGATTTGACGATGCAGTCATTCAATTGCAATCTGATCGTTCCTTCGTTGTCTATCACACGAAGCCGCTGAACATCTTCCTTCAATAATCCAAACAAATGTTTCTTTTGATACTTATGAACCACGGCTCTTAGGAAAGAAGTTTTCCCCATTATGAAGAGTTGCCCCGGTTCAGTTTTAAGTGAAGCTGCGCAGATCCTGAGTAATTCATATTCTGGAAGTTCTTTAACATCAAGGTCTCTTGTTCTCATTTCGCTGGTGCCCATAGCAACGGCTATTACTTTTTTATTTTTCGTATCGATTTCGATAGCAACCTCAACCGAATCCGCTTGAGCGCCCATTGCAATTACAGATTCATATGCTTCCTGCCTCAGATTGATAAGGTCGTTCTCTGTCGGGTTAAGAATATTTTTTTCTACTGAGTCACGAATCATTCCTAAGGCAGCTCCGATTGCAGAAATTACTTCTGTGTTCTTGCAGATACTGTGTTCAAAATTCATATATTCGGCGGTGAATGGAACTATTGCAGATGCGCCGCCTCCACCGCCAACGAATTTTGTTAAATCTCGGTCAAGTTTATATTCTCTAATCAATTGATTAATAACCGGCTTAATTTTTTCGGCTGAAATTCTCAATATCTCCGATGCCAGTTCTTTCGGCTCCCGATTAAAAATCTTTGCGAGTGAAAGGAAACAACTTTTTATAGCATGCCTGTTTCCGATGCCATGTCCAACTTCTTTTACAAGGTCAAGAAAATACGAAGCTGCTGTCGGCGTTAGAGTAAATTTTTTATTATTCTTTTTATTGTTGATAGATAAATAATCTTGTGGATCTCCGACAAGTGGTTGAATAGTCTCGATTTCGATATCGGAAAAGTCATCCTCCTGACTGAATGATGTATAAGCGAGTTCGGCAATGTGAGCGCTTCTTGGACCTACGTCAATTATCTCATTGCCTTGAATTCGAGGCATCGAACCGCCTGCGATACCCAGCGTTCTGACATCAAGTGTTCGGAGATATAAACGATTGCCCCCTATTTGAGCGGACTTTACCTGTGGTTTCCCGTTCTTGATAATCGAAATATCCGTAGAAGTTCCTCCGACTTCTAAGAAAATTCCATCACTTACTTTAGCATACATTAAAGCTGCAGCGACCCCCGCAGCGGGTCCCGATAGCATTGTTAATATCGGTCGTCTTCTCATTTCATTAATATCCATGATGCCTCCATCTGAACGCATTACCATCAGCGGAGCATTAATGCCGCTTTTACGCACCGAATCTTCCGTGAGATTTGCTGTTTCAAGCATTTTGGGCATCATACTCGCATTGATGATTGCTGTTCTCGTTCTGACTCTTAAGCCATATAATCTTGATATTCTGCTGGCAGCGGTGGCTTTAAGATTTTTACTCTCTGCAATCTTCACAACAAAATCCTCGTTGGTGGAATTATCAACTCCAAAAGCTTCACTAGCTACGAAAACCTGAGCTCCTTCTTCAAGCATGCGGTCAAGTGCTTTGGAAATATCTTGTTCACTTATCTGCAAAGATGTGTCAAAAAATGTAAACTTAGTAGGCAAATATTTCCCGGGCGATAATTCAATGTTGCTGAGGTTTATTTCATTTCTTGCGCGCTTTCCTTCAAATCCTTTCCCCATACCGATTACACCAACAACAGCAACATCTCCTTCAAGAAGAGCATTCGTAGCCTGTGTTGTTGAGTGAGCTATAAGAATGATTTCATTCGGATCAATCTTATTTTCTTGAAGCAGTAATTGCATTGAATCGACAACGCCTTTAGCAACGCCTTCTTCAGCTTTGTGGGTTGTAGGTAGGCAGACTTTTCCAATTATCGAAAAATCTTTGATGTCGACAGCCACTGCATGTGTAAAGGTTCCGCCGACGTCAATTCCAACTTTTATTTTTCTTTTATCCATTTCAGAAAGTTAAATTCAAGTTTTTGGAATAGTCACATAAAAATTATTGCTGCGAATATCAACCCGAAAAAGGCGATGATCCATGTATATGGTATTGTATTCCATAGTACTTTTTGGACATCAATACGCATTTCGTTAGCAAGCCACACATTGTGCGTATTTGTCGGGTCGCTGATTCCTTGTATTTGCCCCACTGCCAAGAGTACCCCCATAACTGCACCGGGATTCATTCCGCTTGCTAAAAAAACTGCAGCCAGACCATATCCCATTCCCCAGACGTTAAGAGGACCTCGGTAAAGCGCTAACGGAGCTGCAATTGTAAAAGTTAAAACGTAACTGATAGGGGATGAAGGCACAAGATTTCCCATCAAAGGACGAAGAATATTTAAAACCGGCCAGCCATCTTTATATTCGGGCAATTCAATGCCGGGTCCCATTATGGCTATCAGCAGCATACCGATTCCAAACATCAAAACAACTGCGGGCATCACAATACCGCCGCCTTCAAAAATAGATTGAATAAATAGATTCAATCTTCCTTTTTTGTAGGTGGCTATAAACGTGTAAATTAGACCTACAACAAACGCCGCTATGAAGTCCAGATCAAAAAGAAGAATTAAGAACAACGGTATAATCGGAGAAAAGAAAGACGTCCAATGAACTTCGTTTGAGTCTTCGTTCTTCCTCTGTATCAACCTGATAATTATATGCACGAATAACAAAATAATTAGTAAACCTATCAGCCATGTTAATATTTCGCCTGCGATTGTGAATATTCTGCATATTACTTCTGTATATTTGCCTGGCAAAACATAATTATATAATACAAGAACACCTGCTGCGGCAGTGATATAAAATATGCTCCTTAAGATTATTTTCCGGAGGTTTAGATCATGACCGTCGCGGAAAAGCTGCACAGTGATATAAATTAAAGCCGCTAAAAAGGTTATGGAAAACATAATCAATGCAAATGGTCGGATCTCATCAACAGTTAAACCCATTACACTTATATAAACAGCCCAATTCCCAACGTTGAGCGTGCCGCCTATACTTAATCCTATTAAAAAAATTCCGACTGTAGTCATCGGTCCGATTCCTACCGCAGACATTATGGGTAAAACTATCGTTGCTACCATGATTATTGCCCCAAGTCCGCCAAGGGTAGTGAATAATAAAGTAATAATTGATAACATTAGTACAGCGATGATCCAGGGTCTATCACCCGCTAATTCGGCACCTTTTTTAATGAAATTTTCTGCTACCCCCGTTTTCTGTAGAATTACACTAAGCATACTGCCGAACATCGCAATTGTATAAGCTGCATGAAGTTTCAGCGTACCATGTCCAATAACAAATTGTATTGTATCTTTAAAGGATACACCGCCAATTATTGCGATAAGAAAAGCCATTAAAGGAAGGGCAATTAACGCCGGAATTTTTCTAAGGAACATTAATAGAGCCATTATGATAAAGACAGTAATTAATGCTGTGATTTGTAAAATTTCCATAAAAATCCGGTTTTTGCAGGTAAAGTTAACGAATTTAAGTTATCTAATCCCATGAATTTTCGAATATGAAAGTGTTATTCAGAATGAAATAAATCCCACGAATATCTCAGGCTGGGAATGAACTTTTTGAAATAATGTAAGGTTAGAAATTATTTGAAACAATATATTTGAGTAAAAATGAAAATCTATGAATTACGGCAGGAACAATTACTTAACATTTCCCGAGAAGAGGCGTGGAATTTTTTATCGAATCCTAATAATTTAAATGAAATTACACCTCCTTCACTAAAATTTCGTATTGTAAATGAAATCGCTCCGAAGATGTATTCTGGTCAGATTATTAAATATATGGTAGAAATTATTCCCGGTATCAAACAAACCTGGTTAACTGAAATAAAGAATGTGAAAGAGGGTTCGTATTTTATCGACGAACAGAGATTCGGTCCTTATAAATTTTGGCATCATCAGCATATTATTGAAAAATTACAAGGTAAAGTTAATATGATTGATATTGTGAATTATGGCGTTCCTTTTGGAATACTTGGGCGGTTAGTCCACAAGCTCTTCATCCGCCCAAAACTAATCCAAATTTTCAATTTCCGTTTTGAATATCTTAAGAAGAAATTCAATTCTTAGTTTTCAAGAACGACGGCTGTGCCACTGGCAGAAACCATTAGCATACTGCCGCCCTGACCGATAGTTTCATAATCGAGGTCAACACCGATTACGGCATTCCCACCGAGTGATTGAGCCTGCGCTGACATTTCCTCTACGGCAATTTCCTTTGCGCGCCTTAATTCTCGTTCATAGGATGCAGATCTTCCCCCAACGATATCGCGAATGCCGGCGAAAAAGTCTTTAAATATGTTTGCCCCGAGAATCGCTTCGCCCGAAACAAGCCCGATGTACTTTAAAACTTTTTTCCCTTCTACAGTATTTGTTGTTGTAATAAGCATAGATTGCTCCTTTAATGATAGGATGCTTGCTTTGTCAAAATTAAAATAATTTTAGAAACAAAATAGTCACAATAAAAATTTGTGGCAATAATGTTTTTCAAAATTTACGGTTCAACTTATTATTTTTTTATGTCTGTTAAATAATTTATTTTTAACAAGCGATAGTAGAAGTTTTATAAAAAACCGGAGAAATATGCGCGCCACTTATGCGGAAATTAATCTATCACATCTGAAGTCCAATTATTTGAATATAAGACGAAAAGTCGGGAAATCAAAGATAATGGCTGTGGTTAAAGCGGATGCGTATGGGCACGGAATGAGGGAATGTGTCTTAAGCCTTATGAAGCTTGGAGACAAAAAACCCGAATATTACGGCGTAGCTTTGATAGAAGAAGCAGTTGAACTTAGGAAAACTTGTAATTGCAAAGAACCAATAGTAAGTTTTGCGCCATTGTTGATTGATGATCTGGATGAATATTATACTTATAATATTATGCCCACAATTTGCACTGAAGAGCATATTAAAAAATTAAAGAAGTTGAATTCTAACAGGAAATTAAAAGTCCATATCAATATAGATACCGGTATGGGCAGGCTCGGTTTTCATTACTCTAAAGCTTTGCATGCAATAAGAAGAATTTCCGAAATTAAATCGGTAGAGATAGACGGGATATATACACATTTTGCCACGGCGGATGAAAGAAATAAATCGTTTGCCGCTCTGCAATTGGATAGATTTAAGTATATTATCCACATATTATCAAATGAGAATATAAATTACGGATTAGCTCATGCAGCAAACAGCGGCGCAATTCTCGATATTCCAAATTCTTATCTCGATATGGTTCGGCCAGGAATATCGCTTTACGGTTATTATCCATCGCTTGAAACTACCGAATCTATAAAGCTGAAACCCGTTATGTCGCTTATTTCCGGAATTAGCACAATTCGCGAGATGAGGAAAGGTGAAACTGTAAGTTACGGACGCCTTTTCAAGGCAAATAAAAATTTGAAGGTTGCAACAATTCCAATCGGGTATGCTGATGGATACTTTCGTAATTTAACTAATAAAGCTTTTGTTATTATTAATGGGAAGAAATATCCTCAGATTGGACGTGTGACAATGGATAGAATTATGATAAATATCGGGGATGCTGATTTGCGAACCGGAGGGAAAGTAATTCTATTGGGTGCAGAAAAACAAGTGAAATTTGATGGGTGGGACTGGTCCAAAATATTAAATTCAATTCCTTATGAAGTTACTTGCGCGGTTTCTCGAAGGGTCCCGCGGAGATATAAGAATTAAATGGATTTAACCAAACAATATATAATTCAAGCTATTACGGTAGCTTCCAATAATCTCAGATTGAGCTCCGAGAAAATTGAGTGTGTTGCCATTTTACGAGATCATATTTCTAAGAGCGGAGATTTGCAGTCTGTTATTCTGAAATTTAAAAAGATAACCGAACTCTCTAAATTCGGAATCAGATTAAGCGAGATATTTAATCAATTATCAAACAGTAAATTAGACTTCTTAAGACTCAGCGAACAATTCAAAGAACACACGCACCAGATGGTGCTGCTGTTGAGCAATCTGCTTGACAGAGTTACTCCGTCTTTGCTGAGGGAAAAACTATATCAGGAAAGCGGCGAAGATACGGGAGGCGAAGTAGATACTAAAGAATCTTCCGAAAAAACGATAGAGTTAATCAGATCACCGGAAAAGGAAAGTGCTATTGCTCAGAAAACCAATGAGTTGAAAGAAGAGATAATCTTAGCCGACCTCGAAAAAGAAACCGAACTCTCTTTCGAACAATTTCAGCAGAGAATTCTTAAACCCGTCAAAGGATTAGAAAACTTATTATCGAGACTTATAAGCGGTGAATTCCACGAGGATGAATTGCGAAGTTCAATGGAATTAATGAAAATCAACTATGAATTATCCGAAGAGAACGGTTTCAAGGTAATATCGAACATGCATATAATTTTTGCCGTTGGTTTGAAACTCATATTAAATAAGAAAATGAAACCCGATAAATATATTGTCGAAAGTCTACGCGCTTGCCTAATTGTGATAGTTGCGGTGATAAAAAGCAAGGATGTCGATATTACGAATTATTTAAATCGCGCCGAAAGATTTGGCGAACAAATTCTAAAGTATAAATAAGGAAAACGAAATGGTAATTTATGCTGTAATAATGGCTGGAGGCGTTGGTTCAAGATTTTGGCCCAGCAGCAGGGAAAAAACCCCTAAGCAACTGCTGAATATGTTTGGCGAAAATTCTTTGATAAAGGATACAGTGACCAGACTTAAAGGAGTGGTAAAGAATGAAAATATTTATGTTGTGACAAACAATGTTCAAAAGCCGGAGATCGTAAAACATCTTCCGTTTATTCCCGAAATGAATATAGTTGCTGAACCTTTCGGCAGAAATACAGCTGCATGCATCGGGCTCTCGACAATAATTATTAATGACAAGTCCGAAGACGCAGTTATTGTAACCTTGCCTGCCGACCATTTAATAACAGACGTTGAAAAATTCCGTGAAACAATACTAACCGCTGCAGAGTATGCATACAAGAATGATTCGCTTGTAACTATCGGGATTAGTCCAACCCGCCCGGAAACTGGTTACGGTTATATTCAAATAGATAAACCAGTTGATGAGAATGTTTTTAAAGTGAAAACATTTGCCGAAAAACCAAACTACGAAACCGCCGTTCTTTTTCTTAAATCCGGTGATTTTTATTGGAACTCAGGTATGTTTATCTGGAAAGCTTCAACAATCTTGAATGAATTCAAAAAATTTATGCCCGAGTTGTATGAGGGGCTCGAAGAAATTCAGACCAGAATCGGGGCTAAGGATTTCTATGAAAAGGTTGCTCACATATACGGGCTGCTAAAGAACATTTCGATTGATTACGGCGTAATGGAGAAAACGTCTAAAGCCTATATAATCAAAGGTGAGTTTGACTGGAGTGACGTTGGAAGCTGGGAAGCTGTTTACGAATTGTCGATAAAAGATAGAGCGGGTAATTGTGTTGTCGGAGACAGCTATTTAATCAATACGGAAAATTCTTATGTAGATTCCCAAAATAAATTTACGGCTGTTATCGGCGCCAGTCGATTGATAATTATTGATACAAAAGATGCACTTCTGATTTGCGACCGCGATAGAGCGCAGGAAGTGAAATTAGTTGTTGATTATCTCAAACTTAATAAACGAAACGAACTGCTTTAACCTGAATAATGAAACATTTAATATCCGAAAGACAAATTCTTGACTTAGTAAAAAAAGGCGAGAGAAGGCTGAAAGCTCCTAAGGACTGCCTGCTTACGCCCCTCGCAAAGGATTTACTTAAGCAGTATAATATTGAATTATTACTTGACGATTCGGTGCAGCCTCAGGAAAGAATTAAGGAAGTGGAAGTCAGCGCCAATATTTGCATTGCGATTGGCAGCGACCACACGGGATTTTCGTTAAAGGAAATAGTTAAAAAATATATCGAAAATAAGAATCTAAAATTTGAGGATGTTGGAACATTCTCAACAGAATCGTGCGATTATCCTGACTATGCATTAAATGTAGCCGAAAAAGTATTAAACGGTAGGTGCTCGACCGGGATCATGATTGACGCTACAGGCAATGCATCAAGCATTGTATTGAATAAACTTCCCGGAATAAGGGCTGCGGTCTGCTATAATAACTTCACGGCTTGGAGTGCCAGAAACCACAACAACGCTAATGTACTGCTGCTCGGCGCAAAATCAATTGGGGAAGAAACTGTCAAAATGGTTATCGACACATGGCTGTTAACCGGCTTCAGCGGCGGCCGGCATCAAAAAAGGCTGGATAAAATCTCGCAGTTAGAAGAAAAATTATTTAAGAAAAAAGATCATTAATAAGTAAACGGGAATTAATTGTGCTAATTGATCTGGCTACTGTACAAAGTAATATAAAGCTTAAAGAAAATGTTTATTTACTTAAGGTTTTCTCGCCAGGGATTGCGGCTTCAATACTACCGGGACAATTCTGTAATATTAAAGTGAACGAATCGGATTATCCTTTACTTCGAAGACCCTTCAGCATATGTGATGTGGAAGGAGAATTTATTTTTTTCCTCTTCAATGTTCACGGCGAAGGCACGGAAATACTTTCCAGGAAGAAAGAAGGCGATATAATTGATATTCTCGGTCCGCTTGGCAAAGGTTTTACTATTGGGAAAGAAAAAAATGCAATTATTGCCGCTGGCGGTTTGGGAGTTGCGCCATTCCCATTTTTAATAAAAAAATTAAGAGACAAAAATATTCAGTGCATCATCGGGGGAAGAACCGACAAGGAGATCATAACATACGGATTAGTAAATGTGAACGTATCAACCGACGACGGCTCGCTGGGTTTCAGAGGAACTGCTGTCGATCTTTTGAGAACAAAACTCGCCGGACAAACATTGAACGATTCGATAATTTATTCATGCGGACCTAATCCGATGATGAAAGCTCTTCAGGGACTTGTTGATGAAATCAATGTTAAATGCGAAATATCAATCGAGTGCGCTATGGCTTGCGGTTTCGGGATATGCCAGGGGTGTCCTGTGGAAAAATCAGTAAGCGATGATAAATATTATCTCGTTTGCAAAGACGGTCCGGTATTCAATGCTAAGGATATTGTGCTATGAACGCAGATTTATCAGTTCGAATCGGAAAACTTAGATTGAAAAATCCTGTAATACTTGCTTCGGGTACAGTAGGATATGGTAACGAAATATCGGAATTTACTGACCTAAGCAAGATTGGTGCAATTATTACAAAGTCGGTTTCACTTAATCCACGGAAGGGAAATCCTCCGCAGAGAATAGTAGAAACACCATCAGGAATGTTGAACGCAATCGGTCTTGCTAATGTAGGGGTTGAAGAATTTATCAAATCAAAGATTCCCTTTCTTACAAACTTAAAATCAACTATTATTTGCAATATAGCCGCAAGCACTGTTGAGGAATATGAGGAGTGTGTAAAAATTCTTGACGAGCAGGAAGCGATAAAAGGTTTTGAGATTAACGTATCATGCCCCAATGTAAAAGAGGGTGGTTTAATATTCGGCAATGATATCACTGCAGTTGCAAAAATAACTGAAAGAGTTAGGGCGGTTACCGATAAAACGATTATTATTAAATTATCGCCTAATGTATCTTCCATCTACAAATTTGCATCCGCCGCAAAAGATGGGGGAGCCGATGCTGTCTCTGCAATTAACACATTGGTCGGCACGTCCTTCGATATTTACTCGCGCAGACCGAAACTTTCAAATATTACTGGAGGGCTTTCCGGCCCCGCGATTAAACCCATTGCGCTTGCCAAGGTTTTGGAGATAAGCAGAAACGTTGATATACCCATAATAGGAATAGGCGGAATAATGAATTGGAAAGACGCAGTTGAATTTATTATCTGTGGCGCTTCCGCTATTCAGATTGGGACAGTAAATTTTATTAACCCTAATGCTGGAATCGAAATAATTGAAGGGTTAGTTTCTTACTGCGCTAAAATGAATATCCTTGGTATTGCCGAATTAATCGCTTCATATCAGATTAGTAAATGAAAGTTCAACAAGCATTAGAAAAACTTTTTTCACTCCATCAATTCGGAATTAAACTCGGGCTGGAAAATATTCAGAACCTTCTGGAATATCTGGGCAATCCTCAAAATAAATTAGCTGCGTTTCACATTGCGGGGTCAAACGGGAAGGGGAGCACCGCCGGATTTATTGCCAGTATTTTAATGGAAGCAGGTTACAAAACCGCGCTTTACACTTCGCCCCATTATGTCTTGTTTAATGAAAGAATTAGAATTAACAGGGAACTCATTTCTGACGAGTACATATCAGACTTCATGAATTCCCTTGTAAAATATATTGATAAGAACAGCCCCACTTTTTTCGAACTGACAACCGCTATGGCGTTTAAGTATTTTGAGGAAAACAAAACCGACTATGCAGTTATTGAAACAGGTTTGGGAGGCAGACTCGATGCAACGAATGTATTAAATCCTTTAGCTTCTGTTATTACCACAATCAGTCTTGAGCATACTAATATTCTCGGGAACGATATAAAGAAAATAGCCTTTGAAAAAGCGGGAATAATTAAAAGCGGCACTCATGTATTTGCTGGTGTAATGCCTGCAGCAGCTGAGAAAGTTTTGGAAAATGTTTCTTCTGAAAGGAGCGCACTATTCTTGCCGGTTAGAAAATTTATAACCGCTTTCAATAATTCGCTCATTCTGCACGATGGTAAATTCATATATAATATTTATCAAACCCCGCTGAAAGGGAAGCATCAGCTTATTAATTCTGCTCTGGCGGTTCATTCCCTTTACAAAACTCTGGCTATTAGTGATTGGCTTCTCATTAATAATGGCATATCAAAAGTTGTGGAAAATTCCGGTATGCAGGGCAGATATGAGGTAATCAATGAGGACCCCAAAATTATAATTGATTCAGCCCACAACCCGCAAGGAGTTGAGGCTTTCATTCAGCAGTTTAAAGCTGAATATATGAGATACGACAAAAGAGAAATTGTTTTCGGATGCATGAAGGATAAGAATTATTTGCTTATGCTGAAGATGTTATCCAAATATTTTGACAAATTTTACTTAACTTCTATCAAAAATGAAAGAGCCGAATCGTCTGAAAATTTGTTGGCAGCCGCTCATAAGATCAATCTTAATGCCTCCGGCTTAGCAGATGCAGCAGAGTTTGTAGTTAATTATCGTAAAAAAAAATCAAATAACTGTTTAGTTATTTTAGGCAGTATTTATATATTAGGGGAGGTAAAATTAAAATTATTACATAATTTTGCTTGACAATTTGATAGGATTAAATTAGTTTTTCAATGAACCTCTTGTTCCATTCAATGTTTTTATAATCTTTTTTAATAAGTCAGTGTTTAGATAACGAATTCAATCAAATTCCCCGATCTAAAAATGCTTGGACGAAACACCAGGTGAATTTTTTTTAAAATCAAATAGGAACACATTATGCCAATGGACATTTCCGAACTGCAATCAAAAAAAATAGTTGATTTGCAGAAAATCGCTAAAGAATACCAGGTTAACGGCTACAGCGATTTAAGAAAACAAGAATTGATCTTCAAAATTCTTGAAGCCCAGACACAAAAGGACGGACTCACATTTTCGAAAGGCGTTCTGGAAGTATTACAGGATGGATACGGATTTTTGCGCTCATCAGATTATAATTACCTTCCATCACCCGACGATATTTATGTCTCTCCATCACAAATAAAGCGTTTCAGCTTACGTACCGGCGATTTTGTCAGCGGGCAGGTTCGCCCCCCAAAAGAAGGCGAGCGGTTTTTTGCACTGCTGCGAGTTGAAGCAGTTAACGGGAAAGACCCCGAGATGACGAGGGAAAGAACCTTGTTCGATAATCTTACTCCTCTTTACCCGACTAAGAGATTGAAATTGGAGTCTGTGCCGGGTGAATATTCGGTGCGAATTGTTGATATGTTAGCGCCGATAGGCAAAGGACAGCGCGGTTTGATTGTCTCGCCTCCTAAGAGCGGTAAGACAATTCTTCTGCAGAAGATAGCCAACTCAATCACGCGTAATCACCCTGAAGTAAAACTCATTATGCTCTTAATTGACGAAAGACCAGAGGAAGTTACAGACATGCAGCGTTCGGTGCAGGCAGAAGTGATAAGCTCTACATTCGACGAACCGGCTGACAGACACGTGCAAGTAGCCAACATGGTTATTGAAAAAGCAAAAAGGATGGTTGAAGCGAAAGAGGATGTTGTTATTTTGCTCGATAGCATCACGCGTTTAGCCCGCGCTCATAACACTGTAATACCTCACAGCGGCAGAATACTTTCCGGCGGCGTTGATTCTAACGCTCTCCAAAAGCCGAAAAGATTTTTTGGTTCTGCGCGCAACACCGAAGACGGCGGCAGTCTGACTATTATCGCAACAGCATTAATCGAAACAGGCAGCAGAATGGACGAAGTGATTTTTGAGGAATTCAAAGGAACCGGCAATATGGAATTAGTATTGAACCGTGACCTCGCTGATAGAAGAATTTTTCCCGCAATTGACGTTAATAAATCCGGCACTCGTAAGGAAGAATTACTGATGAAAGAAGACGAACTTAACAAGGTTTGGATACTTAGAAAAATACTCAGCGAATTCGATTCGGTTGAAGCAATGGAATTTCTGACCGATAAACTCAGAGGCACGAAGAATAATAAAGAATTTATGAACAGCATGAATAGCTAAAAGGAATTATTTGCAATTAATAAATAAATATTCATGAAACAAATCCTTTCGAGACTCTGTTCAAACAAAAACAAAACCTGTAAATTAAAAGAATGAACAGATTACTAATAGCTGCTTTATTATTTTTTATATCACAGAATATTTTATCCCAAAATTTTTCAAAACTGGTTTATATTGAGAAAAATTATTTCCTTGACGACTCTCTTTATAATGTCTATCTGTTATATAAAATTCCGTATCAAAAATTGGTTTTTGAAAAAGAAAATAATCACTATACAGCAGGCATTACTTTTTCTGCAGAAATCCAAATCGGCGGTATTATAGTTCAACGTGAATTTATTTCTGAATCAGTGAAGGTTGAAAAATATGAAGATACATTTTCACCGCAAAAATCTTTGCAGGGGCTGCTTCAATTTACTCTGGACGAAGGTAAATATACTATAAACCCCTCCGTAAGAATACAAAATATGGAAAGGTCATTTTCTCTGCCGGCTGAAGTTTTGGATCTTCCTTCCCCCGGTAAGTTTTCTTACAGTCCGCCGTTAGTTATAAATAATGAGTTGAGCTGTAATAACGCCACTCCGATTGCAGCAAATTTCGGCGGAACGATCCCTTTTTCGAATATTGATTATCCTATGATAATTTTTATGCACGGCATTACCGATACTTTGATCAATTACAACATAATTCAAAGTAATAAAACAATCTTTAGCGGACAGGCATCATTATTTTCTAATGGCAAACCGGAATTGAATAAATGCGCTGAAGGGATTACACTTTCGACTGACGATTCCTCAAAAGGCAATTCTCTATTCCGTTTTGAAGGGTTTAGTAAAAAATTGGATGAAGGCGAATTCACATTAAATTTCCAGCTGCAGGATACGACAGTCAGAATCAAATTGGAAACAGAATGGATAAATAAACCGGTTTCACTTCGGAACCCGGAATATGCAATTGAAATACTTGAATATATTGACGAACCACGCAGGGTTAACAAACTTTTAGCCGACAAGGAAGAAAATTATTATTCAGAATTAAAGAATTACTGGAAAATTTACGATAGCGATACAAATACTGTTTTCAATGAAGTAATGAATGAGTTTTACAGCAGAATAGATTATGTGAATGAACACTACTCTACTATTACGGTATCTCAGGGTATTAAGACGGATAGAGGGAAAATATACTTAAAATTCGGCAAGCCTGATTCAGTCGAAAGAAGTTATTCAAAAGAAAATGAAATACTCGAAATTTGGAATTACAATAAATTAAATCATCAGTTTGTCTTTTCGGACAAATCCGGACTTGGTAATTTCACATTGGTAAATTAAAATGAAATCGTTTCATGTGTTCACGTGCGGTGATATTAATGGCATTGGACCGGAAATTTCCATAAAAGTTTTCAATAAGATTTTCCGGAGAAGCAAAAATACTTTTCTCATCTATTTATGTCCTGATAATGTATTTAAAGAATCAATTGAGTTAATTACACCCGAATTTGATTATGTCATTCACAATAATGAAAACAATTTACTTACGCACTCAGGCTTACTTAACGTCTTAAATATCGGAAGTTTCCGGATAGATAAAGGCATACCGACAAAAGAATCCGGTGAGGCAAGTTTAGCTTCAATTTATAAAGCTCTGTACCTTTTTGAAAAAGGAGGAGTTAAAAGTATTATCACATCTCCAATTTCGAAGCAAGCTGTAAAATCCGCTGGCTCCAAGTTCCCGGGTCACACTGAACTTTTTGCCGGGCACTTCGGGGTAGAAAATTTTGCGATGTTTTTTCTTTCAAAAAAATTCCATGCTTCGCTTATCACAATACACGAACCGATTAAAAAAATTTCATCGCTGCTGTCTATCGAAAAAGTGAAAGCTCATATTGAGCTTATTAACTTTACATTGAAAAATAAATTTAAGGTAGACAGTCCGAGAATTGCGTTGCTCGGGCTTAATCCACATGCTGGCGAAGGCGGTGATATAGGAGCCGAAGAAGAACAAATTTTATTGCCGGCAATTAAGCTGCTCAAGCATATCAATGTCTCCGGTCCCTACGTCCCGGACGCATTTTTCACCGATAAAAAATATAGAAACTTTGATCATATAGTAGGCGTTTATCATGATCAGATTTTAATTCCTTTCAAGATGTTGAATTTTAATACCGGTGTTAATTATACTGCCGGGCTGCCGGTTGTCCGTACTTCTCCAGATCACGGCACAGCGTATGATATCGCATGGAAGAATCAAGCTTCAGCCGAAAGTCTTTTCTGCGCTTATTTGTGGGCAAAAAAAATCTCTGGCAATTAATTCTTTCTATGCTGAACGATTTATATAAATATACTTCGCTTATATATTCACATTTGATGAGAAAGATTGATTATTCCGATTGGGCTCAATATTTATCAGATATTTTTGATTACACTAACGTGAAGACCGATACAATTCTTGAATTAGCTTGCGGAAACGGAACTCTGTTCAATCATTTTAAAAGAAAATTTGAAGTAATAATTCTATCTGACATATCCTTTTGTATGCTGAAGCAGTCAGAGTCTGGTAAAACAAACCTCGTTTGCTGCGATATGCTAAAGCTTCCTTTTCATAGAAAATTTAACGTTGTCTATTCAACATTCGACAGTATTAATTATATTATGAATGAAAAAGACCTCGGGAAGTTTTTCCGAGGCATAAAAAGAATAATCGGCGATGAAGCAATAATGACATTTGACGTCAGTCTTGAAAAAAACAGCATCAAGAATCTTAAACACCTTAACAGGAAAGGGAAGTTTAAAGGAATAAGATATACCCAAGAGAGCGATTATAGAGCTTCGCAGAGAATTCATTATAATCATTTCACGATTATGCTGCCCGATGGTTCTATTGTTAAGGAAACGCACAAGCAGAAGATATTCGATTTTTTTACTTATTTTGAAGTTATAGAAAAATCAGGTTTATTTGTTCAAGACTGTTTTGATGCATTCAGTTTTGAAGATGCAGACCCGGAATCCGAAAGAGTGCAATTTATCCTGAGAAAGCAATGAACATCGAATTTAGCAAAGTAGATTTTAGTTATAATAACCAGTTGGTTTTCAGCAATCTTAATCTGTCGGTTGAACAGGGGGAATTTATTTTCTTAATTGGTAAAAGTGGAGCGGGGAAAAGTACTCTGCTTGAAATGATTTACATGAATGTGCTTCCTCAATCGGGATATGTTCAAGCAGGCGAATTTAATTCCGATTTGTTTTCACAGGATAAAATTCCTTTCCTCCGCAGGAAACTGGGGATTATTTTCCAAGACTTTAAATTATTGGAGGACCGTAACGTTTACGAAAATCTTGCATTTGTTATGAATATAACCGGGGCGAAGAAAAAACAAATTAAGAAAAAAGTTTATCAAGTTTTAACGGACGTTGGTCTTGCTCATAAACAGCAGAATATGCCCAACGAGCTTTCCGGCGGTGAGAAGCAGAGAGTTGCAATTGCGAGAGCTATTATTAATGATCCCGAAATTATTCTCGCTGATGAACCTACGGGCAACTTAGACCCCGAAACTTCCCTTGAGATTTTAAATATATTGAAGAAGATCAACTCGCGGGGTGTAAGCGTTATTTTTGCTACACACAATTATGACTTGGTGAAAAAACACAGTGCTAAAATAATTAAATTGGAAAACGGACGAGCCGTAAAAGTACTTCTCAAAAGTAAAAATTCAGACTAATTCCCGATTGAATCAAGTTCCTGCATGATCTGGTTAGAAACTGTATCAATAGACTTCATTCCATCAACCACAATAAGACTTACTTTCCCTTTGTAAAACTCGAGCACTGGAAGAGTTGTGCTGTTGTAAACTTCGAGCCGTCTCTTAACAACCTCTTCATCATCGTCTTTCCTTTTGACAAAAGTATTTTCCAGTCCGCAATTTGGACAGCGGTTTTGATCTTTGAGTAATTTAATATTAGCAATAAAATTACAGTTGCTGCAAACTCTTCTTCCCGATAATCTTTCAATTATCTTATCGTCATCAGCTTTGATCTGTATAAAGATCAAATCATTGATCCCGATTTCCTCCAATATGGGTTCTAAAATTTGAGCTTGATTTAAAGTCCGCGGGAAACCATCCAAAATGAATCCGTTCGAAGAATCTTTACTTGTCACGGCTTCTTTGATTAATAATGCCATAATATCATCGGGTACCAACTTACCGTTTTCAACAATACTTTTTGCCTTCATCCCCAATTCAGTTTGATTTTTTACGGCTTCGCGTAAAATGTCACCGGTAGAAATGTGTCTGATATTTAATTTTTCCGATAGAATTTTCGCTTGAGTTCCTTTGCCTACTCCGGGTGCGCCAAAAATAATAATATGCATTGAAAATATAATTCCGAATGAACACTTTGTTTTTTGATGTGAAATATAATTAAAGATTATAAAAAAACATTGAACTTAGATTGAATAAAATGAATTTTTATATCTACCCTAAGTTATATGTCTCTTAACAGCAAAGTAATTTTTTAATAAACTCTCCGATTCATCTCTATAGATACCCGAGAAAATATTTGGCTTATGGTTAAGTTTATTCTCTTCCGGTATGTTATAAACTGAACCGCATGCGCCGGACTTCGGGTCGAACGCGCTAAAGAAAACGCTTCGTATCCTCGCTAGTATTAATGCACCTGTACACATTAGGCACGGTTCTAAAGTAACGTAGATATCACAATCTTCGAGTATTTTCTTATTCATTGAATTTGAAGCAGATGTGATTGCAATAATCTCGGCATGTGCAGTAGGGTCATTTAGTTTTCTGTTCTGATTGTAACCTCTCCCGATAATTTTGTTTTCGTGAATTACAACTGCGCCAACGGGAACTTCGTCTTCATCAAAAGCTTTTTCTGCTTCTTGAAGTGCAGCGTACATGAAGCGATAATTATCTTCGTAAAAAATCAAACAGGTTCCGGGAAATAAATAGTTAATGTGAAATGAGAACAATTACAAGTATAAAAAGAAAGAAAATTATTGCGATCTAAATTTTATCATTCTACACGTCAATAAGTACGCCCGGAAGGATTCGAACCCTCAACCCTCTGATCCGAAGTCAGATGCTCTATCCAATTGAGCTACGGGCGCATATTTTTTCTGCTTCAAATATAGTTTAAATAAAAAAGTTTTACAATCTGTAAAACATCTAAGCATCATTTTAATTTTCCTTTTATTCCCCAAAACCCAGTTTTAACTCTCATTTCCCAAACAAACTCCCGTTAGAAACACATTTATGTTCAACATTGTCTACCGGTTTCTTTTCAATAGTTGGAAGGCTTTTATAGTGCTTAAGTTGGGAAGATACTTTTCAAGTAATTAGATTTAGAGAAAACAAAAAAAGAGAAGTATCATGCCCAGAGAAAAGAAGAATTACGCGGCGGAGATCAAAGTTCGGATTTTACGAGAGTATCTTTAAAATCAAGTTCCGGTTGACAATTGTGGAAAACATAACCTCACCCCGAATTTGTTCTACAATTGAAAAAGAATTGTTCAGCGGAGCGCTGACAACTTTTAGCAGATTAAAAACACCATTACGACAAAATGATCATCTGATTATTCACGTTGCTTAATTAACTCTAAATTTCTTTTTCCGCTAAACCAATACATCTAATACATTCGCGAATTAACGGTTTAAACTTTCCCCTTTGTCGAGATTACGCTAATGATGTATTGTAGATTTAGCTGTTCTTAAGAATTTTGGTGTTAAAATATTATGGATAAGCCTGGTTGCAAACTCTCAATGGTAATGAATATGGAAATTAGTCGTAGGGGAGGAGATGAAAAAATAAACGACAACACATCTCATTTTTTGATGTGTGCTAGAAAGAAAAGAAGGAATAAATACCGCACAGGATTTATTGATTCAAAGTGAATGATTTGATTTTGTAAAAATAAGAATTTCGATAGTAGTAATTAGGACAGAAGCTTGCAGATCAAGGTATGTCAGGCATCACATAGTTAATTTCATTAAAATCAGACATCTTGACATAATATATCCATTTAGCTATTTTGAATTATGAGGTTGACTTTAAAACGACTTGACAAGATTTCGGGGTTTACACTTATCTTTATTTTTCTCTTATCTTCTTGTTCATCCACTCAAATGCTTACCGGTAAAATATACGTTGTCGGTAACGACCCGTTTACATATTTAGCTTTCGAAATCGACAGATCAAAGATGTTGAAGATATCGGAGAAATCTCCGGCATATGACGAGTTATGGAAACATCAATCCAAATTGCTGGAGATAACATATGAGACCTATGATGGCGAGCTATATATCAAGGAGTTCAAAATAAAAATGGAGTAAACCATGAAAAACTATTTTACTCTGCTGATTACTTTCTGTCTGGTTTTCACATTATTCAACTGTCGTTTATCTGCACAACATTTACAAACCGGCAAGAATTTTAACGGTATCTGCGGTATGCCACGTTTTGGAAGTTATGACTATAAGCAAATAGAGGCAAACACTAAGCTGTACAATCCGGAAATTTATTTAAACGCAATAAAAGAAAAGAGCCAAAACAAAACACAAACCGATACCGTAGGTATGGTAAGAAAATTCTATGCGCTTAACGATACTTCCGGAACAAATGTGTTTTATGAAGTTAATGCAATGCTCATAATTAAAGGTAGTCTTGTTCAAATTTGGGCTGATACAAATGAAATAGCAAACGGGCATGTAACAACAACAAAAGCAAACTCACTGCTTAATGAATTGGAAAATCAAACGCCGGTAGGTTCAAAATCCCAGTTGGTTGTAAGGTTTGAATCGACGATTTTTATAAACATCCGTTCTTGATTTCCCCATTGGTCACTTCTCCAGATTTCAAACGGTACTCTTGAGGAACTTAAAGAATCATTTTTAAGATGAGGATTAATACCTCTGTATTTGCTATAGTAAAATTGACTGCATTGAGGTGTGAATCTCACTTCATAATTAAATTCTCCGGCAGACTTTGTCCAGTTTATTGATTTATAAGGATCCGGTGCATATTCTATTGCTGAAATAAACCCAAGTTGATTTATCGCGCTTGATATTATCTGTCCAAGTTCTATTAGTTGATTTTCCATATTTACTCTTTTTTTATTATTATAAATTATTACATATCTAAGAAATTAATTGTCCTTTATAATACCGGGATTATTCCAGATAGCATTTTATGATAATTATCATTGTAAATCGTTCATGTTTTTCAGCATCAATTCAAATCTTTCGCGGAACTTGTCTGTATGTCCCCCGGAATGTTCTAAGAGATTCAACGGAACATTAGATTTATTAAATAAATCCGATAAATATTTTATACCATTTTTCAACCATTCAATTTCATCATTTAATCCGTAGTCTATAGTAATTGTATTTAGTTTTAATAAATTGCTTTTGTACTGTTCAATCTTATAGTCCCAATTTCCAAAACCATTTTTATATTTACTTATTAATTCGGGGATTTCGATAATTTTTTCATTCTCTATCTTATACGGGATATTAAAGAATAAAGAATCTTTTGTGGTTGCAAAGGTCATCCCGTAAGCAGATGTGAATAATTTTCTATAACCGTTCTTTTTTTCGAGAAGTGTATTAATATAATTTCTAAAATGATATTCGGTCCCCCTTGCATTCATCATTGATAAAATCTTTTCATGATTAAGAAATTCAATTATATCTTCTTTATGCTTAAACATGGGATTATTGTCAAATCCGTTGTTATCAAAAATTCCAGGACTAAAACAATAGATGTGTCCAAAAACGTCCGGATATTTCATCCCAATATTTAGCGCAGCATAACCTCCCATGGATAGTCCACTTATAACTCTGGATTCGGATTTTTTTAATGTTCTGTAATTTTCATCAATATAACTTATTAGATCACTCACCACAAAATTTTCCCAATTACCGATAGTTGGAGAGTTCGTAAAGAAAGAACCTCCGAGAAAATTATAACCGTTAAGCATTACAATAATTTTTTCATCAACTTTATTTGAAGTAAAAAAATAATCAAGCGATGGCTGCAAAATAAAGTCTTCATAACTTCCGTCAAGAAATTCATTTAAAGGCGTTGTAAACCCGGGTAAAAAATAAATGACCGGATATTTTTTATTTGAAGCAGTATAAGAAGGAGGTAAATATATTAATGCCGGCTGAATCGAATTCTCTTTAAATTTTGCATGTGATAATGAAGGAGCGGGAATAGCAATAGGCATTTTATGAATATCAGAAACACTACCGTTAATATCAAAATCAGCAATACCCGATGGCTCGTAAAGATGCATTGTTAGAAGATTTTCTGTAAATTCAAAAGTAAATGTATAGTCATTTATAAACCCGTTTTCTAAATACTTCATTTCAAATATATTTTCTGTAATCCAGCTTCCTTTTAAATAAACGGGCATTCCGTAATATGCATTTTGAGATTCTCTTAACTTGTTGTCTAACCCTACGGGTCTAAATTCAAATCTCGTTGAACCGATTAACATAAAATATACTGCTTCGTTTTTTCCTTCTTCGAAATTGAATCCAACAGCTTTAATATCGAATCTGTTATCATTCATTAAAAATATTTTTCCGGAAATTTCTTTTGCAGTAGTATTAAGTGAAGTTACGACGGTACTATTCAGAGGCAATCTCGCTTTTTCAATTTTGTTATTTAATAATTGGCTGCTTAATTTATTTTCTGGAAGCGGATTATCGGATTTAATTGATCTTAAAATGAACTCTCCTAATTGACCTGGATTAAATGTCGCTCCTAACATTATAACCGTTAAATTTTGATTTGGTAATAAAGCAATTCTTTGTTCACCACGTCCTCTAGCTTCATATAAACCTTCCAAACTTCCGGGAATCCACCATTTATATCCGTAACTCTCTCCATTTGGAACATCGGCATGTTTTTTTGTTGATATATCAATCCAGGATTCAGAAACCAGCCGTTCTCCATTCCATATTCCTTTATTTAAATACAACTGACCGATCTTTGCTAAATCATCAGGATACCAATAAGTATCACCCCAACCGTTTGAATTATTTTTCGGATCGTCAGGCCAAATGAAATTATTGATATTCATTGGATTGAGCAAATACTTACGTGCAAAATCTGCTGCGTTGAGATTTGTGGCGCGGCTTAATACAATTGATAGTAAGTGTGAACCTATTGAACAATATGCAAAATGTTTATCAGAATATATTTTCCGGCTTAATATATACTCCAAATAATCTTCAGTATTTCTTATTGCATCTAATTGTTTTTCTCCCTCTATAAAGTCATTGCATAAACCAGAGGACATCGAAAGGAGCTCATCTATTGTTATTTCTAATTTATCTTTTACGTAATGTTTTCCCTTGTATTCAGGAAAGTAATTCATAAATGGTTCGTTAACACTCTTAATGTATCCTTTATCAATTGCAATGCCGATCAAAATAGAAATAATACTCTTTGTACAAGAGGCAATATTATGCGGCTCGGTGCTATTGTAAGGATAAAAATCGATACTAAAAACTTTATACCCATTTCTTAAAATTGTTATGTTATGAATATTGATCTTATTATTCTGCACAAAATCTATAAGCTTGATTAATTCATCGCTGTCCATTCCTTGTTCTTCGGGTGTGGACATTTGCAATTTGTTATTGATCGTTTTGTTTTCTTCATTGATGGCAAGACACGAATGAGATGATAAAAGAAGAAATACAATAAAAATATACTTATAGACTTTAGTCCCTGAGGGAAAAATATACACTATAGGTTCTCCATTTTGATTTTATGTAATGTTAAAACTAAAAATTTTCTCCGGTTTATCCCCGGTTGAAATTTCGGCAACTTGATTCCAGCGGTTATTTTCAATCGTAAGCCGGTACCTGATCCATGCGCTGTCCGCTCCTAGATCAACCATTTAAATTCTTCATTTGGTTTAATTACTTCCAATGTCCTACCATAATAGAAAATTTTTTACAATACTGTTTTTAACTTCTCCACATTTATAATTTTCTTGTGTAGAATATTTATGAATAGAATAAAAAGAAACAAAAAAATTATTTTTGAATATTTGAGGCAAATTCACCAGTTTATTATTTATAAAAAAACATTCGTTTTTTTTGAATTAAAAACTAATTCCAGTAGTCCAAATTTCTGCTTTTAATTCTGTTTGGTTCTTAGTTCGTTTTGTAAAAAGTAAACCGGTCGCAGATGAAGGATCGTAACCGCTTGCGGCAGAACCCAAAGGTCCGGCATCGGATGCAGTGACTATTGCCCTTACAACTATCTTCCCGTCGTTTCCTCTTTTTATTTTCGGCGGGTCAATCGATTCCAGCTCTATAACTTTACAGCCTTTATGATTAAAATCGTTATAAGTAGTGTTCCAATCATCTGGTGTTAAAATGGCGTACAACTTTCCATCTTTTCCCTTTGCGATATCAACCTGAGTTAATCTTTCACCATTTAATTCGGCAGCAATTGATGGGTCTGTAAGTTTACCAACATAACCCCAGTTCCAAGATTGAGGCTCGCCTGTGGGCGTTGTTGAATAAACATAGATATTATTTTTATTCATTGCCGGAGTTGAACCTTCATAAACAAATGCAACCATAACGAGATACAGTTTCCCGTTTTCAAAATATAGCGCGGGTTCATTCCAGAAGAAAACAGAATTTGATAGATCGGGAGGAATTAATTTTTCTGCATTCCATCCATTACCGGTGGCAGATCCTCCAAGTTTTGCTGATGATGCATCGGTTAAGTTTTCCGGTGATGATGTTCGCATCACTGTGATATGAAAAGAATCAAAGGGACGCTGGGAAAATCCGCCGACATTTGGAACAAAATAATTTAATCTGACTCCATACCAGGAAGCGACATTGTTTTCAACTACCGGAATAAAGTTTGCAGTTTCATGATCTAAGTAACCTAATTGGGTGGAATTTGACGGATTAGAAATTTGTTCTTTCGACCAAAGTTTCTTTACGAACGACCAGTTGACTCCGCCGTCAATGGATTTTGCTAAATGTATATCAACACTTGGGACTGGAGTGTTTCCATCGAAACTGTAGTTGGGCCATGAGTATGCTAGCCATAATGTATTGCTCGTCGGATCTTTACGAATGCACGGATCTGCAAATCCGCTGAATGGACTTTCCGAACCGTTGGGCAATGTATAAGGCGAGTCACCGTTGATATACAATTTTTCACAGTCCGGAGATCCGGCAATGCAATCTACTTGCAATACAGTTGAGTTGTTATCATCATTTTCGTTAACCGGATTTTTTTTACAACCGAACAATATAATCAGTGATAAAAATAAATATAAAATATTGCGTTTCATTTCTCCTCCGTAAAATTAATTTCAAACATTCCATTTTGATAATCGATTTCAACGACAGCATTTTTTAATAAATCGCTTCCGATAATTCCATCGTGTTTGATAATTGAATACGACTTAGGCGGAAATACTTTAATATCATTGATGGTAATTTGATGATTATTTAGGATGGCTTTAAAATTTGATACTAAATCAACAGTCACATTTTCAAAACCTCCGGCACCGCCGATTGATTCATTAGTTGATTCAATCTGTTCAAAATCAATTTTTGAAAAAATATTTTTAGTTAGAATACTGTTTTTAGCGCCTGTGTCTAATCCAAAACAAAGCGGGATTCCTTCTTCCGAGGTTAAGGTAATGAAAGGATAACCCAGCCAAAAGAAATTTTTATCACTCAATTTTTTAGCAATAGGTTTTTTAATAGTCAATAAATTACCGGGAAAGTTTATTGATAAACTTAAATTCCTTATCGCGTTCCACCCAATGATTCCATCTATTTTTATTTTCACTAAACCAGCCAAAAGGCTGAATTCTAAATCTTCCTTTTGAAGAATTAATATCGGATGATTTTTAATTTTTAACGTTCCAATTTCCAATGAATCAATAACTGCCGGACTAAAATTGATTTTTTTTGACGTAGCGGTCATTGCTTTGCTGCTGCTTTTCCCGATTTGTTTTATCCCAATTTGTTCGGCTATATCAGAAGCGAGAACGGATAACTCGGCACCGGTATCAATCCAGAAATTTACATCATTGCCGTTTACCTTTGCTGTTATGATTGGAGTACCGGATTTACTTAATGATATCGGAAGAATTATATCATCATCAGCAAAATGATAAGTTTCAGGATCGGATTCATTAAATGCTTTGATTAATTCAAAATTGTTATTCTCTCCAGCATCCAATTTTATTTTTTCGAAAAGTTTGATCAATTCATCCCATTGACTTGCATTAAAAAATAAATCCGAGAGAATTTTTTTAGAATTTATTTCTATCCCTTTATTATCGGTTTTTAATAACAATTCTTTGAAAATATTTTTTGCGCGCAGTAATTTGGAATTTAGAACAGCATTGAATCCATCGTAAAATGATTTATAGGATGAATCAAGTTTAGCAGTATCAATCGTTGCTAATTGCAGCCTGCTTATATTTTCAAAAAAATCATTGAAATCTTTTTCTGTTATGATAGGCTGATGATTTAATTCGGTTTTTTTTATTACAATTTCGTTACTGCTTGTGCGGCATCCGAAAAATGTAGCCAGCACTATCATTGAATTTATTAAATATTGTTTCACTCAAGTTCCTATTAAAATATTCATGATGATTATTTCTTCTTTTTGAATGCGCCGGCAAAAATATTTAATCAGAATCACCGCTTAATATTTCCTTCAATGTTTTGTAATAATTTCTGCTAAGCGGAAGTTTTTCTCCGTTGAAAAGGACAACTTCATATTTTCCACCAACATGGATTTCGATACTGCTTATCAAAGTAAGCGGAACAATAAATGATTTATGAATTCTATGAAAATTAATTGGCAGCAACTGGCATAGAGCATCTAATGTTTTGTTATAAAGCTCTATGGTTCCGTCGTTTTGATGTATCTCGACATACACATTTGCGCCTTTGAAATACTTTACATTTTCAATCGGAATGAGATCAACCTTTCCTTTCTTTTTGACTGAAAGATATTTCAATCCACCTCCGCCGTTACTCGATTTTAGATCAAACCGATCGAATGCTTGACGAAACCTCTCTTCATTATAAGGTTTTGGAATGAAATCGAGAACGCCATATTCAAAAGCTTCAATCGCTTTATCGGTATTAGCAGAAACAACAATTGTATGAAAAGATTGAGCCGCAAAATTTTTCAACAGATCATAACCGTTTTTACCGTGTAAATTTAAATCGAGAAGTAATAGATCTATCGGTTTTTCGGAAAGGTATAATTCAGCACCAGCAAGAGAATTCTGAATATTAACAGATACATTTTTTTCTCCGAGTAATTTTACAACAATAAACTTTATATCTTCTGCCGTAGGTCTTTCATCTTCTACTATTAATATTTTCATGTCTGTTTTTATGCGGTTATAAACAAATACAATTTTAGTGTTTCAATCATAGCAAATATGCTTCCTTAAGAGAAATAATATTTTGTGAACTACAATAAGTCAAAGTGAAATGCACAGACTCCGTCAAAAGCAAATGAACAAACAGATTATCAATAATTTAATTCAATAGATGCTTGCCAACCACCTTCTACACGTTTACAATCCAGCGACCATTTATTTTCAAAATTTTGATCGAGACGAGCTTTAATGTACTTCATGCCGGTTCCATCGCCATAAATTGGTTCTGTGCTGTCAGAGCTATCGTTAAATAATATTATTTTATTTTTCCCGGGCTGCTTATAAATAGTTAATACGAAAGTTCCTTCATTTTTATTTTCGTATCCGTGTGTTAACCCGTTTTCAACAAGAGTCAATAGAACCATTGGTGGAATAAAAAATTCTTTTGTATCTCCCCTTGTCTCAAGTTTGAACGAAGCATCTCGTCTTAAACTCATTATTCTGAGATGGGATTCACATAAAAATATTTCTTGTTCTATAGGAATTAATTTTTGATTTGAGACTGTCGATATAATTCTAAACTCGTCAGCCAGCGCCTCAATTAATTTTACTGCCGAAGGGGGATTTCTCTTGAGCCACACAATAATTGAATTGAGGGAGTTCATCAGAAAATGAGGCTGTATCTGTTTCCGTAGTAATTCGTTTTCCAATGAAATAGATTTGAGCTCGATCTCCCTTAATAACTTTTCCTTTTTACTGAACTCTCTTGCAATACTAAAATTAAAAAATGCTATAAAGAATATGATACTGTAAATTAATCCTTTGCCGCCCATAATTTGTTGATTACTTCCGCTCTTCTCGAAAAGTATTGCTATAATGATGATGAGGATGATCCCGATCAATGAAGTTAAACTTCCGCTTCTTTTTAATTTAATTGCATAAATTATTGACATTATTGAAATCAAGGAAGAAGTGAGAAGTGAAAACAAAGAATATTCCCTTGTTTGACCGTAATAAATTAAAAATAAAATTAAGCTGGATAAAAAATTGCCGGTAATGATCATTTTTTTGCGGGGCAGATCAAAATAAAAAATAAAGAACAAAGGGAAAATAACGCTGATTAATAAAATATTAATTGGTAAAGCTACATTCGCAAAATTTGAATAGATCAATGTTACTTCATTGAAAACCCAGTGGAATCTAATTCCCAAACCGATTATTATTAGAACGCAGAGGGATAAAAAAAATAAATAATGTAGCCGCTTGCCTGAATAATAAAACATAAAAAGATTTAGTATGATGGTGATAAAGCAAATACCGATCAAAAATAAAATGTTTGTTTGCCTTTTGTAAATCGTACTTAATAAATGATTGTGGTCACCAATAAAAAAATCGGGTTTAATTTCTGTATCATCTAATTGATGATTTGAAACTTTGATAAAAATTGTATGTCTGCCGGGAGTTATTAATACTCTATCGATGACGATAGGATTAAAAAAGAGTCCCGATTGTTCGTTTGAATAATTTTTAGAAGGAGTTCCATTCTGCGCTATTAAAGTTGAATCCCAAAATATTTCGTACGCAGCACCCACCACACCGCAGATTCCGAAAAATCTCTCTTGATCTGGATTTTTTTCAATATTAATCAAGGTTTTTAAGTAAAATATTCCGGCATAATCTGTCTTGTCATTCACAGAATCTAGATCTTTCCAACCGTTAACTTTCCACGGCTCAGTGCTGCCATTGTATTCACTTATCTGCCACGTTTTCAAATAAGTTAATAACCCTTTTCCGAAAACAATTGGATCAGACCGGAAATCTTTTGAATGATTGATTACAGTTCCAACATTGAAAAAAAATACAATCAATAAAACATTGGCAAAATTTTTCCTCTTGGTTACAATATTCAATTAATTTACCTGCTTGGTAATTGGTTGTTATAACAATCAATATCTAGTTTATAGCCGCCATCAGATTGAAGAACAAATCATTTTTCATTACTCTCTTTCTCATTTCTTCTTTCGATAAATTTAAAGAAGAAGAAATTACATCACAAGAAAATTGTAATGAACAGACAGCATTTATCAGAAATAAAATAATGAAATTATATTTGAAAATAATTGATACTTACTTTTCATGCCATATCCTTCAACGGTTTTTGCCGAAGTAATATATTATTAATGATTCTTTGTTATTTTATAAATTATTAAAAGTGAACACTTATAAATTTTTGTTAATTACATATACCTATTGTTAATTACTAAAAACCCCAAAATCCTTTCGTTATATCGCACGTAAAAATAGAGTCACATTTGGGGGGAAAAGATGCATGCGTTCGAAGTAAAAAAATCTAACAAAACAATTTGATATTGTGTTTGCCGTTAATAAAGCCTCTTTCGAAGCTTCGGAAGGTTCTATATTTAGTCTTATCGGAATAATCGGCGCCGGTAAAACAACAGCTATCAGAATGATGATGGGAATTTATTTTCCCGATGAATGCGAAGACAATCTTCGCGGTGTTAAATTTAGTCAGGAGTTTAAAAGTAGAGTTGGTTATTTACCGAAAGTAAGCTGACTCTTTAAAAAATGAAAGTTATAGATACGCTGATTTATTTTTCTGAGATCAAATGCAAAAACGGAAGAAAAAGTCACAAAAAGCAGAAGAGTTTTTGTTGGAACGGAAACCGTGATTTTTCTTTGTGGTAGGTTCTCAGAAATTGTATCGGCTGTGTCCATACAAACTCCATACATAAAAAAGCGAAAGTCATCGGGTATAATTCAATACCTTATAATAAAAAAAAGCCCGATTATATTTCATAATCGAACTTTTTATCGTACACCCGTAGGGATTCTTCCATAGGAATCCCTATGGGAGAACCCCAAACCTTATCCGCAAAGGATATATTATTATTCAATAATAAACTCGAATCTTAAATAAATCCGAGTTTATTATTTGTACACCCGTAGGGATTCGAACCCCAAACCTTCTGATCCGTAGTCAGATGCTCTATCCAATTGAGCTACGGGTGCATAAACAAACTATAAATCTTCTGATCTCCCGCTGCACGGGATAAACTCCATCAGATGCTCTATCCAATTGAGCTACGGGTGCATAAACAAACTAT
>WYBN01000007.1 GCA_011525875.1 Melioribacteraceae bacterium | reverse complement strand
TTTATTACTGTCCCGGCTTCAATCGTTAGCGTGGTGCCGTCGGCAACAAATATTAATCCGTTTAAGTGGTATTCGTTGTTTGATGTCCATGTCGTATTGCTCGTTATATCTTCGCTTACTACAACAACCTGTGCTTTTACAGAAATTGCTATCAGCATCGCGAAAAAAAGTATTAACAGATGTTTCATAAAAATAACCTCCCTTTATTGAAATTAATTAAAATGTTTAAAGGGACCGAGCGGACATCATCATGAACTAAATATCAAAACTAAAACCTATGCCGTAGGATAAGCCGTATTTATATTCTTGATAAATGTACTCTTCCCCTTTGAATCTATAAATCTCTTTATAAGACGAATTGAGTATATTCTTTACGGTAAACTTTAACGAAAGCATATCATAAATTTTCTGAGATAAAATTAAATCAAGCTGAGAAATTGGCTGTTCGTATACATCAGGGGTAACATTAGCCGAAACCCTCGAAAGTCTTTCTCCGAATGTATTATAATGCAAACTCGCAATTGTCCCCGTATTGTAATTATTATATGATAGATCGAGATTCAAAATGAAAGGGGACTGCCCTTGCAATTCACGAGTTTGGGGAGAATTCGGGTCAATGGCAAGACGTTGAGCTAATTCGGCTTTAGCAATGTCAACTTCTGATTTAACGAGAGACAAATTTCCTCCTAACGAGAAGTCGGAAAGAAAATCAACAATCAAGTCGAGTCTGAATCGAGCTTCTAATTCCGCTCCGTAGATTTCCGCTTTATTAACATTAACATAATTAACAATTGGATTTGAACGCGTAGCGCCTTCAGCAAATGCCAATTCAATAGGGTTTTTTAAGAATTTGTAAAAAACACTGACAGAAAAAATTTCTCCAGGGCGAGTAAACCATTCCCATCTTAGATCATAGTTATCAATTAATGTTCGTTGAAGACTTGGATTGCCTGTAAGCTCTACATCGTTAACAAATTCCTTAGTAGCGTAAGGTGCAATTTCACGAAAAGTAGGACGGGCTAAAGTCTTAGTAGCCGCAGCCCTAAGATTCATTTCCGGAGTTAAATTATAAATTAGATTTAACGAATGAAGCAGATCGTCAGTAGAGATTTTACCCTCGTTAAAACTAGGGTCTAAACTTTTAACTAACATATCGGTAGTTTCATAACGCAGCCCGCCGATAAATTTAAGCTGCTGCAGCAAAGGCATTTCTATCATCGAATAATAAGCTGTTACTTCCTGGTCGCCTGTATAATTATTCTTTTTTCTCGAATTATCTCTGATGACATTACCAAAAGTATATCTTAACCTGCCGCCGCTTAGAGTATCAACTTTAATTATTCCCGCATTTTGTTCATCAAACAAAGCGCTTATATCGCCATTCAGCTGATTGAAAAGATTATTTGAGACTGAATATGTAAAAACTCTTTCATTAAACTTGCGATCAACTTTCTGATAGGTTGTCCCAAATTTAAATTTGGAATTTAATCCGTTCCATTGGCTGAATGGAATTGCAAAGTTTAGGTTATAGGTATCGGTGTTGTCTTCGAGATACCTGAAATAACGGGAAGGGTCGTCAAAGCCGGACCCGGTGATAATATGATTTACGCGTCCGTCATCGAAAAGCTGTGTGCTCGAAGAAATTAATCGCCTATCCGGTTCATCTTGCGTTGTACTTGCAAACGAAACATTCCAATCAACGTTGCTATTTAACAGCCATGTTAGGTTATGATCGCCTCGGATCTGATATGATTTGATATCTCGGTCAATATACGATAAAACTCTATTGAAGTAAGCGGGTGAATTATCGCCAAGACCGAATTCTTGAGGCCAAGACCCTTCTTGATACCTGCTTTCGGAAATGCCGCTTCGCGAATAAAAGATATTTCCCCCAAGCTGATGAAAAGATGAGAATTTGTAACTTGCCGTTGCTAAGCCGCCAAGATTTGCTTCTGAGCTTCCTTTCTGATCTTGAACCAAAAGCTGAGGATTAAGTTTATCTGCGTTTAGATCAGAGACAATATATCTATGAATTTTGCCATCATCATAATAGGAACTGCTATTGGAGTAAGTAATACTCCCGAGATAACCGAAAGATGATTTTTCCCCGGTGATAATCTGATCGCCGACAGAAATTGAATAACTTTGGTTCATCGGTGCGCTTTTCCTGGTAAAATCCATTACGTTATTGAAAGATTTCGAATAGGTGTCCAGCTCAGTAGCTTTCTCAGTATCGAATCGCGCTTGTGATGTTAAAGGAATAGATACATTTTCATTTTTTAATTCATCGGGCAAACTTCTGAATCCGTCGTCAAATCCAAGGAAGTTACCATCAGCTCCATTATAACTAAGAAAATTATCATTGAAAGTTGACAAAGAATTATAACTGGTAGATGAAGAAATTTTCAATAAGAATTTTGTTGGGAAAGATTTTGTCCCTACGTCAACAATACCGCCGGAGAAATTTCCTGGTTTATCCGGAGTAAAAGTTTTTAATGTAATTATATTATCAAGAAGATTTGTCGGGACTAAGTCAAGTTGAAATGCTTTCTTATTAGGATCTGAACTCGGCAATTCCGCGCCGTTTAGATGAGTGCTGCTATATCTTTCTCCAAGACCTCTTATATAAACATATTTACCGCCGATAACTGTTGCCCCGACAATTTTCTTTACTGCGTCGGCTGCATCACCGGCGCCGGATTTGGAAATCTGCTCTGCGCTGATTGCATCGCTTAACGCTGCAGATTTCTGTCGGTTAATCAACATTCCGGCTTCGCTATTCTGGGCTGCCTTTGCGGTTATAATTACTTCCTCGGTTTCATAGGATTCAACCCTTAAGGCTACTTCGATATTGGTAACCTCGCCGGGTTTAACAACTACATTTGTCACTATCTGTTTAGCAAAACCGATTGTTGAAAAAATAAGGCTGTAATTTCCTTCGGGAACGTTCGTTATCAAGTATCTTCCTTCCAGATCAGTTGCCGCCCCCATCATGGTTCCTTCAATTAAAATATTGGTGCCTATTAAGGGATCGCCAAATTCTCCATCAACAACAACACCCGATATTCTACCGGTATTTTGAGCAGTTAAAACTTGTGAAAAAATTATGATAATAATTACAGCAAGAAACTGCTTACTAATTATTTTTGGTTTTTTGATAGTTTTGTTCCTTAGTTTCATTTCTCTCTCCTTCCAAAGATTAAGAATGTTAAAATTTCCGAAGCAAAATTATATTTTCAATATTAACTCAGAATTATTGGAGTGTTAAGAGATTATTAACAGTATGTTAAGAGAATGTTAAGGGATATTTGAAGAATGGCTTTGATTATTATCTAACCGTTATAAAGCTGATATTTGTCAAACATTCGCGACTAAAACCAGCTAAAAAAACAACAAATTATTATCAGTGTTGTATTTTTTGTGATAAATATTTTCGAATTGATCATGGGTAACTTTAGGAGTGGAAATTTAGTCGAAGATCGATGCCTATTGATTAGAGGCAACTTACTCTCTAATATAATGCTTTCTACCCCAGTCAATCAGATTGGTTGAAATAAAATCGATGGTTTTCTGATGCTGTTCCATCCCATTGCCTGTAATGTTCATTGGTTCGCCGAATGCAATTCTAACTTTCTTAGATATATCTATTTTCCCGAACTCCTTGATAAGTTTTCCGTTTGTCCAGGCATCCGTTAATATTGCAACCGGAACTATTGGAACATTATTTTGTTTTGCGAGCTTTATTCCAAGTGTGTTAAAGGACTTGGGCGAAAATGTGAAACTTCTCGTCCTCTGCGGAAAAATTATTATTGACTTCCCGCTTGCTAATCGCTTTGCGCCTTCTTCCATAACTAACTTTAAATCATCTCGTGGATTCTTTCTGCCGACAACAATCGGCTGTCGAGCATTGTTGACCGGTCCAAATAATGGATAAGTGGTTAATTCTTTTTTAACTACAAAGCAAACTTTCTTTACTGGATGGATAATCCCCGGCAGTATGACAGTCTCAAGTGTGCTCATGTGATTGCCAATAAAGACTGCAGCGCCTTCAAATGAATGAAGATTGTGCAAGCCAGTAAAATGAAATTTTATCCCTGCCTGTTCGAGACTGTTTAAAATATCAAGAGAAGAATGTATCCATCTCGAATCGTCATAAATTCCCTTTTTAGCCTGTTTATTTGAATAAAATATAATGCGAATAAGTTTGGCATAAAATTGAAAAGTCGATCCGAACAATGAAAACTTCTTTAAAGAAGGACCGGTGCGGTATTCGCTGCTCGAAGCAAGATATTTATTGTTTTTTTCTATATCCAATTTGACCTAAAGAAAATTATATATTTAAAACAGAAAAGCTCCGGGCTTACCGGAGCTTTGTGACCCCAACGGGGATCGAACCCGTACTCTCCACCTTGAAAGGGTGATGTGTTAACCTATTACACCATGGGGCCCCTTAAAAACATAGCCGGGTGAGTAATGGGATTTGAACCCATGACCTTCTGGGCCACAACCAGACGCTCTAACCAGCTGAGCTATACCCACCATGTAAATCAGTTTTTCAAAAAACATTACTGTAAATCTAATTAAATATAACTTTGCAACAAACCATAATACACTATACTTTTCATCGTTTCAATTAATTGATAAATTCTTTTTAAGCATTTCTTATTTTCAGCAGATACAACGAATAAACAATCATTCGTACGCCCGAGTGGATTCGAACCACTAACCCTCAGCTTAGAAGGCTGATGCTCTATCCTGTTGAGCTACGGGCGCATCAACAACTTCAGTATTAAAGAACTTACCAGCTTCCGTTTTTCAAAGCAGAATTTAAGTCGGGGCGGCAGGATTTGAACCTGCGACCTCCTGCTCCCAAAGCAGGCGCGCTAACCGGACTACGCTACGCCCCGTTTCACGATCAAATTAACAAAAACTTTTGAAAACGGGATGCCTAAAATAGGCTTTAAGTTAAAGATTGTCAATTTTCACAATATTTTTTTATACACCTTCTTAATCAATGTTTGCGAATTCTTTTTTTTTCATCTTGTTATACAATTATCATACAAGGAAAAAATTGCCCAATTATTCTGCAAAATTGCCGGCACACATGCTGGATTAAATTTTATGTCACTTAATACCTATTAAAATTAGTATTTTGGCAGAAAATAAATTAAAAACTATGCGTGTAGCATTTTACCTGGCTTCAAAGCTTCTAAGATCGAAAAGAAACAAACAACTGCTTTCTCTTATTTCGGTAATTACAATTCTGGGAATTGCACTCGGAGTTGCTGTGCTAATTATTTCTCTCACAGTGTTAAATGGCTTCGACTCTGCTGTTAGGGAGAAAATAGTTAATTTTAATTCTCATTTAATTATCACTGGTTTCAGCGATAGAAATCTGCCCGAAATAGATTACCTAAAAGATAATATCACATTCAAGTCTGCGGAAAGCATTGAAAGCATTTCATCATTCATCAGCAAGAATTCAATCATACGGGCATCTAATACCTCAGAGGGCATTGTGTTATTCGGTATCGATTTTGACCAAAATAATTTAGGATTGGACAGGTACATAATCAAAGGGAATTTTGAGAGTGAAAATTCCGGCAGACCAGGGATTATCCTCGGCAAAAAATTAGCAATGCGGTTGGGCGTAGGATTAAATGATGTAGTCACGCTCCTCAGTCCAGCAGGCGATTCGAGACCTTCCATATACAATCCTCCGGTGATCAAGCAGTTTGCAGTAAGTGGAATTTACGAAAGCGGAATGGCTGGATATGATGACCAGAAGGCTTACATTGATATTAAGATTGCTCAAGGAATGTTTTTACTCGGCAATAAGGTTTCCGGTTATAATATTAGGTTGAAGGATATAGATAAAATAGATTCGATTGAACGTAATTTGCAGGAATCACTCGGTTTCCCCTTTTATGTAAGGTCTATTTTCAAAGAGCATCAGAATATTTTTACGTGGCTTGAGCTTCAAAAAGAACCTATTCCTATCATTCTCGGGATGATAATACTCGTTTCTGTCTTTAACATTATCGGGACAATATTGATGACGGTCATTGAGAGAACACCTGCAATAGGGATTTTAAAATCTCTCGGCTCAACCAGGAAACTAATTAGTAATATCTTTTTAATTCAGGGAATTTATCTCGGCTCAATCGGAATAGCAGCGGGCAATATACTCGCCTTCATTTTAAGTTTAGTCCAGATAAAATTCAACATTATATCGCTGCCGGAAAGCGTGTATTTTCTTTCTGCTGTGCCGATTGAGTTAAATGCGGTGAACTATATTATTGTTTCCATTATTACTTTTTTGCTTTGCATTGTTTCTTCTCTTATTCCAAGTTATATAGCGTCGAAAATACAACCCATTTCAGCAATAAGGTTTGATTAAGATGTACGAATTCTTTATAGCAAAAAGATATTTAAAATCGAAACACAAAATTAATTTTATAACAATTATCTCGTTGCTGTCAACACTCGGGATTACAATTGGCGTAGCTGCATTAATAGTGGTAATTTCCGTTTTCAATGGCTTCGGATCGCTTGTAACTTCAATGCTTGTCAATTTTGATCCTCACCTCACCATATCTTCCAACAACCAGCAAATACCAATTGAAGAAAAGTTAGTTTCTAATTTGCTTTCTGATCAAAAAAATATCAGCGCATATTACCCCTTTGCCGAAGGGAACGCCGTTCTTATTAACAATAGTCAATACCAGCCGATAAAACTTAAAGGTATCAATCACAATGATGGCAGCGAAATATGGGGAGTTGCTCCAGCAATCGTTAAAGGCAAAATGAACAACCCTTATCCGGAAGATATTGATGAAATTGTTTTAGGTCAGAGAATGGCTCTCAAAATCTCGGCAAATGTCGGCGATACGCTTTACATTGCTTCTTTTAATGATTTAGAAAAAATGGCTGTGAATTTTTATTCTGTGCCTCGAATAAGAAAAGTTATTGTAAGCGGGATATTTGTCAGCAATAATAAAGATTACGACATACAATATGTGTTCACATCGCTCGAGAGCGCACAGAAGATTTTTGGTTTTGGCGATAACATTTCCGGAATTGAAATGAGATTGCATAACATAAACAGCTCGGATAACTTAAAATCATATCTCAAGTCACACTTACCCGAGAATACGTATGATATTAAAACGTGGTATGACCTTCATCAGGATCTATACAGCGTAATGCTAATTGAAAGATGGGCTGCTTTTATACTTCTAACACTTATAATCTCAGTCGCTACTTTTAATATTCTCGGCTCTCTTACAATGTCGGTTATAGAAAAGAAGAAAGATATTGCGGTGCTCAGGTCAATGGGTGTTTCAAAAAAATCATTAGTAAGAATTTTCACTTTTGAAGGAATGTTAATAGGCATAATCGGAACAACTTGCGGATTAATATTAGGTCTTTTTCTTTGCTATATGCAAATTGAATTTAAAATTTATCCTCTTGATCCGGCTAAGTATATAATTGATGCAATACCAGTTCAAATCAGATTTTCTGATTTAATCACTATTTCTGCCGCATCTATGATGCTTTCTTTTTTCGCATCGATTTATCCCGCTAAGCGTGCAGGCAGAACAAATATTACAGAAGCAATTAAATACGAATAAGGGGACCCAAATGAGTATAATTTTAAGCTGCGTCAACATTAAGAAATCATACCTGAAGGCGGATAGTCATAAACTTGAAATTCTCAAGGGAGTTTCGCTCGAAATCGAATCAGGAAAAATAACTGTTGTTGTCGGCGCATCAGGCGCAGGTAAAAGCACGCTGCTTCATATTATCGGCGGGCTTGATTATCCTGACTCTGGTTTAGTAAAAATTAATGGGGAAAATATTTACAGCCTAAATGACGAAAGCCTGTCTCGTTTTAGAAATTCTGAAATTGGTTTCATTTTTCAGTTCCATCACTTACTCCCGGAATTTACCGCGCTTGAAAATGTAAATATCCCTCAGCTGATAGCCGGAAAAACAAGCGATGAAGCGGCGAAAAGAAGCGAAGAGATTTTGAAAATAGTCGGATTAAAAGAACGTATGCATCATAAACCATCTGAACTTTCTGGCGGAGAACAGCAGCGAGTCGCTGTTGCAAGAGCTTTAGCTAATGACCCAAAAATAATATTTGCTGATGAGCCTACCGGGAACCTCGATTCAAAGAACAGTGAGACGCTTCATAATCTTTTCTTAAAATTAAAGGACGAGCTAAGGCAGACTTTTTTAATAGTAACGCATAATCCGGAGTTGGTAAAGCTCGCCGATCGCGTAATCGAAATGCGCGACGGATTGATAATTGAATGATTACTAAATAGTCTGCAGATAATCTACGATCAACCGAACGCCGAATGCCGTATTATATTTTTCAGTATACGAGGTTGATTTATGTTTTAAAGCAGGACCGGCTAAATCAATATGAGCCCAAGGAATACTTTTATCGACAAAGTGCTCAAGAAATTTGCCCGCAGTAATAGCGCCGCCCCATCTTGGTCCGAGATTGCTTACATCAGCAATATCGCTTTTGATCAAATCATTGTAATCATCGAAAAAAGGCATAGCCCAAAGCCTTTCATGTGTTTTGTTACCGGCGGCAACTAGTTTAGTAATGAGTTCTTCGTCCCTGCTAAACACACCGGCTATAAATAATCCGAGAGCAACAGCAACTGCTCCAGTTAGCGTTGCAAAATCTATTATCTCATCAGGTTTTTCTTTCGAGGCAAATTCAAGAGCATCAGCAAGAACTATTCTTCCTTCGGCATCTGTATCTTTTACTTCAATTGACTTTCCCGAAGAAGTTTTAACGACATCTCCCGGCTTGTAGCTGCCGCCAGAAATCATATTTTCGACCAACGGTGTAACGCCAATTAGTTCGACAGGAAGTTTCAATTTTGCAGCGGCGATCATTATTCCAACAACCGTTCCTGCCCCAGCCATGTCTGCGTTCATTTCGTTCATACCAAGTGTAGGTTTTATCGAAAGACCGCCGGTATCATAAGTCACGCCCTTGCCGACAAGCGCAATTTTGCGTTTTGGTTTAACGCTTGGTTTATACCGCATAATCATCAAAAGCGGGGGGTTAGCGCTTGCGTTTCCCACTGCAAGGATTGCATTCATCTTTTTTTGCGTTAGTTTTTTCTTATCGAAAAGATTAACCTTGATTCCATGCTTGGTAAGTTCCTTCTTCGATCTTATATACATTTCCTGCGGTGTTAGAGTAATAGCCGGTTCGTTAATCATATCGCGCGCAAAGCTGACTGATTCAATAATATTCTTTCCTTTCTCAAATGCAGTTTTAACCGCGGCGGCGTCACCGGTAATTAATGATACCATTATATTTTTAGGTTTCTTTTTATCGCTTTTATAAATATTGAAGTTGTAGTTTCCTAAATATATCCCTTCGGCAATTGTTTGAAGACAATAATTGTAAGATGGGAATTTTCTTTCAACTTTTTTTTCATCAGGTATTTGTAACTGCAAGTTGTCTATTTCGTAGTCGTTTAACTTTTGTATGACGTCGGATAGATAATTTCTGAAAAAATCTTGATTGAAAGATTTATCTGCATTAATTTTTTTGATAAGCATCAAATCAGGTTTCCCTTTGGGCAGCACGCTGATTAATTCGGTTTCATCTTTTTTTAGGAATTTTTCCAACTGGATTTTGTTCAATTCAATTCCCAATTCATTAAGTGTTGCTGCCAATTCATTTTTCATGGATTTTGAATCAACAATAAACAATACGGCAGCAGATTTATTTCTGTTCAACTGAAATTTATTTATTATTTCTGTACGAATATTAAAAATCATTTATTCCTCTTCCTTATTTAAATACGATTGAGCGGCAGATAAAATCATTTCTATTGCTTCATCAAGATTTCTGCCTTTTATCCTAATTCCCGCTGCGTTGAAATGACCGCCGCCGTTGAACTGATTTGCTATTTTATTAACGGGAAAATTCCCGGATGATCTTAAACTTACCTTAACAGTATCCTCAAGTTCTTGAAATAACATCCCGATTTTTGTCCCTTTGACACTCAAGCAATAATTTACAAAACCTTCAAGGTCGGCTTCGCCGCAATTATTCTGCCGGAGATCATCAAGCGTAATCCGCATATAACAGATTGATTGATCGGAGTTGCAATTAATAGATTTTAATGCAGATGCAAGAAGCTTCAAACGATTAAGCGAACCCTGATCATAAATTTTCTCGTAAATTGTTTTTGGGTTAACCCCTGCACTGATAAGTTCTGCAGCAGTCAAATGAGTTTTCGGCGAAGTGCGTTCAAACCGGAATGAGCCTGTGTCGGTAATTATTGCTGCATAAATCGCTTCGGCAATCGGCAAATCGAGCTGAAAGGAATTATCGGATTTTAGAAGGTCAAAAATTATCTCCCCGGTTGATGCGTAAGAAATATCAACAAATAAATATTCGGTAAAATTCTCCGGCTCTTCATGGTGATCAATACAAATTTTGAGCGCATTGCTCTGACGAAAAACATTTTCCATAACACCAATGCGTTTAAGTTGATTGAAATCAAGAGCAAAGAGAACGTCAAAGCTATTTATTTTTTCGCGATGCTTTTTATTATCGTAAGTTTCAATGATTCTATCTCTATCTAAGAATTCAAGAGTATAAGGGGTGGCGTCTGCATTAATTACCGAAACTTTTTTCCCAAGTATTCTTAAATAGTCGTGCAAAGCCAGCTCCGAGCCGATAGCATCAGCATCGGGATTTAAGTGTGTTGTAATTAAAAAACTATTATACTTTTGAATTATTTGTAAAATCTTCGTAAAGTCCAGCATTCTAGAATTTGATAACCTGAAATATGTTTATGAATTGTTGTTTGTAAATAAAAAAGGCGAAGATAAAACTTCGCCTTTATCCAGCAATAAATAATCCGCTATTTTACTTCCCATGTGCTCGCGGCAAACATCAACTTGTCGTATGTTCCATGCCCTTTTTCTACTTTTACTTTTTGTACTTGTTCATGATAATCCGCATCATAAGTTGGTTTTAAATGCTGGCGCAGAATTCCAAGCGGTGTAGGCAAACCCGGCATGTCGGTAAACCTTGAGAGCAAGAATTCACGAGTGGGGTTTTCATCAAACTCATCGTGCACCCAACAGTCATTAATAGAATTACTGCCCTCGTTAATATTAAATACGACCGGGGTTAATCCATCAAGTTTAATACCTTTATCTTTATTCGTTCCAAACACTAAAGGTTTGTCATGCTCAAGAGTGATTGTGTTATCCGGTTTTGTGTCTTTTTCTGTTAACTGAAAATATGCGCCGTCGTTGAAGATAGGACAGTTCTGAAGCACCTCAATAAAAGCGGTGCCTTTATGTTTAGCGGCTCTCGAAATCATCTCCTGAAGGTGTTTGGGATCTCTGTCCATGGACCGTGCGACAAACGTTGCGCCGGAACCAGCTGCTAAGCGTAGTGGATTGAAGGGGAAATCAACCGAACCGTACGGGGTTGTCTTAGTTACTTTTCCCTTTTCGGAAGTAGGCGAATACTGTCCTTTGGTCAATCCATAAATCCTATTGTTAAAAAGAAGAATTTTAATATCTATATTTTTTCTGCATGCGTGGATGAAATGATTGCCGCCGATACTGAGCATATCGCCGTCTCCAGTAGCGACCCAAACCTGCAGCTTTGGATTTGCCAATTTAACGCCGGTTGCGAGCGCAGCCGCCCTTCCGTGTATGCCGTGAAATCCGTATGTGCTCATGTAGTAAGGAAAACGGCTTGAACATCCAATGCCCGATACCCAAACGATGTTTTCTAATTTTTCGCCAAAATCCGGCGAAGTCCTTTGCACCTGAGCAAGAATAGAGTAATCACCACAGCCCGGGCACCATTTCACATCAATGTTGGATGAAAAGTCTTTTGCAGTGTATTTTAATTCTTGTATTCCTTCTATAGTTTTAGTTTCCATTATTCCCTCCGAGAACATCAATAATTTTTTTCTCTATTTCAGCGACCTTAAACGGCTGCCCCTGAACTTTATTGTATTGCAAAACCTCAAGCAAGTATGTGCTTCGTATTATCGTCGCAAGCTGACCCAAATTGAGTTCGGGCACTAATACTTTCTTGAAGTTGCTTAAAACTTCTTTCAAATTTTTGGGAAATGGATTTAGATAATTTAAATGTGCATGGGAAGATTTATACCCCAGTCTGGCTGCTCCTCTAATCCCTTCTCTGATAGCTCCGTATGTGCTGCCCCAGCTTAACAACAAAAGTTCGCCGCTTTGATCGCCCTCTACAACAATATCCGGAATGTCATTGACGATCTTTTCAATTTTAGCTTTTCGATAATTTATCATTATCTCATGATTTTCTGGTTCATAACTTATTCCGCCATAAACATCTTTCTTTTCCAAACCGCCTATTCTGTGTTCAAGTCCTGGTGTTCCAGGAACCGCCCATGGTCTAACGAGATTTTCATTCCTTAAATACGGATGAAATTCTTCGGGATCAGTCCTCAATTCTGCTTTAACATCTGGCAGATCCTCAAATTTTGGTATGTTGAGAGGCTCAGAGCCAAAAGCAAGATATCCATCCGTAAGAAGAATTACAGGTGTCATGTATTTCAGGGCTAATCTCGAAGCTTCGAGTGACATGATAAAACAATCTGCTGGGCTTTTTGCTGCAACTACGCAGACTGGAGCTTCACCATGCCTGCCATAGAACGCCTGGAATAAATCTGCTTGTTCGGTTTTCGTTGGTAGTCCGGTGCTCGGACCGCCACGCTGAACATCCACAACCACTAAGGGCAGTTCTGTCATCACCGCTAATCCTATGGCTTCCGTTTTCAACGATAATCCAGGACCCGAAGTAGTTGTAAGTGCAAGAGATCCTGAAAATGAAGCGCCAATTGCCGAAACAATACCAGAAATTTCATCCTCTGCTTGAAATGTTACAACACCATGATCCTTATACTTGCTCAGTTCTTGCAATATTTCTGAAGCGGGTGTAATTGGATAAGAACCAAGGAATAATTGTAATCCGCTTTTAACCGAAGCCGCAACAAAACCAAGCGCAGTGGCTTCATTGCCCATAACGTTTCTGTAAATTCCTGAAGGCAGTTTAGCCGGCTTAACATCGTAGCGTGTAGTGAAAATCTCTGTAGATTCACCGTAGTAAAAACCAGCTTTTAATGCACGCTGATTTGCTTCCATAATTTCCGGTTTTTTCTTGAATTTTGTCTCAAGCCAATTTAGTGTAATTTCAATTGGTCTATTAAACATCCAGTACATTAACCCGAGTGCAAAGAAATTTTTACATTTATCTTTTTCCTTAGGTGAAAGTGAAAGTCCATCAAGAGCCATCGAAGTTAACTTAGCGAGTTCAACCGGAATCACCTGATATCCTGACAGAGAACCATCTTCGAGAGGATTTGAATCATACTTTGCGAGTTTAAGATTTTTCGAGTCAAATGCGTTTGTATTGACAATAATTGTTGCGTTGGGTTTCATATCCTTTAAATTAACTTTTAATGCAGCGGGGTTCATTGCCACCAAAATATCAGGAGAATCGCCCGGGGTTTGAATATCGCTGCTGCTGAAATGCAGCTGAAAGCCGCTAACACCAGCGAGCGAACCGGCGGGGGCGCGTATTTCAGCCGGGAAATCCGGTAAAGTACTTAAATCATTGCCAACTATCGCTGTTGTATCGGTAAATTGTGAACCTGTGAGCTGCATTCCATCGCCTGAATCGCCTGCAAAACGAACGGTAACATCTTCTACAACCTGAACTGTTTTTGCCATGAGTGTTTCTTAATTGCTCCTATAATTTTTTTTATTTATTAGTTAAAAATAAAGAAATATTCAAGAATATTAAAAAAGTATACTTCATTTGGTACTCTGCATCAATTTCAAAAATTCGTCAGCGTTTACAAAACCGGTTAGGCGGTGTATCTCTGCACCATTTGAATCTATAATTAATACCGTAGGCATGCCTACAATATTGAATTTATTTCTTATGCGTTCGGTTTCATCCGACATTGTTTTTGTCATATCGACTTTGATGTTTACAAATTCTTTTGATTGAGCTATTACTCGTTCATCGGAAAATGTAAGTGCATCCAGTTCCTTGCAAGGGATACACCAATCTGCATAAAAATCTATTATAATTTTGCTGCGGTTCTCAAGGGCTTCGTCGTATACTCTATCAGAATATTTTTGCCAATCAGGCGAATTTTCTTCGCCCGGATAGAGAAAATAAGAAGCGATGGAGATCAAAAGAATAGAAAACGCAAATTTAAAAATTTTGAACCCTTTTACTTCATTACCAGTCTTATCGAAAAAGAAAAGATAAATTGCTGTGATTACCATAAATACCGGCAGCGTAAACGAGGAGGCTTCTTTCGGTAAAAGAGGCAGAAGAAAATATAGAGCCATGCCAAGCAGAATAAATCCGAAAATATGTTTAACGCCTTCCATCCATAGTCCGGCACGCGGAAGACTTTTGATCTTACCAGAAAATAACGCGAGGAAAAGATATGGCGTGCCCAGTCCTACTGCCAGGAAGAAGAACATAATGAATCCATAGAATACATCGGCTTTTGCAGCGACATAAGTTAATAAACCCACGACAAAAGGTCCTATACATGGCGCTGCAACGATTCCGAGTGTAAGCCCCATAAAAAATGCTCCAAAAACACCCGATCGTGCGCCGCCAGCTTTCATAACCAAGCTGTCGGGAAGTTTGAACTCATAAAAGCCGAACATGCTGAGCGAAAGAACAACGAATACCGCGGCAATTGCAATTATAACTAAAGGATTTTGAAGTAAAGCCCCGAAGACCGCTCCGCTTAACGCAGTAATGACTCCAATGACCGAATATGTCAGCGCCATCCCTAATACATACAGAATGCCAAGAAGGAATAATTTGCCAGTGCTTCCTTCACTCTGTCCGCCGAAATATCCTATCGTTATTGGGATTAACGGATAGACACACGGTGTGAGGTTTAGCGCAAGACCGCCGATAAACACAAGTATGATGCTAAGTAATAATCCACTTTCTTCAAGTCTGCCTGCAATGCTTTTTTCATCACCTCCTGTATCGCTGGAATAATAAGCTAAATCTAACTGGGAAAATATTTCTGAATTAACCTCCACTATCTGCGTCTGAAGATTTACAACCTCAACCTCAAGTGTGTCTTTAATTATATTCGGGGGCAGGCACGAAACATCATTACATGCCTGATAATTTAAAGTAAAGATTATATTATATTTCCCTTCTTCCGCATCTGCCGGAATTAGTAATTTGGCTCCGATTAAAATATCTCCGTCAAAAACTGAAACAGGATTATCGCTGAAACTGAAATTCAAATTCTTTGCCGAAGGATACTGTATGCTGCCAACCTCGATATTTAGATCGCTGGTTATTTCCAAAACAGTCGGGATTAAAAAATCCTCATTAGGTTTGTTCGAATTAATATGCCACTCGCCCGATATGTCAACTTTTATTGCCGCTTTTAATTCGCTTTTCGGATGAACTTTTTCGAAAGACAAAAAAGAATTGACTATTAAGATTTCTTGATCAAATCCGAACTGAGCAAATGCAGCGGATTGTAAGAAAATAAATAAAAATACTGTTTTTATACTGAACATTTTTTCTCCTTTACCTTTTCCAGCCTTGAACTATAGGGAATCTCCTGCCGTATCCGAACGCTTTTGTCGTTACCCTTAAAGCAGGCGCAGCTTGCTTCCGCTTAAATTCGTTATTATCCACTAATCCAAGAATATATTTAACAAGTTCCGGCTGACCAATTTTCTTAACGATTTCATTGTATTCTTTATATTCCTCGAGATACATCATCAGAATTTTATCCAGAAGATCATAAGGAGGCAGACTATCTTGATCGGTTTGGTTATGACGAAGCTCGGCGGATGGCGCCTTTGTAATTATCTCGACTGGTATAATTTCTTTTTCCTTGTTGATATATTCAGCAATTCGATAAACCTGAGTTTTGTACACATCGGCAATAACAGCCAGCGCACCACACATATCGCCGTATAATGTTGCGTAACCGACTGCCATTTCCGATTTGTTGCCTGTCGTGCAAAGTAAATAATTGAATTTATTTGACAATGCCATTAAAACTAAACCGCGTATCCTCGATTGGATGTTTTCTTCAGTCACGTCCTCCTGCATATTTTCGAATGAATCTTTCAAGACATCTTTAACATTCTCAAATACACTTTGAATATTAATAACGTTAGATGCAATCCCGAGATTTTGGATTAATTTCTTGGAATCGTTCAAGCTTCCTTGGCTGGAATACTCTGTTGGCAGCATTACAACAACTACATTTTCTTTGCCTAGAGCTTTAACAGCTATATATGCAACCAACGCTGAGTCAATCCCACCGCTTAATCCAATAAGTGCTTTATTAAATTTTGTTTTGTGCGCATAATCTTTTACGCCGAGTATCAGCGCATTTAAAATTTCTTCTTCATATGATGATTCGACTTTTACCAATTCAGGCAATTCTGCATCAGTGTCAAAAACAATAAAATCCTCTTCGTAGGTTTTACCAAGCATAACGAGCTTGCCATTTTTATCAAAGCACATACTGCCGCCGTCAAAAATTAAATCCGTCTGAGCGCCTACACAGCAGACATAAGCCAAAGGCATTTTATCCGTCTTAGTTAATACGGAAAGCATGCGTCTTCTTTCTTCTCTCCTGCCATAAGCGTAGGGGCTGGCGGAAATATTGATTAACAAAGTAGCCCCTTTATCAACCAATCTCTGCACAGGGTCTTTTTCATATCGTCTTTTTTTCCAGTAGTCTGCATCGTTCCAAATATCCTCGCATATTGAAATGCCTAAGTTTTCGCCCTTAAAGACGTGAATGAAAACATCCTTTGCCGATTCAAAATACCTTACTTCATCAAAAACATCGTAATTAGGGAGCAATGTCTTTTTCTGAATGAATTGAATTTCCCCGTTATAGGAGAGAAATGCAGAATTGTAAATTCCGGTTCCTACATTATCAAATTCCTCGGAAATGGAACCGAAAATTAGACCTGTGTCTGTTGTCGATGCCGAAAGTTCGGAATTAGCTTTTTCAACTGCTAATCTGAATTCTTTTTTTTCAACCAGATCCTGTGGAGGATATCCGCAAAGAGATAATTCGGGACAAATTACCAAATCAACTTTTTTACTGACACCCTTTTTATAGCAGTTTAGAATTTTTGCCTTATTACCTTCTATATCACCGATAATTGTATTTATCTGACATAAGGCTATTTTCATTATTAATAATTGGATAATTTTTATATTTTGATGAGGAAACTTAATGAAGTTACCAAGGTATAGCAAAAAAACTTGAATTCTCTCAACATCCATTTATTTTCTTGGACAAATGTTGAGGTGTTTCAATTAAAAAGAAAACAAATCCGTAATATTGCCGTCTAAAGGATTGAAAATAACAGAGGGACTATAATGAAAGAAAAATTGTATCGTTCGCGCATAAAGAAAGTATTTGGCGGAGTTGCCGGAGGACTTGCTGATTACTTAAATCTCGACCCCGTTTTGGTGAGAGTTCTGTTCATCGCCGCAACTATTTTTAACGGAATAGGTGTATTACTATATATAATCCTTTGGATAATTATTCCCGAAGAACCTTTTGATCATTCTTATCAAAATTATTCCAAACCGTCATCGCAACCGGAAACGAATCCTGGAAATGCAGAAGATGTGAAGTTTGAAGATTTATCTTCAGGCTCAACTCCCATCCCTCCGAGAAGCAATAAAGGCAGGGTGACTTTTGGGGTGATTTTGATTGTTATAGGTTTTGTTTTTTTGGCGGAAAACATTTTGCCGTTTTTTGATTTCGTTGATATCTTCCCGCTCTTATTCATTATCGGAGGCATATATTTAATTATTAATTCAACAAGAAACAGAGGCAGACTATGAAAACGGGACAAATATTTTGGGGAGTATTTCTTTTAACACTCGGCGCGCTTTTTCTTCTTGTAAGAAATGATATTGTCTATATCGATTTTAGTTTTGTTTGGGATTTATGGCCTCTTGTCTTCGTATTCTGGGGATTATCTCTTCTTGCGAAAGACACAATATTCAAACCGGTTACCACAGTGCTTTTTGCGTTGTTACTGGCTGTGTTCATCATAGGTTCGATAAGCGACCTAAGCGATATGAGATTCAACAGCGAGGAGTGGAAGAGCAGTACGACTTACGATTCCGAGACTTTCTCCGAACCTTACGTTGAAGGAATTGAAACAGCCAGCCTGCAAATTTCGGCAGGCGCCGGAGTATTTATACTAAACGGAACAACAGAAGAGTTGATCTCGGGAAAACACCGCGGCGGTTTATTTAATATTCAGCTGAATAAAACTCTATCGGATGAAAATGCTGATATAAGAATTGAATTTAACGATTCCGACTCTAATCCGATTAAAGATAATTTTAAGAACAAACTCGAATTGAAATTAAATCCCGAGCCGTTTTGGGAGATTGATCTTGAAATCGGGGCTGCTAAAACTGATTTCGATCTCCATGAATTAAAATTAAAAGAACTTAATATTAAGACAGGAGCGAGTAAAACAAGATTGAAATTAGGCAGCCGGGTTGAAATGCTTGACGTAGATATCGAAATGGGAGCTGCTTCTTTGGAAATATTAATCCCGTCTGAAGCCGGTTGTCAGATCACCGGCGAGATGGTAATGATGATAAAGAATATCAATGGATTTTCTAAAAATGATTCAAATAATTATATCACTGAAAATTTTGAAAAAGCTGAAAATAAAATCTTGATTGATATTCAAGGGGGCGTTTCTACTATAAAAGTGAACCGTTATTGATTATCCGCTTAGTTATTCCGAATTAACTTTTTTTTGGCAACATTAGTGGGCTGCCAAAAGTGTTTTGACATGACTACATTCCCTTCTTTTGTAAATGCCACTCCTTCAGAACGGAGAAGATCTTCCATTAAATTCGGATCCCCGAAATGCAGCTTGCCGGTTAGTTCACCGTTTCTGTTAACTACTCGGTGGCACGGCAGATTAGATCCTGCGGCAGCATTCATCGCCCAACCAACTGTTCTTGCTGAGGATTTTATTCCGCTGGCTTCAGCTAACGCGCCGTATGTTGTAACTTTTCCGTACGGTATTAATTCTACAAAACCATAAACTTTATCGAAGAAATCTTTATCCTGTTCTTTCTTCTTACGTTTGATTTTCTTAGTCATAATTAATTATCAGAAAACTTAAGCAAGTATTCCTTAATAAAACTATTTAAATTTCCGTCCATAACAGACTGAGTGTTTGAGGTTTCAATTTCGGTTCTATGATCTTTTACGAGATTATACGGGTGGAAAATATAAGACCTAATTTGACTTCCCCATTCGATTTTCATTTTGCTTTTTTCAATCTCGTCAATCGCCGCTTCTTTCTTTTGCTTTTCAATCTGATACAACTTTGATTTAAGCAGTCTCATTGCATTCACTTTATTCTGGTTCTGAGATCTTTCACTCTGGCATGCCGCAACCGTACCAGTAGGGATGTGTGTTATCCGGATAGCTGTTTCAACTTTATTAACATTCTGTCCGCCTTTTCCTCCCGAGCGATAAGTGTCAATCCTTAAATCCGAAGGATTTATATCAATCTCGATTGTATCGTCAACTATCGGAATAACAAAAACGGATGCAAAAGAAGTGTGTCTTCTTTTGTTTGCATCAAAGGGAGAAATTCTAACCAATCTATGAACGCCGTTCTCAGCCTTTAAATTACCGTAAGCAAATTCGCCGTCAACTTCCACTGTAGCACTTTTTATTCCTGCACCATCGCCGTCAAGAACGTCAAGTATGGTCATCTTAAATCCGTTCTGTTCGCCCCATCTCATGTACATTCTGAGAAGCATTTCAGCCCAATCCTGTGCTTCAGTTCCACCTGCGCCTGAATGAATTGTAAGAATGCAGTTTTTATCGTCATCCTTTCCGCTTAACATGCTCTTTAATTCAAGAGATTCAACGGAAGCCGAAAGTTTTTCCGTCTCGAATAAGATTTCACGTTCGAGTGATGCGTCTTCTTCTGAAGCCGAAAGTTCTATTAAATCTTTTAGGTTTGTGAATTTTGTGTGCTCTTCCCGCCAAAGTTCAAGCCAATACTCCAAAGAATTAATTTTCTGAAGAGTAGATTGAGCGCTTTTCTGATCATTCCAAAAACCGTTCTCGTTTGTCTTAGCTTTCAGCTCATCAATTTCTTTTTCTTTAATATCTAACTTAAAGATAACCTCTTAGCTTATAAATTCTTTCGCCGAGTGAATTAACTATTTTTAACTGCTCATCGTACATAAGTATTTCCTTCTATGTTATTAATTATTAATTTCAATCTCCATATTCAGCAGAGCAGCAGCCAGAGTCTTACCCTGCGCATCAAGTTTAAGAGAAACAGTCCCGCCGCCCCCGAGAGTATTGTGCAAAACAAAATTTAATGCTCTAATATTTGGGAGTTCGTATCTTTCAACATTACCGAAACAAATCCCCTCGAAATATTTCTTGACTGTTTCTGCAGTCAAGAGTTTTTGGATAAGCTGATAGCCTTCATCATCATAAGCGATAATACCAATATTTGCCGCATCACCTTTATCGCCGCTTCTGCCGTGCGCGATTTCACTTATTTTTTTTTTCATAACAAGCTCATAATTTTTATCTGATGTTCGACTAATGATTTAGGGATAAGAGCCGGCCAATAGGCTACGACTTCGCTTGGCTTTGGTCTTCCGCCGGCAAAACCCGTTACTGCCGGGGGCCCTGTCAGTATCAACGGCGCAATCTCGCGGGTGAATCTGTCAACGGATTTATAATCCTTCGATCGCACTCCCACCCGGAGTACAACTTCGTTCAAATCGTCCGGATTAGTCTTACCAGCGAGCGAACCGTTACAGGAATTAAAGCCAACATACTCCGTATGGACTTCGTCAAATTTTAGATCGAGAAGTTCCAATCTTTTTCGCAATATTTTATCGGCAGCGTCGGCTTTTTTTAGCGCAGCCGGGGCAGAGTAGGTTAATGTGCCGACTGCAGAAAATCCGTCTTCGTAGGAACAAGAAACCTTATATGATTCTGTCGGTTTATACCCTTTAACATTATAAACTCGCACTCTATTTGCACCTGCATTCTCAAGCTTAATTGTTGTAAAGTCAGCGATACAGTCAGGGGTTATATACATTTTTGGATCTCCGATTTCATATACAATTTGTTCGGCTATAGTCTCAAAAGAAACCTTACCGCCCAGCGAGTCATGTTTTGTAATTATTGTTTCGCCGTTTGGATATGCTTCGGCTATAGGGAACCCTATTTCTGCAAAATTTTCAATTGATTCCCAGTCGCCCAAAAAATTTCCGCCGGTGGCTTGAGCTCCACATTCAAGAATATGACCTGCAACAGTTCCGGCTGCAAGTTTATTGTAATCGTCTTCTTCCCAGCCAAATTCGTAAATCATAGGTGCGAGCGTTAGTCCGGTATCGGTAGTTCTGCCGGTAATAACAATATCAGCCGACTGCTTTAACGCCTCTACTATAGCGAAAGCGCCAAAATACACATTCGCGCTCAACAGTTTATCCTTAATTCCGGTTATCGGTTCGCCGGAATCCATATTATTCAATTCACACCCAGATGAAATTATTGCATCAATTTTGTTAAGTATATCATCGCCGGATACAACCGCAACGATTAATTTTTTGATTCCGATTTCTTTTGCAACTTCAATTACAGCATCAGCACATGCATAAGGATTTACGCCCCCTCCATTTGTAATAATCTTAATCCCTTTTTCAATACACACAGGGAGAATGCGTTTCATTAAAGGCGGAATGTCTTTAGCATAACCGAGCAGCGGATTTTTATTTTTTTGTTTTTGAAGAATGGACATTGTGACTTCTGCTAAATAATCCATAACAAGATAATCGATTTGCCCGCGGGTTACCTGCAAATAAGGCGCTTCGATTAAATCTCCCCAGAAGCCCTGCCCTGATGCGATTCTTATTTTTTCTTTCATTTTAATTCCAAGCTTTCTTAATCAAATATATTCAAAGATTCTTTACGGTTCAAATCAAGGTATTCTTCGGCAATCTTGGCTGCAGCGCTGCTTAAGTCTTCTTCGACGGAAATTTCTATCCACTTAACTCTTTTATCTTTATTAAACCAGGTCAATTGCCTTTTGGCATATCGCCTTGTATTAATCTTAATTAATTCAATCGCTCTTTCCAATGAAATCTCATTTTGAAGATATGAGATAATTTCCTTATACCCGACGGTATTCAAAGCGTTGCAATCCTTATGGAATCCTCTCGATAAAATATTTTCTGTTTCTTCAATAAGCCCTTCCTTAATCATCTCATCAACTCGTTTTTCAATGTTCAGATAAAGCCTTTCGCGATCCCACTTTAAGCCATACTGCAAAAATGTAAATGGTGTGATTCTCTCATAATTTTTTTGCCATTCCAAGATAGATTTACCGCTGAGATAAAAAACTTCCAGCGCGCGAATTACTCTTTTCCAGTTTTGCGGCAGCATTTTTTTTGCGCTCAATGGGTCTATCTCTTCAAGCATTTTATAAATGAACTCATTCCCTTTCTGTCTTCGTAGAATCATCAACTCTTCTCTGTATTCATTGTCTGTATCAACCGAATTGAATATGCCATCAGTTAAAGCACGAATATAAAGTCCGGAGCCGCCGGCAACAACAGGGCTCTTCCCTTTCTGAAAAATCTGCTCTATCAATTTTAAGGATTCGACTTCAAATCGGCTTACATTATACTTTTCATTTAATTCTAGAGAATCGATAAAATGATGTTTAATTTTTTTAAGTAATTTTTCATCTGGCTTTGCCGTTCCGATATTCAAATGTTTATAGATTTGCCGGCTATCGGCGGATATAATTTCGCCTTTAATAATGGAGGCAAGTTCAGCCGCAGTTTTTGTTTTGCCGGTGCAAGTAGGACCGACTATCACAATTACTCTTCTTTCCAACCTTGTTTCCCAACTAGTGGCACAAAAGCGAAACTCGAGATGCTTTTAATATCATTTTCATCTTCGGAGATTTTTGTAACGATCTTCATAGACTGCGTTTGTTTATCACCCACAGGAATTACTAATTTACGACCGATTTTTAATTGCTTTAGTAAATTATCCGGCACTATCGGGCTTCCGGCAGTTACTATTATCCCATCGTAAGGGGCAAATTCTTCCCAGCCGAGTGTGCCATCGGCGCAGCGTATTGCAGCGCGCAGACCCATCCGATCAAAAAGTTTTTGCGTGCGACTGTATATTTCAAAATTTCTCTCGATAGAGTAAACTTTCATCCCAATATGAATTAGAACTGCAGCTTGATAGCCGGAGCCGGTTCCTATTTCAAGTACTTTATACCCTCTTTTTAGCTCAAGCGCTTCAGTCATAAAAGCCACGGTATAAGGTTGAGAAATTGTTTGATTATATCCAATGGGGAGAGCAGTATCTTTGTAAGCATGAAATCCGATTACATCCGGAATAAACAAATGCCTTTGAATAGAATTAATAGCATCGAGGACCCTTTCATCCTTGATCCCTTTTTTCTTCAATAATTCAACTAACTGTTTGCGTTCTTCTTCGTACATTTACCCTCAAAAGTTTCAAGGGCAAAAATAAAATTTATTTTTGAAAGATTTGGAATTGAATTGGGTGGGGCTAAAGGCAGTAAGTAAAAAATTTCCCGAGCCGGCTATTCGACCCGGGAAATTTTAACCAGAATAACGGATAAGGATTATTTGTCCCCCAAAGCGATAGAATTATGTCCGTCTCTTTCAGATGAAACTTTGATACGCTCAGATGAAATATAACCGTTGTAAAGTCTTCCACACATCAAACGCGTATTCGAATCGTTGTTAAATCTCTTAGCCTGTTTAACCACATATACACTTCTTTCTGACCCTATCTTTATTAATGACAGAGCCGCAATCAACCTCATTTTCGGGTTTTCGGATTCGCGAAGCAATCTGGTAAGTGGTAGAACTGCTTTCTCAGATTTTATTTCACCCAGCATAAAAGCAGAACTGACACTAAGACCGGTGTTGCCGGAATTCAATCCTTCAATTAAATTGGCTTCAATTTTCCCGTAGTTTAAATTCATTTTATCAGATTGCTTTGGATTTGCGAGGACAGTAAAGCTTAATAAAAGCAAAGAGGACAGAACAAGTACTTTGAAATATGACATTTTCATGACTACCTCCTTAAATATTTTTTTTGATCTACAATTAAATAGACGCATTAAGAATCAAAAAAGTTTTAAGCGAAAGCAGTTTGAAAAAATTTATTAGATCGGTATATAAAGCGGTGAATTAGTAGCGGATTTTATCTTTAATCAAATCATCTTTAGTAATTATGTCAATTATATTCCTATATTCCATCAGAAACGGTAGTTTCACTCCAAATTTATAACCAACTACCCGCACTTTAAGCTTTCTTCCTTTTCGGAATTCACCATTTAAGTATTCTGCATTATCCTTTTGATGAAAAAAACTATTACGATTTTCGAAAATCTCATCTTTAGAATAGACCAAATAATATAACTGTTCATCCTTATAAATCTGCTCAACTTTTTCTATTTCGATTATTATTTCTTCTTCCGTTAAGAATTTTTCGAAATAAAGCGCGCCTAATACAATGAGGCCGGCTACAATTCCAAGTCCAAAAAATAGTTTTAGAAAATCACTCATTTAAGACCCTTTTCATTTAACACATTAAAGATATGGAATAACCAGAGAATATTCTATATAAATACTTGCTTAAAGACGGTAAGAGATTGAGGCGCCGGTGGGATTCGAACCCACGAATAAAGGTTTTGCAGACCTTCCCCTTAGACCGCTTGGGTACAGCGCCGTCAAGTAAATACGGTTACTAAAAAAAAGAAATCCCGAATAAATCGGGATTCATCGAGCGGGAAACGGGACTCGAACCCGCGACATCAACCTTGGCAAGGTTGCGCTCTACCAACTGAGCTATTCCCGCATAATAAAATATTTTAAGAACAATTCGGCTCAAATTTGAGGTGTAAATATATTACACAAAACTTATTTAAGCAAGGTTAAGAATTATTTCACACTAAAGATAACCACTCTTCTATTCTTAGCTCTACCTGTAATAGAGTTATTATCTGCGATTGCAAAGCGCGATCCTCTGTCTTCAACTTTCAATATCTCGAGAGGAACCCCTTGGAGTATCAGAAAATCGAGTATTTTTTTAACCCTTGTTAAAGATATTTCTTCATCAAAGATATTTTTCTCGATATTATCCTTATGACCTTCGATATACCACAATATCCCGGAATAATTCAGCATGTAATGCGATAATCTTTCGAGCTTAGATCTTGACTCAGCATCTAAATCAGCGCTGCCAGATTCGAAATAAATTACGTCGCTCTGAAAGAATTGATTTTTTGATTCCATTTTAACGCAGCCGGTTGAATCTACTTCTACGCCTGCTTCAGTTTCAGGACAAAGATCGATATAATCAGGCACACCGTCTTTATCCGAATCAACCGGACAGCCGGATTCGTCAACTTCTACTTTAATGGGTGTATTGGGACATTTATCCAAATAATCCGGCACTCCATCCTTATCGCTGTCAACAGGACAACCGTACCAATCCACAAAAACCCCCAGAGGAGTATCGGGGCATTCATCCAAATAATTCGGCACTCCATCCAGATCATCGTCATAGGGACAACCAAATTCGTCCACTTCAACTCCCAACGGTGTAAACGGGCATTTATCCCATTCGTTGACTATGCCGTCAGCGTCATCATCTGACTTGAAGGATATTGCATAGGAAATCCCGAATTGGATTGTCCCGTAAAAGTCAGCAAATTCATATTTATCAATATCATCAAGATTATCATAAGAATTTATCATCAAAGAACCGTCAAAATAAATCAGCCAATCCTTCGATAGTCTGTATTTTATTCCGGCATTAATAAAAATGTCCGCTGCTATTTTATCATATTTATTTTTTCTGTTATTCGGCATACGTAATCCATCAATCTGCCTCGGATCGAACCAATTAAACGCTAATCCGATAGAAGAATAAGGGTACCAAAATTCATCAATCTGCAGGCTGATAACAGGCGCAAATCCAACTAAAAATAAACTGGTAACGAATTCGTCCGGGACTTTGTTATTGTCAAATCCAGTAATGTGCAACCCGTTTAAAAAGGATCGTATTCCGAGATGGTAACCGCTGAAATCCTTTACAAAATATTCTGCGCTGAATTGATGATTGAAACCAATACCAATCAAATCATAATCGGTTCTCGACAAAGTAGGTCCTAACCCTTGTGAAATAAAGAGTTCATGCGAGTCGAGTATATTGTATCTATGATAATATGATTGAGCATCCGTGTAATTAGATGCAACCAATATGCTAATCAAAATAATTAAGCTGAAACGCATTTAACCTAATTGCCGCCTCATATTTGTTTTCTGAATTACCAAGATGTTATTCACTGCCGGAAGCATATCGTTTAATTTTTTGTGTTGTTGTTTTCTCAAATTCTTTCTCTTGGATATAGAATTTCTTTATACGTTTGTGCGAAGCCAATTGTCTATTTGCTTTGTCAATTTCTTCTTTTATTATTTTATTAATAAATTCCGGAGAGATCTGGATATTATCTCGTTCAGAGACCTCTATTAAAGACTCAGCGTCAACAACAACTTTTACGCTTATAGTTTCATCATCCTTATCATCCTTCTCTCCGAAGACGAGGCATTCAAGAATAAATGGGCTTCTGTTCAGAATATCCTCAATTTCTTCAGGGAATACATTTTTACCGCTCTTTGAAATTATCACGTTTTTCTTCCGCCCGTTAATGTGAAGGAAGCCGTCTTCATCAATATAACCAACATCTCCGGTCTTAAACCAGCCGTCATCAAATACACTGGCAGTCATTGATTCGTTCTTATAATATCCAAGCATAACATTCGGAGCCTTAGCCCATATTTCTCCACTGCCATTTTCATCCGGATTGTTTACCTTAAGTTTCACATTCGGGAGTGGTAATCCAGCGGAGTCATCCTTAAAATTATCCAAACGATTCAGAGTTAGAATAGGCGAAGTCTCTGTAAGACCATAACCTTGTAAAAAGTTAAATCCAAGTCCGCGTAATCCTTTAGCAACTAGCGGATCGGGCGCCGCGCCTCCGGCAATAAACAATCTAACTGCGCCGCCGAACTTATGATGCAGTTCCTTAAAAACTTTTTTCTTAATATCTTTTAAACCGAGCAGATAAATAAGATTAGTTGCCGCAACAAGCGGTGGAACTATCTTCGATTTTACTTTGTCTTCTCTAATCGATTTTACAATTTTCTTGAACATTTTGTCATACAGCAGCGGCACGCCTAATAGAATAGTAGCTTTAACCATTTGAAGATCATCAACAATAGTTTTTAGGGAACGCGCAAAATGTATAGAGCTGCCGCAGTATATCGGGCAAAGCATTCCGCAGGTACATTCATAAGTATGATGCATTGGAAGAAAAGACAAAAAACGATCTTCAGGATACATAAATAACATACTGACCATATCCATTAAATTAGAACAAAGGTTTTTTTGAGTGAGCATAACACCTTTTGCGCGCCCCAGAGAACCTGACGTAAAAATGATCTCAGCCAGTGAGTCCGGATTAATACCCGGAAGTTTATCAATCTTAACGGTCTCTGCTTTTTCAATTAAGTCGGTCATAATTAAATATCCGTTCTGACCGGAGCATTTGTCCATGCAAATAAAGTGCTTAAGCTTTTTCAAAGAGCCTTTAATCTCTTTCATTAGACCCATGTAAGCTTCAGAAAAAATAATTGCTTCGGCATCCGATTCGTGCAGTATGTTAATAATCTCATTCTCGGTCAGGTTTTTATCAATCGGAACTACCACATAATTAAATGTCATAAGAGTTAGATAACTAATTGCCCATTGAACACGATTTTCGCCAATAATTGCTACATGAGTCCGTTCGTGCAAATTCAATTTTGTTAAAGCATCGCCGAACTTGAGCACATTAATTCTTAAGTCGTGGTAAGTAACCCGGTTTATCGGCGTATTTGTGAGGTCTTCCAATGCAAGCTTAGAAGAATATTTTTCGGTTGATTTTAAGAACATATCCTGTACTGAAGTAATGTAAGGGACTTCAAATAATGCGCTTTTAGATTTCATTTTCTTCTCTATATTTATTGATGAATGAATTCATAGCCGGTCATCACCAAACATAACCAAGTACTTCAGAAGCGAAGAATAAAAAACGATATTTTCTTCAAAAAAAATACTGGAAACCGCTTTCAAATTACTTTGCAAATATTTTTAAGTCGCTAAATTTTTAAGAAGCGATTTTAACAAATCGTAAAATTTTTCAACATCGGCGATATTTACTTTTTCATCCGGTGAATGAGCGCCTGTAATAGTCGGTCCGAAAGAAATCATGTCAAGACCGGGATATTTTGCGCCGAGTATGCCGCATTCCAATCCTGCATGTATCGCTTTAACCTCAGCTTCCTGGTTGAATAAATTTTTATAAACATCGCGCGATTTTTTTAATAAAGCAGAATCCATATTTGGCTGCCAGCCGGGGTATCCGTCTCCCTGGATTATTTCAGATGCATCAGCAAGATATAATATTGATTGCACAGTTTGGGAAGCGATACGAATGGCGGTATCTATTGAACTCCGCTGACTTGTGCCGATTCTAATATTATCATCTTCCATAGTAACGGTCGCAAGATTTGTTGAGGATTCGACTAAGCCCGGGATGTAAGGATTCATTGATAAAACGCCATGTGGAAGAGCAAGTAAAGAATTCAGAATTCGTCTCGTAAATTTTTTAGTGAAAACCGATTGCACTTTCCCCTTTTGTCTTTCGAAAGTGACTTTCAATCCTCCGTCATTTTTTTGATATTCTTTCAGCATATCTTTTATAAAAACTGAAATCACCTTTTTCACTTTCTTCTCATCATGCGGGTCAATAAGAATTGTCGCTTCAGCTTCGCGCGGTATTGCATTCCTCTTTGAGCCTCCGCTAACAGCCGCAAGTCTATATTTAATATCCTCAAGACGGTGCAGCAATATGGCAAGAAGTTTAATAGCATTTGCTCTGCCAATTGAAATGTCTAACCCTGAGTGCCCGCCTTTCAATCCTCCGATCATCAAATTATAAGGCTTAAGTCCATTTTTATTAGTATTCCATTTTATCTTGAAAAGTCCGACAGTGTCAATGCCTCCGGCACAACCCACATAAAAAACTCCGTCCTCTTCAGAATCCATATTTAACAGTAGTTTACCCGAAACAAACCCGGGTTCTAAAGAGTTGGCCCCTGTCAATCCGGTTTCCTCATCAACTGTGCAGAGTATTTCAAGCGGACCGTGAATACTTTCTTTATCCATTGCGATTGCGAGAGCAGCAGCAACTCCGATACCGTTATCTGCGCCAAGAGTTGTTCCCTCTGCTTCGATCCATCCGCCGCTTCTCTTTAGTCTGATAGGGTCGTTATCAAAATCATGTTGAGTCCCCTTATTCATTTCAGCTACCATATCAAGGTGACCCTGGAGGATTACCGTTTCAGAATTCTCATAACCTTCGGATGCAGGAACTTTAATTACGATATTCCCTGCTATGTCTTCAATAAAATTAAAATTATTTTCGCTCGCAAAATCTTTGATAAACTGTCTAATTTTCTCTTCTTTTTTTGATGGACGGGGCACTTGTGAAATCTCATAGAAATACTTCCATAGCAGTTCGGGTTTCAGCCCTTCAATTGCTTGTTCTGACATATTAACCTCTGTTTATTATTATAAAATTAGCTATGACGGATATTGAGTATATCTCCGTCCTTAACAATATAATCTTTGCCTTCAAGTCTCCAATCCCCAGCTTCTTTGCATTTAGCAAAAGACTTATTCCTCATAAAGTCATCGTAAGCTACTACTTCTGCTCTGATGAATTTATTGTAAAAATCGGTGTGGATAACTCCAGCAGCTTGCTGAGCTGTATAGTTTTGTTTTATAGTCCAGGCTCTGCATTCATCTTCCCCCACAGTAAAAAAGGACTGCAATCCAAGCACTTTATATGAACTGCGCAGAATTTTACTTAATGCCGATTCCTTAATATTATAGTCGTTCATGAAAGCTTTTTTATCTTCGAGGCTCAGTCTCGAAAGTTCGTATTCAATCTTTGCAAAAAACGGTATGACTTCTGTTGATTTATCAATAATCTTTGACTTGATTTCATTAGTTTTTTCATCGACAATATCCATTGAGTTTTCGTCGAAATTAATGCCGATTATCAGCGGTTTAATCGTAAGGAGTTGATAACCCGAAAGCACTTTTAGTTCATTGTCATCTAACTGAAGATTTCGTAGTGGATTTTCTTTTTCTACGTGAGCAAAACATTTTTCAATTAACGGCAATTCTCGATTTAATTTTTCGTCTTTGGATTTCATAACTTCTTTGCGGAGCTTTTCGAGTCTGCTTTCCAAAAAGCTTAAATCTGAGAAAAGAAATTCGGTTTCTAAGAATTCAATATCTCTCCAGCTGTCAACCACAAGCATAGGATGAGAGACGGTATCATCTTCGAACTGACGTATCACATAAAAAAGGGCATCATTATTTCTTACATTGTTCAAAAAACCGGATGTAATTTTAACTTTATTATCGTCTCCCATTTTTAATCCCGGTATATCATAGACCTCAATAGTAGCAGAAACTTTTTTCCGTGGATTAAAAATTAAAGTCAGTTCATCGAGGCGATCATCGGGAATTTTAACTACTTCTATAACCGCCTCTTCATTTGCTCCAGAAATCTGCGGCTGCTCAGAATCAACAAATGTATTAAATAGAGTAGTTTTTCCCGAGAACTGAAGTCCAACCAAACCAATCTGCATAAAAAGAAAGCCTCTATTTTTATTGAATCGTATGGGACAATATAGAAATTTTATAATAAAAAAGTTTCAGAGAAAAGGCGAATAATCAAGCTGCAGATTAAGATATAAACATTAAGATACAACCTGTGTATGAAGTTCTATTTCTTCCAACACCGAACTAACTTTTAAGCACTTTTGAAGTTCTCCTTTGTAAACAACCGCCAAGCCTTTCACATGCACTTCGAACGCATAACCTCTTGCTGTTTCATAAGAGCATTCAATTGCTTTGATCAGCTGATTAATCACTTCGTCGAATGTATGCCAGTCATCGTTATATAACAATACCTTGAAAGGCAGTCCAATATCTGTTGTGGTTTCTTCAAATTCCTCAGATTGAAACTCTGGTTTATCTTTGCTCATAGAAAATAATTTTGTTTAATATAAATTTAATTTTTACAGAGCAATAATTAAAGACAAAATGCAGAGTATTAATTTTTCGTTTTAAGTCGAGACTTTATTATTTTCGTTTTGCAGTTTAAGGAATAAACGGAGGAATAATGAAAATTGCTGTTTGTGTAAGTCATGTCCCGGATACTGCTGCTAAAATAAACATCGGCGCCGGCAATAAATCAATTGATAATACAAACATAACATTCGTAATTAATCCCTACGATGAATTCGCTGTCGAAGAAGCTTTGAAGACAAAAGAAAAATTTGGCGGCGAAGTCGTTGTTATAAGCGCAGGGAATGATTCCAACAAGGAAACTATAAAAAAAGCTCTTGCAATGGGATGCGACAGCGGCGTTCTTTTAAAGACTAACGAACACCTCGACTCGCTTGCTACCGCAAAATTGTTAGCCGAGGAAATAAAAAATCAAAATGCCGAACTTGTCTTCACAGGCAAGCAGTCAGTTGATTTTGACGCTTCAATTACCGGTCAGCTCATAGGCGAATTACTCGGTTATAATTGCGTCTCGGTGGTGGTTGATTTTAAGATTGACGGCAGAAAGATAACTGCAGAACGAGAAATCGAAGGTGGAAAAGAAGTAGTGGAAACAGCGCTGCCGGCTGTCATTACAACTCAGAAAGGTTTGAATGACCCAAGATATGCATCGTTGAAAGGAATAATGGCTGCAAAGAAAAAGACCATCGAAGAGAAAGACGCTTTACCGCAAAAATCTTACTCGGAGATAATTGGGATGAAAAAACCTAAACCGAAAGAACCCGGAAGAATAATCGGAGAAGACCTTTCAGCCGTTCCAGAATTGGTTAGATTATTAAGAGAAGAAGCAAAGGTTATTTAAGGAGAAACTATGGCAGAGAAAATTTTAGTTTTTTTAGAACAGAGAAACGGACAGATCAAAAAAGCTTCGCTTGAAGTCTTAAAATTGGCTTATGATATTTCCGTAAAGTTGAATGCCGAAATTGAAGCCGCTACAGTCGGGAGTAATATTGAAATGCTTGAAGACGCCGGCAATTACGGAGTTAAAAAAATAGCACACTTCCGCAATGAAAAACTTGGCTATTATGCGCCAAATGATTACTCGAAACTTATAGCTGATTATACAGACAAAAATAATTTCACTTATTTATTATTATCGAATACTTCGCTCGGGAAAGACCTCGCGCCGCGAGTCGCCGTAAAGCTTGATGCAGGCATTGCAGTTGACTGCACTGAAGTTTCGGTAATTGATTCGGAGTTGCATCTTACGCGTCCGGTTTATGCAGGTAAAATTTTATGCGAAATCAGGTTGACGTCTCAAAGAAAAGTCATAACCTTCCGGCCTAATATATTCAAAGCTGAGAAAGTTTCTGATGATAACGCGGAGATAATATTGAATGAAATTGCCGAGGTCAGCACTAACAATAAAGTTGTTGAAGTAAAAACATCCGAAAATAAACTCGATGTTACTGAAGCCGATATAATTGTTTCGGGCGGACGCGGCTTAAAAGAAGCCGAAAATTTTGGAATGATCGAAGAACTCGCAAAAGTACTTGGTGCTGCACAAGGCGCTTCGCGTGCAGTTGTTGATGCAGGCTGGCGACCTCATTCGGAGCAGGTTGGTCAAACCGGAAAAACTGTTTCGCCTTCCTTATATATTGCCATAGGTATTTCAGGAGCGATTCAGCATTTAGCCGGCATGCGTTCTTCAAAATATATTGTTGCAATTAACAAGGATAAGGATGCCCCGATATTTCAGATTGCTGATTACGGCATTGCAGGCGATGCTTTTGAAATTGTACCCGCATTGATTGAAGAGATAAAGAAAATAAAATCAAACTAAGGAATTGTTTTGAGCAAAGTTCAAGTCGAAATATTAGGGTTGTCCGCAAGCCCTTCTACCGGGGGCGCTTACGCACTGCTTCTTAAGGAGATGTACGGTACTAGAAGACTTCCAATCATTATCGGCGCTTTTGAAGCGCAGGCAATCGCCCTTGAGATGGAAGGAATAAAACCCCCCAGACCGCTTACGCATGATTTGCTAAAAACGTTTATTGATCATTTAAGCGTTGCAGTAACCGAAATTATCATTGATGAACTGAGGGATAATACTTTCTACGCTAAAATAATACTGGATGTGGCTTCTATCGAAAGCAAAATAGATTCAAGACCCAGCGATGCTATTGCGGTCGCCGTTAGAACAAACTCTCCAATTTTCGTTTCAGAAGAAGTGATGCAGATTGCATCTTTCGAGCCCAGCGGTGAAGACGCTGATGAAATGTTTAACGAAAAGAATATCCCCGAAAGCGATGCGGAACTGAAACCTAAAAAAACCGAAACTAAGTTGGGAAGTCTGCAAGACCAGCTTCGCGAGGCAATTGAGAAAGAAGATTATGAACGCGCTGCAAAATTAAGGGATGAAATTAATAAGATGAGAGGCAGAGCTAATTAAATGCCGCTTTGCCGATCTCGCATTCCAAACATCTTTTTTTTGAACAGTAATTCCGGAATAACTCCAGCATACCTTGAGTTAAAAGCGTTTTCTTTAAGAAATCTTGAGTGTTTAGCGCATCAGCTACGTCTTTTACAACTTGATTCCCGGAGCTTTGATTAAAAATATTATAACACTGCAAAACTTTTTTAGACAAATCTTTCTTCCCGAAAATGTCGAAATAAACAAATAGAAAAGGAAGCACTACATTTACAATTATCTCATCCACGCGGCTTGCGCCGACGAAGTATTTGATTTCATCTTTTGCAGGTTTGTCAAACACATAATGACTTTTCCAAAAGCCGCTTGATTTAGTAATCAGAAGGGATTTGAGGGAATTCAGCAAGACGTTAATACTCCGAATCTCGCTTAATTTTTTGATCATAACTCCGATAAGATTTTGATATACAATTGAATATAAAAGCCTCGCACCGCCTGCAATTCTAATTGTAGGAAAATTCAACGGACGCAGCTGCAAAAAATGCCAATCTGTTTCCGATAACATCTGTCCGTCGTAAAGGCGTTTGATAGTTGTCCACTCAGCCGCAATCTTTTTGGTATATTCGCTTACCTTTTCAGCAGGCAGTTTTTGAACATCGGGCGCCAAACCGCTTATATTGAAGAGAGCGCTTTCCAGCCTGCTAAGTGTATCCGCATCGTCACCGAGTCTTAGAATAAAGTCAATATTCGCAGACTGAGCAAGCTTGAGCATTGCAGATTTATTTTTAGTATAGCCTAGCGCTTCAAAGACCATCTCGTAAAATAACTGCGCCCAAAGATTTTTATCCGTAAAATCTTCGTGTGTAAATTTCTGATTCTCAAATCCGGGTCTTAATTCATATCTTATTACGGGTTCGTTGATCTTCAATTTATTTAAGAAAGATAACTCCTTCAGCCTGTCATATGCACGTTTACATTTTTTGTCAAACCTTTCCATCCCGAGTTCGGATATAAATTTCTTTTTTAAGTCATAATCAACTTTGTCAATTACATGCGAGCATTTGAATTTGTTTTTTTCATCCGGAATGGCAAAAGCATTATCTATTTCCGGAATTTCATCTGTACTAACGAACTTCGAAAGAGAAACTGTCGGGATTCTCCGTCCGTCCTTTGTATAGACATACTGTTGGTTCTGATTATTCGAATAGCAGACGTGTAATATCACTTTATTATGTTTGCTGTCGATATTATGCCCATGCGTTTTCCAATAAGAATACTCACAGTCAATTTCGATGTCACCGACGTATAGCAGATTACCAATTCTTACCCGCGCATTTAAAAAATCGGGACCGGCAGAGTCTTCATTGAAAACTCCGGCATCTATCACTGAAATATCTTCGCCGGAATTTGTCTTAAGGTTGGATTTGAATGATTGGTTTTTCCAAATATTGAATAATTTTTTTTCGTAAAGCTTAATTCTTGAATCCATGCGAACCTCTTTTATGCACTTTTTCCTCTACTAATATTCTAATACACAAGGAGGAAAAGAAAATGTAAACCGAGTCAAAATATTCAACTCATTAGAAAAATAATCATTTCATTATATTTAACCAATTCATTTTTAGCCTTAGCTGCAAAAGATATCGAGTCATCAAGATAAATTAATCCGCGGCTGATATTTATAATAAATAAATCTTTCCCCTCGGCTTTGAAAGTATTAACAACGTCCTCCAGACTTCCGCCCTGTGCGCCGATACCTGGAAGTAGTACAGGGAGATCTCCGAATAGTCTGATATTTTCTTTCAATTCATCGCACTTTGTAGCGCCGAAGACAATTCCCAGATTTTTTTTTGTATTCCAATCCTTAACTCTGGATATGACATTCTGAAATAAAAATTCTCCGGAGTATAATTTCAATTTTTCAAAATCAGCCGCACTAGTATTTGAGGTTAGAGCCAGCACAAAATTGAGTTTATCTTCATAATCTATAAAAGGACTTATGGAATCAAATCCCATATAGGGATTTAAAGTGGATGCATCGCAATTATAATATTCGAATAATGATTTTGCATAAAGCTGGGAAGTATTTCCTATATCGCCGCGTTTTGCATCGCCGATAATCAGAATATCTTTGGGAATATATTCAATTGTCTTTGCCAAGAGTTCAGCACCGTAGGAGCCGTCTCTTTCGTAAAATGCAAAATTGATTTTATAAGCTGAGGCGTAATCGCAAGTAGAATCAATTATTGCTTTGTTAAATTCCAAAACCGGATCTTTCCTACTAAGCAGATGAGACGGTATTTTCGATATTTCCGAGTCTAATCCGATGCAGACGTGAAATCCGCGTTTGATCCTTCCTTTAAATTTTTCTAAAGCTGTCATAACACTTCCTTAACTATGAAGCCGTTTGTTTCTATATATGTTAAAGACTATGCCAAGCAAAATCATACTAGCAAAAAGCGAACTGCCGCCGTAACTTAGCAGTGGAAGAGTCAAGCCTATTACTGGAGCGATGCCTATATTCATTCCAACATTGATCCCGAGTTGAATAAAGAACAATGCGAATACACCTATTACAACTAATGTGCTGAAATCATCATTAATATTTTTTGAGATAATAAGCAGTCTTAGCAGAATAATTAAATACAAAGACAGCACAAACAGACCGCCGATAAATCCAAATTCTTCGCCGATAACGCAGTAGATAAAATCCGTCCATTGCTCTGGAATAAATCTTAACTGGGTTTGATTGCCCTGCATAAACCCTTTACCAATAAGCCCGCCCGAGCCGATAGCAATTTTTGCCTGTAGAGCATTATAACCAGAACCCAGCGGATCCGCCGTCGGATCAAGGAATGAAGCTATTCTTTTCTGCTGGTGCGGCTGTAAAAATTTCACAACAATTTCAAATATGAATCCTGCAGCAAGATTGAAAACAAAAACTGAAACACTAGTAAAAAGATCTTTATTAAAAAAGATAAGGGCAATCAATATCAGGGTCAAAGTTCCAATCAATGCATAAATACCGAAAAGTGATGAGAATACTACTATTACTGGTGACAGCACAACGAACAATCCAAATAAACTAATACCCCCCCAATAGATCATAACTAAAGAAATAAACCCGAAGACTATAGCTGTGCCGGTATCTGGCTCCAAAAGTATTAAAGCGGTGGGAATAAATGCAAATAGTATAGTAACAGTCAGGTTTTTGAAGGTATTAAGTTCATCTTTCTTTGCAACAAGCCAGTACGCCAAAAAAAGAATAAGCCCAATTTTAGCCGCTTCAGAAGGCTGGAAGCCTATTGAACCGACTGCTATCCAGCTTTTTGATCCTTTCACAACTTTACCCGCCACCAGTACTGCAATTAAAAGAAATTGTGAAATGACATATGCCGGGACAGCAGATAATCTGATTAACTGGGAAGGCAATAGATAAAAAACAAAAAAGGCTCCCAGCGAAATTAATGCCCAGAAAAACTGTTTGTCAAAACTTCCCGAAGCGAATGGATGGTTAGTCGTTGCACTATAAATAACGACGAGGCTTATTCCAAGAAGTAATAATACAGGAATGAATATCCAGAGATCGAACTTATCTTGAAGTTTATAACTTATCTTCAATTTATTATGCCTCCGGCATTCTTTGCAATAAGCTCGCTTTTATTTGTCGTTATGTTTTTCAAATATTCTTTCATAACATCCCGGGCAATCGGCGCGGCATGCGTACTTCCGTATCCTGCGTTTTCAACTATCACGGCAACAGCAATCTGTGGATTATTAAACGGTGCAAAGCCGATAAACAAAGCATGATTTTCGCCATGAGGGTTTTGAGCCGTTCCCGTTTTGCCGGCAATATCAAATTTTTTTTGACGAATGTGCGCTGCAGTTCCCTCTCCCTCAACTACGAGCCTCATTCCTTCTCTGATAATGTTAAATGTTTCCTTACTGATATCAACAGTAAAATCTCCGAATTCAATAGGTACGAATGAGTTGTTTTGGTTATCAATGTAACCTTTTAAAACATGCGGGATTTTTGTTTTCCCTTCGTTAGCTAAGAGAGCTGCATATTGTGCAAGTTGAACCGGAGTAGTAACAACCTCCCCCTGCCCGATTGCCAGACTTATCAAATATCCGTCTGTCCATTTACCTTTGCCGTAGACCCGGTCAAAGTAATTCCGGCTCGGCATTATTCCGTTTGACTCTTCACTGATATCTATTCCAGTTTTTTCGCCGAATCCGAATCTGCTTCCGTACTCAGACCATTTATCCAATCCGACTTTCAGCATTAGGTTATAAAAAAATACGTTACACGATTTTTCGATGGCTCTTGTTACATTAACCGAACCATGAACATGTGTACACTTAAAAGGTCGATTGCCGAATTGAAAAGAACCGCCGCATGTTACGGTATATTTTGTAGTAATTATTCCTTCTTCGAGCGCTGTGATTGCGAGAAGCATTTTGAATGTCGACCCGGGGGGATTACGCGACATAGTAGCACGATTGAACATCGGTTTATCAACATTTGAATTAAGACTGTTAAGAAACTCAGAAGAAGTTGTCGTTGCAAATTCCTGCAGATCAAATGCAGGTGCACTCACCAGCGCCAATATCTCCCCCGTTAAAGGTTCGATTGCCACTAAAGCTCCTTTCTTTCCTTCGAATGCAAGCTCGGCAACCTTCTGAACACTTTTGTCGATCGTAAGCACTAAATCATATCCTCGATCGGGTTGAATGTCTTTTTTGCCGTTTTCATATCTCGATATTATTCGCTGCCTCGAATCAACAAGATAATATAAATAGCCTTTAGTTCCTTTAACTAAATATTCGTAATTTTTTTCTATGCCGCCGTACCCAATATAGTCGCCGATTTGATATTGATCCTTCCTTTCTCTAAGCAGTTCCGGATCAATTTCTTTTGTGTATCCGAAAAGATGTGCGCCGTTGATTCCGAATGAATAATCCCGTTTCAGTTCTATCACATATTTTGTCCCATCAAAATGCTCATGATTTTCTTCTAACAGTGCAAGAGCTTTGAAATTTATATCTCTTTTTATTTTTCTTGGTAAAAAGCTTGGAATTTTTTTTGTGCGGTCTAAAACGGAACTAATATAACCTTCGTTTTCACCTATCGCCTTTTCAACAAGGGGTGCGAGGCTTGAATCAAAATAAGCCGGGGTTATTTCGAGCGTATAAGCCGGTTTATTGCCGACTAGTATGTGCATATTCCTGTCATAAAATATCCCGCGCGGCGGAGAAAGGACTTCGGCTTTGATACTGTTTTCATTTGATTTGTCGCTATAGAATTTATTTGTAACGATTTGAAGCCGGAACAATTGCATAATTAAAAAGAGGAAAAGTAAAATGACCGCATAAAAAAGCAGTCTTCTTCTGTAAGGCGAAGCGAAGGTATTATCATCCATTCTTACGCGCCTCTATTTCTTAAAAATATTACCGGCAAACTCAAGATCGTCGTGTAAACCGAAGGCAAAATACTCCTTATAAAAACTAACTGATAAAAGTTGAATATAATTTCAACCGTGCTAAATATACTGTAAAAAAAAGAATCAAGTAATGCACAAAAGAATACAACCGTTAAGAATCTTAACGAGTCAATGCGGAGTTCGCTTCCCGGTTCAACATAAAAAAATCCTGCGGTAAAGCCTGCGGTTGTTTTTGAAAACATTGAGCTTCCTATCATACCTCCGCTCACAATATCAAAAAATAATCCTGCCGAAAATCCATAAATCATACCGAATCTTTGACCGAATTTCATTCCATAGTATGCAACAAGTATTAAAATAAAATCGGGACCGATCGAATTAAGAGTTAAGAGCGGTGCAATTGTAAGCTGCAAAAATGCAGCGACTAAAAATAATCCGGCGGGCAGAAGAATTTTATTGGTCATTTTTCCCCCGCTCAATCTTCTTCCTTAACGCAATTATCTCGTCATCGGTTACAATACTCATTACAAAAACTTTACGGGAAATTCCAAAATCTACAAAAGGCTCAACGATTATATCGTTAAGAAGTCCCGAATACGATGCTCGTTTAGATATGACGACACCAACCGGGATAGCAGGAGGAACAAGAGTGCTGAAATCTGAGGTGATAATTTTGTCCCCTATTTTAATATCTTCGGTAACCGCAATATTGGATATAACAAGATTAGAACCGTTCCACCCTAATATTCCTTCGATTCCGCTTCGTTGATCCATAACGGCTATTTTAAAGTTTGCATTAAATAAAGTTCTAACGACGGAGAAATTTCTGCTTACGTCAGAAATGACACCGAGTAATCCGCGTTCGTTTATTACAGGCATGCCTGCCGTGATATTATTATCCGCGCCGATGTTAATTATCATATTGCCGTGGATATTATCAACAATTTTGGAAATTACGCTTGCAGTAATTAGAGGATAGTTAGAAGTGTCTTTCAAACTAAGCATCTTTCTCAGTTGATTATTTTCAAGCCCGAGACTTTTCAGCCTGCTGTTTTCTAACATCAATTCCGCATTGAGCAGCTTTTGCTTTTCGAGTTCGTCATCAGATGAAACTATATTTATTAAAAAATTCACTGCCGATGTAAAAACAGCAAATGCTCCGAAAGCGTATGATTTAATTTTTGATACTTGCGGATGATTATTTAAGGGGAGTATGGACAGACTTATTAAAAGAAATATAATTAGCAGAAAATAATTCCTGTTTCTATCAATGAATTTACTTAAAAAAGATTTCATTAATAAGTTCTTTTACGTATGAATACCTTCGCGTATTTGTTGATACTTTCGATGCATTTACCGGCTCCTCTTACAACTGCTGTAAGCGGGTCTTCAGCCACGTGAACGGGCAGATTAGTTTCCATACGGATTCTTTCGTTCAATCCCTTCAGCAGCGCACCGCCTCCGGTAAGCATCACTCCGCGGTCTAAAATGTCAGCCGAAAGCTCTGGGGGCGTTCGCTCGAGCGTTTGTTTTACAGCTTCAACGATTTGAACAATATTTTCATTTAATGCTTCTCGAATTTCGACAGAACTAACTTCTGCTGTTTTTGGAATACCGCCGACAAGGTCTCTGCCTTTAACTTGAATTGTTATTTCTTCTTTCAAAGGAATGGCTGATCCGACTTCACACTTTATTGATTCAGCAGTTCTTTCACCGATCAGTAAATTATAGTTCTTTTTAAAGAACTGCATAATTGCGTTATTCATTTCATCGCCGGCAATTCTTATTGATTCTTCGTTTACAATTCCTCCGAGAGCTATAACTGCTATTTCAGTTGTACCTCCGCCTATATCAATAATCATATTACCGTAGGGGGCTTCGACGTCAATACCAACACCAATAGCAGCAGCCATAGGTTCGGCAATTAAATGAACCTCCTTTGCGCCTGCATGTTCGGCGCTATCCCGAACAGCACGTTTTTCTACTTCTGTAACGCCGCTCGGGATAGCTACAATAATACGCCTGCTTGTCAGCATTCCCGAACTAATTCTTTTGATAAATGCTCTGATCATTCCTTCGGCAATTTCAAAATCTGCAATTACTCCGTCGCGCATTGGGCGTGAAACCCTTATTTCTCTATGCTCTCTGCCCTGCATTTCTTTTGCTTTGTTTCCGAGTGCAATTATTTTTTTGGTATTCCTATCAAAAGCAACTATAGAGGGTTCGTTGAGAACTATACCTTTGCCTTTTATATAAATCAGTGTATTTGCAGTTCCAAGATCAATTGCAATATCATTTGCAAGAATGTTGAGAATGCCCATGAGACCTCTTAATGTTTAAAATTTCTTATGCCTGTAAAAACCATTGCGATGTTATACTTTTTTGCTTCGGCTATAACTTCCTCGTCTCTAACCGAACCGCCCGGCTGTATTACGGCGCTGATTCCGTTTTCGGCTATAACAGTGAGTCCGTCGGCAAAGGGAAAAAATGCGTCGGATGCCGCAACAGCACCCTTTAGGCTGAATCCATTAGCGGCGGCTTTCTCCGCAGCAATTTTTGCTGAATCAATTCTTGACATTTGCCCCGCTCCGACTCCGATAGATTTTTTGTCTTTAACGTAAACAATTGAATTTGATTTTGTATGTTTGCAAACAGTCCATGCAAACTTCAAATCTTCAATTTCATCAGCACTACATTCGCGTCCGGTGACGGATATAAATTCAAACTCATTTAACGAAGATTTGTCAGGTTCTTGCCCGATCAATCCCCCGGGAATATCCTTTATCCTCAGACGATCATCTTCTGAAAATTTAACTATTTTTATTACTCTTCTGTTTTTCTTCTTTTGAAGTATCTGAATTGCCGCTTCTTCATAATCGGGCGCTGCGACAATTTCAAGAAATAGTTCGTTCAGCTCGTTGGCAGTTTGAGTGTCAACTTTTGAGTTGAAAGCGACAATGCCGCCGAAGGCAGAAACTGGATCGCATGAGAGTGCTTTTTTGTAGGAATCAAGAGTCGTACGCCCATTTGCCGCTCCGCATGGATTTGTATGTTTTATTATTGCACACGAGTAAGGAGGTAATTCATTAACAAGATCAACCGCCGCTGCGAGGTCTATAATATTATTGTATGATATTTCTCTGCCATGAAGTATTTCGAAATATTCAGACATGTTCCCAAACAGATAAGCTTTTTGATGAGGATTCTCCCCGTAGCGGAGCTTATTAACCATGGGGTAATTTAATCTGATAGCGGATTTATCCAGATTAAATTCTTCTTCAAAGAAATTTGCAATTACGGTATCATAAAAAGAAGTATAAGAAAATGCTGTCGAAGCTAATTTAATTCTTGTATCTAATGAAACTCCGCCGCTCTCGAGTTCATTAAGAAAATCCTTGTATTGCGAAGGGTTGGTCAACACGGAAACAAATTTATAATTTTTTGCTGCCGCTCTAATCAAGCTTGGTCCGCCTATATCAATATTCTCTATCTTCTGACTCAATTCAGCGTTCTTATTTTTTACCACGTCGGGAAAAGGATAAAGGTTCACACAGACAATATCAATTTGAGGAATATTATTTTCTTCAGCTTGGAATTTATCCTCTTCGTTGTCACGCCGCATTAAAATCCCTCCAAAAATTGACGGCTGAAGGGTCTTTACCCTACCAGAAAATATTTCAGGGAAGCCGGTAAAGTCAGATATTTCAATGCACTCAATGCCTGAATTCTTAATAGCCTTCGCGGTATTGCCAGTCGCTAAAATTCTATAACCAGATGCGAATAATCTTTGCGCGAAATTTTCAATTTGATCTTTGTTTGAAACGCTTAGTATAGCATACTTTTTCGAACTACTATCTGTCATTCTAAAATTTCAACTCTTTTATTAATAATTACTTTATTATCTGCAAACTTCCCGATCACAAAAGGAAGGAGCTTATGCTCCAACTTTAAAACTTTAGCCGCAATTTCTTCCGGAGATTTACATTCATAAATTTCAGTGCAGTACTGCGCGATAATTTTTCCGTTATCATAAACATTATCGACAAAATGAACAGTAGCGCCGGAAACTTTGCACGATCTATCGAATACGGCTTTGTGAACGTTTAACCCGTACATGCCTTTTCCTCCAAATGAAGGAAGCAACGCCGGGTGAATATTAATTATCTTTTCATTAAACTCGCCAATAAATTCGGCGGGTATTTTCTTTAAGAATCCCGCCAGAACAATCAAACCGATTCCGTTCTTTTTAAATACATCGGCAAGCAAATTATAATCAACGCAGCCATCTTTTGGGGTTTCGGAAACGGAATAGGTGGCGATATTATTTTCGGCGGCAATGTTGAAGGCTTCGCAAAAAATTTTATCACTAACAACAAATTCCACTTCAGCATTCAAATCATCTGATTTAATAGAATTAATAACAGCACTTAAATTTGAACCGCGACCCGAAACAAAAACGGCTATTTTAAGCATTTTGAAACGAATTGATTAATGATTTTCTTGTTGTGAAATATAATGAAAAGTATCGAATTTTATGTTTATTCACACTTATTTATTAAAGAATAATCTATTTTTAAGAAAATTTATCTTACCCTCAATCTTCAGCCGGTAATCATAATCGTTTAATTCTTCTGCAATATTAAGATTGCTCTTTGCCGCATCGTAATTTCTTAATTTCCAATATGCTTTAGCCGTCAGCAGAGCTGCATAAGCTTTGATCCATTTATCGTTATTTAATTTCATTTCCGAGGCATTATAGGCAAATTTTAATGCGTCGTCATATTTTTTTCTCAAAATGCTGATCTCTCCAAGGATAAGAAGTGCTTCGCCCTGGATTGAATGGTTTTCTAAACTATCAACGACGGAAATAAGACTGTCATAAGCTGTTCCGTATTTTGCATTATAAAAATTATTTATTGCAGCAATCGCTTTAAGTTCATTTTTCTTCAGCGGAGATTCGAAATAAATCTTGCTTCGTTTCTTTGCAAAATCGTCATCTGCTATATCCAGATTACCATTCTTTGCAAGAAGCAGTGCCCGGTTGGCTTCGATTTCCTCGCCAAGCGCGAAATAACAGACTGCCGAATTTAGATATGCTATCCCCGTATAATCAAAACTTTTGGATGTTTCGATAAATTCCTGATAAAGCTTTAAGGCATTCTCATATTCATTTCTTCGAAATTCTATTTCGGCTTTCAGAAACAACGCATAGGAATTTGTCTGAGAGAATTTTCCGTAATCAAGTTCGATTATCCTGTCTAATAATCTTCCGGCTGGGCTGAGTCTTTTCTCTTCAATCTCCAGAATAGCCAGTTGATACAAAAAAAGTGAATTGCGCGGATATTTCTCAGTCAACCATTCAAGATAAATTCGCGCGCTGTCGTATTCGGCGTTGTATTCAGTATAGACTTTACCAAGATGAAAAGCGGCTTCGACTTGCGCCTGTTTGCCTTTTTTATAGGCAGTAAGCAAATCCCGCAGTCCCTCCCGCTTATCATATTCCAGACCGGCAAGGTTTAATGCCCACTTAAACATAGACGGCACAAAACTTAACGCATATTTAAACATACCGAGCCCTAAGTAGGCATCATTAAAATCCGGATTAATTTCCAAACATCTTTCATAATGCCGGACGGCATTTTTAGCTGCCCAAAAAGCGTCAAAGGTATTTCCCTGGGTTGCCTGGGCAATCGCTTTTAGTTGATATAAATTTGCCAGATAAAAATTTACTTGATCCGAATTTTCGTTGTTCTTCAATAAATTTTCCGCGTTAAGAATCGCAACACCCGAGTAATATGAATACGCACCTAAATCACCTTCATCCTTGCTGCCAAGATAAAACCAGAGGTGCATCAATGCGTAATAATAATATCCAGCCGGATGTTCTTTATCTAATTCTAATATTTTATCAAAAGTTTTTGCGGCAGTATCGAAGTCAAAACTATAAAGCTGATGCCTGGCTTTAGCTGACAAAGCTGTTATTGATTCCTTCGCAGTCAAAACGTTACTGATGATGAGAAGAATGGAGAAAAAGATTCTAATTATCATTCGAACTCTTAAGACTTTGAGAAAATTTGTGCGCAGCTGCAATAAAATCTCTGAACAAAGGATGCGCTTTAGTAGCGCGTGACTTTAATTCCGGGTGGAACTGGCAGCCGACGAACCAAGGGTGGTTTTCCACCTCGATCATTTCTACAAGCTTATTATCTGGAGAAATTCCGCTAATTACCAAGCCGTTTTTCTCTAACACTTCTACATAACTATTATTTACTTCAAATCTATGCCTGTGGCGTTCGGATATTTTTTCTTTTTTATAAGCGGCAAAAGCTTTTGTTTTTTTCTTCAATACACACGGATAAGCGCCGAGACGCATTGAGCCGCCTTTTAATTTCACCTTTATCTGCTCGGGCATGAGATGAATAACATTATATTTATTTTTAACGAATTCGCTGCTGTTTGCTTTGCTGATTCCGCAGACATTTCTTGCATATTCTATAACTGCACACTGAAGTCCCAAACAAATTCCGAAGAAAGGAATATTATTTTCCCTTGCATATCTTACGGTTTCAATTTTGCCTTCAATTCCTCTCTCCCCGAACCCGCCCGGCACTAAGATACCGTGAAAATTCTTAAGTATGCTTTGAACGTTTTGTTTCGTGATTCCTTCAGTGCTCAAGTATTTAACTTTTACCTTTACATTATTTTCTGCTCCGGAATGTATGAACGCCTCGGATATACTCTTATAAGCATCCACAAGATTAGTATATTTTCCGCAAACCGCTATGTTTATTTCTTCAGTCGAATTTTTTATTTGACTAACAAACTGATTCCATTTACTCAAATCAATATTTATATCGGGAAGTTTAAGGCGCTCTAAAACAATCCGGTCAAAATCCTGACGCGCGAGAGCTAAGGGAACTTCATAGATTGAGGTACAATTATAAGCCGATATCACCGATTCGGTCTCTACGTTGCAGAACAATGCTATCTTTTTTCTGATATCCTTCGAAAGAAGTTCATCTGACCTGCAAACTAATAGATTAGGCTGAATGCCGAGTTCCAATAAATTCTTAACGCTGTGCTGCGTAGGTTTGGTTTTCATCTCGCCGGCTGTTGAGATATAAGGCACAAGAGTCACGTGAATGCTGATTGCATTCTTTCTTCCCATTTCAAGCATAATTTGTCTTATAGATTCCATGAATGGCAGACTTTCAATATCGCCTACTGTTCCGCCGATTTCAGTTATCACAATATCATATTTTCTGGTTGTTCCGAGTAACTTCATCCTCCGTTTAATTTCGTCTGTTATATGAGGAATCACCTGCACGGTGGCACCCAGATAATCGCCGCGTCTTTCCTTAGTTATTACTTCATAATAGACCTGACCGGTAGTTGTGTTGTTATCTTTCGACATATCAACATCGAGAAATCTTTCGTAATGTCCTAAATCCAAATCTGTTTCCGCGCCGTCATCAGTTACATAAACCTCCCCGTGCTGGAAAGGACTCATAGTGCCGGGGTCAACATTAATATAAGGGTCAAATTTTTGGATTGTTACGCTGTAACCGCGCTGCTTTAGAAGCAAGCCAAGTGATGCTGCTGTTATTCCTTTTCCGAGAGATGATACAACTCCGCCCGTTATGAATATGTACTTAACCTTTTTTTTGTTGTTCATTTTCCCCGTTTTTAATAATTCTGTGATGGGCAAAAATATAAAAAAATCTGTTCTTATCTATAGAGGTAAACTAAAAAGAGTTCCTGTTTTGCAAAAAATTTCAAACACAATCGGGATAGAATAGCCATTATGCAGTACTTCATATTTTGTATTCGATTAATCGGGCAGGTAGAAATATGTTCGGCGGAATAAATTATCAGTTTCATTAAGAGAGTTTATTCTTCATTAGATCAGCTTCTTTTATCGGAGTTTTTTTGCCAGTCCCGCATACTTTTTTTCAACTTTGAAATCGAATTTGTAGAAATATTCCGGTCGGAAAAAACCTGTGGTTACATTTTCAATTTTTTCGCTAATCATGCGGTCGAAAAAGTCGTTCATAAGTCTATCGCTTATCCCCTTTCTCCTAAAATTATTAGCGACAACAATTTTTTCCATGTGGGCTGTTTTGGAATCTATAAGGTTATAAAAAAGACCGCCGATAATGAATCCCCTTTCGGAAATAGCTACGAGGAACTCATGCTCTTGTTTAAAGGTAACAAGCAAATTGGCTTCAAGAAAAAGCTGATGAAGGCGGGAAATTTCCTTGGGAGATACGGGCTTGCGGATGTAGAACGGCACTCCGTCATAATCTTCGCAGTGAACGACTAAATTAGTAGTAGCTTTGCCTTCCGAGCTGAACTCGATAAGTTCTGCGCTGTCTAAAGGTTTTAAATGCGGATAAGTAAGGCGTGCGAGAAAATACTTTTCCTTTTCCGATAATTTAAGAGAAACCGACAAACTGCTTAATAAGCTTGTATGCTGATCTTTTGTGATTTTACCGGAACCATATTTCTTGAAAATTTCTTTAAGACTTTGTTTGAACTGATCTTCAGATTCGCTGAATACTGTTTTAAGGTAAAGCAATGTCCGTGTTTCGGGATAAACGTCCTCAAGTTCAAACAAACGGTATGTATCGAACAGTTCAATAAGCATCTGAGCCTGTGCCGTATAATCGGCTTCCTTATTTATACCGAACCACCGGTGAAATCTTTTGATCGAAAAGAAAAGCTGCTTGGGGATAAAATCTCCGTTTGAAACAATTTCAATAAATTCTTCAAGCTGACTTATCAAAGAGCGGGCCTTTTCTTCCGAGGGATTTTTAATCAGCTCTTCCTTGAAGTTTTTTAATATGGTTAAACCTTTCTCTTCTCCTTCGGCGTTAATTAACCCGGAAAAAACAAAACTCCATACCGATTCATTTTTCAAGAACGGATATTTATTTTCGGCGGCTTCTATAAAAAGAGAATGAAAATTTCTAAACATATCCATGAGGCTTTTGAATTGTATTTTCTCCGACAGAGAAATTACCTTAGTGCCTGTTTGATAGTCATGCGGAGGTATAATAAAGTTAGATGTTGACGGATCTGCCAGAATAAATTTATAAGCTGTCAATCTCCAAAAGTTGAAATAAGCCGCAGAGGCATTCCAAACAAAAAAAGGCCAGAGATTATACAATTTTCTTTCGTAATCAAAATCCGTTTTTCTGGATTCTTTCAGAAGTAATTTTTCTACTGGATCGCCAGGCACGAATTTCCCGCTCCACAAATCGTACTCTTCCCAATATCCGCCGAAGTCTTCCACTCTTTCTTGAATGTATTTCCGCGACCCGGCTAATATTAAAAGATTTATTTCATCCTTAACATTTTCGATTTTTCTGCCCTTGTTTAAATTTAAGACAAGGTCAAAGGAGCCTTGAAATCTTGTCTGAACCGTGATTCTATAAACGGTTTTATTGTGATAACTTCTAAGTATGCTTACCCAGATGCTGCCTGTTAAAAGATTATTCAATGTTATTATTTTGCCGCGCGAGAAAAGGAACACCGCTTCTCTTATTACAGGGAGTTTGATTATGGCATTCTTCATACGTGCAAGGTCTTCTTCGTCAATCCCCTCCTCAAAAGTTATAACATCTTCCCAGGTATATTCATCGCCGGTTTCGAGGTCAACGGCAACGGTTTGATTCGGACCAATCCAGTTTCTAAATCCTTCGCGCAACTTAACCCTTGCTTCGGCAGCATAACCAGAAAAATTTTTTATATCCCTTCTCAACTGGATTTCCGCTAAAACCTGTCTGACACGCTCATAAGTACTGGGATGTTGTATCCCATAAAGCCCGATAAGTTTTATCAGCGACGGCAGAGGAGATACCGAATCATCAGCATAAGCCGACTCGTTAAAATAATATTGAATTAAATTCAGAAGGGCGTCAAGCTTATCGGGTTTCCTTCCGGAATTTAATATCGAATTAATAAGATCTTCATTTATTAAATCATAATCGGTAGAGAGATAAATCTTCAAATAATTTTGAAAATTCTGTTCGCTGAATAGATTAGCAATCATTTTAAAGAGTTTACGCCTGCCATCCTTTGATTTAACCAAATTCGGTCGTTTCAATATCTCAACAGCAAACGAGTGTACTGAGAATTCATCCTTGATCAAAACCATATTGAAATATTTTACGGCTAATTCGACTTGATCATCATTGATTGATTGAAGAAGTATTGCTGCCTCGTGCAGACCTGCCGTGGAGATTTCATTTCCGTTTAAAAACTTGACCAATTCGTCAAAACATTTGGCAAATCCGTTTTCCACTTTAATACATGAATCGTATTCTATCGCAATCCGATCTGTAAACTGTCTCTGCCAAATCACAATGGCATCACCGGTAAAATCGACAAGACTTTTATTCCCGAGCCAGACCTCCGGCGAAGTAAATACAGATTGGAAATCAACGTACCGTTTGTTCAGCTTATAAATAAAATCACCAACACGCACAAGTCTTCTGGTTTTGTCAATAGTTTTCACGCAAAGGGAAATATTCAATTTAGGTATGGCTATGCCGTCTTTTATTGCAACTATATCGCCGCTTAGCGAACTTTTTTCACGTAAGAACCAATTTGGAATTCTTAACTCAAGGTCGTCAACTATAAGTTCGACGTGAGGCTTTTGATACATCGAATCAATTTCATTTTCAAAATTCTTTTCAATTACCCGCCGCTTATATGTTCCTTTTGTCGTCAATTCTCCGAACTCATCGGAGAAAGGACGGCTTATTATTCTGAAATCCACGATGCGTTCGAAAGGAGCGAGAAAATTATTAACTGTAACAACGATTGAAGAAAAATATTTAATTTTATCTTCTTCGTTCATTTTATCGAGCATATAATTTTCTTCTTCGTAGTTGGGGAAAATTAATGCAGTGTTGAATGGTCTGTGATCACCGACTAAAAACACCTGCTTTACGGTTACGAAATCCTTAAAGAGATTCTCGATTTTCTGAGGGGCAACCGTTTCGCCTTTTATATTTTTATAAATCTCTTTTTTTCTGTCAATAATTTGGATGAAGCTATCATCATCCATCACCATAATATCCCCTGTGGGAAACCATCCTTCATCATCAAAGACTTCGGAGGGAGCCTGGTTAAAATATCCCATCATCACATAATCGCCTTTGATTAAAAGCTCGCCGTCAGCGGCAAGTTTAATACTAATGCCTGGCAGATTTTTGCCGAGCGAATTCACTTTGAATCTTCCGGGCGGGGTCATAGTAATACCGCCCGTTGCTTCTGTCATTCCGAAGCCGCTCATTAGTTCAATCCCGTAGTACTGGAAAAAAGTGAAAACTTCAGAAGGCAAAAAGCCTGCGGCAGACAAGCCCCATTTCAATTGTCCGCCGGTTGTATCGTCAAGTATATTTCTAATCGCATCGTCGGGTTCGATTTCAATATTCAATTTTGCTGTTATGAATTCAAAAAGCTGAAGCCATTTCTTCGGTATGCTGATAAAAACCGTAGGCTTAATTCTCTGCATATTTGAGATCATCGTTTGCGGAGAAGGATCCTTCATAAATATGTACTCGGCAGCCCAGAACATACAGCCCATCATTTCAAGGTATCTTCCAAAAGTATGGAAGAGCGGCAGGTAGGCTAAAAATCTATCATTCTCACCAATAGCAGGAATGGCAAGCGCTCTGCAGAATCTTTTATAAATAATATTTCTATGCGAGAACATTATGCCTTTGGGATCGCCAGTAGTGCCTGAAGTGTACATAATAGTTGCAAGTTTATCAACGCTCACATTTCTTTCGTGCAAGCTCGTTAGCGCATTGCTGGATTCTGCCGGATACTTTAAGAAATTTTCAAAATTTTCCACCCATTTCTCGCTGCTCGAACCGTTAACCAAAACCACTATCTCGCAGTAAGCCAGCTTGCTCTTTATAGATTTAATTTTTGCAAGCTGTTTTTCGTCATTGGCAAAAACAACAGGCGCTTTAGTCTCATTCAAAATAAATTCTATATGTTCTGCAACTGAATTGGCAGGAATCATTACATTGATAATTCCGTTTACAAGACATGTAATGTCAAGCAATGCCATAGTTAAAGAATTTTCCAGAATAAATGCGCAATGGATTTCTTTATCCATGTTTCGGGACAGCAGAGATAAAAAGGCTTTTGCGTAAACTTCAACCTTTGCAGATACATTTTCCCATGAATGTTTAATCAATTCACCGCCGGAAAATTCTGTAAATAAAGTCTTGCCCGGATAATCCCTTGTACGTTGAAAAAACATAGTGCGGGTAGTGTAGTCACTCTTGTTAATCAAGCCGAGAATAAGTCTTTCCCATTTTATGTCTTCGCTGAGTCTTATAAGAAATTTCGAGCTGCGAAATAGGTTCAAATATTCGTAAATAATTTTAGTGTCAAATCCGTCTGAAGCGTGATCATCAAGAAGCGCCGAACCAAATCTATAGAATAACTCTGCATCAACTTTTTCCATTAATGCTTCGCTCAATCCAGCTCTGGTTAAGTTTTCGAAAATATTGATAGTTTTCAGTTGCGATTCGCGGTTAGTAAAATAATTATTGCCGGCACATATATGATCAATCAGCTTGAAAATATCGCTTAATGTACTTTCCATTTCTGTCGGATCAAGCGAAATTTTGCCTGCGTGTATCCTTGTTGTAAGTTTATTTATCAATTCAATCATCGGCTGTACTTACGGAATAAAGAAAATAGTTCGGGGTAGAATTTAACAGTATTAAGCTGACGGCTCGGCGAACCAAGCCGTCAAAAAAAAATTAGTTTTTAATTCCGGCAGATTCCTCGAGCATAGCTGTAGTAACGGATTTCGGTCTTTCTATTGGATAACCCAGCGCTCTATCCCAGATAATATTTGCACATACACCAAGCGCCCTGCCAATACCGAATAGAACAGTGTAGAAATCATATTCTCTCACGCCGTAATACCACTGAATAACGCCTGATTGAGCATCAACGTTTGGCCAGGGATTTTTTGCTTTACCTTGTTCCAGTAAAATCGGCGGAGTAACTTTGTAAAGTACATCGACGTATTTAAAGAGAGGGTCATCAGGCAAATGTTTCAGACAGAATTCTCTCTGAGCGGTATATCTCGGATCGGTTTTTCTCAGCACGGCATGACCAAACCCTGGAATTACCTGTCCCGAATTTAGAGTATCCCAAACAAATTTTTTCATATCTTCTTCTGTCGGGATTTTCCCTCCCATTTTTTCGTGAACCTGCTGTATCCATGCAAGCACTTCTTGATTTGCCAGCCCATGCAATGGGCCTGCTAATCCATTAATCATTCCCGATATTGCATAGTAAACATCCGATAAAGCACTTGCAATCAGATGCCCGGTATGAGCGCTGACGTTCCCGCTTTCGTGGTCGCTGTGAAGAATAAAATATAATCTTGAGACATCGTCATAGGGTGTTGGAATACCCATCATGTGAGCAAAGTTTCCGCCAAAATCTAATTTTGGATCGGGTGGAATTATATCGCCGTTTTTATATTTAAGCCGATAAATAAAAGCGCCGATTTCAGGAAGTCTAGCGAGAAGGTTTAAGGCATCTTCGTACGCCGGATCCCAATAATCCATTTTGTTAATACCTTCATTGTACTTACGAACAAATACCGATTCTCTCTGCATTCCGACGATTGCAGCCGAAATCATTGCCATTGGATGCGAGTCATCTGGCAGAGCGCGCAGCATATCAAACACATACTGCGGAACTTTTTTTCTTTTGTTGAATTCCTCGGCAACTGCATTTACCTCTTCCATAGTGGGCACTTCGCCGGTAAGCAACAAATAAAAGAATCCTTCGACGTACGGCATTTCCGAGCCGGGAACTTTAGGAAGTTTTTCCAAGACCTCAGGGATGGTAAAACCACGGAAACGAATTCCTTCAAACGGGTCAAGATATGAGATATCAGTTACAAGGCATTTAACTCCTCTTGCCCCTCCGATTGCCTGTGCTATTGTAACTTCGCCGATTTTTACATCACCATGTTCCTTGAGCAAACGGGTAGTTCGCGGACGCCATTCAGCAATTTTTTCGTAAAGTTTTTCCTTTAAATTTGACATCTTTCACCTCTTTTGATTTGTGATAAATGACTTATACTAAAGAACACAAGATTTATTTACAGAACATTATTTTCAGTAATCCGGGTAAAGGCATTAAACCCGCTTTTAACCGCGCCTTCGATAGTAGCTGGAAGTTTGGTTGCAGTCCAATCGCCGGCTAACAACAAATTATCACAATTAAAATCTATATTCCATCTATCTTTTTCTGAACCTGGAAACGGGATAAATGTAGCTCTTTTTTCTTTTATCACTTTGTAACTTAAAACAAAATTCCGAGAAAATACAGGGAAATAATTCTCAAGTTCAAAAATAAACTGATCAAAAATCTCTTCGTTAGTTTTGTTTAGCAATTCGAATGCAGCACTTGAGACAATTGTGACAAAATTCCCGTGATTAAACACCCAATGTGCCGAACTGTCGATTAATCCATAAAATTTTTTATCAAACGGATTTTGTTTTAGTTTAATATTCAGCGAAATAATGGGCGAATATTCCAATTCCAGTCGGGGAGTTTTAATGCTGCTATTCTCGAATATCAATTTTTGAAAAGAATAAAGCGGTATTGCAGAGACAATGTAATCAAAATTTTCATAGACGGAGCTATTCGTTTTTAGTTTCACTGCTCTGTTATATTTAATTTCAATATAAGCTGCCTTTTCGCCAAGTTTTATCTGCGCTCCTTTTTGTTTTAGGAAGTTTTCGGAGCAGCCGCAGTACATTTCGCTTAATCCTCTTTTAGGGAGAATAATTTTCAAGGCATCATTTCCTTGTAAGAATACAGCTTTTAATACTCTGCTGAATGTGGCAGCCGAGGCTTCTTCTATTCTGGAATTAAGCGTACCGATAGATAGTATTTCCCAGAAAGATTTTATTGAACTGTCTGATTGACCTTTTTCTTTTAACCATTCAAATACGGTGATGTCTTCCAGATCAGTATCTTCTGTAAATGCAAGATCCAAAAAGAAATCAACTATTTTTAGTCTTTCTTTCATCCCGATAGCTTTGAAATTCAGCAGCGCTCTCGTAAGATTAAGCGGATAAATATCTGACTTAAGCGCCAACTCATGCTGTTGAGCTTGGCTGTTCACGAAAACTACATTCAATCTTTCCTGGATTTCCAATTCATCAGCGGCGCCGATTATTTCAAGGAATTGTAATGTGTTGGAATAACATCCCATCATAATGTGCTGACCGTTATCGATTGTACAGGAAAGCTCTTTGTCGTAAAATGAGTACGCACGACCGCCGAGCTTGGGCGAGGCTTCGAGTAGAATTATATCATAACCTGCATCGGCAAGAAAAACAGCTGTACTTAATCCGGCAAACCCGCCGCCAATAATAATTACTTTTTTCATTAGGAGTTTTAACTTTAAGAAAAAATAGAACCGGTTTATGCAAGGGCTGATGTTTAATAAACTAGACGGTATTTAGCCCAAACTCCGAGGGAGATTCCGACCTTTTCAAATTTCGTAACATTGATGTCATTATTAAAAACATCAAATTTTTTTTCCTCTAATCTCTTCAGAAGTTTGAAGTAAATATGCTGCATTGCCCTCGCGGCAAACAGCGAAGGTTTATCGTCATAATCTAAAGAGTCGTCAGCCTTTATAAAAAAATCGTTTGCTCTTCCAGCTTGATAATTCATTAAATTAAAAAAATTGCTGTTATATTTGCTTTCAAATAATTCTTTTTCAGTATAGTTAAAGTTCACGAAGTCTTCACGCGGCAGATAAATTCTTCCGTTTGCCGCATCTTTTTTTACATCCCTAAGTATATTTGTCAACTGCATTGCAAGACCAAGATTAACAGCATAATTTCTTGCGGAAGGATTTTTATATCCAAAAATTTCAACGCACATCAGCCCGACAGTGGAAGCAACTCTGTAGCAGTATTTTAGCAGGTCCTCAAAGCTGTCATATCTGTTTATCTCCAGATCCATCTCAACACCTTTAATAAGTTCAAAGAAAGGTTCGAGAGGGATATTAAACTTTTGAATAATTACTGCTAACTTATTTAATAACTGATGCTCAGAATTGCCTTTTAATCCTCGCTCAAGTTCAAACCTCCAGTGACGAAGTTTTTCATATTTATAAGTAATCTCATCATTACCTTCGTCAACAATATCGTCGGTATTACGGCAGAAAGCATAAACTGTATTCATTGCATCCCTTTTAGCATCAGGGAGCAGGCTGAAAGCATAGTAAAAACTACTGTTGCTTTTTTTCGATATTTGCTTGCCGATATCCTGCATTAGAACTTTAACGCTTTAATAAATAAAATTAGATAATCTATTTTAGACAAAGCAGGTCGTAACTTCAAAATATCATAACCTGACTTTTCAATTTTATCAAGAATACTAAAACCGCCTAAAACCGTTAGTCTTATCTGAAGCTTTAAAAGTCCGGGAAGAAATTCGAGCAAATTAAGACCTTTATGAAAAAGACCGCGTGTTCTATTAATTTGGAATTCTAATAATGCCTTAAAATCCGAATTATTTTGCTTTAACTCAAGTTGTTTCCGCGAAATTCCGAATTTTTCCATTTCATCTTGGGGGATATAAATTCTGTCTTTTTTAAGATCAATGGATACATCCTGGAAAAAATTTGTAAGCTGGAGAGCGGAGCATATATAATCTGAGTAAGTGCCCGCAGTCTCGTTTTTTATCCCATTCAGTTCCAATATCAGCCTTCCAACCGGATTAGCCGATCTGCTGCAATAATCCAGCAGTTCATCAAAATCTTCATAATGTTTTTTAACAACATCCTGTTTGAATGCGCTTAGAAGGTTCAAGAAATTATCTTCACTTAGCCCGAATTGTTTTATTGTGTTGTGTAGTGCATACCAAAATTTGCTTTCGTATTCACGGGAAAGTGTTTTATTAAATAATAATTCGAAGTGATTTAATTTTGCCAGCCGTTCAGCCGGAGAGAATTGACCTTCATCGGCAATATCGTCTGCTTGACGTGCAAATTGATAAATCACCGCTACGTGTCTGCGAAGCCGTTTAGGAAGAAATGCGGAAACCACCGGAAAATTCTCGTAATGTTGTTTCGCAAATATTAATGCGTTCTTATAAGCTGTTTCGAGATTAAAGTCTTCTTCCATAATTATAAAGAGACCATTACTCTACTCGTCTCCGGTGAATACAAAATCCGGGTTGATAAGTTTAATCAATTTTCTTCCGACGATATGATTTTCAAATATGCCCGAAAATTTTTCTTGTGAGGGGCCAAAGGAAAATATCCCGACAAGTTCAGGCGTATGTCCCGTGGTAGCGAAACTTAAACTAAGATTAGAGCCGTCTTTTTCACCGCCGGTAATAGTCATTCCTCCGGTTTCATGATCGGCAGTAACAACGAGTAATGTTTTGCCATCGGTCTTTGCAAATTCCAGAACCAAGTCAACAGCTTCAGAAAAATCTTTCATTTCGGAAAGCAGGTAATCAGTATCGTTATTATGCCCCGCCCAATCAATCTGCGAACCTTCAACCATAAGAATAAATCCGTTTGGGTTAGAGCTGAGTTTTTTAAGCCCGATTTTTGTCAGGTCCGCTAATGAATATTCCCGTTTTGACGCCGGGTTTAATCCGTCTTCGCCCAGTAAGCCTAAAACTTTGCCAGACTTAATTTTTACGAGGGAATTATAGTCTAACGCAATTTCATAGCCTGATGCTTTCATTGATTCAAACAGGTCCTTATCATCAGTTCTCGAGCCGTGTTTTTTTGAGTTAGCAAAATATTTATATCCTCCCCCGATGGCAACGTTCAAGTCGGCGTAAGTTAGTTGAAGCGCAATATTATCATGTTCGCTTCTACTTTTCGAGTTGGCGTAAAACGCCGCGGGAGTAGCATGCGTAACGCTGCTTGTAACTACAATGCCTGTTGACATTCCTTCTTTCTTGGCAATAGCGAAAATGGTCTCATAGTTTTTATCGGCAGTATCGTTAGAGATTGCCTTGTTAGGAACTTTATAACCGGTGGATATCGCCGTTGCGCCAGCTGCCGAATCGGTTATCAATTTATTTGAAGAAGGAGTTTTCAACAGCCCGATTGAATTGAATTTAATAAAAGGACTATTTCTATCCGAAAGCACAGAAGCGCTGACATAATTTAACCCCATCCCGTCGCCGATCATAATGATGATATTCTTGGGTCTATCAGCTGAAAAAAACAATGTGGGATATATTAGACAGAATATTAAGAACAATTTTAATTTATTCACTATCATTACCAAAATTTATTTAAGAATTCTTATCCGCTATTCGAATTTAACAAAAAAGATTTTCAGTTTACTACCAAACAAGGCGGGTGTGGGGATAAAAGAAGAGTTAATATTTAATCGGCAAGAATTGAGCGGAATCTCATCGCGGGGTAATTTGACCTGTAATGTGCCCGGAACAGGACTCGAACCTGCACTGGCTTGCACCAACTAGCTCCTGAAGCTAGCGCGTCTACCAATTCCGCCATCCGGGCGTAATTTAACTTCACATTTTCGGCTGCAAAAATAACACATAAAAAAAATAATTGAAAACTATTTTATAATTTCAGTCGCTTCGTTCCCTGTTGTATCTTTTATCGAATATTTATCGAAAATTTTTATAACCTTATCCTTGCTCGAATTAAAACTCGGAGGAATATCTTTTAATTTGATAATATCAGACACAACTCCAGAATTGCAGTCGCTGGAGTAAATACGCGGATCGCCGAATTCATAAATAGATTCTTTGCAGAAGTTTACCGAAACAATTTCGCCGTTGCTCGGGGGTTCGAAGTATTCGATTGGAAAATTCAACGAATCGTAAGTCATCTTCATAAAATTAGCCCAGATTGGGGCTGCCGCTTTTGCGCCTTGTCCATAAGCGCCAGTAAATGAAATTCTTTGATCGTTGAAACCTACCCATACGCCTGCAGCGATTTGAGGAGTATACCCCATAAACCATGCATCTTTATAGTCGGAGTTAGTGCCGGTCTTACCTGCGCATGGTCTTTGGAAATTGTGTATTGCTCTAATTCTTATTCCCGTTCCTTCATTTACAACTGTTTCCAATAGATTAGTAATCATATAGGCAGTTTCCTCGCTTATTGCTTCTCTGCTCTGCGAACTGAAAGCATCAATTAATATTCCGTCCTTATCTTCAATTCGTAATATTGACATCGGTTCGTTGTAAATTCCTTTATTGGCAAATGTCGCAAAAACCGAAGTCAACTCGATTGGATAAACTTCAGAGGCGCCGAGTGAAATAGCCGGGAATAAATTAAGTCTGTATTTAATCCCGAGTTTATGCGCATACGTTCCAACCTGCCAAAGGGGAACATGCCCTTCAATGATTAATCTTGCTGCAACAAGATTCACAGACTGTTTTATAGCGTCTCTCAAACTCATAAATCCGCTGAGGAAATCAACTTCAAAATTTGATGGCTGCCAGCCTTCATAATCGAACGGCTGGTTAAGAATCGGATATGCCGGATATAAGCCGTTATCAAGAGCGACAGTATAAATAATTGGTTTGAATGCCGAGCCCGGTTGTCTTCTAATCTGCGTGATATGATTAAGCCCGGTGCCGTTTCTTACATCCCTTCCCCCAACCATAGCAAGGATATGACCGTCTCTAACGTCGAGAGCAACAAACCCGACTTCAATAGTCTGCCAATATTTCTGAACGGAATCAACGAACGCTACATTCTTACTAAGTCTTTCAAATATTTCGTTTTTCTCTTCAAGAGTCTTGGCGGAAAGATACTCCCCTCTTTCACGCACTGCTTTTTTTAGAAGATCATTTAGTACATTACGATTTTTGTCCCAATTCCAACGTTTATCAAATTCTTTCTGGAATTCATCCAGATGTTCAACGGATGCTTTATTAGCAAACTCCTGCATTTTTGTATTCAAAGTAGTATGAATCGTCAAACCTTCTTCATATATATTAAAACCGTATTTTTCCGATAACTCTTCCATTTGTAGTCTAACATGCTCGATAAAGTAAGGCGCGTTAGTGCCCCGGAATTTTTTTGTTGTCCTCTCAAGTTGAACAACTATTGGCTGCTCGCGGTAATGATCATACTCTGTCTCGCTGAGGAAGCCGTCTTTAACCATTTCGCGCATTACAAGATTTCTTCTGTTTATCGAATTTATATTTCTTCTTACGGGGTCGTAAAAAACAGGCGATTTGAGCAGTGCAATAAGCACGGCGCCTTCTGGGATAGTCAGGTTTTTTACCCTTTTGTTAAAAAACATGCGTGATGCCATCTCGATACCGTAAGCCCCTCTCCCAAAGTAAGAAGTATTAAAATACATCTCCAATATTTCCTTCTTTGTATAGGATTTTTCAATCTGAACAGCGGTGATCCATTCGCGTATTTTTCTGGTTATTGTGTCAAAGATTGACTCGTCAATAATTTTCAAATCATATAAATTTTTTGCGAGCTGCTGAGTTATGGTACTTGCCCCCTGTCTCTGCCCCATCATAGTTTTGATCATGGCTTTAACAAATCTATCAAGGTCTACCCCCCAGTGCCTATAGAATTTTTTATCTTCGGTTGCTATCAATGCATTAATAATTGTTTGGGGGATGCTGTCGAGTGAAACTTCAATACGGCTTTCGCGGAAAAACCGTCCGATCTCTTCACCATTCGAATCGAGAACAATACTTGCTAAACTTTGCCTTGGGTTCTCAAGTTCTTCAAGACCCGGTAAACCGTTGATTATATATTGATAATAGAAATATGCCGATAGTGCTATTGCTAATACTATAAGCACAAAGCCGCTCCAAAGTATTTTTTTTAGACTGCCGGATTTATTATTTTTTCTTGCCGTCATTAAATCACCGGGGATTAAAGATCAATGATTTTAAATTCATTATTTGAGAAAACTCCATAACATGGTTTATTAAGCCAGCTTCCCAGATTAATATAAATTCCACTTTCATATTTTTCATAACTCCGATGATGCGTATGACCGAAGAGGACATAGTTATATCCCTGCCTGATTTTATTCTTTGCCGATTCAAAAACACCATCAATTTCGCCGTAGCTTTTACCCGCAGTATAATCCCTGCTTTTTTTGCTTGTTGTGCTTGCTAACCAAAGACCAATATCCGGATGTATAAACGAATAAATATTTTGAATAATACGGTTTCTGAGAAACTTTTTTAAAATCAAGTAACCAACATCATTTTTTACAAGCCCGTCACCGTGACCCAAAAAAAACTTTTTACCATCAAGAACTAATGAAAGCGCATCTTGATACATTTCGGCTCCGAATTCTGTTTCAAAAAAGTTTCTGTGGAGGAAATCATGATTGCCGATTATATAATGAATCTTGCAGCCGGTATCGCTTAGTTCTTTTAGCGCGGTAAAAGTCATATAATATCCTTTTTGAATAACATATTTATATTCAAACCAGGAATCGAATAAGTCGCCTAAAATGAATAAATTTTTAGCAGACCCCCTGATAGAATCGAGGAAATTCACAAGAAGCAATTCTTTTTTTGACTCAATTTCTTTCGACTGTAGCCCTAAATGGAGATCGGATATGAAGTAATGGATGTTTGAACCCTTATTAAATATTTTCTACCGTAAATTAATACTTATTATTACAAAATGTTACCAAGTAAATGGAATTTATTTTAGCAGCAGAATGAATCATCGGTCAATTCTTTGAAATCTTGCGAGAAGCCAGTCTTCTGGATCAAAAAATATGTTGTCCGGAGTAAAGCTTAAATCAGCCGAAATCACAGTCTCGCGCGAGGAAATATAAAAGGTTTTTATTTCGGAATGAGAATCAGCCATAAATTTTATATCTAAAGGAAATGAATAAGAGTCATAACCATCTTGAATTTGATTCAAATAAATAACTGCGGTAGCGCCGGCATTATCCCCGGGTTTAATCTTAAACTTGTAATCAATTTCAATTATCCCTTTTCCTGAATATACCCATTGGTCGAAGAATTTATGGAGTGAAATTCCCGAAAATTTTTCCGCTATGTTCTTAAAGTCATCCGTGGATGCATTAGTGTATTTATATTTTTCGAAATATCCGCGGAGTAAATAGAAAAATATTGTATCACTAATTTCTCTTCTAAGCATGTGCAGAACCCATGCGCCTTTATCATAAACAACCCTTGAGAATAAATTCGCGCGGGGATAATACACAGTTTCATCCTCAAAATCCTGTTTAATTGCAAGCATTGAAGATTTGAGCGAATTTCGACCGCTTTTTACCTCATGATAAAGCGCTTCTGAATATTTTGCAAATCCTTCGTTTAGCCAGATATCTTTCCAAGATTTAGGCCCAACCGCATTGCCCCACCAATGATGGGCAGTTTCATGAATGTATAGGTCTTTATGAAATCCTTTCCCTGAGATAAAATTTGTTCCAATACCTGTTATAGACTGATGTTCCATTGCGCCATAATTCCATAAAAATTGAGCAGCCCCGTACTTTTCATCAATGAAAGGATACTCACCGAATAATTTAGAAAGAACTGTCAGTATATCAGGATGGACGCTGAAGTCATATAGAGCATCTTCATATTTATCGGGCATTACATAGTAATGCAGAGTCATTAAGCGGGAACTATCAAGTGAAATATATTCCTGTGAGAATTCTTTATAGGAAGCCGAATAAAATCCAATCAGATAAGTTGAGGTTGGATAATTGCTCCGCCAATGATAGACTTTTCTAGAGTCAATTTTTTTTATGTCAATCAATAAACCGTTTGATACGGAAACCATACTGCTGTCGTTAGTTATAATTATATCAACTTTCGCTTTGTCATCAGGCTTATCGTTGCAAGGGAACCATGTAGGTGCGAAGATCGGCTCATTTAAAGTATAAACAAAGTTTTCGCCGCTGTGGTATTTAGCAAAATTGAAAGAGCCCAGTCCCTTGCTTTTGGGTGAGCCCGAATATATGATTTTAATCTGATAGCTGCTGTCAGCTTCGGCAGAAGATGAAATTACTATTTTATTATCCTCATGAAGGAAATTTTTCGCAGTCCCATTTATTTCAAGAGTCTCGATCTTCATATTATCATAAAAATCGAGTGAGATTTTGTCAGAATTCTTAGCCGGCAGAATTCTTAGAGTAATAATTGTTTGCCCTTTGACATATTTTTTTTCAGGGAATAATTCCAATTCTATTTTGTAGTGCAGAACGTCAATGAAGTCCGTTTCGTCATTATACAATTCCGTTGCAGATGCACTGAGTGATTTCAATTCGATCAGAATGGATACCGGTTCGCGAAAAAATAAGAAGAGAAACAAGACCCCGGTCATCATCATAGAGAATAATATAAAAATAAAATATTTTTTGCTCTTGACTTTCATGCGTTGAATCATTAAATAAATTATGGTTTTTATTATGAAATTTAACAAAATGTAATTAGTAGTAGAAATATTCACAAAACTAATTCGAAATAAAACAGAGTAATTTATGGCTTATACCGGTTCTGCAATTATCCGAAAAACCCTAACAATGATTTTAGCAGGAGGTCAGGGCGAAAGATTATCGCCGTTAACCTTGCACAGAACAAAGCCTTCCGTACCTTTTGGCGGAAAGTACAGAATCATCGATTTTGCACTCTCAAACTGTTTGAATTCCGGTTTGAGAAAAATTTATGTTTTGACACAATACAAATCTGATTCGCTAAACAGGCATATATACGAAGCCTGGAATATTTTTAACCCCGAACTGGGAGAATTTATTTATTCTATTCCACCTCAGCAGAAAATCAGCAATAACTGGTACACTGGAACAGCCAACGCTATCTTCCAGAATTTAAATTTATTCGAAGATCATTTGGTTGATTATGTGTTGCTTTTATCGGGCGATCATATTTACAAGATGGACTATTTGAAAATGATTCAGTACCACGTCGAAAAAAAAGCTGCGCTCTCTATCGCTTCACTTTACGTTCCCAAAGATACTGCTTCAAGATTCGGCGTTTTAGAAATTGATAAGAATTATAAGGTTATATCTTTCGTCGAAAAACCAAAAAGACCGCCTGAAATTCCGGATAGACCGGGACAGTCATTTGTTAATATGGGGATTTATGTCTTTAACGCAAAAATCTTAAAAGATGTTCTTGAAAATATGCAGAAAGAAAAACTTGACAACTCCGATTTTGGCAAGCATGTAATACCATATATGATTAAGCAGAATTTCAACATACAAGCTTTTAGATTTGAAGACGAAAACAAAAAAGAAAAACCCTATTGGGTTGACGTGGGCACACTCGACAGTTATTATGCTGCGAGTATGGACTTAATAAGTGTAACTCCGGAATTTAATCTTTACGATGCTAACTGGCCCTTGAGAACAATACAGATTCAGTCGCCGCCAGTTAAAACAATTTCACACGAAGGCGAGCGCGTCGGGCGGGCGTTTAACTCGCTTATCAGCGACGGGTCGGTGATCTCCGGCGGATTAGTCGAGCGGTCAATCCTAAGCCCCAATGTCAGAGTTAACAGCTACAGTTATGTGACCGATTCAATAATAATGAACAACTGTAACATTGGCAGGCATTCCCGTATTCGACGGGCAATAATTGACAAAAATGTTACTGTTCCCGAAGGGACTGAGATTGGTTTCGATACTGAAACTGATAAAAAAAGATTCACTGTTTCGGAAACCGGCATAGTTGTGATACCAAAAAATTATGTGTTTTAAATTAGCCCACAATTGCTTAGAAATGGGGGGTTGCATAACCCCTCATTATTTAATCTGATGAATACTTCCAACATACTAAAGCTATATGCCTGAATTTAATAATTTCATCAAAGACAGAATTCAATCCTTACCGCCGCTTCCCGGAGTTTATCAATTTTTAGATAAAAGCGGTAAAATAATTTATGTCGGGAAGGCAAAGAATTTGAGGAACAGAGTCAGGAGCTATTTTCATAGCACGGTTGATTCTCCTAAAACATTGATACTTGTTTCAAAGATTGCCGATATTCAAATAATTGCCACAGACAGCGAAGTAGAAGCGCTTATACTCGAAAATAACCTGATAAAAAAGTTAAAGCCGCGTTATAATATTAATCTTAAGGATGATAAATCATTTCCATATATCCGTATAACCAACGAACCATTTCCGCAAGTATTTCAGACAAGGCAGATAATAAAGGACGGGTCAAAATATTTTGGACCATATACGGACGTAAAGTCAATGAAAAATTCGCTTGCGCTTATCAACAGAATTTTCCGTATAAGAAGCTGCAAGTATTATATTGATGATGATGTAATTGAAAAAAGAAAAGTTAAGCTTTGTCTCGATTATCATATCAAGAAATGCGACGGCCCTTGCGAAGGTTTGATTAGTAAAGAAGATTATAACAAAATTGTTACTCAGGTTGCAAAACTTCTGAGAGGAAAAACAGATGATTTGATTAATGATTTGCTCGAAGAGATGAAAACGGCGGCTGATTCGTTGAATTTCGAAAAAGCGGCACAAATCAGAGATCAGGTAGAACAATTGAAAGTATATTCTGGCAGACAGAAAATTCTCAGCAATGATCAGGAAGATAAAGATTTTATAAGCGCCGCAAGCGAAGGCAAAGATGCTTCTGTAACAATTCTTAACATACGCTCGGGTAAATTGATTGGGAAGCAGCAGTTCAAACTAAACGCAGAACCAGGCGAAGAGATTGAGCAGATTTATTCCTCAATTATAAAATTTTATTACAATGAGTTTGTTGATATACCGAAAGAAATAATTTTGGAAAAACTTCCTTCTGATAAAGAAAGTATCTTAAACTTTCTGAGCAGTAAAGCTGGCAGAAAAGTAAATTTTGTTATTCCTCAACGCCAAAGCGATCGGCTTTCTCTTCTGCGGATGTGCAAACAAAACGCTATACTGCAGTTAAAAGAAATTCAATTGCAGAGAATGAAAAAGGACGGTAATCTGCCTTATGTGCTTTCGGCATTGAAAAGAGATTTGTCACTAAATGTTATTCCAAGAAAAATTGAATGTTTCGACATTTCGAATTTACAGGGAAGCGATACGGTTGCGAGCATGGTTGTTTTCATAGACGGGAAACCGAAAAAAAGTTTATACAGAAAATTCATTATTAAGTCAGCCGACGGTCCGGATGATTTTGCTTCGATGCAGGAAGTAATTCAGAGAAGGTATAAGAAACTCTTAGAAGAAAATGAACTGCTGCCCGATCTAATAATGGTTGACGGAGGAAAAGGTCAGTTAAGCAGTTCGGTAAAAATTCTTAACCGGTTGGGAATAACTAACTATAATATAATTGGGCTTGCAAAACGACTGGAAGAAGTGTTTCAACCCGGCAGTTCGGAAGCATTGGTAATACCCAAAACTTCCTCAAGCCTTAAACTGCTGCAGCAGGTAAGAGATGAAGCGCACAGGTTTGCAATTACATTTCACAGAAAGAGAAGGGATAAACGCACTTTCACCTCAGAGCTTCAGGAGATTAAAGGTATCGGAGAAAAGATAGCGGGTAAATTGTTGAAGAACTTTATAGATTTTGATAGTATAAGAAATGCCCGGCTTAAAGAACTTGAAAGTCACATTGCCAAATCAAAGGCAAAGCTTGTGTATGAACATTTCCACAAAAAGAATTCTGTTCAATCTTCAGAATAAACCGGAAGCTTTTTGCCCGCAAGCAGTACTACACAGAATAAACTTAATATTATTAGCCCAATAGCAACAAATGGACTTAAACCAAATATAACAGGGACATAACCAAAAACCATGCACATCATTCCTGGAACAATAGCATAGGGAAGCTGCGTATTGACATGATCGATATGATTACATTTTGAAGCCAATGAACTTAGAATTGTTGTATCTGCAATAGGCGAACAATGATCACCGAAAACAGATCCCGCTAGAACAGAACTGATAACCCCGTAAAGTATTGTGCTGCTTAATTCAGGACTCATTCCCGCTAATGCCGTCATTTTTGAAGCTAACGGAATTACAATCGGGACAACAATAGCCATGGTTCCCCAGCTTGTTCCTGTTGAAAAACTTGTGAGAGCACAGACAATAAAAACAATTCCCGGTAAAAATCTCGGGTCCATCTTATCGCTAATTATCGAAATAATATAGTCGGCAGTTTTTAATTCGACTGTAACCGAGCTTATAGCCCAAGCAAATACGAGTATTAGTACAGCCACCATCATTGACTGAACGCCTTTTGTCCATGCGTTTATCGTTTCTTCAAGTTTGATGATGCGCTGGCTGACGCTCATAATAATCGCAGTCACACATGCGATAAAACTCGACCATAGTAATGAAGAGTAAGAATCGGAGTGATTAATGATCTCTTGTATTCCGTAATCATAAATACCCAAAGATTCCAATTTGGTTCTGCCGGTAAAAAAAAGTCCGAGTATAGTGCCGAATAATATTATAAGTATCGGCACAGCGCCGTTAATCCATCTTGATTTATTGCCCTGATAAAAATCTTTTGAATCATCAAAAGAATTTTCAGTAGTAACTTTTGAATTACTGACTTGGCCTGATTCTCTCGCACGTAACTCCGCCTTATACATGGGTCCAAAATCCCGGTTTAGGTATGCGACAAAGAAAACCATAGCAATAGCAGCGATGGGATAAAAGCTGTATGGTATTGAATTAATAAATACATCGTATGCATTCATCTCGGAGCCGATTGAGCGTAACCCGTCTTCAATAAGCCCGACTTCGTATCCAATCCACGTGCTTATGAAAAAGATACTTGCAATGGGCGCCGCTGTTGAATCAACAATATAAGCAAGTTTTTCACGCGATATCCGAAGCCGGTCGGTTATCGGTCTCATCATATTGCCTATTATTAAAGAGTTTGCGTAATCATCAAAAAAAATAGCTACACCCATCAGCCAGCTTGCAAGGATACCGGTTCTTGAATTCTTAGCAAGCTTAGTTATTTGATTTGCCAAACCGGTTGTCCCGCCGTTTCGAGAAATTATCCCGACTACTCCGCCAATCAAAAGTGTAAACAAAATAATAAACATGTGATCAGGGTCTATGAGTGCCTCAAGCATAAATTTATCGGCGAAACGAAGCAGAGCAGTGAGCGGATTATTCTCATAAATAAACAATGCTCCGATAAATATTCCGGCGGCAAGCGATACTATGACCTGCCGTATAATTAGTGCCAATAAAATTGCCAGTAGAGGCGGAATAATACTCAGCCAGCCGGGAAGAATACGAACAAATCTTTCTTCCGTAAGCCCGTCTAAAATGATGTTATAATTCCCTGCTCTATCAATAACAATTGAAGTATCCACACTCCCTTTCAGTACAGTTAGTGTATGCTCGATTTGGTATTCGTTGTCAATTAGTTTTATATTTACGCTACGAAGAGAATCGGGGAGGTCTTTAATTTGCAATTCGAATTCGACGCCTTTAAGATTGAGATTAGATACATTTATTTCCTGAGCTGTTAAATTGCTAATTAGGAAAAAAAGTTTTATTAAAATTATTAATTTTCTCAGCTAAGTCCCCTTAGTAATAAGTTTTCAATGATGCCGGTAAATATATTAATGTTTCGAAAAATTAAAAAAGTTTTTAGGAGAATTTTTTGAAGCTATTTCTGATTCGTCTTGCCAAGGCGGTAAGCGGAAGCGGTACTGAAAAAACAGTAAGCGAAGCAGGGCAGAAAAAATTCATGAGTAAAATCAAATCCTTTAAGGATTTCAGCATTACTATTAATTATCTAATCAGCTCGCTTAAATTACGCGCGCTGCAAACGGCTGATTTATTAAACGGAAAATGAATGTACGAGAAGATATTATTATCTATAAAAAATTATAACCCGGCGCTTCTTTTCAAAATCTGCTTGGTGTATTATCCCCGAGTTCTATGGCTTTGATATTGCCGGCAGCGGGCATCAGCCGGGTTTATCAGGGTTTTTAATTAATATTCTAATTGAACCTTTTCATCTGGAAGATATTGCGACCGGTCGGATTATTTCAATTGAAATGACAAATAAAAGTTACGGCAGACTTTTGAATATTATTAAAGAATAAAAAAGCCAAGCTAACTAATTACACAGATTGAATGCTGACCGCTGCTTCCTTCCGGACCTGACGGGGTTGGGCAACAACCTGTTAATTAGCGCTTGGCAATTAGTGTGCAAAATTAATGATTATTAATCACAGTGTAAAATAGATCAGCCTAAAAGTTTTGACCGTACGGAAGAGTATTCTACATCCCAGTTCAATTCCGCCGCCGCAGTCTTTGCATTCTGTTTGAAAGTTTCTAGTTCCTCCCCATCTTCAAGCATAGATTTAATTTCTTTTGCGACCGTTTCATTTGAATCGATATTTATCGCTCTTCCGACTTTGTATTTATCGACTATTAATTTCATCTGCGGTAAGTTTGAACTAAGCACCGGAACACCCGCCGCAATGTATTCAAATAATTTATTTGGAAGGGCATAGTAATAGCTGAGGCTTATATTTTCTATCAGCGCTAAGCCTATTTCAGCCTCGACGGTGTAATTAATTAAATCATCTTGAGAAGCAGTCCCTGCAAAATGAACCCGCAAGCTTACACCGATATCATCAGCTAATTTCTGATAAGCCGATTTTTTAACTCCGTCACCTAATAATATTAGATGAACGTTAGGCAGATACTTTATAGCGATTATTACTTTATCGATCCCCCTGCCCTCAAAGATTACCCCTTGATATAAAAGTATTTTATGTTCTGCCGGTATCCCGAATTTTTGTTTCAATGCAACTTTTCGCGAAGGCTGCTTTATGATAGGGAGGTTTCTTATTACAAGCGTGTTCGTTATCTTATAATAGTGCTGAATGAATTGAGCGTCCATCTCTCCTGTGGTTAATACTAAATCAACTCGTTTAATGAACGACCTTTCGACAAACTTTATAATATTTTGAACTACTCTTTTATTCCGCAGTCCGGCAAGGAAAGGATAAAGTTCTCTGCAGTTATAGTAAACCTTCTTGCCTCTCAGTTTCGCAAAAAAAACTGCCAAAGGAAGAGTATAAACATCTTCGGCAATATAAATATCCGCTTTTACTTTCGAAAGACTGCGTCTAAGGATGCTAAGAAAAGACAGGTAAAATTTAATTGAAGATGTTGATTTATCAAGTTTATATACGGAAATATCGCCAAGAATATCTTCTGTAGAGTCGGAAGTCCAATCAAATGATATTACATTTACTTTACACGAATCCTGTATCAACGAGTTTGTTAAGTTGGTAACGCGGGTATCATTAAAAGCATTTCCTAAAAATGCAATACAAATTTTTTTCAATTTTCAATCCGTAGAAAAAATTCTATAATCTGATATGCAGTGTATTTCGCATTACGGTTTTTGCATCGAACTTCTCTTTAAATTCGATAAGGCTTAAACTCGGAGTCATCGGGTTTGACGCCATAGTATCTTGCGAAACCCCGATATCGACGTAATTATACCCTGCTTCGGTAGAATATTTTACAACTTCGTACATCACTCTTTGAATAGGTTTTAATTCCTGATAATCGTACAGCAGCATATTATAAAAACAAAGTGCGCAGGTTCTATTAACAAAAAACATTAGTGAGCCTGCAATAGGTTTATCTTTAAAGTAAACCATAAACAGTTTTAAGTTTTCAGGCAGCAAAGAATTTAATTTTAGCAGATCCTCGAAAGTGTGAGTAGGCTTTACTCCATGCCGGGATTTGTTTTCTAATAATATGGGATAAAATTCATCGTAGCGATCATTTATCTCTATCGAAATATCGGGGTTCTCAAGGGACCTGCGGACATTCCGCCTAATTGATTGAGAAAATCGAGAGATGATATCAATGTTCGGATCAAGTTTAATTGCGCTTGAAATATAATGCAGCTTATACGTAAACCCTTGCCAGAGCATGGCAAAATCTAGATTCTGGTTCGGCTTGTTCTCATAAACTACAGGCGCGGCTGTTAACTCGATTTCTTTTAAACCGTTCTTTCTGCCGTATTCGATTAATGTTCCTACAATCTCCATCGCTTCGTTAAACTTGATATCCTTCGTGACAATGGAACCGTAGCTTGCTCCAATCGGCGATTCATAGCGGTTACCGATTTTTGAACCGGGAAGCACCGCGGCAATTTTGTCTTTGTTAAGAAAGATTAAATGATTGAATGAAAATTTTCCCGGGGTGTGGTAATCGAAAAACTTTTGCAGATGGAACATCGTGCCGTTATTTGAATCTTGAACAAAACTATCCCATTTATCTTTCCATTTCCCGGTGTATTCTATTATTTCCATAAAACTAATCTGTTTATCAAATAAAATTTAACAAATTACCGCTGGCTTGCGCTAATTGAAAGTATACATTAATGAAATCGTATGCGAGTTGCCTAAATCGTATTCATAGGGCACAAATGCATAATCGAAGTTAATATTGTTCCAGGATATTCCTGTACCAAAAGTTAATCCTTTGGAATCATATCCTGTGATATATCCGGCACGCAGTGCGAGTAAATTATCGTAAAATATCTCCCCTCCTAAATGAATGTGGGAATCAGCAAGGTCAGTATATTTTTGATACCCGCCGGTCAATAATATCTCAGAGTTGATCATCTCAAGAAGCGATTCATAACTTACACCTAGTCGAAAATCCTTAGGCAGCCTGGAAGCTTCATTGCGGAGTTTGTTCATAGAGCCGAGGTTTCTGAAAGATACGCCTACGTTCAGATTTTCGTAAAGATCCGAATAATAAAGCCCTAAATCGTAGCTTAAGCCCGAAGATTCGTCACTAAAAAGATTTTCATAAACATATTTGATTGTAAGACCCGCGGAAAAGTTTTCGTATAAAGAGAAACCGGTTGAAAGTCCTGTAAAAAAATAATGAGCTTTAAATTTTGATTCGATTTCTCCGGGCTGGGTGCGTACTTCAATACCGTCAACAGAAGTAGTATTCATGCTAACGGCGAAAGGCATATCAAATACTTCAAAGCTGGCGCCAAAAATTTGACTGCTCAAATCCTGCATGGCTTGATTGTGAGCGATGAATAATTGAGATGAAATAAAATTGCTCAGCATCGCAGGATTATAATAGAATGACGACATATCCTCCGGACCGGCGACGCCCAAGTCCCCCATTGCTAAGTTTCTTGCGCCGAATGAAGACTTCAAAAAAGATAAGCCGGTGCTTCCGGCATTCTGTCCGATTAGGATTTCTGTAAATAATAAAATTGATAATAATATTTTTTTCATATTAGCCTGTCAGCAGTTAAAAATTAATCCCAATCCCGATAATATGCTGATCGTGTGTTGAATATGGTTCAATCGAGAAAGCATAATCAATATTGCTTATAAATGTTCCGAAACTATAGAGATAAGAAAAACCTAAAGAAGGTCTTACAGGTAAATCTGTATTACTAATGTTAAAATTATCCACGCCTCCGCGGAGGAAAAGATTTTCGTGTATAAGGTATTCCGCGCCAAATCTTAAAAAGTTCGTACTGGAATTTATACCTTCAAATTCAATAGAAATAAGCAAGGATGGATTATCAAATATATACGATGCTCCGATTCTCTTAAGCAGTGGGAATTCATCGTTGCTGTTTCTTCCGTCCTGCTGATAAATCTTATTTGTATCCCATTTGTATCTGCTGTTGATATCAATTAAAGCAAAACTGAAATTCAAATTGTCATTCCATTTATAAAGTGCGCCAAGGTCGAAGCCGAATGATGTAGAGGTAATATCATCGTAAAGTTTTGCATAATAAAATTTAGCACCGAAGCCTATGGCCAACCGCTCAGAGAATTTATTGGCAAAAGCAAGAAAAAATTGATTTTCGAAAGGAGATAATTTACCAGTTACCATACCCTGATTATCCCTTTGATCAAACTCCCCCACCCCAGCATTTATAAGACCAATACTTAATCCTGCTGTTGCTCTGGGTTTATCTCTTTTAGATCCGTCGGGATTTTGAAAGCCGAATTCGAAGTTGCGGGTGAAGCTGAGAAAGTTAAGCGTCCGATCTAATGAGAGAAATGAATATGAAGATTGAAACGAATTATCTTTCTGAAAAACAATTAAAGCGGGGTTGTAATATGACGATAAATTCCCCTGGGTCACAGAGCTCATTGCGTTAGCCATCCCCTTCCCGCGCGCGCCGAAACCCATTCTGCTGAATGCGCCGGGTTTACCGGCGATTGAGCTGAATTCTGATTGAGCAGTCAGCAGCGCCGGCACGAGAAATATTAAAATCAATTTGAAGATTTTCAAAATCCTTCCTTCAATAAAAGTTTGAATTAAAAGGTCATCACCTTAACACCAATATTTTTCCGTAGAGAGGCTCCTCGGAATTAATATCAATTCTGTAAAAATAAACTCCATTTGGTACTATGCTTCCGTTTTCGTTCCTGCCGTCCCAGAAGACTAATTGCTCGTCGGAGGCGCTTCTCGAAACATTCTGTAAAATTGTACGGACAAGATTCATTCCGAAGTCAAAAACCCTGACGGTTATCTTAGCATCATTCATACTTAAGTTAAACTTGATTTTTACGTTTTGTAATTCAGGTGAAAATGGATTAGGAAAAGCGAATGATTCTTGTTTTTTAGTGATAGCAGGCGAGGCTAAAAATACTTTCCAGCTGCCGCTCCAAAATCCCGTCTCTTCGTTCAGTCTTGCGAGCCCATTCGAAGAGCCAATCCATATATCTGTTGAGGCGTTTTCACGCCTCATCGTATTGACGGAATAAAAAATGTTCGTTGCGATCGGAACTTTTGAATCCGCATCAACAATTGAATTGGGAGCAAACCAAGTTCTGCCGTAATCGCTTGATCTGAAAATACCGTTATCGGTCGCCGAAAATACATTCGAATTATTCGGATTGTTCAAATCGCCGTAATATTTATAGCCAAAATTGTGAGCTCTTTCGCCGGGCAATGAAATCTGCCAGCCGGCGCCGCCGTTTGTCGAATAGCTTACCGCCCAGTTTTCACTCATATCCTCAGCTTTCCATGTCGCCGCCCATATTGTATTAAAAACTCTGTCATAACTTAAAGCAGTTACAAAATTTCCGCTGATGGGCTGCTCTTGATTCTGCTTGCTAAATTTAACCCAGCTTAAGCCATTATCGGTAGATTTATTTATTCCACCGGCTGTGCCGACATAAAGCGTAGAATCATTAACTCCGATTACCGAAAAGACGCGGTGATTTAAATTATTTTCATTACCGAATGAGCCTGCAACAGGCTGAAGCGAAAAACTTAATGTGTCTTCAGGAGAAATACTATCTAGATAATCTGGAGGCAGAACGACACGCTCCCAGCTCTGACCCATATTGGTTGACTTCCGCAGCCCCCCGGCAAAATTAGCTGTCCAAATAGTATTTTTAGTAAATGCGATGTCGTAGGAAATGTTCTGTATTCTTACTGTAGTTGGCAAAGCGCGGAGTACATTTATACCGTAACTTATAAGAGAATCACCAGGGAGATCAACCGGCTGCGGCAAAGTTACCCATGTTTCACCGTTATCAGACGAATATCTATAACCGCTTCCCTCAGGCAGGTCTTGTCCGCTCTTTTCAACCGAATGTCCCGTTGCAGCCCATATAACGCCGTTATCGTAACCTAAAGATATTATTGCTTCTTCGCCAAAATCTGAACTCTTAAAATAATTTTCCCAAGACACCCCGAAGTCAGTTGATTTTGACAACCCCCTTGATGTGCCAAGCCAAATTGTATTACCTTCGATTAAAATATCAGTGATAGAATTGCTCGCTGGTGTAGTGCTGTTCTCCTTCCCGAGTTTGACTTCATTAATCTTGTAACTTTCAGGCCTAAACTGAGCGAATAAATTAATTCCGATAATAATTGATATGATTAAAATTTTATTGAACATTATAGAATAGTCATTGTATGAGTAATCTGATTACTTAATTTACCTGATCTATCTTCGGCTTCAAACTTGAATACCCAGGATCCTGTTTGTGCTGTTTCGCCGAATGAATTTTTAAATGAATATACGCCATCCCCTGCAGTTTGATCGCCATAAATGTCGAGGTTGCCCGTATCATCCATTATGAATTTTGACGAATTGGTTCTTGTATCGATTACAGTTGTTCCGTCCGGTCGAGTCAAAACAAAATAAACATATTTAATATCAGCCAAACCGTTTGCATCTTTGGCTTTTACCGTGAAAACAAATTGTTCGCCTCTATTGACGCTTGCAGGAATATTCAGATCTGATAATTCCGGAGGAAAATTATCCTGTCCGTTATCGTAATAAAATTTTGAGACCGCAATTTTACGCGTATTCTGCCCTGAAAGTTTAAGATAAATTTCGACGCTGTAATCTCCGTTCGGCATCTGTTCGCTAAGCAGATAATATCCTGAGAAAATGTTGTCCTCCGCTGTAATATCTCCGCTTTCAGCTTGATTGCCGTTGTTCTTTAATTCAACAGCATCGGTAATCTCTCTGCCGTCAATAATAGATGTAATTTTGAACCATGTTCTTTCGATATTTTGCGTCTCGCTGAAAGTCAAACGAACCTGCAGTTTTGTGTCTGCGCCGGTGTAATTAATGGAAGAAGGCACAAACAAATTTTGTATCTCAACCACAGGATTCAGCTGCTCGACCACTCCGTTAGGAATGTCATCACACGACGCTAAAAAAACAGAAACCACTATGAATAAAATATTTTTGATCATTCTATCAGTTTAGTTTTGCGGGGCAATTCTATGACGGGATAGTACAAAAAAAAAGGAAATTACCGCTATGAAATTGCCTGAATACAAAATTCACCCGCTTTAGGTTAATAAAAAAAATGGTAGCAATTTCTTTCTGAAAGATTTCCTTAAAATTTGTTTCAAACTTAGAGAAGATACCATTGTTTGTCAAGTCTAAAAATTTAATATAAAGAAATAACAAAGGGACTCGGCGAAAAGGAAAGCAGGAGAATTACTAAGCTGAAATATCCTAAAATCAATCTTGATTTGTTCAATGGTTTAAAGTCTCTTACCGGCGGATGCTTCACCTTGATAAAAAAATACAATATCAAACTCCAGAAAAGCCATCCGCTCCAACCGAAATGAAAATTCAGTTCAAGAAAAGCGTCAAGCGTTCCAAGCACACCGAGCGCTATCAACAAAAGCATCGTTATTCCTGAAATAGCCTCCTGCTTTTTCTCGCCGAACATACTGTAAACAATATGTCCGCCGTCGAGTTGTCCAACCGGCACCATATTCATCGCAGTTACAAACAATCCAAACCATCCGACGCATAAGTAAGGATAATGATAGACCTCTGACATCGGCGGCACAAATTGATCAGGGGTTGTAAAAATTTTTCTCATGACCATAAATAAAATCGTATCGCCGAATTCGAAATTAATAACATTCTGTCCGTATTCTTCCGTAAAATAATCGGGATGAATTGCTAGAATATACTCTTCTCCCGGCAGATTAGTGAACCCGTAAATAAGAATGCTTAGACAAGCGATAAAACCTGCAATCGGTCCGGCGATACCGATGTCGAACATTGCTTTGTTACTTTTAATTTCGGAGCGTGTGCGTATAACAGCACCCATAGTGCCGAAGTTAAAAAATCCTGGTATGGGAGGAAATGGGATGTAATACGGAAGTGTAGTTTTTACATTATGATATTTAGCGGCAAAATAGTGCCCGAATTCATGGAAACTAAGAAATAATAGAGCTGAAATTGCATAAGGAAGACCGAGGCGTAACTCGCTGAACTCATAAGGGCCTAACGTGCCGCTTGACCATTCGGCTCCAGCTATTACGGTGGTAATAAACGTAATAATAAATAAAGCGAGATGAATCAGCGGGCTTCTTTTTTTTGGCAGTATCAATTTTCAAAATCCGAATTTTGGTGGAAAATATTTATTAAATCATAAATCAAGATTCATACCCACAGCAGAATAATTTACATCCTTAAAGTACCATTCGCCGTGTACGCTCTTGCCGTTATAAAAATGCAAATAAAAACTAATGCCTTTCCCGTGTGGTTTCCCCCACTTCACTCCGGTCGAGACTGAATGGTTTATTTCATAATCGAGCAGATGTTCGATTTTAAAATCATATCCAGCGAAAAGAGAAAAATTTCTGCCGATAAGATTAGGCGCAAAATAATCAAAGCCCAATTGATACGAGTCCTTGCCGAGTTCTACCGGGTCGACATGATAAATATAAGTTAATATTCCGTAGATTCTTAATTTATTGAATTTTACGAAAGGCGCCAGTTCAATAAACTCGCGACTGTAGACGCGAGGATCGAAGCCGCCACGCCAGGCATAATTATTTTTATCAAAATGTCCGTCAACAAAGTGTGCGCTGATATGACTTAATCGAGCTCTTATTCCATATGCGTAATCTCCATCAATTTTTTTATAGCCGAAATTAAAACCGAATAAATAATCAATGGCATCAACCGGGAAATGAAAATTCTTTGTGTTTCTTAACTGAGAATAAGTAAAAAAATCCGCCCCGAACGAAAAAGTCTCATCCGGCGAAGGTGAGTGACTTAAAATATCTACCGAGTTCCCAATATCCAGCCTGAGTTCATTATCCCCAGTATGAAATAGAAAGCCAAGTTTAGGTTCAAGAACGTTTGCAGTAAATGGTTGAATATTAAGGACCCCGGGGAACAATTCCGTATCGCTTTGTCCGTTTGCAGAATTCACCAGAAGAAATATCAAAAGCAGAATCTTAGTGAAGGGTTGAAATCTGCATATCAATGATTTTATCAATGTTACTCCGTAGTTAGACTGAGAATTATTTTTTGTATTCACGACCTTTCCACTTAACCCGTTTATCGAATATCAGAAGGATTGGAAGAGCTACTACATAAAAGACATAATAAATTTCGAAGGCTAAAAATCCTTTCATAGTCATTTTAATGTTGAGCCTTTTGTGTATATCTCTCATAAAAAAATAATCTATGAAAAATTTAAAGGCGATTCCGTAAAGAAGATTAGCGGTAAAAATAAAAGGCGCTGTTAAAATTCCGAGATGCACAAGGAAGGCAGAAGCCATCACGCCGAAACCGGCAAGATCGCTGTTCAGTCCGCCCACTCCCCATCTTTTTTTCTGCCAATAAAGAGCTTTTGCGCCAGCACAAGGTTTGGATGTTACCAGTCCATCCATCTCAAGCGGGTATATGATTTTATACTTCTTGAGCTTGTGAATTGCCATTAATATTTGAAAATCTTCAGTTACCGAAAAAGGGATGTTCTCATAGCCGCCCACTTCGTGATAAACGTTTTTCCTATATGACATATTATTGCCGATGCAGCTCAGCGGTTTTCCCAAATTCATTGTGCCTGAGGCAACGGATAATAAAAAAATGAAATCAATTGACTGCATTTCATGGAAAGCGTTTAAAGATGATTGATTCGTAAAACCGCAGACCATTGCAACATCGTTTTCGTAATATGAGGCAAGGGTCTTTGTCCATAAAGGATTTACAGTACAGTCAGCGTCGGTGGTTAATATTACGTCACCTTTGGCAATTTTAATTGCATTGGCAATAGCGTTTGCTTTGCCTTTCAGGGCTTTCAAATTTTCTTTCGGCACAATCATCTTAAACTTCTGCTTATCCCTGACGTAGCTTTTGATAATTTCAGACGTTTTATCGGTCGAGTGATCATCAACGATTATTATTTCAATTTTTTTCTCTGGATAGACTAATTCGTTTAAGGAACGTAAACATTCCAGAATATTTTCCTCCTCATTCCTTGCGGCTACTATAACCGAAACCAGGGGCAGATCGTCATCGGCTATCCGGTTGAATTTTTTATTCACTCCGATAATAAATAAAACTGTCTGTAAGAAATAAAAAGTGAGCGCCGTAAAAAAAACTATTTCAAACATCCTTCGGGATTCCCTATTTCAAAATTCATTTCCGATGCTTTTTCCAATAAGTTGTCAATCCCTTCGAGAGTAACCTTAATGTTATTAGGATTGTCATGAAAAACAACTATCGAATTTTTCATCAAATATTTTTCTATGCCAAATTTAACAATCTTACAATCATTTTTATAATCCCTTGTAAGTAATGACCACATAATACATTTCATTTTATATGTTTCAAGAAAATTTAACATCAAAGGGTTGAACATCCCGAAAGGAGGGCGAAAATATTCTAGTTGTATATGATGAATAGTGGAGAACAACTCATTTACAGATAAAATTTCTTGCCTCATTCTATGCCCTACCCGGAGAAGCATGTTCCTGTGATTAAATGTATGATTTCCTAGTATATGCCCTTCGTCAATAATATCTTCGATTATTTCCGGATATCGTTTTGATTTAAACCCACAAGCGTAAAAGACGGCTTTGATTTTTTTTTCATTTAAAAAAGATAATATTTTATGAGTGCTTCCAGGTTCAGGAGCATCATCAAACGATAATAATATTTTATCAACCTTCGACTGCCATTGAATGGAAGCAAAGACCTTTTTTACGATTGGAGGCGGAGTATAAAAATAATTTGTCATCTCTTCACGTATCTTCCTTTCCATGTAAAACCGCCGAATGTTCCTTTAATAGATGCAGCGATGATATAGGGAATTTGAATCAATCCGGCAACTGGCAAAATATTTAAGGTTTTCGATTCGAATAGAATTCCCTTCCCGAATTTTAGAACACCGTATTCGATCAAAGTTTTCATTAATATTGAAATCAAAAAAACTCCCCAAAAGATTTGATCCAATAAACCTAATAATAACTGCAGCGGAAGTGAAAAATAAAATAAAAATATTAGCAAGAGATTCAGAACAAAAAGCTTATCATCATAATAGAAACCTTTACTTGCCCATCTGCTTCTCTGCTCGATAAAATTCTTTAAGCCCTTGTTTGGTTCGGTAATTACCATAGCGTTTTTGTCGAAGCAGAAATCAATTTCATATTTCTTGGATGAAGCAATTTTCTGCATTAAGAATTCATCATCGCCTGATGCGAGATTATTATTCCCCGAATAACCGCCTATTTTTTGAAACACTTCTTTTCTAAACGCTAAATTAGCCGAACTGCACAACTTAGGATTATTTACGCCGATTAGACCTGCGCCGCAGAGCATTAAGCCGGCGAATTCGAGACTTGCAAATTTCTCCCAAAAGTTCCTGCTTTCGGCGAATGAAACCATTCCGCTGACCATTGCGGTGTTTTCGTTAAAATATTTCAGCATTGTAATAAGCCAGCCTTGCGGAGGCAGACAATCGGCATCAGTGAGAAATATTAGATCACCTTCGGCTTTTTCGACGGCTTGTTCAATCAATTTCTTTTTGCCGGCATTCATTTTACCGGAAGAAGATTTCAGAACCTTAATATTACCCCCAGAAATTGAGCCGCACAGTAAATCATAAGAACCATCGGTCGAATTATCGTCTATATAGATCACTTCCAATTTTTCAGGCGGGTAAGACAAACTCTTGATAGCTTTATAATTATTTAACAACACTTCCGCTTCGTTTCGGAAAGGTATAATTATGGTAACATAATAATCATTATCAAACTTCCGCCCTCCACCAGCAGTTACAATTTTTAATCCTCTAATTATGTTTCCTATAAAAACTACATAGTGAAATAGGAGCAAAAAAAAGATTGTAAATAAAATCATGTTTTTCTCTTTAGGATTAATAACAGTCCGGCTAAAGCGGGTAAGAGCATATTGATGATAAAGATCAGTATTGCAGTGTTAAAAGCCTCTACAGCCTGAACGTTAAAGTAAGCGGAGAAGTAAACCGCAGCCCCTTCCCGTATTCCAAGCTCTCCAAATGATATTGGAGGGATAATAGTTTTCAGGAATATTACAAGACTACCAAACCAGACATATTCTACGATATACATTTCATGAGTTAAAGAGGACAGAAGAAGAGTAAATTGGATTAAATATATCACATAATGAGAAGCGCTTAGAATTATGATCAGATTTTTACTAGACTTATTCAGCCTAAATATTTTCTTTATGTTGCTAAAGAGTTCTATAGCGGATTTATGATTCTCGAATCTTTTAGAAACAAAATTGGATAGCCAGCCGCCTGGTGAAATAGAAAGTTTTATAAGAACTGCAATAACAATTAAGGCAATTAGATAGGCGAGCGCAATTTCTAGTTCAATTATGTTATGGTAATTAAGAAAAATCAACAAAGCGATTAATCCAAAAAAAAGAATCGCCAGCAAATTAAATATCTTATCGAGCAGCGTCGCTATTGTAACGTCAACAAATTTCGATTTACTAAAAACTATATATCTCCCGAAATATTCGCCTACCCTGAACGGAGTTATTAACCCTGCAGTAAATCCGTAAAACATTGATAGAAGTATTTCCTTCGTAGTAAATATGTTTAAATACTGGTTCGAGATAATTTCCCATTTAACAAATTGCAGGTATACATTAAGCGCCATTAGCAAAACAGCGAGCAGCGCCGGCGCTATCTGAATGTTTTTTATAGATTCATAAATATTATGCGAGCCAAGATAATTTTTTAAATAAACAATTAGGATAACGGATATTAACACTTTGATGAATACGGAGAATCTTTTTTTATTATTTATAAAAAATGAAGCCACGGAATTTCCCATTAAAAATATTCCACAAAAAATCCAATGCCAAGCTCCTTTACCCTCCGATAATAATATTCGCTGAACATATTGTTGCCGTAATAGTATGAAATATAAAAAACAATTCCCTTCCCTTTCCAACTGCCGAATTTGAGACCCAATAAATTGTTTGAACTTGGCTCATAGTCGGGCATACCTACATACCTCAAATGCGATGCAAGAAATATATTTACTTCTTTTCCAAATATTGAGTCAATTACGTCATTTCTATGATATTCAAAGCCGGCGCTGAAAGAATATTTCTGGATTAGCGCAGGCCGAACAAGAGTGGAATACGCAACTCCGCCGTAATAATAGAATCCTCCGTAATCTAAAAAGATTTTATGCCCTGCATTTATTTCTCCGAAATCCTGTGTGAACGGTATTGGTTTAATATCATCTTTCCATTTTTCGTTGTCCATATCATAATGACCGTCTACGAAGTGAGCGCTGTTATGAATAATCCTGAAGCGAAATAAAAACTGCGAGTCTTCCGAAGATTTTTTGAAGGACATATTTCCACCGAAAAACCCGTCAATAGCGTCTATCTGCAATCTTCTTCCTTGATAGTTTGTTGATAATGCATAAGCCATAAATTCAATCCCAAAACGAAGAGTACCGTTGAAAACCATAAATTCAAAAAGATCGATATTATTGCCGACGTCAACTTTTAAGTGCCCATTTTGGGGATAATATAACACTCCAATTCTCGCTTCCTGATGATTTGCTTTATGAGGGAGAAACTGCACTCCGGCAGGCAGAAAATTAAAATTCGCCTCTTGAGCCTCCACAATAAGTGCTGCGAATATAAATATCAATAAAAGTTTCTTACTTACCATGAATATGAATCATAATCGATGTTTTCTCTTCATAAATATAGTTTATCAAAATCATAAATCATAATTCTTGAATTATTAGTATTTTTTGTACAATAAAATTCTATAAGAGGGAAAAATGCATGTAAATTTTGCCGATCTCCCCGGCTTTCATAATATCTTTTTAGACTACCTTTACGAGTTCGAAAAAGTGAGTCGTTTTTTTGAAAAAAACTTCCGTGATAAAGACAGCTTTGGTGAAACTTTTAGAAGCATCAACAGAGCTTCAAAACCAGACCGGTCTTTGATAGTTGATATTTTAACGGCACAGTATCAGGGATTAAAACTTTCAAAACAGACCGAAACAAATATCCGTTCCCTCTCTTCTCCAAATACTTTAACAGTAGTAACCGGTCAGCAGCTGACACTCTTTGGAGGTCCTCTTTACACATTTTACAAAATTATTACCGCGATAAAATTATCGCAACAGTTGAAGGATAATTATGATAGTTATAGTTTCGTACCCGTTTTTTGGCTCGAAGGTGATGACCACGATTTCCAGGAAATAAAATGGATAAATATTTTTAATAAAGAAAATGAGTTAACAAGAATTACTTATGAAGACGGCAGCGATGATGATTTTAACCGGGGCAGCGTCGGCAGCTTAATATTTAACGGCAGTCTCAACACTTCGATCAGAAATTTAAATGATTCTCTAAGGCACACCGAATTTACTGATTCTGTATTCTCAGCAATTACAAATTGCTATTCCGAAGGGAAATTAGTAAAGCAGTCTTTCAAGGAATTGCTGCACTACTTTTTTGATGAAAATGGATTAATTATTATTGACCCGCAAGATGTTAATATCAAGAAACTTTTAAAGCCGGTATTTATAAAGGAGATAGACGAGTTCAGAAAGCACACTGATGAAATACTCCTTAGAAGCGCCGATCTTGAAGAATCCTATCACGCCCAGGTTAAAGTAAAACCAATTAATTTGTTCTACTCTGATAATGACGGCAGATTTTTGGTCGAACCAGTTGAACATGAATTTAGATTGAAAGGCAAGAGAAAAAAGTTTTCGAAAGAAGAAATCCTTTCTTGGATTGAATCTGAGCCTCATAAATTTAGCCCGAATGTTTTGCTTCGTCCAATATGCCAGGATTATCTTCTGCCAACTGCATTTTATGTCGCAGGACCGGGCGAGATCAGTTACTTTGCTCAAGTGATGCCTTATTACAAAATATTTGATTTACAACAACCCATAATATATCCCCGCGCTTCGGCAACGATTTTAGAAAAAAATATCGAAGACATACTTTCAAAGTACGAATTAGATTTGCTGGAATTATTCAGCGATGATAAGGCTATTATCCGCAAAGTGCTGTCATCCAAATCTGAAATCGATCTCGATAAATTATTTAAACAAGCCGATAATGATCTGCTTAAGATTATTGAGGGCATTAAAGAAATGATATTTGCTGTAGATCCAACGTTAACCGACACTGCTAACAAAACCTACGAACGCATGAAACAGAGTCTTGAAACCTTACAATCTAAAGTTAGTAAAGCCGAAGAGAAAAAAAACGAAACTCTTGTACGCCAGTTGAATAAAGCGAAGCTGCACGTTTTCCCGAACAATAATTTTCAGGAAAGAGAGATGAATTTTATATCGTTTGCAAATAAATACGGACTGGATTTAATTAAGTGGATATACAACGAGCTTTCAATCAATAAATTCGAACATCAGATTCTAAAACTATAATCTCTTTAAATTGATACTTGATTAAGTTGTTCGAAAAATTTTGGATTAGAGATTGCAATGCACCCGGCGTTGTTAATTCTCAAGTTATGATATTCAGCTAACGCAAGTATCGAAAAAGACATTGCAATGCGGTGATCATTGTAACTCTCAATAACAGCGTCATGAACTTTGACTCTCCCTCCGACTTCGAATCCGTCGTCGAATTCTTCCACATCCAGCCCAAGTTTCTTAAAATTTTCGCTCATGGCTTTTATTCTGTCTGTTTCCTTAAACCGCAGCTCAGCTGCGCCGTTAATTCTGAAAGAATCTTCGGCAAACAATCCGGCGATCGATAAGACAGGTATCTCGTCAATGATATTCGGAATTAACCGCTTGTCAATTTCTATATTCCTAAGTTCACTGCTCTTAGCAATTATGTCGCCGTACTTTTCGGAACCAGAATATTTTTTATTTACAATTTTTATATTACCACCCATAGAAGTCAACACATCAATTACGCCGCACCGCGTTTCGTTAAGCAAAACATTTTTTAATAACAATTCAGAATTCGGTTTTATCAATGCGAGAACAATGAAAAACGCTGCGCTAGAAATATCGGAAGGCACAAAATATTCTTTTGCTGAGGGATAATATTTTTTTGATACGGATATTTGAGTTCTTTCGTTTACTTTTTCAATAGGAAGATCGAGCATCCTTTCAGTATGATCGCGGGTAGGCAGTTCCTCTATAACTGTCGTTGATTCTTCAAGGTGCAGTCCTGCCAATAGAATAGCGCTTTTCACTTGTGCGCTTGGAACAGGCATCTCATAATTTATCGGGTAAAGATTTTGCGAAGGGAATATTCTGATAGGCATCGTGTTTTGATAAGATGCAGAAATACTGCATCCCATTTTTTTTAGAGGCTCTATAACTCTAAGCATCGGTCTATTCGATAAAGACTGATCTCCGGTCAATATGCTTTTGAATTTCTGCACAGATAAAATTCCGCTTATAAGTCTTGCGGTTGTGCCGGAATTACCACAATACAAATTATCATTCGCTTCTCTTAATCCGTAAAAGCCATTGCCGATAATAATGTATTTATCCTTTATCTTTTCTATAGAACAGCCGAGCATCCGGAAGCAATTCATTGTACTTATTACGTCTTCAGATTCAAGGAGGTTGGATATTTCAGACTGTCCTTTAGCCAGGCATGCAAACATTACAGCACGGTGAGATATAGATTTATCCCCGGGCAGACTTAGTTCTCCGGAGATTTTACTAATTTTTGAAAATTCTTTTATCATTTCTGGCTCCACTCTTCAATCATTTTAATCGAATTTTCTTCAGCATCTTTATCGTAAAATCCCTTCAACGTTCTCTGTCTCTGCGCCTCATAAAGAATTACTGCAGCCGCAACTGATACATTCAGACTCTGAACCATTCCGCGCATAGGTACGAACAATCTTCCGTCTGCGGCTTCATCAGCCTCTTCAGAAACCCCTCTGTGTTCATTGCCGAGTATTACTGCCACCTTTTGTGTAAAATCAAAATCGTAAATACTAATTGCATTATCTGTAAGCATAGTTGAGTAAATCTTAAAGCCGTCCGCACGAAGACTTTCACAGCATGAATTAACGTCTTTAAATTTAACTGTTTCAATCCATTTCCTCGCAGAACCAGAAGTCTTATTACTAATCTTCGGAAGTTTTTCGAAAGTATAGAGAAGCGAAATTTTCGGAATCCCAACTGCGTCGCAGCTTCGGTAAATTGCGCTCACATTATGTTTGTCGTGGATATTCTCGAGAACTACATGAAGAGAATGCTGCCGGGCATTAACTGCCCGCATGATTTTTTTTAACCTTCTGTCCGTCAATATTCGCTTCACTTTTCACTTATCAAAAATTATTTTATAAATAATTTGATTCTTGAAGTTTCTTGCCCGGTCAATTTTAATTTTTTTCTCAGCCGGCACGTTCAAATAGAATTTTAACAATTCGACGGCATTATTTATTGCTGTATGTTCTTCGTGCGCCCAGCTTTCACATCCGCTGATCGATGGAACTTCAGCGTTATATCCGTCGCCGGTCTTCTCGGTTATGAGGTCTAAAACCACTAATAGCCTTTCCCATCGTCTTTTTCGCCTAAAACAATTTTCACGCTGGCACTGGCGCCAATTCTATCCGCGCCGCTTTCAATCATAGCCTCGGCATCCTCTTTAGTTCTAATTCCACCGGAGGCTTTAACGCCGACGGCACTCCCGACCACGTATCTCATTAAAGCTATATCTCCAACAGTTGCACCGCCCTTGCTAAATCCTGTCGATGTTTTAACGAAATCCGCTTTTGCATTTTTGCATATCAAACATGCTTTAACTTTCTCTTCGTCAGTAAGCAGAGAAGTTTCAAGAATTACTTTGCAGACAACTTTGTGCCCTTTCGCAGAGAGAACAACACGATTGATATCTTCAAAAACATAATCATAATTGCCTTGCTTCAACATTCCGATATTCATGACCATATCAATTTCTTGAGCGCCGTTTTCAATTGCCTGCAGCGCTTCCATCCTTTTAACTTCTGTAGTAGATGCGCCGAGCGGGAAACCTATAACTGTGCAGACTTTGACATCAGAGTTAGATAATAATTTTCTGCACATTGGAACGTAGCATGGATTTATACAAACAGAGGCGAAGCTGTATTTTTTTGCTTCTTCGCATAATTTCGAGATATCATCTGGAGTTGCATCCGGTCGAAGCAGAGTATGATCAATCATTCGCGCAATCTGCCGGTCTTCAAGTTTTTCTCCAACGCCAATCCCGGCAGCGATACGCTCGGCGCCAATATCAATTATTTTTTGAACAGTTTCAGGCTGTTCAACAACGTTTCTCTCCCATCCTTTACATGTATCTCCGATACAGTAATAATCGTGCAATGCTTTTTCCGTTAGTACCTGAGAGACTATCCGGTCAATTATTGATGAAATCATTCTAACACCGATTAAAAATTCTCGATTTTGGTATATGCTAAATAAGTATTGCTTAAAAGCATCGCAATCGTCATAGGGCCAACACCGCCGGGTGAAGGCGAGATGTAAGAAGCTTTCTTTGAAACATTTTCAAAATCAACGTCGCCGCAAAGCCTGTATCCTTTGGGCGTGGATTCATCTTCTATACGATTAGTTCCTACATCAATTACAACAGCGCCCTCTTTTATCATATCCTCTTTTATAAACAAGGGACTGCCCATTGCTGCGATAATTATATCAGCCTGAAGCGTGTATTTTCTTAAATCTCGGGCTGCGGAATGGCACACAGTAACGACTGCATTTGCGCCTTCCTTTTTTTGAAGCAACAAATTAGCAAGAGGCTTTCCTACAATATTACTCCTTCCGACAACTACTACATGTCTGCCTTTTGTTTCGATATTATATCTTCTCAATAGTTCGACTACACCGAAAGGGGTGCATGGGAAAAATGTTTCTTTACCAATCACCAAATTTCCTACATTAACCGGGTGAAATCCATCAACATCTTTCGAAGGCGAGACTGCTTCAATTATTTTGTCCTCATTAATATGCCTTGGAAGTGGCAGCTGAACGAGTATTCCGTGATAATCAGAATTATTGTTATACGATTCCACTAATTCAAGCAATTCGTTTTCAGAAAACGCAGCGTCTTTTTTCTCTAATTTTGAACTCATTCCGATCTGGGCGCAAGCTTTGATTTTCATGTTCACATAGACTTCGGAAGCCGGATTGTCGCCGACGAGTATTGTAACTAACCCTGGCAGTTTTCTCGACTCTTTTTTTAACCGGTCAATTTTTAATTTAAGCTCATTCCGGATTTCTTCCGAAATTTTCTTTCCATCAATTAAAATCATATAATATCCTTAATAAAAAACTATTCATTTTTCTTATCGAATTCAGGGAGTAATATCCTTTCAATCTGTTTTGCATTTCCAGTTTCGCAGTCAACTTTAATGAATAAACCGCAGAGATGCACCTGTTCTGTAGCAGTTTGATATTTTTGCGGCGTTTGATACAAAAACCGGTTAAGCGCCGCCTCGGTTTTCATTCCTATTATTGAGTCATAAGGTCCAGTCATTCCAGCATCTGTAATATATGCCGCGCCTTTCGGAAAAATTCTTTCGTCTGCTGTCGGGATATGAGTATGAGTTCCAATTACAGCCGAGACTTTACCATCTAAAAAATTAATCATAGCAAGTTTTTCTGCGGTCGCTTCAGCATGGAAATCCACAATAATAATTTTAGTCTCGTGTTGAATTTTACCTATCACCCATTCCGCGGTCCTGAAGGGGCAGTCAATCGGCGACATATAAGTGCGCCCTTGCAAGCTAATGACTCCAACTTTTCCTTTGGGTGTTTCGGCAATGTAGTAACCGTTTCCGTATGTTCCCCGCGGATAATTCAGAGGGCGTAAGGCGCGCGGTTCACTCTTTAGTAATTCCTGCGATTGGGGCTTATCCCATGTATGATTCCCGCCGGTTACGGCTTTAATTCCCAGAGCAAAAAATGCTTTCGCTTCCTTTTCTGTGAATCCTTTCCCGTCACTTGCGTTTTCACCATTTGCTATTATAATATCAGCTTGATATTTTTTTTCTAAAACAGGGAGCCAAGTTTGAATCATATTCAGACCCGGTTTGCCGATCACGTCGCCGATAAACAAGATATTAATTATCATCAATTCCCCAAATTGTACCGGTAAATATATTCAAAGCAAAAAGCATAAAAAAATTATAGTCAATTTTAATTAAACTTATAGTGTAAATTATTTTCTTTATTAAAATATAATTACCAAATGTCGCACTTGGATTTAGAGCAGCTTCCGATAGAAGAAACAGAGTTTTCTGTGATTGATTTTGAAACCACAGGGCGCGCATCAATTAATTCAAGAGCAATCGAGATAGGTATTGTTAAAGTCAAGAATTTAAAAATCATCGATTATTATTCCTCACTGATTAATCCCGGCTTTCCGATACCTGGATTTATCACTCAATTGACAGGTATAACCAATGAAGACATAAAGCCGGCTCCCGAATTTGATTCGATTGCTAATCGGATCTCAGAATTTCTTGGCAGTTCTATTATAACTGCTCATAATCTTCCCTTCGACAACTTCTTCCTTACTAACGAATTCAAGCACTGTGAGCTTGAACCGCCGGATAACAGAACCCTGTGCACGTTAAAATTATCAAGAATTATGTTCCCTGAATTGAAGAGCAAATCGCTTTCCAGCATGGTAAAATATTTCGGTATAAGACATAAAAATATTCATAGAGCTTTGGGCGATGCTACGGTTACAGCAAAACTTTTGCTTAAGTTGATTGATAAAGCCAAGGATGAATATCACGTGGAAACGATCGGCGACTTATTTAATCTTCACTCAAAATTCGGAACCGCGCGAGGCTACAAAATTATTAAGAAGCAGCTGGCAGAAGATACGGCTGGACTACCGGACCAACCAGGAGTATATTTATTTAAAGACAGCAAAGGTGCAGTGACATACATCGGCAAAGGCAAATCGCTCAGAGGCAGATTAAAAAATTACTTTACAAATAATGCAGCCAAAAAAGCAAAAAAGATTGTCCGCAAGTCAAATAGAATCGAATTCATTCAGACAAAATCAGAGCTATCGGCTTTAATTCTAGAGTCGGAATTAGTCAAAGATCATCTCCCGGAGATGAACAAACTTCTCAAAAAATATTCGCGTCAGTATTTCATCAAAGTAAATTTTGCCGACGAATTTCCCGTAATCAAATCAGCATCCAAATTTGAGATTGATGGCAGTGATTATTTCGGACCTTATCCTAACGGCGATACCGCTCGTGCATTGATTGAAATATCCGACAAAGCATTCAGATTGCGAGAATGTAGTGAAAAAGAGTTTCGGAAATCAAAAAAGTGTTATCTATTCGATATAAAGAGATGTCTTGCGCCTTGTGAATCAAAAAATGACGTTGAGTACAATGAAGAACTAATAAGGGTTTATGAATTTCTTTCTGGCAATAGCCAGGGAACTGTGGACAGGCTGCTCACAAAAATGAAGACATTATCAGATCAGAAAAAATATGAAGAAGCCGCACAGATCAGAAATATTGTGCAGGCCGTTTTGAAACAGTTGAACAAAGCATCTATACTTGCAGAACCGGTTAATAAAGCCTGTGTCTTGATAAGAATTCAAGAAGGCACTGCTCCAGACTATATTCTTTTAATTGAAGGCAGCGTGATAATAAAAGATAATGCTAACGGTGAAATAAATTTATTCTACAGAGCGGTTGAAGATTTTTACTCCGGCTCAATAAACATAAGTAAGACGTTGACAGAAAGAGATCTCGATAGATTAAAAATTTGCCTGTCATGGCTGATTAAAAACAAACATAAATCAAGGATATTTTATTTGAGAGATTTTGACAATACCGAAAACTTTTACGCTGCTTTCGGCGATTTATAACCACAATAATATTGAAGCATAAATAAGTAAAGATGCCATTATCGGCGCAAAGCCGATTGCCATAAATTTTTTCAGTACCGTCGAGCCAAAGATTAGTGCTATAGACATTTTAATGATTGAATTTGAAAGACATGCCAGAAAAATTGCCGCTGAAGCTATATCGAGTGAAATTGATTTTTTTGCGAGATCTGAAATGGTTAAAGCCACTGCGTCAACATCAGCGAAACCCGAAATAAAGCTTGAAAAGAAAATCCCTTGATTACCAAAATATTCATTGGCGCCGTTTGATATTAACAGCACAATCGCAAATACAATCCCAAATTTAAGAGCCGCGGCTACCTTGAACGGATTTGTTAGAACAATTTCTCCTATCTTTTCTTTGTAGTTCTTTTCCCACAAAAAATAACTTGTAATTATTCCTACGATTGAAAAAATTATGAAAGGAAAAGTAAGAGCGGAGGCAAGACGGGCATTAACTAAAAATAAAATTAAAAGAACACGCGGGAACATAATTGACGATGCCAGTACTATACCGGCTGCAAAGTTTTTCGAAAGATTTTCTGCTTCCTTGCTTCTCTGAACAAAACTCAAAGTCAACGCGGTGCTTGAGGCAATTCCTCCCAAAATAGATAAAATCTGGATGCCTTTTTTCGTCCCGATAATCTTAAAAAGCGCATAACCGATAAAGCTGACGGCAGCTATTAGTATAACCATCAGCCAGATTCTTTGTGGATTAAGCGAATTGAATGGACCGTAATTTTTATCCGGCAGCATCGGAAGAATTATGATCGTAAGAATAGCGAATTTAATAGTGGCATAGATATCCTCATCAGAAATTTTTCCGACTAACGCTCTGAACTCGGCTTTGAACGCAAGGAAAATACCAAGTATTACGGTTATTGCAGCAGAAAACATCAATAAGTCCCAGTAAACCAGCGAACCGATTAGGAACATAATAATGAATGTTATCTCGGTTGTGCCGCCAAATTCCCCTCTCTGCGCAGAGAAGTAGTAAGAAATGCTAATTAGCAACCCGAATGCGGCAAAGATGGATACATAGACAATTTGGTTTGTGAGAAATCCTACAAGTGCGGCGATGAATCCTAAAATTGTTATAAGCGGTACGGTTCTAATTCCACCGAAGAATTTCTCGCTTTTTACTTTTTTCGATTCGCGTTCGATGCCGATAAATATTCCGAGCAGAGCAGCGATAAATACCCTTTGAAAAAGATAAGGCAAATCACTGTTCAAAAATATTATTTGTTCGTTTATACTTTCCATCCGTTTCGTCTATAAATTGAAACGCTTGCAGTAAAAATTACTAAATATTTTTGACTTTAGTATACCATCCGCTCGATTCTTCCAGCAAAGAATTAATGCGGCTGACAAGTTTATGCGGGTCAGTCAAATATCCTTCCAGAAGAAGGGATGATTCATAGAGTTGCTCGGTAACATCACGGATGAATTTATCGCCGGTATCGGCTTTGAAAACTCTAATGAGGTTCCTGATCAAGTGATGATTTTTATTAATCTCCATTATCTTTTTAGGCACAGAAGTTTCCTTATTAACAATGCTCAAGATTTTTTGCATTGAAGCCGACATAGTGTTATCCTGATTAACTAAGCATGCGGGGCTGTCATGCAGTCTCTTCGATTCTTTTATTTCGATAACTCTGTCACCCAGAATTTCTTTCATCTTCGAAAGCAGGCTTTTGAAGTGCAATTCGTCGTCTTTTTCAAGTTTATCAGTTCTATCCTGTTTCTCTCCAACTTCATCAAGTTTCTCTATAGTCTTTAAATCGGCTTGATCGGCTGATTTAAGCTCGAAGTCTTTGTATTTATTTATCGAACTCATCACAAATTCGTCTATCGGGTCGAATAGATAAAGCACTTCGATGCCTTTGCGTTTGAATATTTCGAGATGAGGGTCAGAAGCTGCGGCGTCTCTACCTGCGCCGAAGAGATAGTAAATTTCTTTCTGATCTTTCTTCATTCTGTCTGTATATCCATCAAAAGATATTAATTCATTCTCATCAGAACAGCTTGAAGAATTAAACCGGAGGAGTTCAAGATATTTTCCCTGGTTAGCAAAATCGGAGTAACCCATTTTAAAAATTCTGCCGTGCTCTTTCCAAAATTTATTGTACTTTTCTTTGTCATCTTTAGCAAGCTGGCTTAAACTGGCAAGCACCTGAGCAGTAACGCTGTTAGCTATTTTTGTAAATATGAGATTTTCTTGAAGAGTTTCGCGCGAGATATTCAGCGGGAGATCCTCCGAATCAACTACGCCTTTAACAAAACTCAAGTATTCAGGCAATAGGTCCTTGTTTTTATGCTGTATAAGCACCCTTCTAACGTATAAATCAAGTCCGTAATTTTCTCTGTTCCAGCCGAACATATCATAATTTTTCTGAGGTACGAAAAGCAGGCAATTGAATTGTATCGGAGCGTCAACCGATTTATGAATAATCAATGCAGGCTCCTCCGACTCGTAGCTCAAAAATTTATAGAACTCGTTGTACTCTTCTTTCTTAACCGAAGATTTTGGTTCCCGCCACAAAGCCGAAATAGTGTTTACCTGCTCAGCGTCTAACTTTATCGGGAAAGAAATAAAATTGCTGTGCTTTTTGATTATCTGTTCCAATTTCCACTTGGAAGCAAATTCTTTGGCGTCTTCCTTCAGGAATATTTTTATTTGAGTTCCGCGGTCTACCTTCCCGTCAACTTCTCCGAGTTCAAAACTACCGAGTCCATCTGAACTCCATACAACCGGCGGTTCTCCCGGCAAAAAAGATTTTGTGGCAAGCTCAACTCTATCTGCTACCATAAAAACCGAATAGAACCCGACTCCGAATTTACCGATTATGTTGCTTGCAGCTTCGCCGTTTTCCTTAATACGCTTTAAAAATTCCGATGTGCCAGACTTTGCGATTGTGCCAATATTTTCAATTACTTCTTCCCTTGTCATGCCTATTCCGGTATCGGTAAGTGTTATTATATTCTTCTTGTCGTCAAAATCTAATTTTATTTCATAGGGAAGCTCTTTTTGTTCTATAGCGGAACCTTTATTCGATTCGAATCTTAATTTGTCAAGCGCATCCGATGCGTTTGAAATCAACTCCCTCAAAAATATTTCACGGTTCGTATATAAAGAGTGAACCAGTATATTAAGAAGTTGCTTAATCTCTGCTTTGAATTCATATTGTTTAGTTTCAGTTTTTGACATATCATCCTCCGAATATCATTTTGATCATAAAAATTATTAATAGAAGAAAATTGACAGGTAATAATAAAACTTAATGCGGGTTTGTGTTCCCTATTTCATTACAAATCTTACCACAATAAATTTGACGATATACGCAGTCAAAATTATCATAATGATATAATAAAAAACCATTTTCCATGATAGTTTTTTCAGACTGAAATTCGATCTTAGACCCCGCCAGCCGCATTCCCTGCATCTGTAATAATTTAAGAAGCCGGAATTCTTGATCATATTCTCAAAAAAGTTTCTTCCGCGGGAACGCCTTAAAGTCCCTACGGTTTTACATTCGGGGCATTTATCGAATACAGAATCCTTATATAAGGAAAAATTTTGCGTTTTCATGTTAAGAAAATTAATTTAATAACCACTATGGCTAAAAATAGCGAAAAAATTCTTTTTAATAAAACTTCAGGACATTTGAACGAAATACTTGAACCAACCACCGCTCCCATCAACGAACCGATACCAAGCGGAATGCCGGCAAGAAGATAAACATACCCAATCTGCCATTGAACAAAACTCTCGCTCTGGTTAATTAGAAGATAAGACATTGCCGAACTCAACATCGTCAACGAAACCGCAAGCAGCGAAGTACCAATTGCTTTGTGCATCTCTGCATTGAAAAGATAATACAACAAAGGAACATAAAACACGCCGCCGCCAAGTCCGGTAATAGATGCTATAAAACCAAGCAAAATCCCGAACCAGAACAAATATTTTTGGTGCAGTTCGATGCGGAAACCCCTTATTATTTTATCTCCGAAATTCATCTTTATTACAAGAATTATAAGTATGAGAGATATAAAAATTCTTGGCAGAGAAGGGTCGAGTTTTGTAATTATTTGAGGTCCAAGAAATGAAGAAATGAAACTACCTAAGCCCAGCAGCAAACCTTTGCGGAGAAGAACATTTCGATGAGACAGGTGTTTAATAAAACCACTAACCGAAGCAAAAGAGCCTGCAAATAATGATGTCGCTACGACTAAGAAAGGCAGATTTACATTATTTATTCCGTTGCCTTCCAGCATTAGGTAAAGGGCGGGGATAAAAACTACGCCGCCGCCGATGCCGAGCAGTCCCGTTAGAATCCCTGATGAAAAACCGATTACAATATATAATACAATTTCGATACTACTGTTCTCCGGGTGTCAATAAAAGAGCGTAAGAATTGCCTTCATTAAGTATTTTCAAGGCAAGCTTAAATTGCTTATCGTGCTTTAACGATTCTTTTATTCTGCCGTCTCTTCCTTCGGTTCTATCGGCTATTTCTTTCATAATCTCTGCGGCGATGTCATCTTTATAAATCGATAATTCCTTAACCTTCAGCTCGTTAAATCGATCGGATAATTCATTTAATCTCTCGATTATTCCATTGCCAATTTTATCGGCGCCGGCTTGTTCTTTCAGTTCGTTCAGAAGTTTTTCAGTCTTTGATGTATATTCAAAATCCTGCTGTATCAAGTACTCAATAAATTTATCGTAGTATTCATCGGTTTTGGAATCATCAGAGGAAACTTCCGGATTTTGATTGAAATAATTAGTGGCAAATTTGAAGAACATTCCTCTTGCCATTAATGTTTGAACTTGTTTTGACTCGGATTGATTTTTCAACAGAGTATCTGGTTTGATCCCTCCTGAAGGAAGAACAATGCGTTTGTTGTCTGTAGAAAATTCTTTAGCTGCATTGCCGGATATTTTTTGCACTACTTTATTATTGTTTGCGTAATCAACTTTCTGAATCGATCGCCCCGAAGGAGTATAATATCTGGCTGTGGTAATCTTCAAGGATGTATTATAAGACAGCGGAACAACCGTCTGAACGAGCCCTTTTCCAAAAGTAGGTTCGCCGATTATAACTCCCCTGTCGTGATCTTGAACTGCACCGGCAACAATTTCGGAAGCCGAAGCAGTATTGGCATCAACAAGCACAATTAATCTTGCATCACCTGCAACGGGCTCCTCTTTAGAATAATATGTGTTTATATTCATCGTGTCTCTGCCGATCACAGAAACGATTACGTCATTCTTTTTTAGAAATTTTTCGGCAACGTCAACAGCTTGATCCAATAAGCCGCCAGGGTTTCCGCGTAAATCCAGGACAATAGATTTAACCTCCCTGCTTCTTTTCAATTCGACAATCGCTTTCTTTATTTCTTCCCCGGCAGACCTCGAGAAGCTGCTTAACTTCAGATAAACATTATTGCTTTCTTCAGGGATGAAACCGTAGTAAGTTAGATTTTTTACGGTTATTTCCTCAAGTACGAGGTTAAAAATCAATTCTTCCCCGGTTCCATCACGGTAGATACTAACTTTTACAATTTCCCCTGGCTTCCCTTTTAGATATTCGCTAAGGCTATTATAATTTTCTTTTGTAATTTCAGTATCATCAACTCTGGTAATTACATCTCCTATTCTAATTCCCTGACGCTGGGCGGAGTAGCCTTCCAGTAAATCGATTATAGTTACTTTATCGTCTCTTATACCCACGCTTACTCCGATTCCGCCGTATTTACCTGTTGTCATAAGATCAATATCCTTTTTCATAGTTTCATCTATAAAGACTGTGTACGGATCCAGATTGCCGAGCATTCCTTTAATACCAGAGAGCATGAACTCTTCGGGGTTTACATTGTCAACATAGTTCAGCGTAACCTCCTTGTAGACTCTCCCGAAAATGTCAATACTTTTAGCCATTTGAAAGAATAGATCGGATGTGCCTGCGACAAAACCGAACAGAACAACTGCGTTAACTGCAATAATATATCTATATGTTTTATTCATCATACTATTCCTTTTCTTTCTGTTTTGTGCTTATAATGCTAAATATATTTTGAGAAATAATATCAATTTTTTCGGTGCCGTTAATGACAACAAATCTCTTCTTCCTATTGCTCATTTCGAGATAACCGTTTCTCACCCGCTCGTAAAATTCGCTTACCGAAACTTCAATTCTATCAAGCTGGCTATCTGCAATTTTATTTTTTCTGAGAAGCATTTCCTCGACTGGAATATCAATGAAAAAAGTAATATCCGGCACAGCGCCGTTTATAGCAAAATTTTGTATTGCTTCTACAGATTGCACATTAATTCCTCTGCCGTAGCCCTGGTACGCTATAGACGAATCGTGAAATCTATCGGAGATAACAAAATAATCTTTACGCAAAGACGGCAGAATCACTTCACGGACAAGCTGGGCTCTGCTTGCCGAAAACAATAAAAGTTCCGATTCAATAGTCATCTCACTGTTTTTTTTATCAAGCAGCAAATCCCGTATTTTTTCGGAGATTCTTGTTCCGCCTGGTTCGCGCAATAATTTAACTTTTTTGCCGGCAGCCGTAAGTTTATCGGCAAGTAATTTAACCTGGGTTGATTTGCCGCAGAAGTCAAGTCCTTCAAAAGTTATGAACATATCAGTATTGTTTAATAATGTATTCTAAATTTCTTGGTTTAATATCAATCAGGATCGTAAATGAGGGTATTTCAATATTAGGTTCAATCCTTCCGAGCGAATCCTCAAGAGCTTGTTTAAAATCAATAACCGCATTTATGCTTTCATTATCAAGCTTACCGAGCATGTTTATACCGCCGCGCAGAATCACATCAACTTTATTTGGGAATAAAGTTAAATCCCTCAGATAAGGGACATTAACAGTTCTGACAGGGATTCCTTCGAAAACTTTATCCACAATACGCTGAACATCTGCTTCAATCTTTGCCGTATTTATTTGATAACGTACGTAGTCTAATGATTTCAAGCTTACATCTAAAGAAACTTTTTTATCGACATCTTCAACTACAATCTCGTCTGTCTTTACGAAATTTATTGTAGAAATCACACTGCGGGGTCCCGAAATTTCAACCGAATCCGGCATTAAACGAATTGGTGAAACAAGACCAAACCCGGGTTTTGTATTGATTTTTACGCTGTCAATTATTTTAACTTTTTTATAAGAAATCCTCTCAAGTTCATAGCTTATCCTTTCTGGTTCTATTACTATCAATTGTATACTGCCCGGAAACCATGAACTCTGTTCAAGTCCTGTTCTGACAGTAACAGTTTTTTTTAGTTCGGATTTATCAGCCCGGAACGAAAATTCATAATCAAAACCGAAGACCAAATTTGCAAGCTGCCAGCCTTGTCCTTTGACGTTAATTGTAATCTGCTTTGCAGATAATTCTTTCAGAGCAAATCCTTCGGGGATATCTTCCACTGCCACCGGAACTTTCAATGAAGTCGAGTATTCATTCGAGAAGGAAATAAATGTCCATAGAAGTATCGAAAAAACGGCTATTAATATTGTGCTTATTAGTTTTGTTTTCATATTAACAAAAATATAAAAAACTCCGCTGAAAGCGGAGTTCTTTTAATAATACATTTTGAAAAGCCGTTTACATTGAACGGAAATAATCGATTAGCGTTTGTCGGTTGGCTTTTGATATTTCCCTTCCTTTTATCGGGAACGAATCAAATGAACGAGCAAGCCTGCGGAGTTCATGGACATTCAACTTTTCCAGTTCGGAAATATTAGGAACATCTTCAGATTTAACTCCTTTATCAACCGAGTCTGCCATGCTGCTTTTCTCATCAACGAAATTAAATTCTTCTTCATCCTTTAATAATTCTTTCTTAGCTTCTTCTCTTAATCTTGCAAGATGATCTGAAGGTATTTCGACAAGATGTTCTTTTCCGGTCGTTTCAGGTTCCGATAAGTCTTCAGTTGTTTGAGTAACTACCTTTTCGGCAGGAATAATCTTATCCGGACGTTTTCTTTTATGAACGCTCGGTTTTTCTTTTGATGATCCTGCGCCGGTTATTTTTTCGGAATGAAGAAGATTGACTGGCATGACCTCAGCGGGAGCTATTTCACTACTGATCAGAATATCAATTTCCTCGTGGGGGCGAGGGATAACATGCGCTGAAACGAGCTGCCCAACCCTTTTAGCTGCCTCGGCGCCTGCATCCACAGCAGATTTTACGGCTGCTACTTCACCTGCAATTTCAACTGTTACTAATCCGGCAGTTATTTTCTCTTTTTTGATGAGCCTAACATTTGCCGCTTTTACCATCGCATCAGCAGCTTCAATGGCGCCTACTAAACCTTTAGTTTCAATTAAACCCAATGCAAGTTTCATCGGAAAAATTTTATTTTGAACGTTTGGGAATAATTAACTCTACATCCGAATGAGGGCGAGGTATAACATGGACTGAAACTAATTCGCCGACCCTTTGTGCTGCGGCTGCACCGGCATCCGTGGCAGCTTTAACTGCACCGACATCCCCGCGGACCATAACAGTTACATATCCGCCGCCGATAGTTTCTTTTCCTATTAGTTCTACTTTTGCTGCTTTAACCATTGCGTCGGCGGCTTCAATAGCTCCGACAAGACCTTTGGTTTCAATCATGCCAAGTGCGTCAAGTGTCATATAGAATGCTCCCAATTTTGATTAAATTTCTCATTGAAAATACTTGAATAAGCCTTAAATGTCAATTAAAAATATTCTGCTCCGGCTTATTTAAGCAGAAGTATCCCGCAAATAATCTTGAAGCAGAACTGCGGCTGCATTTCTGTCGAGCAGTCCTTTATCTCTTCTCTTTTTCTTCGAGGCAACAGATTGAATAATATTTTCAGCAGCAATTGATGACGAATATCTTTCATCAACAAACTCAATTGCAGCATTAACTCTTTTCGATAAATCATCGCGGAATTTTATAACAGCATCCGTAATGTGTGTCTTTTCACCGCTCTCTTTTAAAGGATATCCTATAATAATTTTCTTAATGGAATATTGAATGAAAAAATCCATTAAGTTATTCCAAAAATTCTTGTCGTTTTGCAACGTTGCAAGCGGATAGCCGAAAATGCAGAGCGGATCTGTTATAGCCAGCCCAACTCTTTTTTCTCCGTAATCAATTGCGAGAATTCTGCTGTTTAATTGTTCAGTCAAGTTTCTATTTCGGGTTTTAATTGTTGATATCGAATCTTGTAGCCGAGTAAATACCTTGTGTTTTTTTCAATCTCTCAATTAACCTGTTTAAATGCTCTAGGTCGGATACGTAAACCGCTATCGTACCATGAAACATTGAATCGGAGGTTGAAATATTTACCGCTTTTATATTGGTGTTTTTGTAATTCGTAATAGAATTTGAAATCTCTGTAAGTAGTCCTGGTTTATCTTGTCCTTTTATTTTAATACCTGCCACAAATTGAGTTCCGTTGGAATTAGGCCACCGCACAGGCACTAATTTATGTTCGCCGTGCTTAAGCATATTAAGCAGGTTGTTGCAATCTTTCCTGTGAATTTTTATCCCTTCGCCGATGGTAATATAACCGATAATCGGATCTCCCGGAATGGGACTGCAGCATTTTGCAAATATATAGTGAATCCCTTTATGTTCGCCGTCGACAAGAACTCCACCCCCGCCGTCACTTCGGGCAAGCTGAGCAAAAGTTTCGTATTCAATTTCCGGCGTCTCTATTTCATGTTTTTCTTCCACAGGATTAAGAATTTTATCAAGATCAATTTCGTTTCTGGAGATTGCCGTAAAGAATACTTTTTGATTTTCAAACTTGAGTTTTCTTACCAGCCTGTTAAGATCGTCTTTCGAGAATATGAGTTTGTATTTTTTTAATTTCTTATCCCAAATTTCTCTGCCGGTAATAATTATTCTTTCTTCTTCTTTATTTACATATTTTCTAATTGCCGATTTTGCTTTATGGGTCTGTACAAACTGCAGCCAGCTCTTGTTGGGGTGCTGATTCTTTGAAGTTATTATATCTACCTGATCACCGCTGTGCAGAATTGTATCGAGCGGGACGATTTTTCCATTGACTTTTGCCCCGATACAAAGATAACCTACATTACTATGTATCTCAAATGCAAAATCAACAGGCGTTGAATTAATGGGAAGCCTTTTCAGATCGCCTTTAGGAGTGAAAACATATATTTCATCCTGATAAAGGTTTAATTTGAAACTCGCTAAAATTTCTTTTGTAGCTTCATTTTTGGAGGCGTTCTCAAAAATTTCCCTGACCCAGTTAACCCAGTCTTCAAGTTCTTTATCTGCTCCCGAATAAGTTTCCTTATACTTCCAATGGGCTGCAACCCCTCTTTCAGCGATCTCGTGCATCTTCCTTGTTCTTATCTGTACTTCTACAAGCTTTCCGTCCTGCCCAATAACAGTAGTATGTATGGATTGATAATTATTTTTCTTCGGAATAGAAATATAATCTTTGAATCTATCGGCTATCGGTTTATATAATTGATTTATAATACCAAGAACATAATAACATTCATTCGGATCATTGCTCTCTAAAATTACTCTCACTGCAAGCAGATCATAAATATTTTCGAATGTAGTATTCAATTTTACCATTTTTCTATAAATACTATAAATGTGTTTTGGTCTCGCCCCAATTTCATATTTAAGTTTATACTCATCAAGTTGTTTTATTACTGGCGACATAAATTTATTGAGATAAGCTTCCCTTTCCTTTCTTTTACTTTTAATCTGCTTCGCTATATTTTCGTACGAATCTCTGTCAAGATATTTAAATGAAAGGTCCTCCAATTCCCACTTAACTCTTCCTAACCCGAATCTATTTGCAAAAGGTGCATAAATTTCAAGAGTTTCAAGCGCAATGCGTCGCTGCTTCTGTACAGGGACAAACTCGAGAGTGCGCATGTTATGGAGGCGGTCGGCAAATTTCACAAGAATTACCCTTACATCCCTGACCATAGAAAGAAGAAGTTTGCGGTAATTTTCCGCCTGGGTAATTTCATGACCTTCGAAAATTCCGCTCATTTTCGTAACCCCATTAACGATCTCCGCAACTTCCTGGTTGAATTCATTCGAAAGCAGCTTATGATCAAAACCTGTATCCTCAATTACGTCATGAAGAAGGGCGGCTACAACGGATATATCGTCTAATGGAATTTCCTTTGCTACGATCAGCGCCACTTCGTATGGATGATAGAAGTAAGGCTCGCCGGAAGCGCGTCTGTCGTTTTTATGGGCTTCAAAGCTGAATTTGAAAGCTTTTTTAACAAGATCTTCCGAGACTCTGGGCAGATTTGCTTTGCATTGCTCAAGAATTGTATTCAGCATTTCTCGATATTTTACTTCGTTTATTTCCATTTGTTGACTTTCAAATTTTTGCCCTTGATTTATTACGAAAATAAATCAACAATATCAACGGCTATTTAGAGTATCTTCAATCTTCTTTTTTAGTTCTTTAACCCGGTTGATTCTGTTAGCGACTGGATTGTTTTCGCTAATACTCAACCCGTCAATAGCCAGAATCTCAACACAGGTTAAAAGAGCCTCTTCGTAATTAGCCAGATCATATTGTAATACCGCGGCTTTATGTTTAATAGTTATCTCAACAACTTTATTGAAATATTTTTCCTTTTTATACGAAGCAAGTATATCTTCATAGAGTGAAAGCGCCTTAGTTTTATCGACCCTTATGAAAGCGCTTGCAAGCGCAAGCTTTATAAATCTGGCATCCGGATTAAGTTTCAGCCAGTTTTGGGCAAGCTCGATCGCATCTTCAAACCGCTGCTCTCTAATGTAAATCCATATCAAGGAATAAACGGAAATGTTCTGATTGTAACTTGCATTCTCAATAGTCTCCTCGATAAACTTTATCCCCTGCTGTTTCTCGTCCTTAATAAATGGCAGAAAATTAATTGGTTCGGCTATTTTGCTTTTCCAGTAAAGGAAATTACCAATTGCCATTTTGGCTTCGAAAAAATTCTTGTCAATCAAAAGGCATTTTTCAAAATATTTGACCGCAGTGATGCCGTCGGCAAAGGCTATTAAATAATCTCTTGTTAACGACTTGAAATATGCACGATAACTTTTTGAGAGGGCATAAAAATAAATATACCATACATTTTTGCTGTCGTTTTCAAGCAGATCCCCCGATAATTTTTCCGCCTCATCCAATAAACTGTCTATTATTTCATTACTGTCATATAAACTGAAGTCCAAATTCTTTGCAATATAATTGGAGGCTAAAAACAATTCTGATAATGGCAGAGAAGGATCAATTTTTTTTAGACTTTTCAGTAAAACTTCGGCGGAATCATACCGGCAGTTTGAAGTTGCCGCCATGCTTTTAACTATTAAATTATGAATTCTTTCGTCATGATAAATCTGAGAAAAAACCGTAGAATGAATGAAGAAAAAAATAAATAAACTATAACGTGCCAAACGTTCGGTCTCCGGCATCACCCAATCCGGGCAAAATGAATCCGTGTTCGTTTAGTTGTCTATCGAGTGCTGCAGTATAAATCAGAACATCGGGATGTTCATTTTTCATTTTTAGCACGCCTTCGGGGGCAGCGATTAAACTAGCCATAATTATATTTATGGCTTTCCTATCTTTTAAAAATTTACAAGCAGCCGAGGCGCTCCCGCCGGTTGCCAGCATGGGATCAAGAATTATCACATGCGAAATATCAAGGTTCTTCGGAGCTTTATAGTAATAATCAACCGGTTTCAGGGTTTTCTCATCCCTCTGCAGCCCGATATGCCCGACCTTAGCCTGCGGGATCATTTCCACGAATGAATCCACCAAACTTAAACCTGCCCGAAGCACGGGCACCAAAACTATTTGACGGGTAATGCTGAACCCCTTAGTTATTTCGAGCGGAGTTTCTACTTCTCGTTCTTCGAGCTTAAAAGTTTTGCTGATTTCTATTGCCAGACTATAGGCGATTCTTTTTAACGCAAGTCTGAATTGATATTCCTTTGTTTCTTTATCACGCAAATATGTAACATCTCTCTGAACAAGCGGATTGTTAACAATTATCAAATTGTCCATTATTGTCTCTCTTTTATTTTTCTGCCAAGCGCTGACATTATATTTATAAACGGTGAACGCGGGGGAGTATAGTTGTAGTCAGTCTCATAAAGTTTTAATCCGGAAATTTGATTATGTATAAATGCGCTTATCATATCCGCATAACCGATAACCTCATGTCCGCCGTAGAAACTTGCTCCTAATATCATTTGATTATTTCTGTCATAAACAATTTTCCCGAAAGTGTTTTCGCTTCCGGGCATTACCTTAACCAGGTTCGGCATAACGGCAGAAACTTCATCAAAGTTGAAGCGGTGCTTGCCCGCTTCGAAAGAAGTAATACCGGCAGCTGCGTAAGTATGATCAAAAATCTTTACTGCAATGTTTTTGACTACAGGCTTAAAATATTCGTTTGCCCCTGCCGCATTGGCGCCTGCAATATGACCGGTCTTCTGAGCGATTGTTGCAACCGGAATGAATTCTTTTTTCTTTGTAACAAAATTTTCCACTTCAATGCAATCACCAGCTGCAAAAATATTCGGGTCGGAAGTTTTAAGCTTGGTGTCAACTTTAATAGCGGAGGTTGTTCCTAAGTCGAGTTTTGCCGATAATGCTAACGAAATATTCGGCTCGAATCCTACCGCGGTTAAGATCAGATCTACTTCTTTCTCCCATCCCTCGTAATTAAATGATGTAATAATATCTCCCTTGTAGTTGAACTTTATTCCCGCCGGCGAAGATAAAAATTCGATCTTGTTTCTCTTAAGAGTCTCTGCAGCAAGATTCCGTATTTCTGTTTCGGCGCCGGCAAACGGCAGATTTTCGATATCAAACAAAGATACATCGCAGCCGAGTTTGCTGAATGCTTCGGCAGTTTCTATGCCAATATACCCTGCCCCAATTACTAAAACCTTTCTTACCTTATTGGCTAATAGATAACTACTAATCCGCAGATAATCCCCAACTGTTTTTAGCGAGAATTGATTTTTTGTTGTCTTCGGGATTTGAACTATTCTTTTTGAAGATGAGCCAGTGGCAAGAATCAGCTTATCGAAATTAAATTCGCGATTCGAATTATCGTTATTATTAATTACGGAAATTGATCTGTCCCTGCGGTTTATATTCTGAACGAAATGGTTTGTGTAAACCTTCACTCCTTTCGAATCATAAAAAGACTTTTCGTTGAAGAATACAATTCTTTTGTAGTCCTCGATTACATTTGCAAGAACGTAAGGGAGCTCGCAAGTTCCAGTAGAAATGAAAGCGCCAGCTTCAATCATTATTACTTCAGCATCGGGGTTAACCCGTTTAGCTTTCGCGGCAGCTGCAGGCCCAGCCGCATTGCCTCCAACGACAATAATTCTACAATCTTTCAAGCCGATTCTTTCCTGAATTAACTATTAATATTCTGCAATGCTTCCTCAAGGTCCATCAAAAGGTCGTCGGGATTTTCCAATCCGATAGAAAGACGAACTCCGCCCGGATCTAAACCGCGGTCTTTTAATTGTTCCGGCGGAACAACACTATGTGTCATAGAAGCGGGATGTTCAATCAGTGTTCGAGTATGCCCGAGACTTACCGCCAATGTCATAGTGTAAACACTGCCGGCAATGTAGTCCATAAATTTTCTCCCGTTCTCTTTGCATTCGGCAGGCGTTTTCCCTTTTAATGAAAAATAAATCATGCTGCCTGGCGCAAAATTTCCGTCGAAGTCGATCATTTGAGTTTTTGCAATATCGTAAAATTTATAACTTTTCAATCCGGGGTAATTTACATATTCTACTTTCGGGTGTCCACTTAAATAATCTGCAATCCGCATTGCCGTATTTGTCTGCTGCCTCTGTCTTAAACTTAATGAAGGGAGTCCGTATGTTAAAATTCCCCAAGCGCTTTTAGGATTCAACACTGCGCCGAAATCTTTTCTATAAAGAAGCAGAAGGTCTTTGTATTTTTTCTTTCCTATAACCGCACCGCCCATATCCGTTCCGAAACCGCCGATACCTTTAGTTAAAGAGTGCACAACAAAATCAGCGCCGAGTTCTATCGGTCTCTGGCAGAAAGGTGTCGAAAAAGTATTGTCAATTACCACCGAAATTTTACGGTTTACCTCACGTCCGCTGTTCAATCCGGCCACTAATTTTGCAACTGATTTAATATCAATTATATCCAGATTAGGGTTGGCGGGTGATTCGAAATAAATAACCCGTGTATTTTCATTAACCAATTCTCTAATATTCTCCGTATCGGTCAGGTCTATGTAATGCACTTTAATATTGTACTTCGGATACCAATTGTCAAAGAGCGATATTGTGCATCCGTAAAGAGTGTTATGACAGATTATTTCATCCCCGGCAGAAGTTAGAACTCCCAAAACTGCCGATATTGCGCCCATGCCGGTTGCGAAAGTCAAAGCCATTTCTCCCTTTTCAACGTATGCAAGATTCTCTTCGAGCAGATCTTTGTTAGGTTCGCCGAGACGGTCGTAAATAAAAATAGGCGAGCTTTCACCGAATTGTTCCGTATTCGCAAACTGCTGAAACCCCTGAGCGCCCCTCTCAACCGAATCCAGCCGGAAAGTGGTTGAAGAAGATATTGGCGCGGTTACGTGATGTGAGTAATCCCATTTCTTCGAAATATTTTTTCCGTAAATTATCTGGGTATCCATCGAGTATTTTGTTTCGTCAATCTTAATTGATTTTGATTCATCATTCTTTTTCATTTTATTCTCCCGATTTATATTAATCTAAATATATCTATCCGCCGTATCTGTACGAAAAAAAAACTCACAGTTAAAATGTAAAATAATAATTTTATATCACTGCTTTTTAACTACTTTTAATTTACTGAACCGCCTGATCAATATCTCCTAACAAATCTTCAATGTCTTCGATTCCAACAGATAATCTTATCAAGCTGTTTGTGATTCCCATCTTTTCCCTGCGCTCTGGTGGAACAGATGCATGAGACATTGTAGCGGGATGACTCATTAGGCTTTCAACACCGCCAAGGCTTTCGGCAAGCGTGAATATTTTACACTTTTTTATAAATCTTCTCGCAGTCTCTTCCTCTCCGAAATCCACTGATATAATACCGCCGAAGCCTGTCATTTGTTTTTTAGCCAGTTCATAGCCGGGATGAGATTTAAGTCCTGGGTAATAGACATGTTTAACATAGTTTTGATTTTTCAAAAAATCAGCAATTTGGACTGCGTTTTCATTATGCTGCTTCATTCTTAACGCAAGGGTTTTTGTAGAACGCAATGTAAGCCAGCAATCAAATGGTGACGGCACTGCCCCAACAGCATTTTGAATGAATTTGAGTTTTTTGTTTGTATCTTTGTCGTTAGTAATTACAATTCCGCCGATAACATCGCTGTGACCGTTCAAGTATTTTGTAGAGCTGTGTACAACAATATCGGCGTTCATGTTCAAAGGCTTTTGGAAATAGGGACTCATAAAAGTATTATCGACGGCGCATATCAAATTATTTTTTTTACACAACTCCGCCGTTGATCTGATATCGGTTATATTCAGAGTAGGGTTAGAAGGCGTTTCGATATAGACCATCCTGGTATTTTCTTTTATTGCTGAAGAAACATTTTCCAAACTGCTAACGTCAACCCACGAGAATTGCAGATTAAACCCGGTCATTATTTTCTCGAAAAGCCTGTAAGTGCCGCCGTAAACATTATCTGTAACAATAACATGTTCGCCTGCTTTCACGAGATGAATTACTGCGCTGATGGCTGCTAAACCGGAAGAGAATGCGATGCCGTATTTTCCATTCTCAAGAACCGCAATATTTTTTTCGAGTGCCGCTCTGGTAAGATTGTCTCTCCGTCCGTATTCGTAGCCTTTATTAATGCCAAGTTCTTCCTGAGCGTAAGTTGTGGTCATAAAAATTGGAGTGATAAGTGCGCCGGTCGCCCGCTCAGGTTCCTGCCCGGCATGAATGGCGTCAGTAGAAAATCCCATAGAATCCTCAATTTTATAATGAAGAGTATCTGAATTAAAATAAATCAATCAAGCGAATATCCCCGTAAAAATTCAGCGGCTGTCATTTTATTACGCCCTTCCGGCTGTATCTCAAAAATTTTTAATGTGCCTTCTCCACAGCCTACTAATAATTCATTTCCATTATGATAAACTTCGCCGGCGTTTAGCTGCTTATCAAAACTGACTGACGATCTGTAAATTTTATATCTCTTTCTATCATGAATGAAAAAAGCTCCTGGGATTGGAGAGAGCCCTCTAATTAAATTGTGAATCTGAAAAGCCGATTTCTTCCAATCAATTTCGCACAGTTCCTTTGTGATCTTAGGAGCCGGAGAAGCTGATAAATCATCCTGTTTAAAAGTCTTTACATTTCCCCCGGAAATCAAATTCAGTGTCTCGCGAACAAGTTGCGCGCCCTCCAAGCTCATTCTATCGTGGAGAGTCTCAAAATTATCCGTGTCTTCGATCGAAATATGTTTTTGTAGTATGACGTTTCCCGTATCAACTTTATCCTCGAGGAAAAAAGTTGTTAAACCTGTTTCTTTCTCGCCATTAATAATTGCCCACTGTATGGGCGCGGCGCCGCGGTAACACGGTAAAAGTGAGCCATGCAAATTGAAAGCTCCGCCGTTAGGGATTGTGTAAACCTCCCGCGGTAAAATTTTAAAAGCAACTACTACAAAAACATCGGCGTTTATTTCTTTAAGTGATTCGATAAAGGATAAATCTCTTAGGTTTTCAGGCTGAAAGATTTTAATTCCTTTTTTTAATGCAAATTCTTTGATGGGCGTGAAAGATAGTTTCTTCCCTCTTCCTTTAGCTTTATCCGTGGCAGTAACTACAGCGGCAACTTCATGCCCGCTCTCATATATTCCTTGCAAGGATGGAATTGCAAAATCGGGTGTGCCGAAAAAAATAATTCTCATTAGGAAAAACTTTATTCCTTTGAAGTTATTAAGTAATCTACCTTAACATCTCGGTTTTTTATCTGCAGTAATTCTTCTTGAAGTTTTTTCTTCATCTCGGAACTGACTCTATCAGGTATCATTTTCCCGATTAGATGATCATATTCGTGCAGAATAACTCTTGCGAACAAATCATCCGCCTCCAATGAGTTCTCTTTTTCGTCAGTGTCAATATACTCGACTAATATTTTTTTAGGGCGTTCCACTTCGGCTCTAAGATTCGGAAGGCTAAGGCAGCCTTCTTCGATAATTACATTCTCGTCGGAAACTTCAGCAATTTTGGGATTTATCATAACCACGGGTTTGAAATTTTCGTATCCTTCAACCTCTTTAAGATCGACTACAAAAACGGATTTATTCAACCCGACCTGATTGGCTGCTAATCCGATTCCGTTCGCATTTCTCATCGTATCGAACATGTCTTTAATATTCTTTATCAATATGCCGTCAATTTGCTTTACGGTTTTTGTTTTTTCTCTTAAAATCTTATCGCCGTAAACAGTTATTGGAATAATTGCCATTATTGTGAAACCTCGATTACTGAGTTTTTTTCTTGAACAGAAATTACGTCTGCGCTTAAATCTTTGTAGATAATAACTTCTGTTGAACAGAATAACATTCTGATCAGCAACCGAAAAATAATCAACATTTGTTGAACAATAAAGGAAAGAAGCAGGAAATAATAAGGCGTGCGGGGAATAAAGACTTCAACGATATTGTAAACTATGCTGCCGAGTGCGCCGAAGCAGGAAATTATCAGAAACACAGAAAAAACTATTCTGAAATTATTTTTTATAAAAAAAGAAGCGGTCTTGATTCCTTTGAAAACGTGCTGCTTATCGTCGACGGCTAAATGAATCCGGGTATAATCGGAGATAAGTGTGATTATTCCGATAAAAAAAATCAGGAATACATAACGCAAAGTCCTTAATACTGCATCAGTTAATGCATTTTCCGTATCCCGGAATGCCCAATCTATCAAGTCGCCGCTCAGGTCGTTTAATTTAAAAACTGCGGCAAAAAGAAACAAAGCTATCAGCAAAACCTTAAAGAAACGCAGCCAGAATTTTACCCCGCCATAAAAGAAATCCGAAATGTGATTCTTTTTCTGCTGGTGAAATACGGCGACCAATCCGCCAAAGTAAAATGTGTTTACAAGAGCATATATCCCTACAACACCGTAAATTACAAGAGGTATTTGTTCAAATGCGTTTTTGTAAAGACTCATAAATTGGATGTACCATGAATAATCAAAGCCCAATGCGAGTTCATCACTCATTATAGAGTGATTTAAATTATCGAGCAGAAGAGAGTAAATTGGAATACTCAGAAGAAAAGCTAACGAAGCATTTGTTACCCAGAACAATATCAAAAATTTAATGTTCTTTACGGAATATCTTATGCCGTTGACTATTATATTCTTAATTGTCATCCGACGCTTCCCAAAATCATCAGTGCGTTCTGAAACCAAAAGAAACTCCGTATAGCAATAGAGAGCGAGCCCCAATATTTTGATTCGATAGTGTAAGAATTATTTGCAAAATTAATATCAAGCAGGTTTTTTCTTTCAGGGTCTATTTCAGCTGATATCAATTCGAATCCGGGCGATATCTTAAAAATTTCATAACGGGATTTACCGTCCCAATCAATGTAAGTTGAATCTGATTCGCCATTCAAAATAATTTTGACCGGGGCAATCCCGTCTCCAACGCGTTCTGCAAATAATTCGTAGCGCCCTTCTTCTATTTCTGTTAAATATCTGATTTTATAGTCGAATAATCCCGAGTTCTCGTAAATATGATTTATAATCCAGTCAACCTTTTCTCCGTAACGGATTTTTAGCTCTTCAATAAAATCCCTGCCGGAAGTGAGGTTATATTTATTGCGTTCGAAAATTTTTTTTAAATAACTGGCAAATTCATCTTCGCCCAATTCTCTCTCTAAAATGTTCAACATCAAATTAGGTTTTATTCTTGAGGCGCAGTGAATCTTTTCGCGGGTGGGATGTTTTGCAGTATTTTCGGAAATATCTCCGATTGTAATATTCTTATAATAATCTTGCAGTCCGTAATATTCAAGGGGAATCTCAAACTGATTTAATATATATATAATCGGGACTTCGTTATATGAAAGTAGATTTATGCCCCAGAACGGGAAATAAGGAGTCACATGAAAACTTAACAACTGTTTTGGGAAATTTTCTTTCAAAATTTTGCCAGAATAATAAAGACTCAGGCCCTTATTAAGCCAATTGTCGTAGGATGGATTATTCCTAAATTCACAGTACCAATACTGCATAGCGGTAAGTTCTGTAATCTGTCTTTCTGGCTCGTGCAGCCTTAAAGGAGAAATTAGATCAGTTTTAACAGTGATCAATCCCGGATACACATTCCCGTCCGAACTGCTTGTACGCGGAACGTTTACGAGAGTTAATTGTTTATAGGGAAACTCACCGAGACTCTTTTCAAGATAACTGATCGAACTTTCGAGAGCGGTGAAATATCTTTCAACGATATTATCATTTTCTTTCTGAATATATAAATCAAGCTTTAGATTCTTTCCAGCCGATTGAATCGTTTTAGAGAAATATCTGATGTCATCGCTAACAAACCAAACTAATTCCTTTACACTTTGTATTGAAAAAGTATGCTTTGTTAAATTACCATCAATTTCCTCGGAAATTTTCTCTGCGTTGGATGCCGCCGTATAAATAGACGGCAGTTCAAGTGTAAGATTATAATCCGCAAAATCAAAATAATTATCAATAAAAGGATGATATGGATTCAACTGCCATTCCCCGCCTTCAAATACAGCCAGACGCGGATACCATTCTGAGAAGAATGTGAAATCTCTGCCGGCTGCATAACCTAAACTGATGATTGACTTCGGCGCTTTCAGCGTGAAGCCGACTTCAATTACTAAAGTATCATTATAACCAGCAGAGTTTTCCAATCTAACCACGGCGATTGAACTATCGATAAAACCTTCATCATTTTCCTTGAAAAGAAAGATTTTTTCCGCACCGTTTACGAGCAATTCATTAATAACGAATCGTGTTCTGCTATCTTCACCAAGTTCTATGCTTTTTGCGAGTTTTGAATTATCGTTATACGCATTGGCATATAAAGCAAATACTAATTCGCTTGTCTCAAAGCCTGATTTATTTACCCATATTATCTTTTCTTCAACGTCAATAACTTTTTGATCAGCTTCATATCGTACTAAAAAATTATACTTTGCCGATGCTTCATCTTCACGACTGTTATAATTAATTAAATTCTTTTCGTTATAGAGTTCCGGTTTATGTGCTACGGAAATTTGCGAGCTTATATAATTTAAGAAAGCCAATAAAATCAACAGCGCTATTATTATTACTTTTTTCATACATTAAAATTAATTAAAAATATTTTCTTTTTACTATTATAATCAAAAACTGTTCGTCCCAATTAAAACGCTAATTTAATTTTACAGGTTTTATCTTCGCTGATTTATTTTACAATAATTCCAATTTTTTATTGAATTTATAAGATGAAAACTTGATATTGGAAACAATTTTTAAAAAACTTACTCAGAACCGGAGAGCTAATGTCACTTCAAGAAAATACACGCGAACAATGGGGTTCAAAATTAGGTTTCATTCTTGCGGCTGCAGGCTCTGCGATAGGGCTCGGCAATATATGGAAATTCCCCTATGTTGTAGGTGATAACGGGGGCGCTGCATTCATACTTGTCTATTTAATCTGCACGGCAGTAATCGGAATACCGGTGCTGATGGCAGAAATACTCATCGGCAGAACCACACAGCGTAATCCAGTCGGCGCCTTCCGGCAACTAAGCGGTTCAAAATTCTGGTCGGCTGTCGGCGGTATGGGAGTTGTCGCCGGTTTTGTTATACTCTCTTATTACGCCGTTGTTGCAGGCTGGGCTGTAGGTTATATTTATGAAGCCGCATCGGGAAAGTTTTTTGAATTTGGCGAACCCTCAAACGCCGGTCATCATTTCAACTCGCTCATCGAAGATGTATGGTGGATCGTGGGTTATTTTTCATTCTTCATGATATTGACAATGGGCGTTGTTTTTTCCGGCGTTCAAAAAGGGATCGAACGCGGAAGTAAAATCATGATGCCAATACTATTTGTTCTGCTAATAATTTTGATGGTCAGAGGATTAACTCTTCCCGGGGCGGGCGAAGGGATTGCATTTCTGCTTACGCCGGATTGGAGTCACATCAGCGGTCAATCAATTCTAATTGCGTTGGGTCAAGCTTTCTTCACTTTAAGTATGGGAATGGGAGCCATGCTGACATACGGCAGCTATATGTCGAAGAAAGACAGCATACCTATTGCATCGATTCAAATTGTAATTCTCGACACTTCAATTGCATTAATGGCTGGAGTGGCAATTTTTGCCGCGGTATTTGCTACTGGATTACTCCCAAATGCCGGCCCCGGGTTGATCTTTCACACTCTCCCGGTTGTATTTACCAAGATGCCTGGCGGTTTTCTCTTTTCGATTATATTCTTCATACTACTTTCGATTGCGGCATTAACTTCTTCAATATCATTGCTTGAGGTAATCACTGCGTATTTCGTTGATGAGAAAGGCTGGAAACGTCATAAAGCGGTAATCGTTTTCGGAATACTTACTTTTATATTGGGGATACCAAGCGCATTGTCGTTTAATATATTAGCAGATGTTAAGATTTTTAGTTTAACATTTTTCGACTTTGCCGATTTTATAGCGGCAAATATTCTTCTGCCGCTCGGTGGATTTTTTATTGCAATTTTTGTGGCAAAAGTATGGGGCTTCGATAAAGCGATTTCGGAATTAAAACATGGAACCGGGAAATTATTTAATAAGAATCCGTGGCTTCTTACTGCCTGGAAAATTTTCATCAGATACTTCGCGCCGGTTTCGATATTTTTTGTTCTGCTTCATTCGACAGGAATTTTAGATATGATATTTAAAGCTTTGTCAAAATGATTACAAAAATTTTCTTATCAACTAATAGACAGGTGTCATGAAAAAATCCATTACCGGAATAATAACGCTGGCAGTAATATTTCTGATTGTAATATTCGGCGGCGTGCCTATTTTTGATACTGTATGGTCTTTCCCGGGCAATTTTGAAATCATTAAAAATTTCCCTTCGTCCAATATTCCACTCGGTTCAATTCCATTAATGATTATCGCTTTATTGGGAACCGGAATTTTTATCACCTTCAAGCTGGCATTCCCGCAGCTGCGAAAATTTTGGCACGGGGTGAGAGTAACGGCAGGAATTTACGACGACCCCAATGATGAAGGGGATTTAAATCACTTTCGCGCGCTGGCTACAGCTCTCTCGGCTACCGTTGGAATAGGAAATATCGCCGGAGTAGCTACTGCACTTTATTACGGCGGTCCGGGCGCTTTATTCTGGATGTGGGTTACTGCATTTTTCGGCACGGCGTTAAAATTCAGCGAATGCACGCTCGCTCATAAATACAGAGATATACTACCCGACGGCTCAACTGCGGGCGGGCCGATGTACACAATAGAAAAAGGTCTTGGCATTAAGTGGCGGTGGCTTGCAGTTGCATTTGCAAGTTTTGCAATTATTTGCTCATTTGCAACAGGCAATGCGATTCAGGCATTTACGGTTTCCGACCAAATGTATTCGGAAGTTACGCAGATAATTGGAACAAATGATTGGCTTACAATAAAACACGAAATCTTCACCGGTTTTTCTGTATCTGTTCAACAGGTGATAAACGGTCTAATATTGGCTGCTATTGTAGGCGCTGTAATTTTAGGCGGAATAAAAAGAATCGGTATGGTCACCGGTTATCTTTCACCGATTATGGCGGTATTTTATGTTTTAGCGGCTTTAATAATATTAATAGCGAACCTGAATGAAGTGCTGCCCGGATTTGGTTTAATATTCGAAATGGCGTTTAACCCACCCGCCGGAATAGCCGGCACGGCAGGCGGTTCTTTCCTCGTTATGTTAAATACAATGCTGTGGGGAATCAAACGCGGATTATATTCCAACGAAGCCGGTCAGGGAAGCGCAGCTATTGCGCATTCAACAGCAAAGACTAAATATGGAGTAAGAGAAGGCAGCGTTGCAATGCTCGAACCTTTCATCGACACGATAACAATATGTACAATGACGGGTCTGGTAATTATCGTTACTGGCGCCTGGCACCATACTGAATTTTATGTAAGCAGAATTGACCCGGCGTTTTCTGGCGAACTATTGAACGCGAGCCTGCTCACGTCTCTTGCCTTTAAGAAAGGCTTAAGTTTTCTTTTTAACTACGGAGATAAAATTGTAACCATCGGTGTGTTACTGTTTGCTATCTCCACAATGATAAGCTGGTCATTTTACGGCGATAGAGCTTCTCATTACTTGTTCGGGCAAAAAGCAATTCTTCCATACAAATGGTTTTTCGTTCTGTTTGTTTTTATCGGCGCTATAGCGCAGTTGGAAGACGTTTGGGCTTTCGGCGATGCAGCGCTTGGGTTTATGACTTTTCCGAATTTGATTTCGATAATTCTTCTTTCCGGAGTTCTGAAAAGTGAAACAAAAAAATATTTTTCTATGAAGCATATTCCATTTAAAGACAGAAATAAATAATATGGCAGGCAGAAAAATGACTAAACCAAAAATAATTTTATTTTTTTCGGTACTGATATTTTTTCTATTAACAGATATATCAGCACAGCCTTATCCCGATCAGCATTATGTAATGCAAACTGACGAAATGAATAATAATTTAGAAACAATAGAAGGGATGAAACTTAGTGACGATGGCAAAAGTTTCGTTTTAACCGACGATGCTTTAAATGGTTACATTATACTTAAACCGCAGTTTTCCAATAATCCGTTCAATAGAGGGCTGCCTTCATGGAACGGCACTGCCATTGATCCGCAAAGCAGTTTCAAAGTGCTTATGAGATTTCCATACGGAAACGGCTGGTCGCCCTGGCTGGTTGTAGGCTACTGGAAAGAAAACGTCTGGTCTGTATTTGATGCTACAAGTTATGGCGGCGGGTATATAGATTATGATTATGTAAAACTTTATTCTTATAAAAACGGCTGGCAGTTTAAGGTAGTCATGAGCCGCGCAAACCTGCAAAAGCCCTCTCCATCGATTCATAAACTTAGTTTCTTTGTCAGCGATGAACAGACTACAAGTTCTGTAAATATCAGCGCCATTGTTAACGATAAGCCAGGTTCGATATTCATCCCAACTCAGTTCATTTATCAATATGGGGTCGATCCTGTAATAGGCGGAAGCATTTGTTCCCCCACTTCGGTAGCTATGATATTAAAAAGTTATGATATTGAAGTTGACCCGCTTCAATTTGCCCGAGATACTTTTGATCCGTATTACAGAATATTCGGCATTTGGCCCAGAGTTGTTCAGAATGCTTCTGAGTTCGGTTTGGATGGCGCCGTTACCCGTTACAGAACCTGGAGTCAAGCAAGAGAAGTGCTTGCTGACGGCGGACGAATCTCGATGTCCGTGGGACTTCCACTTTACGAAGGTCATTTGATTATGCTTGCCGGCTTTACATCCGACGGCAGACCGATAGTTCACGATCCGGCACAATCAAATGGCTACGCTTATATTTTTGATAAATCAAAATTGTCCCAGTCATGGTTCGAAAAAGGCGGTGTAGCTTACACATTTTATCCCGCAGGCAATACTACAAATATTCTTGACGATAACTCTCGAATTATTGCCGAGTATTTTATGCTGCATCAGAATTATCCGAATCCGTTCAACCCGACAACAAGAATTCGTTTTTCAATTCCGGGAACGGTCTATGAAAAACATGCAGTCTCCTTAAAGGTATTTGATATTCTCGGCAGAGAAATTAGTGTTCTGCTCAACGAAGAGATCCCTTCCGGCAGTTACGAAATTGACTTTAACGCTGACTCCGGCGGAACTACTCTGCCCAGCGGCATTTATTTTGCAGTATTGAGAGCCGGTTCCTTCATCCAAACGATTAAGATGACCCTTGTTAAGTAGTTATTTACTGCTTTCTGAAATGATTCTCTTCTGTAAGCTTGTTTATTCTATCAAGAGCATAATTCTTTATAACTAAGTCATCTTCATTAGATTCTACTAAGTATTTTTTATAATACAGCAGTGGTACAATTCTGTCGGAATAATATCTGTCGTAAATACTGGCAAGATAGAATAAATAATTTTTCTGAGCCGGATTCAGGTCATAAGCTTTTTTATAAGATTTTATTGCCGATGCAAAATTATTACGCGAATCATAAATAGATGCAAGCTGCGCATAAACGTCAGGGAGGTAATCCGGATAGATTAACCCGAGTGTTTTAGTCAAAAACCTTTCTGCTTCCTCCGCATTACCCAACTGCTTATTAATTACACCTATGTAAAATGTTGTCAGCGGATTTGAATTGTCAAGCCGGAAAGATTTATCGAGCGCGGCTAATGCTTCACTATATTTTAATTTAACAATTTCTTCCGTTGCAGATGAAGCTGAGTTTGCAATAATATAATACGTGAAGCCCAGCTTCTGATAAACTGACGCAGTAGAATCTCCACCCACAACGGCATTATTATAATGTAACACCGCCCCGTCATAATTGCCGATTTTAAAGTACGTTTCCGCAAGAAGTTTGTTCAAACCAGCATGCATGGGATTATACTTCATACTATTTTCAAGAATGGTTTTTGCGGTATCATACATCCCCGTGTCATAAAACAATTTTGCTGAGTGAAATGCCGCGAAGTAATCTTTCGGATTAAGCACTATGGCTTTGCTGAATAAACTCTGGGCTTTATCAACGCTGTCTATTCTCGAATAAGAGTAAGCAAGCGTTCTGATGAAACGGCTGTTCAGTGGGTCTTCTTCGATCAGCAATGAATAGAAAATAATTGCATCGTTATATTTTTTGCGGTCGTAATAAAGTTTTGCAATTTCAATTTTAGCCTGCTTATTGCTTGGATCAAAAGCAAAAATTTTGTTGAACGTATAGGAGGCTTCCTCGGGTTTATCATTAAGAACCATCGTTTTGCCTAAAGATAAAAGATAAATAGCGTTCATTGGATCTCCAGCCGAGGCTGAATCGTACGCTGCAGATGCAGATTCATAATCGTAAAGATTTTGATGCGCGAGACCGAGCAGAAAATACTCTTCCGCCGAAAGTCCGGCATCCTTCTTTTTCTCCTCAAGTATTGAAATTACTTCATTGTATTTGAACTCAGCCAAATAATTTTTAAGCTGTCCGAGTTCATTCTGCGGCATAATTTTCTGCACAAAAAGTAAAGAAAACAAACAGATGTACGCAATTTTCATATTATTCACTTTTTATTTATTCTGTGAGTTAAAGATGCATTAATAATCAAAAAGTTGCCTGTCAAATAAATTTTTTCTACTGAAATTAAAGCGCATTTGAGATGTTATTAATTATTCAGCAGAGCCTAAGGAGAAAAAGCAGAAAATTAGTTTCTGTAAGCCGATAGAAATAAAAAAAGCTCCTGAAGAGCTTTTTATTTATAGAGAAAAAAAAATCCTATCCGAAGAAAGCCTCGGCAACAGAATAAAGCTCATCGTCAACTGTCTTCAATTTTCCGACAGCATCCTGCAGAGACACTGCAATGATTTTATTTCCTTTTAAGGCTGCCATTTTACCATATTCGCCTTTCTGCACTAACTCCGCTGCAAAAATTCCGAACCTTGTGCCGAGAACACGATCAAAGGCAGTTGGTGAACCCCCCCTTTGAATATGACCGAGAACAGTTGAACGGGTTTCGAAACCGGTTCTCTTTTCAATTTCTTCAGCGAGAACATTTCCGATTCCACCAAGCATAACATGACCGAAAGAATCTTTTTTGAGACTGCTCAAAACGAATGAACCATCCTTCTGTTCATTTTCATCAGCTTTCAGTTTAGCGCCTTCTGCAACACAGACAATGCTGAAGTTCTTGCCCCTCGAAGCTCTTTTATTTATTATATCACAAACTTCGTCAATGACAAAAGGTTTTTCGGGAATCAGGATAACATCGGCGCCGCCGGCAATACCAGAATGAAGCGCAATCCAACCTGCATGCCTGCCCATCACTTCAACAACCATTACACGGCTGTGAGAATCCGCCGTAGTATGAATTCTATCAAGCGCTTCGGTGGCAACATTAACAGCGGTATCAAATCCAAATGTATAATCAGTGGCATTTAAATCGTTATCAATCGTTTTGGGAACACCGACAACGTTAACGCCGGCTTTATGCAATTTATTAGCAACGCCAAGCGTATCTTCGCCGCCAATAGCGACAAGCGCATCTACTCCCATAGCTTTCAAATTTTCTATTGCCCGCTTTTCGCCGTCTTCACTCTTATAAACATTTGTTCTTGAGGAACCAAGAATTGTGCCCCCGCGGTGAAGTATGCCTGAAGTAGTATCGAGATTCAATTCCATAAAATCCTTTTCAAGAACGCCTTTCCAACCCTTTTTTATTCCGATAACCTGATGATTATTAGCAATTGATCTTCTAACTACGGCTCTTATCACAGCATTCAAGCCGGGGCAGTCGCCGCCGCCCGTCAAAACACCGATTTTCATTTTCTACTCCTTTGCAAGTGTGATTTTATTTTTCATTCAAAAACAGATATTAAATTATCTTTAGGCTCGCGAATTTTGTCAAGAGATGTTTCACGCCGGCAGACTCGAAAGCAACGCTTACTTTCTGCATATCGCCAGCGCCGTTTATCGCAAGAATTTTACCATTGCCGAAAATTTCATGTTTAACCCGGCTGCCTACTCGAAGCGAGCGGTGCTCTTGATTGAAATCGTCGTAATCTTCCTGATACATTTCGTCATAAAAAGCTTTTTTCCTTCTGCCGGATTTTCTTCCAACATTCCCGTTCAATTCGGTATAGGTTTTTTTATCTAACTCGTCAATAAATCTCGATCTGCTCTGGTAAGCTACTTCGCCGAAGCGGTACCTCGAACGGGCGTAGGTGATATAGATTTTCTGTTTTGCCCGAGTCAAGCCGACATAAAATAATCGTCTTTCTTCTTCGGTGCGGGCATCGGTATCAAATTTTGGATTAAGCGGAAAAATATCCTCCTCGCATCCGGTGAGAAAAACAACTGGAAATTCCAGACCCTTTGAGCTATGAACAGTCATCAATGTAACCGAATTATTTGATTCTTCATATTGATCCACCCCGGTCATCAACGAAACTTCACCGAGAAATTCTTCAATTGTAGTTTTTGGATTTTGTTTGAAGAAATCATTTATGCCGGCAAGTAATTCCTGAATATTTTCATAGCGCTGCAGGGATTCAGGAGTGTTTTCTTCCTTATAAATTTTCAAAATACCTAATTCATCAATCAAGGCAGAGGCGAGTTCAGGAAGTGAAAGATCATCTTTCAGCTCGATGTATTTATCAAGCAGTAATTTAAACTGCTTAACGTTTTTCTGTATTCTTTCTTTTACTTCTATTACCTCAAAAATTCTTGCCATCGTTTGGAATAATGTAAGATTCAGTTTCCTAGAGAACGCGATCATTTTGCTGATTGAAGTGTTGCCTATCCCCCGCTGAGGGAAATTCATAATACGCAGAAGACTTTCTTCATCATTCTGATTAATGAAAACACGCAGGTAAGCGATTACATCTTTAACTTCTTTTCTTTTGTAGAATTCCACGCCGCCGATTATTTTGTAAGGTATTTTCTCACGGCGCAACGCTTCTTCAAGTGCTCTTGATTGAGAGTTTATTCTGTAAAAAATTGCAATATCATTCAGTGATAATTTTTTTGTCGAAATTTCTCTTTTGATTTGTTTTGATACTTGAAAAGCTTCGTCTTTTTCGTCAGAGCAGCGTACCAAAGTGAGCTGTTCTCCGTTATCATTTTCGGTCCACAATGTTTTTGTGATCTGTGACTTATTATTTTTTATCACAGAGCCTGCTGCTTCAAGTATCATTTTTGTAGAGCGGTAATTTTGCTCAAGCCTAAAAATCTTTGTCTTGGGGAAATCTTTTTCGAAATCGAGCATATTGCTGATATCAGCGCCCCGCCAGCCGTAAATGCTTTGGGCGTCATCACCAACAACGCAGACCTTAGTTCTCCCGTACACTAAAAACTTAAGAACTTCGTACTGCGCTTTGTTTGTGTCTTGAAATTCATCCACCAAAATGTATTTGAATTGTCCGCGGTATTTCTGAAGAATTTTTGGATATTTATTAAATAACTCTATCGGCTTAAGAAGAAGGTCGTCAAAATCCATAGAATTATTTTCGAACAAACGTTTATTATATTCCACATAAATTTCTGCGACTTTCTGGTCGTAAACGGTTTCGGCATAATTTTTAGCAAAATCTTCAGGTAAAATCATTCTGTTCTTGAGATTGCTGATTTTATGATGAATTGCACTATAAGTATGCTCATCAATAGAAAAATTAAGTTCTTCAAGAAGGTTGCTGACAACTGAAACTGAATCTTCTTTATCATAAATTGAAAAATTAGGGCGATAATTTAATTTGTCGGATTCTGCCCTGAGTATTTTTGCAAAAATAGAGTGAAAAGTCCCCATCCAAATCTGCTTGGCTTTAGCAGCGCCAATCAGCTCGATAATCCTTTCTTTCATCTCGTTAGCCGCCTTATTTGTAAAAGTTAGGGCTAAAATTGAAGATGCGTCAAAACCATCTTCAATCAAATACGCAATTTTTTGAGTTAGAACCTTAGTTTTGCCGGAGCCTGCACCTGCTACTATTATATGTGGGCCTGAATTATATTCAACGGCTTCTTTTTGCGCGGGATTCAATGTTTTTAGGGATTTCATAGACACCTTTAATTTTTGAGCGGCAAATATAGGTAAATAAGCCAAAAAGAACAAAAAATGTAGTTTTTTATTAAATGGAGAGTTATTAATAGAGAAGAGGGAAATACTTATTTGATCAATAATTTCCCGTTTTTCATAATCGGCTTACCGTCAAAATAAACCGATGGTCTTTTTATAACCCCGTCTAAATGGATAGGAACGTTTATATTTCCGCCCATGGTTATATTATTACCAAGCGCGATATGAACCGTGCCAAGTACTTTTTCATCTTCGAGAATTACCCCGCTTAATTTTGCTTTATCGTTAGCTCCAATCCCGATTTCTGCGATATTCCTTGCGGGTCTGCCAAATTCATCCAGCATTTTGATCAAACGCGCCGCCTGCTTGCCCCCGGTTATATTTACTGCATATCCGTCTTTTACTTCAATTCTCAATGGTCTATTGGTTATCATCCCAATTCCGGCCATCGAACCGTCTACAAAAAAGACTCCGTTTGAAGTTCCTTCGACCGGGGCGGCAAAAGTTTCGCCTGTGGGCAGGTTGCCGCCTTCACCTTTTTTATGGAATAAACCTTTACTGGCGATCGCCGTGCGTCCTTCGATATTCATTTCAATATCGGTTCCGTTCGCCGCTGTAACTCTTACACTTTTAGTTTTATCGAAAAGTTTTTTCATCTTAATAGTAAGGGCTGCGATTGCTTTATAGTCGGCATTCATTCCACGAACCATAATGTCATGCGTTATTCCCGGGAAGGTAGCCACTCTAACGCCTAATTTTGAGGCTTCGCGTCTTGCATTAGTGTGTGTTAGTGATTTAGCGGTCGGGCAGAAAATTACATCGAATTTTTTCATCAGATCGGAGATCTCGGAAGGCGGTTCCTCGCCGTTTATTCTTCCCGATTTCATTTCAATGAGAATGCTGAACAGCCCCAGCCCTAACGCATTACGGTGAATCGCCGCACCGATTTCAGATTTTAATTCGTCGGTTATAACCAAAACTTTTTCTTTGGGTTTTACAGCCATGCAGTCTTTAATAGCAATAATGCAAGCCTTGTCGAGTTTGGTCAAAGCCATTATAAAGGGACTCCGATGTTTAGTTGAATTGTAGCGGAGATGCCACCCTTCTCTACGATTTTCGAGTTGCCGATAAGATACACTTCGCCGTTCGAATCGTAAAGATCATTGATGCGCATAAGGTTATAAACAGCAGTGCCCTCAATGTTTATATAATTTTCTATTATCTGAATGATAATGCCTGTGCCGACATAGTAACCGATTTCTACATCTACTGTTTCGTATTTTTCGTCCTCGTACTTTGAATTTTCATTCAAAATCTGATTCGTTAACTCGGCTTTAAAGAATTTGACTCCGCCTTCAAGAATTTTCCAACTAAGAAAATTGAAGAGCGGTATGCCGAAGTCGAAACCAAGTCCCCAATGATTCATTTCATAATTGGATTTGGATAGAGGACTGCCGTCAGAAGATTTATTGCTCGTCGAAAACTCATCTTTACTGAATTGATAGAATCCTTTGGCGGTGATAAAATAATCATGAAATTTGGCGCGGAAGATATTGGCACCCAATCTAACGCCCTTCATCTTCGTGAAATTGACATTTTCGTTCTGTATTCCGTTAAAAAGCAAGGACTGATTTAATCTTTCATTCAAGCCTGTTAAATCATAATTATCAATTGTATAGCCGGCATAAAAACCGCTCAGCCCAAGACAGCCGAACCCGCATGTTTGTGCTTTAAGTTCGTGCTGCAAAGCAGCGGAAATAATAATTACGATTAATACCCGGGCTAATTTCATTTTTTCATTACTATATATATTCTGCACACAATTTAATAAAAATACATTCAATTATTAAGCGGTTTTTCTGTATAGCTCAAGCAGCTTGGTGCCAGCCATCTGCCTAAAAAATTTAATGATTCTTTCTTCTGCAGGTTCAATCTTGCTGCCAAAAGCAGCCCGCCCGAGCTGAATGATGTCATTTACTCTTTTTGTTCCGTCGCACTGATTCCATAAGTATGATCCAATCTCATCAAGGTCAATATTGTATGGCTTTTCTGCAAGCTTCTTAAAAAATAATTTATCCAATAAACTTACTTCTTGTTTTTTGAATAGAACGGTAACGATGCCGTCAATTTCCGTGTGCTCACACATACGCACCGGGAATAATTCTTTGATTTCGGAATCATCCATTTCCGTTCATACCCTTCTCAAGCCCGTGCCCGTGAGGTCCCGTTTCCTGCTTGCGTAGTAAAAATGCAAATGTAAACCCGAAGAAGCCGAGAATTGAGAAAATCCACATTCCGAGCGAATATCCGCCGGGGTTATCTACTCCAGCTCCGGAATAATCGTTTGCCCAGCCAATCAACCAGTTGAATCCGGCTACGCCGACTTGCTGTATTAAAGTCATAACCGAATAAGCCGTGCCTAATCTTTTCTCTTCAACAATGTAAGCGACCGAGGGCCACATAATTGCCGGTATTAATGAAAATGCTATTCCCATCATTGCAATAGGTATGTATAGGGAAATTTCTGTAAATGCCATCATCAGATAAACAGGTAAAATAAGAATCGAGCCGAACATCATCAGCAAAGCTCTCTTGCCGATTTTATCGACTAGAAGCCCGAATAACGGAGTTGCGATCATAGCCGACAAAGGAAGAATGCTGTTTAAAAATCCCGCAAATTCTCTCGTACTGCCGTGGGCTTCAATAAAATATTTTATAGCAAAACTTCTGAACGGAAAGATTGCCGAGTAAAATGTAACGCATAAAGCAACTATCAGCCAGAAGGATTTATTGAATGTAAACAAGTCTTTGAAAACAAATTTGTCAGTCTCGCCCTGTTTGCCGAGCGAATATTTTTTTTCTGCGTTTCGCTCAAGCAGAAAATATGCGACGCCGCCCACGATACATGCAATTGAAATAATGAAAGAAAGGAAAAGCGGGTCCTGCCAGTTGAAATAAAAACTTCCAGCCCAGGTCGGCGAATTATCGGCTGCTACAGAGCCAAGCCGTGCAATAGTTAGATTAATTCCAAATGCGAAACTCAACTCTTTGCCTTTGAACCATTTTGCAAGAGCTGTTGTAATTGCAACAATAAGCGGTTCGGCGCCGAGTCCCAGCAGAACTCTGCCGGTAAGCATAATAGTCAAATCATCGGTAGACCATGTAACAAAAGCTGCAACGGTGCATACCGCACCGAAAACAAGAGTAGAAATTTTTGTGCCGTACTTATCAATGACAAATCCGCCTAACAAGAGAATAACTATTGCGGCGATGCTGTAAACAGAGTACATTTGCCCGATGTTTTCATCGGAGAAACCGAGCGCTTCTTTTAGCATATCAGCAATGGGCGCTATACTATCGTAAACATAATAGTTGCCGAACATGGCAAGACTTATAAATACTAGCACTAACCATCTGTATAGGGGAGAAGGTTTTGGTTTGACCGCCGAAGAGATATTTTCCGTCATAAAGCCTCGCAGAATTTTTTTTTACTTTTTCGATTAAATACGGTTGTGAATATTTTCATTATAATCTTGATATGCAAGTAATAATTAAACTAAACTCAGAATTGCAGCTTTCTCATTCCGATGTGGCAGATTGCAAAATCGTATTTCACTGGATCGGCGGGATCAAAGCTTTTTAGATTTGCGGTGATCTCTTCAGCCATTTTCCATGAAACATTTTTTAAACGGGTCAACTTTAAAATGCAACAGATTTTAGCAATGTGAGTGTCAACGGGAATAACCAATTTGTTTTTTTCTATTTCGTTCCAGATTCCAAAATCCAGCTCATCTTTTCTAACCATCCAGCGCATAAATAAATTCAGTCTCTTGCAAGCGCTCCCTTTATATGGATCCGGGAACATGAATTTTAACCCGCGGCTTTCTACGCCGGTTGTTGATGCAAGCTCTAATAAGTGCTGCGAGAAAAGAGAAAGAGAATTCTTTATGTTAGATTCACCCTCGAAATAGTATAGAAGATATAAATATTTTAACGAACCGTAATGCTTGTATGATAATGATAAGGATTCAAAAAGAGCCGCTATATCCAAATCCGAAAAAAAACGATGCTTGATATCCTTAAAAATCTTATGATCCTTTGAATAATTGTAACAAGAAATAAACTCGTAAGGACTGCCGCCGATTATTTTGAATAATTTATCCAGCGTTTTAATTATCTGTTTAATGTTCCCGTAAGCCAGCGTGGAAGAAATGAAACCAGCCGCCTCAATATCTTTCCAATTGTCGAAGCGGTGCAGAAACTCTAAAGGATCGGGTGAAATCCGGCTTTTGCCGAATGCTCTGTAGTGATATTCGAGCTTGTTCTTTAACTGTAGTTTGTTCAGCATAGGCATTAACGTGAATGTTATTTGTTCAGTATTATTTCTTTATCAATTCAATCATTTCCTTAACAGCTTGATCAACGCCTACAAAAATTGAGCGGGCAATAATAGACTGTCCGATGCTCACTTCGTCAATTTCACTAATGTTTCTAATCTCTTTAATGTTCAGGTAATTTAAACCATGACCGGCATTAACGCCGAGTCCGATTTTCTTTGCGTGTCTGGCACCGAGCTGAATTCTTTCAAGTTCGTCAAATATTTCAGATTCGCTGACGGCATTTGCGAAGGTGCCGGTATGGACTTCGATAAAGTCGGCTCCAATTTCTGCCGCAGCATCAATCTGATCAATATCCGGTTCAATAAAAATTGAAACTGGTATATCGCATTCATGAAGTTTAATTATAGTGTTTTTTATTTTTTCCAGATTATCCAGAACGTTTAAACCGCCTTCGGTTGTAAGTTCTTGTCTTTTTTCCGGGACGAGAGTAGCCAGTTCGGGCTGCACATCGCATGCAATTTTTACAATGACTTCATCGGTGGACATTTCGAGATCGAGTTTAGTGGTTAGAAGTTCCCGCAATAGCCTCACGTCTCTTTCGTTTATATGCCGTCTGTCTTCCCGCAGATGTACAACAATTCCGTCAACGCCGTATTGTTCCGCCATCAGCGCAAAAGTGACGGGATCGGGCTGTGCTTCGCCCCGCGCATTTCTGAGTGTAGCTACATGATCGACATTTAAACTGAGTCTCATATTCCGCTCCTTATTATTTTATTATCACACAGCTAAAATTAATATATTCGGGATAAATTAAACGTGGAAAAATTTGCGTGCAAAGAAAAGTATGGGCGTATCATTGAGCGAGCAATTAGGGAGAAAATTCTCAATAAAATTGAATTTTCATTTATTAAGGATAGCAGTCTCCATTCACTCAAACATCCGAACATTTATCTCATTTACCGGACAATCTAAAACTGTAATACTGCATGGGCAGATTCAACTCTTTTAAATCACTCTCGCCGTATTGAGTTTATGCCATTGATAGAGTTTATAATTCAAGCTGTCGGATAGAGCCTGCAGGCTGGCTCTTATTATATTTTCAGAAACGCCGACTGTCGACCAAGTAGCTTCGCCGTCGCTGGATTCGATAAGAACTCTCACTTTTGCCGCTGTACCGTCGCTGTCGCCTAACACCCTAACTTTATAGTCGATTAAATGAATCTTGGAAATTTCCGGATAGAAAGTAACAAGGGCTTTTCTCAAGGCTCTATCGAGAGCGTTTACGGGCCCATCGCCATCAGCAGCGGTATGTTCAACTTTTTCATCAACCTGCACTTTTAAGACCGCCTCGGAATATTCTTCTCCGTTATCGTTGAACATCACATTTATTTTCGAGTAAACAATTTCGAAGAATGAACTTTTTTCACCGAGTTCTTCACGGAGTAATAGTTCAAACGAAGCTTCCGCTCCGTCGAATTGAAAACCTTCATACTCGAGCGACTTTATACTTTGAACAAACTTTTTGCTGAATTCCTGTTTATCGGGCAGCTCAATACCGAGCTCTTTGGCTTTGTATCTGATATTACTTTGGCCGGACAGATCGGAAACAATTACTCTTTGTTTATTGCCTACCGCCTGCGGGTTGATATGTTCGTACATTCGGCTGTTCTTTAAGACTGAACTAACGTGGATGCCTCCCTTATGGGCAAAAGCGGACTTCCCGATAAATGCTGCTCTGCTGTTAGGGACCAGATTCATCATTTCATAAACGTAATGAGAAAGCGATGTTAGATGTTCAAGATTTACATTCGATTTTGTTTCGAGCTTCAATTTTAGCATCAAATTTGGAATAATGCTGCAAAGATTTGCGTTGCCGACCCGCTCGCCCACTCCATTTATTGTGCCTTGAACGTGTAAAGCTCCCGCTCGTACTGCAGCAAGCGAATTTGCAACTCCCAACTCGCCGTCGTTATGGCAGTGAATCCCTATAGTTTTGGAAATATGTTTTTTCACTTCGGAGGTTATATTGTAAATTTCTTCAGGCAGGGTTCCGCCGTTTGTATCGCAAAGAACAACAGTTGATGCCCCGCCGTTTTCAGCAGCTTTCAGCATATTTACTGCAAATTCTGGATTGTCTTTATAACCGTCAAAAAAATGTTCCGCATCAAAGATAACATTTATGCCTTTGCCGGTTAAATATTTAACCGACCCATGGATCAATTCGGCGTTCTGTGCATCTGTTAATCCAAGGCTTTCTCTTGAATGAAACCTCCAGGTTTTTCCGAATATAGAGACATAAGGCGTTCCAGCTTCGACCAGTTTATTTAAATTATTATCTGATTCAATTTTGTCGGGGAAGCGCGCCGTTGACCCGAATGCACATATTTTTGCATTCTTCAGTTTTAGAGATTTAACTTTTTGAAAATACTCTTCATCTTTTGGATTGCTTCCAGGCCAGCCGCCTTCGATAATATCAATACCGAATTCGTCAAGTTTTTCGGTAATCATTAATTTGTCGGCTATTGAAAGATTTACCCCTTCGCCCTGTGTGCCGTCCCTTAAGGTTGTATCAAAAAGTTCTATTTTATTTACAGTTTTCATCTTTGACTCAAATATTTTTATGAAATCATTCCTGATAATCTTGCATAGTTGAATAATCCTCCGGCTTCTATGATGGGAAGAGCTTCTCCGAGGGGTTTGAGATGATATACTTCCTCTCTCGTTAGATTTCTTAGCACATTGAATTCAAGATCAAGTTCAAGATTGTCGCCGGTTGATATTTTATCGTTGATCTTATCTGCAGACTCATAAGGTATAACAAATCCTCCGTCAACAGAATTTCTGTAGAATATTCTTGCATAGGATTCGGCGACAATAGCAACAACGCCGGCTTTCATTAAAGCAAACGGGGCATGCTCGCGTGATGACCCGCATCCAAAATTAGAACCGCCGATTATTATAGAAAAATCCGACTGCCAATCGTCCCCTTCGATAAAAGGTGTGCTGCCCTCTGGAAGTCCTGCTTGTGACATCGGAACGCCGCTCAGCGCAAAGTGCCCGTACTTTTTAGATTCTTGTTCATCGTCAATGCTGTAGACCAAATGTTCGGCGGGAATTATTTGATCGGTATCAATATTATTCCCCAGAACATAGGCTTTCCCTTTCATGATTTTTTCCATTTGCTGAGTTTTCCTTTTTAAAGTTCAGTCTTTCGTTTTTATTTTATTAAATAAAATCCCTGGGATCGGTTATAACACCGCTAACAGCCGAAGCCGCAACAGTAAGCGGCGAGGCTAAATAAACTTCTGATTTTTTACTTCCCATTCTTCCGGGGAAATTTCTGTTGGTTGTAGAAATTACTACATCTTTATCCACAGCTCTGCCGATTGTATCATCGGGTCCGCCCAAACAAGCAGCGCATGAAGAGCGTGCAATAATGCATCCGGATTTTTCAAATATCTCCTTAAGCGGTATTCCATTATAAGTTTCAATCTCAAGCTGCTTCGCGACCTGAGTACTGGCAGGCACAACGAATGTAGGAACTTTCACTTTATTTCTAAAAAGAAATTTCGCAGCAAATAAAAAGTCGGTTATTTTACCGCCCGTACAAGAGCCGATATAACATTTTGTAAGCGGTGTGCCGGCGGCGTTTCTGACTAAATCTCTGTTGTCCGGGCTATGAGGTTTAGCAATAAGCGGTTCAATTTCAGAAACATTATATTCATATGTGCTGTGATACTTTGCGTCATTATCGCTTTCAAAAATTTCAAAACTTTTATCGATTCTTTCTTTTACATACTTTCCGGTAATTTCATCCGCTTTGATGATGCCGCTCATTCCTCCGGCTTCAATCGCCATATTGGTCAAAGTCATTCTTTCATTCATTGATAAATTAAAAACGGCTTCGCCGTCAAACTCCATGGCACGGTAAGTAGCTCCGTCGGTAGTTATATCGCCGAGAATTTGGAGTATGAGATCTTTAGCAGTTAAATAATCTGGCAGCCTGCCGTTGAAAGTAAATTTCATTGACTCGGGCACTTTCTCCCAAATCTTTCCAGTACCGAGAATAAAAGCGGCATCTGTGTTGCCAACTCCTGTTGCAAACATTCCGAACGCTCCTGAAGTGCAAGTATGCGAATCCGTTCCGAATAGCACTGTACCCGGCAGATTGTATCCTTCTTCAGCCAAAGCTATGTGACAAACACCTTTATATCTTTCGCTGCCGACATCATAATAGTTTTCAATATCATATTCTTTAGCAAATTCACGCAGGATATCAACATTTCTATTGGCATGTTTATTCGAAGTAAAAATATAATGGTCGGGAAAAATCACAAGTTTATTTTTATCCCAAATCTTAGCGTCTTTTCCAAATTCATTTTTCCATATACTTATAGTAGGCGGACCGCAGACATCGTGTGTCATCAAAACATCAACATCAAGCCAGATATTTTCACCGGGTTCGACCTTGTTCCGACCGGATGCTTTTGCCAAAATTTTTTCAGTAATTGTCATTCCCATATTTTACCCTTTCAAACAGCTTCGTTTAGAGATTCATTTTCATGCAATGATTTTTTTTCTTTCTCATGAATCATTTTTTGATTTATCGCTTGAAGATAAGCTTTAGCGCTTGCTTCGATTATATCGGTTGATACGCCTCTTCCCGTGAAGGAAAGTCCGTTCTCTCTTATTCTTACCATAACTTCGCCGAGAGCCTGCCTGCCAGACGTAACCGAACGCACACTGTATGATTCAATTGTAAACTGTATCTTTAAAGCTCTATCAATAGCATTAAACAGAGCGTCTACTGGACCGTCGCCCGTAGAGGAGTCGGAGTATTCTTTTCCGTGCATTAGTATTTTAACAGTTGCAGTCGGGATTGAATTAGTCCCGGAATTAACCTGTATATATTCCAATTCAAAATGATTTTCTTCTTTGTAAATTTCATCTCCCATAAGGATACGAAGGTCTTCGTCGTAAACTTCTTTTTTCTTATCGGCGAGTCTGGTAAAAGCTTCGTAGATTTTATCAAGCTCGCTTTCCTTTAATGAATAACCCAGTTCAATCATACGGGATTTTAATCCATGCCTTCCCGAGTGTCTTCCTAGAACAATTTTAGTTTTACTAACTCCGACAGTTTCGGGAGTCATTATTTCATAAGTCTCGCGGTTCTTTAGCATTCCATCCTGATGTATTCCCGATTCATGCGCAAAAGCATTTTCGCCGACAATTGCTTTGTTGGGCTGAATCACTATCCCGGTAAATCCCGATACCATTCTGCTCGTGTTATAAATCTCGGCAGTATTTATATCAGTAAAAAAATTGAAGAGGTCTTTGCGGACATTCAAAGCCATCACAATTTCTTCCAGCGAGGCATTTCCTGCGCGTTCGCCTATTCCGTTGACTGTACATTCAACCTGTCTGACGCCGTTTTGTATTCCCGAGATAGAATTGGCAACAGCTAAACCGAGGTCGTTATGGCAGTGAGCGCTTATAATCGCTTTTTCAATATTCCGGACACGTTCTTTCAGCTCTACAATTTTATTTCCGTATTCAAAGGGCATTGTATAGCCGGTTGTATCCGGAATATTGATAGTAGTTGCTCCGGCTTCTATTGCAGCTTCAATAACTTCGGAGAGATAGGCAAGATCCGTTCTGCCGGCGTCTTCAGCCGAAAATTCAACGTCCTCACAGAATGTTTTAGCGTATTTAACCATATCATAGGACATTTGAATTACAGTTTTTCTTTTTTCCTCAAGCGATCTTCCGTATCGTTCATGCCCGAACTTGCCGAGAATATGATAATCCGATGTACTCGAGAAAGTATGTATTCGTTTTTTTTCTGCCTGACTTAGAGCATCATAAGCTGTTTTGATATCAATTTCTTTAGCGCGCGCAAGAGCGGCAATTACAACATTTACTTCGCCGGCAATTCTTTTGACGGCTTCAAATTGTGCAGGAGAAGAGACCGGGAATCCCGCTTCGATTACGTCAACTTTTAGTTTTTCTAATTGCTTGGCTATCTCCACTTTTTCAAATACATTTAACGAAGCGCCTGGCGACTGCTCGCCGTCGCGCAGCGTAGTGTCGAATACGATTATTTTTTCGGACATAATAAAACCTCTAAAATGTTAAAGTGTAAAAACTCCCAATGCCTGTTCGTTAAAAACTGTTTCGATGTTTTCTAAAATAATTTCTGTCATCCTTTCTGTTGAAACAATTTTATCATCTTCGCCCGCGATATCCTTAGTTCGGTATCCCTCCGAAAGCGTTTTCTCGATACCGGCTTCAATAATCTCGGCAGCTTTTGTCATTCCGAATGAATGATCGAACATCATTGCGGCAGAAGCTATTGCGGCAATAGGATTTGCAATGCCTTTGCCTGCAATATCAGGCGCGCTTCCGTGTACTGGTTCGTAAAGAGCGTATCGGTTTCCGAGGCTTGCAGATGGAAGCATCCCGAGGCTTCCGGTGATCATTCCGGCTATATCGCTAATTATATCTCCGAATAAATTACCGGTTACTATCACATCAAACTGCGAGGGCTCTCTAACGATCTGCATCGCCGCATTATCAACGTACATATGTTTTAATTCCACGTCACTGTAATTCTTTGCAACCTCAGCAACAACCTTTCTCCAAAATTGAGAGACTTCGAGCACATTGGCTTTGTCTACTGAAGTAACAGATTTCCTTCTCTTACGCGCTGTTTCAAACGCCTTAACAACAATTCTCTCTATTTCTTCGTAAGAGTATTCCATAGTATTCCAGCCGCGTTTATCATTGTAACCCCGTGGTTCACCGAAGTAAATACCGCCTGTCAATTCTCTGAAGACGACAAAATCAGTTCCGGCTAATACTTTTGGTTTTAACGATGACGAATTGATGAATGCCGAATAAACTTTCGCCGGCCTGATATTGGTGAAAAGTCCGAGCGATTTTCGGAGCTTAAGCAATGCCGCCTCAGGTTTCAGATGGTGCTCAAGATTTTCCCATTGATAACCTCCTACGGCGCCGAGCAATACCGCATCGGAATCGTAGCATGATTGGAGGGTATCTTCCGTAAGCGGAACGCCGAATTTTTCGTAAGAGCATCCTCCGATCAATTTCTCTTGGTAGTCGAATGATATATTAAATTTCTCCGCAATAAAATTAGCTACTTTAACAGCGGCGGAAATAACCTCCGGTCCAATCCCGTCGCCGGGCAGCAATGTAATTTTGTTTGTCATTAATCAACCTCTTCTTTCTTGTACTTAGGAATAAGCCATGACATCATTCCTCGGAGTTTCGCCCCGACAATTTCTATCGGATGGTCGGTATTTTCCTTTCTTAGTTGCTTAAGATTGGGCGTTCCCGCTTCATTCTCTTTTATCCATTCATTCGCGAAGCTGCCGTCTTGAACTTCTCTGAGAATTTTTTTCATTTCTTCTTTTGCTGCTTTAGTAACAACTCTTTTACCTCTTGTCATGCCGCCGTATTCGGCTGTATCGCTCACGGAATAATTCATTCGCGAAAGACCGCCTTCGTAGTATAAGTCCACAATTAATTTCAACTCGTGCATACATTCGAAGTAAGCGAGTTCCGGCGGATAGCCCGCTTCGGTTAAAACTTCAAATCCAGATTTAATCAACTCCGCCGAACCCCCGCAAAGCACAGCCTGCTCGCCGAATAAATCGGTTTCTGTTTCGTCCTTAAAAGTTGTTTCAATCACTCCGGCTTTTGTACCGCCGATTCCCTTCGACCAGGCTAACGCAAGTTCTTTCGTGTTGCCTGTGTAATCCTGATAAACCGCAATTAAGCATGGCACCCCATTGCCTTCGGTAAACGTTCTCCTTACGAGATGCCCGGGACTTTTCGGCGCTATCATCATAACGTTAACATTTGACGGGGGAACTATTTGTTCGTAGTGAATATTAAAACCGTGAGCAAAGACAAGAGTATGATTTTCTTTTAAGTGCTGAACTATCTGCGAATCGTATACTGATTTCTGTGTTTGGTCCGGCAGTAGTATCATCACAACATCCGACCATTTAACCGCTTCTTCAACTTCCATCACTTTTAAGCCTGCCGCTTCAGCTTTAGACCATCTCCCACTTTCTTTTCTTAGCCCAACGCATACGTTCATACCGCTGTCTTTCAGATTTAACGAATGAGCATGACCCTGGCTGCCGAAACCGAGCACTGCAATTTTTTTTTCCTTCAATACATCAAGCGATGCATCTTGATCATAATAGACTTTCATAAACCTTCCCTTAATTTGTAATGTATTCTTTTTTTAGCGCTTTGATTTGTTCGCCGCGCCGCAAAGCCACACTTCCCGAGCGCGCCATTTCTTTGATGCCGAATGGAGCAAGCACATTTACCGCTGCGTCAATTTTTTCGGGCGGGCCCGTAATCTCAAGCATCATTGTCTTGTTGTTAATGTCAACTATTTTGCCGCGGAAAATATCCGATATATTTTTTATTTCTTCCATTGAGCCCTTCTGATAGTTGACGGTTATCAGTGCAAGCTCTCGCTTTATATGGTTGATGCCCGTCAGATCAACCACTTTCAAAGTATCAATCAATCTATTCAGCTGCTTAACGACTTGGTCCATAATTTTATCGTCTCCCTCGGTTACAATAGTCATCCGCGATATTTCCGAAATTTCCGTCTCGCCGATGGAAATACTATGAATGTTAAAACCCTTTCCGCTGAACATTGTTGCTACGCGGTCGAATGCGCCGAATTTGTTTTCGACTAAGACTGTTATAGTATGTTTCATTATTACACCATCCTGTTTGGATTTAATCTTTTAATTAACATTTCGGAAATTGATTTGCCCGACGGAACCATCGGGAACACCAAGTCTTCTTTTTCCACTCTAAATTCAGCAAGCACTGGTCTGTCGTTAACGATAAGAATTTTGTTAAGAAGGTCATCCACTTCTGCTGGAGATTCAGCCGAGTAGGATTCAATGCCGAAAGCTTCACCAACTTTTACAAAATCGGGGTTGCCTTTGCTCAAATCAGTAAAGGAATATTTTTCTTTGTGGAATAATTCCTGCCACTGTCTTACCATTCCAAGAAAGCTGTTATTAATTATGATGAATTTCACCGGCACATTATAAGCTTTAGCGGTTATCAGTTCCTGAATGTTCATTTGAAAACCGCCGTCGCCGCTAATTGAAATAACCGGTCTGTCTTTCATACCAAAAGCTGCTCCTATCGAAGCCGGAACAGAGAAGCCCATAGTGCCTAATCCGCCGCTTGTTAAATTTGAACGCGGATGGTTGTATTTGTAGTATTGAGCAATCCACATTTGATGCTGCCCGACATCGCTTACTATAATAGCATTGCCATTCGTTTTCTCAGACAGCTTTTCAATAATGTATTCAGTACGAAGTTTACCATCGTCTTTTTCATAGCTTAACGGACACTCCGCTCTCCATTGATTAATTTGTTCCCACCATTTATCTATCTGCGGTTTCTTTGTTATCTCGGTTACTAATTCCGCAATCACATGTTTGACGTCTCCGACAATTGGAAGGTCAACAACAACATTTTTATCAATACATGTAGGGTCAATATCAACATGAATTTTATAAGCCTTAGTTGCGAAAGTATCGGTTTTGCCGGTTACTCTATCGTCAAACCGTGCGCCGAGCGAAACTAAAAGATCACAGTTATTAATAGCTTGATTTGCCCAATAGGTGCCGTGCATACCGAGCATTCCAAGAGAAAGGGTGTCCGTCCCGGGAAAAGCACCCAGCCCCTGAAGAGTCATTGCAACGGGCAGATTATTTTCTTTGGCAAGCAATTCAAGCTCTTTAGAACCGCCAGACATAATAACCCCGCCTCCGACATAGAGCAGAGGTTTTTTCGCATCCTGTATTAATTCAGCCGCCTTCTTTATTTGATTGTGATGACCCTTGAAAGTGGGTTTATATCCTCTGATAAAAACCTCTTCCGGATATTCAAACTCGCACTCGGCAAGTACAACATCTTTAGGTATATCAACAACTACAGGTCCGGGTCTACCTGTTGAAGCGATGAAAAAAGCTTTTTTAATTGTTGAAGCGAGTTCTTTAACATCACGCACAAGAAAGTTATGTTTTGTAATCGGCCTGGTAATTCCTACAATATCGGCTTCTTGAAACGCATCATTGCCAATCAGATGCGAAGGTACCTGTCCAGTAAAAACTACGATAGGCACCGAATCCATATAAGCATCGGCGATTCCTGTAACAGTATTAGTAGCTCCCGGTCCGGATGTAACAAGAACCACCCCGACTTTGCCGGTAGCTTTGGCGTAACCTTCTGCCATGTGTGCAGCTCCCTGTTCATGCCGTACAAGTACGTGATTGAGCCAGTCAATATCGTAAAGCTTCTCATAAATTTTTAAGACCGCCCCGCCGGGATAACCAAATATTACCTCAACGCCTTCCCTTTTCAGGCATTCGAAAAATATATCTGCTCCAGAAAGAATTAATTTTGTTTCTTTCATGACATTTCTCCTATAAGTTTTGAAACTTGTGTTTTCAACACCGCCCCCTTACTCGCCGATGAAACCATAGCTGCGTACCGTGCCAAATACCCTTTCTGTATTTTTGGTGTAAATGAGGGTACTTCATTCAATCTTTTTTTAATTTCCTCATCGCTAAGTTCAACGTTTAATGTTCTGCCGGGAATATCTATCGAGATAATATCTCCGTTTCGAATTGCTGCAATGGGTCCGCCTTCCGCCGCTTCGGGTGAAATGTGACCGATGCACGCACCCCTAGTTCCCCCGGAAAATCTTCCGTCGGTTAGTAATGCGACTTTATCGCCTAATCCCATTCCCATAATAGCGCTCGTTGGGGCTAACATTTCCGGCATGCCCGGACCGCCCTGAGGACCTTCATAGCGGATAACAACTACATCACCCGCTTCAACTTCGCCGTTTAAGATTCTTTGCATTGCTTCGTCCTGAGATTCAAAAATTCTTGCTGGTCCTTTATGTACAAGCATATTTTCTTCTACCGCTCCGGTTTTTACTACAGAACCTTCAGGGGCAATATTACCGAAAAGAACGGCAAGCCCGCCCGATTTTGAATATGGGTTATTAACTCTTCGAATTATTTTTTCGTTTAATATACCGGCATGCTTAATGTTTTCGTCCAGCGGTTTGCCGGTTACTGTCATGCAGGATGTATCTATAACACCTTTCAGTTTTGTTAATTCATTTAAAATTGCCGGGATGCCTCCGGCGTTTTGAACATCTTCCATATGTATGAAAGGTGTTGCAGGACTAACTTTGCAGATGTAAGGCACGCTTTCTGAAATCTCATTAAGATCAGCGAGATTAAATTCAAATCCCGCTTCGATTGCTATAGCCAATGAATGTAAGATTGTATTCGTGCTGCCGCCCATTGCAACATCAAGCGCGAAGGCGTTTCTAAAAGATGCCGGGGTTATGATATCCGATGGTTTTATATCATGCTCGACGAGATACATAATTTGTTTTGCAGCTTGAGCCGCAAGCTCCTTCCTCTTAGGGTCAACTGCTAAGATTGATCCGTTGCCTGGAAGAGCCATTCCAAGAGCTTCCATCAAGCAGTTCATTGAATTTGCTGTGAACATACCCGAGCAGGAACCGCATGTAGGACAGCTAACATCTTCAAGATGTTTTAATTGTTCTTTGCTTATTTCCCCTGCTTTGAATTTTCCGACGGCTTCAAAGACAGTAATCAAATCACTCTTTTCGCCGCTGATGGTTCTTCCTGCTTTCATTGGACCGCCGGAGATGAAAATTGCCGGTATATTTATTCTTGCTGCAGCCATTAACATTCCCGGGACGATTTTATCGCAATTAGTTATGCAGACCATCCCGTCGAGCCTGTGAGCTTCAACTACTGTTTCGACGCTGTCAGCAATCAGCTCCCGGCTTGCAAGAGAATACCGCATACCAATATGCCCCATTGCAATACCGTCGTCAACCCCGATTGTGTTGAATTCAAAGGGCACACCGCCGGCTTGACGCACGGCATCTTTTACAATTTTACCGAATTCCTGCAAATGAACATGCCCCGGTATTAGATCAATATAAGAATTGCAGACTCCGATAAAAGGCTTTTTAAAATCATTATCTGATTCAATAACGCCCGTAGCTTTTAACAGACTTCTATGAGGCGCTTTTTCATAACCTGTTTTGATTAAATCTGATCTCAATGCTGTTCCGTATTAGTTTAAAAACATTTAAAATACATCTTCGGGTCAACCCCGAAATAGTATTTTTTTGTTCAAAGAAATATTAAATATGGTATGGTTTCGGGATTGACCGGCTTTTAGCCCACTAGGATAATAATGCCTAGCAGGCTTAGAATAATGATAATCCCTAGAATTAGAATTAAGTCGATAGAAGTGTTATCTATAGGCAGAGACGCAGCACGAACAAAATCCTTGTGGGATTTGCCCGTACTGATTACAATATTATTTTTTCTTGATCGTCTCATTGTCTTAAAAAGTTTCGGCAAATATAAGAGAACATGCGGCATTTGTCAATAAATAATTTTCCCCGCCGAAAAAACATGCACTAATTGTTAGATTTTATTCTTAATGATTTTATTATTTCAAAAAAAATCTTGACTTACCATTATTCAGCAATTATATTCGCATCCAATATTATGAAACTATCTAATAAAAATATCCCGGCTCAAAAACTAAATTCGATGCACATGATGATGTGCGAATCGGAGAAATAGGGCTTTAACTTAAATTAAAATTTGAAAGAGCCCTTTATTAAAAAAGGGCTTTTTTATATTCGTTCTTTAACATTTTATTGAAATCTTATCGAGAAAGGTTGAGGGATCAGGCCCGAAGAAACCTTAGCAACCATCCTTTTATGGAAAGGTGCTAACTCCTGCCCGGCTCATTCGAGCAATGGGAAAGATGAGAGAAGAAGTTTTTAAAGAACCTCTTCGGAAATCTTTCTCGAAGAGGTTTTTTTTTTGCTTAAAAATTCAATTCACTCAATCAACAAAATAATAGGAGTTAAAATGAGCAGCAGGCAACACTATAGATTCGAGACTTTGCAACTTCATGCGGGTCAATCGCCGGATTCGGCAACTAATTCGCGCGCCGTTCCGATTTATCAAACAACTTCATACACTTTCAACGATGCGGAACATGCGGCAAATCTTTTCGCGCTGAAAGAGTTTGGAAATATCTACACAAGGATAATGAACCCTACAACGGATGTTTTTGAGAAAAGAATTGCCGTATTGGAGGGGGGAGTCGGAGCGCTCGCCACTTCATCCGGACAGGCAGCCCAGCTTCTGGCAATTTCAAACCTTGCCCAAACCGGTGAGAATATCGTTTCAACCAGTTTATTATACGGCGGGACATATAACCAATTCAAAGTTACTCTGCCCCGTCTCGGTATTAATATTAAATTTGTTGACGGTGATAATGCCGAAGATTTCGAAAAATTAATTGACAAAAACACCAAAGCATTGTACGCAGAGACAATTGGGAATCCAAAACTCAATGTTCCCGATATCGAAACAATTGCTTCGGTTGCACACAAACACGGAATCCCTCTAATCATTGACAATACGTTCGGAGCGGGCGGATACCTGGCAAGACCGATTGATTACGGCGCGGATATAGTTGTAGCATCTGCAACAAAGTGGATTGGCGGACACGGCACTTCAATTGGCGGCGTAATTGTTGATTCAGGTAATTTTGATTGGGGCAGCGGTAATTTTCCAGTATTCACCGAGCCTGCGCCGGGGTATCATGGAATAAGTTTCAACGAGGTTTTTGGCAAAAACTCACAGCTCGGTCTCGGTAATATTGCATTTATTATTCGAGCGCGGGTCGAGGGATTGAGAGATCTTGGACCATGCATCAGTCCATTTAATTCTTTTCTTCTGCTGCAGGGATTGGAAACATTATCGCTGAGAGTTGAACGCCACAGCCAAAATGCTGCAAAACTCGCTGGCTGGTTACAAGAAAATAAAAATATTGAGTGGGTTTGGTACCCAGGTTCGGAAGATCACCCCACTCATGAAAATGCAAAAAAATATCTCCGGCATGGTTTGTTCGGTTCAATGTTATCATTCGGAATAAAGGGCGGAATCAATGCGGGGAAAAAATTCATTAATAATGTTGAGCTGTCGAGTCTGCTTGCAAATGTTGGAGATGCAAAAACTCTTGTCATTCATCCCGCTTCAACAACGCATCAACAACTCAGCGCAAAGGAGCAGAAAGAAGCAGGCGTGCTGCCCGAACAAATCAGAGTATCGGTGGGACTCGAACATATTGATGATATAATAGAAGATTTTGATCAGGCGATTAACAAGGCGGTAGTATAATTCTAAGTAAAGCAGAAGAGAAAATGAAAGCAGAAACTAAAATAGTTCAATTGTTTACAAATTCTAATCCGCTGCTGCTTGAATCCGGTGAATCGTTCAAACGGGTTCAGGCAGCATATCAGACATATGGGAAATTGAACAGTTCGGGCGATAATGCAATTCTTCTCTGTCATGCATTGACGGGCAATGCACACGCGGCAGGCTTCATCGAAGAAGAGGAACAGGACGAACAAAGTTCGCCTGACTTACTCAATCTATACTCGAAACTTTACAGAAACAAGGCGGGCTGGTGGGATGCTCTGATTGGAGAGGATAAGTTATTTGACACTACGAAGTATTTTGTAGTCTGCTCAAACTTTCTTGGAAGCTGCTATGGAACAACTGGCCCGGTTTCAAAAAGCCCAGAAAACGGCAAAACATTTCAAGCAGATTTTCCTTTAATAACCGTACGGGATATGGTTACTGTTCAGAAAAAATTGATTGACCGGCTCGGAATAAAAAAATTAAAAACAGTAATTGGCGGTTCGCTTGGCGGCATGCAGGTTATTGAATGGGCGTTGATGTATCCCGATATTGTGCAAACAATTATTCCCATCGCTACGGCAGTTCAACATTCGCCATGGGCAATAAGCTTAAATCAAGCGTCGCGTGAAGCGATTAAGAATGATGCCCAATACAACAAAGGGTTTTATTCTGCTCAACCGGAAGAAGGCTTAGCTCTCGCAAGAAGGATTGCAATGATCAGTTATCGAAGCCACGAATCATTTCAAAAAAAGTTTTCTCGCGATAGAAAGCTTGAACATAACGAATTAAATACAGAAAATATTTTCCAGATAGAAAATTATTTGAATCATCACGGGAAAAAACTAACCGAAAGATTTGACGCGAATACTTATATCACAATAACAAATGCGATGGATAATCATGATGTTACAAGAGGCAGAGCGGTTTTGAAAGAAGTTCTTGCGTCGATCGGGATGCCTGTTCTTTCAATAGGGATATCGTCCGATATTTTGTATCCGCCTTCAGAGCAGAAAGAATTTGCAGCTCTGCTTCCGAATGCAATGTACGAAGAAATAAAATCTATGCACGGTCACGATGCTTTTCTTATAGAGTTTGACCAGCTAAAAAAAATTATCGGGAAATTTAGCTCAAAGTATTTTTGACAAAAACGTTTCAAATAAAAAAATAATTTGATATTATTTGATCGTTCTTTTCCGAACTCTTCAAGGGATATTATGGATCATTACAGTTTTTGGTCGGTTCTTCCTCCGGTCTTAGCAATTTTCTTTGCGATTAAAACAAGACAAGTTTTCGTTTCGCTTCTCTTCGGCATCTGGCTTGGCTGGGTGATTTTAGTCGGCGGTAATTTATTGGAAGGCACTACGGCTACCGTTCAGGCGCTTGTAGACGTATTCAAAGATCCCGGTAATACCCGCACGATTATGTTCAGCAGCCTTGTCGGGGCTTTGATTGCTTTTATTCAAAGATCTGGCGGTGTTGACGGTTTTGTAAATCATATCAACAAAATATTATCCAAGGTTGAAAATAAAAAAGCAGGCAGAAGCAGAGTAGTAGTTCAGTTGATGGCATGGGCAACAGGCACGTTAATTTTCGTTGAATCAAGCATCAATGCCTTAACAGTAGGCTCGGTTTATAGACCTGTCTTTGACAAGCTTAAAATACCGAGAGAAAAATTGGCTTACATAGCGGATTCAATTTCGGCTCCGACATGCATTCTTATTCCATTAAACGCATGGGGAGCGTATATAATGGGCTTGATTGTTGCGCAGGGTTTTGACAACCCGTTTGGAATACTGATTGGAGCTTTTCCTCTGAACTTTTATCCGATGCTTGCAATGATAATGGTAGTAACTATAATATTAACGCAGAAAGATTTCGGGCCGATGAAGAAGGCGGAGCTGAGAGCCCGTAAGGAAGGAAAAGTTTTGCGCGACGGCGCCACTCCGCTGATTTCTTCCGATGTTATTGCAATGAAAAAAAAAGACGGTGTTCAGGCAAGAGCAAGAAACATGATAATCCCTATTGGAGTAATGGTAGGAATGATGCCGCTTATGTTGATATACACCGGCTGGACTGAAGTCGCAGGAATTTCGGAAATGCCGTGGTACAGACAAATTTATTCGGCTATAGGCAGCGGCTCAGGCTCAACTTCGGTGCTGTATTCGGTTCTAATTGCCATTACCACCGGAAGCGTACTCTACATATCTCAAAAGATTTTTGATTTCAAAGAAACCATTGATTTAATTTTCAAGGGTATAAGCGGATTGATTCCATTAGCCCTGCTTATGATGCTCGCATTTGCGATCGGGAATGTTTGCCGTGAACTCGGCACAGGGATTTACATCGCCGAACTATCAAAAGAATGGCTTTCGCCCAATTATGTCCCGGTGATAATATTTATTGTTGCCAGTTTTATTGCATTTTCAACAGGGACCTCGTGGGGTACATTTGCAATAATGATTGCAATAGGCGTACCTATGGCTCAAGCGCTTGATGCAAATATTTATTTGACAATTGCAGCCGCGCTCGGCGGAGGTGTCTTCGGCGATCATTGTTCGCCCATATCGGATACGACAATTATTTCCTCGATGGCCTCTGCAAGCGACCATATTGATCACGTAAAAACACAGCTGCCTTACGCATTAGCTGCCGGCGTAATTACTGCTGTCTTGTATTTAGTGCTCGGATTCGTGTTGCATTGATAAGTGATAAATGCAGCTGCATCTTTCGTGGTTCAGTCAATAACTAAAATCGAGTAGTGATCCAGCTTCTGGATCTCAGTATTTGCTGCCAACAAATTGAATTTTATTAATGGCTGAATAATCCATTAATATTTGAGGTTAATTTCAATAAAAACCCACGCAGGGTTCCCCGCACGAGGGTTTTTATTTTTTAAGCTGCGCTAATATTATAATTCAAAACTATTTCAACAAAATCATTTTTCTTGTTTGTCTGAAATTACTACCGTCAAATCCTTCAGCTTCAACAGAATAAAAATATATCCCTGAAGATAATTTCAGACTATTTGAAGAAAACCGGACATTATATTCGCCGGCATTCTGTATTTCATCAATTAATACTGCAATTTCTCTCCCGAGAATATCAAATATCCTTAGGTTCACCTTACTCTTCGAAGATAAACGATAAGAAATTACCGTAGAAGGATTGAATGGGTTTGGATAGTTCTGATTAAGTAAAAAATTTGAAGGTGTGTCTGCTGTTTCATTTGCAAAGAATGTGACAACATCACTTACAATGTTATCAAAATAAATAGTTCCTTCTGCCGAACCTGCTATTTTTTTTCTTACTGCAATACTACCCCAATAAATATTGCCTTGAATATTAAGATCGCCGAGAAAAATACTTTTATACTTCCAACCTGTCCAGTCTATTGCACCCAAGATTATTTGAAAAGTGGAAGAGTGTTCATCTTTAAACCATAATTCTATTGTATTACCGCTTAAGTCGCCAAATACCCATAATCCAAATTTTGTATTACTTGAGTTTCCTAAATCAAAGAAAGTTTTGTTTTTTAATTCGATCAAACCTTCGCTTTGTTCAAAAAAATAATCAAGTTTGCCGGAACTGCTTCCGCTGATTTTTTTTGAAGTAACAGTTGTGAGCTTGGTGGTTTCGATATTGATGCCCGTTGTAGAATCACTCTCAACAGGTTGTAACCAATCAATTATAGACTCGAAATCGTCAACTGAATTTAGAGCAATATTTTGAGGCGGCGTTTCAGTTTGAAAGTTGATCAATAACTCTTCCCCAAATTTAATATTTTCGATATCGGAGATTCCTTCCTTCAGAACAATTTTATACCGCGCATCCGGCATCAGCTCTTTTTCCGGTTCAAATTCAATAATTCCTTTTGAATATTGAGAAGTATTTACTCTAACAGAAACGACGGTGTTGGTAGAGTCGTAAAACAAAACATTTCCCGGCAGGCTGGTTGATAATATCGGAAGCTCAAACTGAGCTCTTATTAATACCGTTGTGCTGATATCTTCTGCATCAGACTGAGGATAAGAGGATATTAAATTTAATTTTGATCTGGTCGTAAAAGAAAAAACAAGCTCATCAAGCAGATATCCGCCATAATAAGTTCTTGCCGCGGTATCAATCTTTACAGTATATATTGAGCCTCCCGTCATCGGTTCGCTTGGATTAAAATACATTGTGGTGAAGTTATCATTCCACGAGAAAGAACCGTTAACCGCGGGTGAAATTGAAAAAGCATCTTCGGTTGTTATATCATTCATTCTGACATCAAATTCTACTGCTATTTGAGTTAAGTTACTAACTTCTACGGCTCCGTCTGCCGGGAAATGAGAAACTGTTTCGGCAGGGGTTGCTGCGCCTGTTGTAAAATTAAATGAGTAAGCGGTTTCTAATGGAGTCTGATAAACTGTCTTTGCGCCCGTTGCTATTGCAAGGTTGTATGGCTGCATCTGTTCAAAGGGAACTAAAGGGAAAAAAGCTAAGGTTTTATCTTGATTAAGCCAGATAAATTGACCGGATATATTGGGTGTAATTGAAAATGCTGATTGAGTAGAACTTCTATCCATCCTCAAATCAAAATGTATTTTAATTGTATCACGGGTTCCAACTTCCACCTGATTGTCTTGAGGATATATCCCGGTAATCACCGGCGGGTTATAATTCGGAATTTCAGATATAAAAGAGTCATAGTAAGTAGATTTATTAGCTTGCACGGTAACTACAGCAGTATCCGATTCATGAAAGTCTTCTCCAATGTAAATAGTATACTGACCGGGTTCTAACCCGTCAAAGAAATAATAACCGTTGTTCTCAGTATCTCCGAAAAACACACGACTTCCCGGTTCTACTCTAATGTTAAGATAATTTACAGGTTGATATTTTTCATTTGTGCCTGACAGCGGCTGATAATTTGTAGGCACGTTTTTATCCGGATCTCTAACAATTCCAGCAATAATACCTGTAGGAATCACTCCACCGTTGAAATATTCTAAAAATGCTTTCGAGACAGCCCAAGCTTCGTTTCTTAAGTAGTAATCGTTTTTAAGCCGCCATGCTTCCGGGATATAATCGTGGAACGAACCTTCAGACAAAACTCCAGGCATAGTTAAAGGACGCAATACACCGAGTCCGGATGTGCCCCACTCAGGAGGATAGAAACTCCAATCGCCTCTAATGTTCTGGTTGTGATAGCTCCACACCCCGGATCTTGATTGATAAATTTTCTGCCAAATAACAGCCGCAAAAGTTTTCGATTCCGGATAGACTGGAGCGTTATCGTAACCTCTAAATAATATCAAAGGGAAATTAACGCGGCTGCTTGCGCCAGTAGCATTCGAATGAATTGATTCAAAAAAATCAACGTTGTTGGCATTAGCAATTGCCGCCCGCTGGGAAAGAGCTATATCATCAGAATCGTCATTCCCGTTTCTTGTAAGAATAACTTCTGCGCCCCAGCTTTCCATTATTGCCTTTACATGAAGCGCCTTGCCGAAATTGCCTTCCGATTCCCAAAAATCTGGTGGAAGAATATGCCTGTCGTTTGCCGGATCATGTCCGCCATGTCCAGGGTCGATACATATTTTATATCCCGCTAAAGACTGGGCAGATAATAAATTAGTCAATAAGAACATAACAGATAATATTTTCAAAAAAACTTTCATTTCATTTTCCTGTTTTAGTTGAAGCGTAATTTCAATTTATGGATTTGACCTTCCTGAGTATGATAAACAACTTCATCATCGGCAAGCGAAGCTGAAGGATACATTTCCATCAAATCTTCAGTATTTGTAAGATTGATTGCTTGCGAGCCGTCTGCAGAAATCAAATATAAATCCGAGCCTATAATCCGCACTCCGTCGTCAACATCACGCATGCATACAATCCACTTCCCGTTTTTCATCCACGAAGGATAATTAGCATAACCGAGTTCGGAAATTATATTACCATTTAAGTCGGAAATAAAAGTTCCTTTGCCAGCTTTGGTAAACAGCAGTTCTTGTTTATCCGGCGAGAGTGATGCCCATATATAATTCCCTTTGCCCAATGGTTCTAATTCTGTTCGAGCAGTTCTTTTATATAGTACTATCTTTTGGTTTTCGATATTAACGTTAATTACTTCGTCGCCCGGTTTAGATTGGGAATTGATCTTGGGAATATTGTACGCTTCCTTATCCTTGATATAAAATACGTCTTCGACATTCAATTGCTGTGGAGGATAAAGATCGCGCACATTTTCTTCGTGAATTACCTCATCGCCAATAATTATGTTTTTTGATTTTATTGAGAAGAACCGCCTTCCATTGAAGGATTTACTCACACGGTATGTTATAAAGTTTTCGGTAAAAACCGGATTGTATCCGGCGCCCTCTTCCATTGTCAAATTCGAAATTACATTGGTTTGAAGATCAAACAGCCACAACCCCTTGTAGGATTCCGATGTAAAAATAATTTTGTCGCCTGCCGAGTTAAATCTCGGGTAAAAAAACTGTCCCTGCTCTTTCTTAGTTAGAGCAATGTTTTCAACAACGCTGACATTTTGGGCTAAGAGAAATGTACTCGTTAATAGTAAAAAAGCAAATAGTCTTGTCATCGTTAATCCTTGTTTTGTTTTGATATAAATGATTGTTTTAATAATTTTCTTTGTACAAATAATGATTGGAAAAGAAAATGCTGTCAAAAAATATGAAATTACTTGTTCTTTTGTTAATAATATTGAGCTGCAATTCCTCAAGGTCACAAAATTTTATACTTGTTGATGAGGTCATTAAAAATGCAATCACAGAAAAAATTTTCCCCGGAGCAGTAATCGCCGTGGGCAATTCCGATGAAATTCTTTATCACAAAACTTACGGTAGATTTACTTATGATGAAGACTCACCGGAAGTTGCGGCGAACACGATGTTCGATCTGGCGTCGGTTACGAAAGCCTTCGGCACAAATTTTTGCGTGATGAAATTGTACGAAGAGGGGAAACTGGACCTGAATAAACCCGTTTCATATTATCTTCCCAAGTTTGCTCAGAACAGTAAGGAGAAAGTCCGTGTTGTTGACCTGCTCATACACGAAAGCGGACTTCAAGCGTATTACACCCCAGGCGAAAATCAAACACGTGCAGACATTATTGAAACTATCATGGCTCTGCCGCTTAATTACGAAACAAATACTAAAACAGTTTACAGCTGCTTGAACTTTGTTACTTCAATGCTGTTAGTCGAATCAATCACCAGGGAGCCTATGCACGAATATTACAGAAAAAACTTTATTGAACCGCTTGGATTAAAACACACAATGTTTGTTCCTTCGGATGATTTGATAATGCAGTGCATTCCTACCCTCAGCGATAGACAGGGAAAAGTTCACGATCCGCTCGCATACGGTTTGGAGGGTTTCTCTGGAAATGCGGGTCTATTTTCTACCGCCGAAGATCTCGCAGCACTCGCAAAACTTCTGTTAAATAAAGGCTCTATTAACGGCAAAAAAATCTTGCAAGAGAGCACGGTTGAACTATTCACAAAAAAATACTCGGAGCGAAGCACAAGGGCGCTTGGTTTCGATACCAAATCGCCTAACCAAACTTCCAGTTCGGGTCAATATTTTTCTATGTCCACTTACGGACATCTGGGCTACACAGGGACTTCGGTATGGATTGATCCCGAAAATAAAATTTATGTGGTATTACTGACAAATAGAGTTTTCCCGGATGATTCTAAAAAAATTCAAAGTACAAGACCTAAAGTTCACGATGCCGTTTTTCTGAGTTTATTTGGAAATGCAAAATGATGACTTTTATTTATAAAGATACCCGGCTTACTTTACGCCTTTATAAATAAGCGATGACTTAAAGTTGAATGAAAGGAAACAAACAAGGTTGATAGAGTTTATTTAATCAGCAGCAGCTTTCTTGATTGATTGAATATTTTACCTTTCCCATTTGCGGCTTGGAATGTAAGAATATAAACTCCGCTGCTAAGATTCTTATTTCCTGTGTCCCATTCTATTTCATGATTGCCCGCGGGTTTATTGCCTTCGACCAGTGTTTCAACCTCTCTGCCGAGTATATCATATATCTTTAACGACACTGAATGATGAATCCCTTCTAACGGCAATGAAAATTTTATCTTCGTAGAAGGGTTGAACGGATTGGGATAGTTATCAAAAAGTTTATAATCTCCGGGGAAAGGACCGGTGTTTTCAACGGCTGTCGGTTGGTAAAATTTTTTTTGAATCAAATCCCACAATTCACTCCGGGCGCCGTCATAACCAAGCGCCCACATACCGATGCCGAGAAGATTTTTTTCAATTGCCAGATCAAATTTCAGACTCATACTGGAGTCGTCATCGTACCAAATTTGATTCCAAGAAGTATCTGTCCATCTGAACCATGGTGTATGCGATTGCGTGTCCCAAATTTTTCCATAATTGAGCGCAAGAGGTTCGGCGTCTCGAAATCTCGGGGAACGGATAAACTTAATTGTTTCAGATCTTGCCGAAGAAGTTTTTGTAGTCCAATGCAAACCATAATAAGGCAGCCCCAGAATTAATTTATCAGGGTATGCCTGAACAGCATCTAAGTAATGAGGCGATATTTCTAAAGCAGCTTTGAGGCTGGCGGATGTAGAAGAACTACCGGTTAATGGTGCATTAGGACCGGAAGTTGTGCTCCACGAGCCGTAAAAAGAATAAGCCATAATGAAAAGGTAGTCCACGCTCTCAGTTAATCCTTTCAGGTCCCAGTATCCACCCCAATTCCAAATGGGAGAAGCAAAAGAGACTTCCTTGCCCGGCAGTTCCGTATTGATAAATTCTTTCAGCTCTGCCATAAAATTATTTATCGGTGCGCCTCTGTCGGAGGTGTACAATCCTTCAAAATCTACATTAATTCCGTCAAGGTTGTAGGTTACGATTTTGTTTTTGACATTATTAAAAAAATTATACTTAGCCGTGTTATTCGAAATTATATTTCTAATATCGTCATCGTCAAAATTTACGGCTGTCAAAATAACTTTCACGCCGTTCTCATGAGCTTTATTCATTAAACTTGTCCAGGGCCACATATACGGATTGCCGATATTTCCGTTTTTATCGACTGTAAAATCGAAACACGCAAGATGAGTGATTAAATCAAAATTGAGGTAATTGTGCATTCCTCCAGCATATTCCCAATCGGGAAGAAACCCAAAAACTACCTTAGTCAAATCTTTAACGGCATTTTTGTTTAAAGATATGATTTCACCGGATGAAATCTCCAACGGGCGGGAATTGTATTTCTCCCCACCGAATGTATCTCTGTGAAATTTATGAACGCTTCCGTCATATTCCTGTGAAAGAACACATTTTGAAAGAAAAAAGATCAGCAGAATTAATTTCATCACAATAACCAGTTAATAACAAATTTTGATGTTCAATTTACCAACATACCCTATAAATTTACAAATTGTTTACCTTGCAATAAATCAATATTTTTGAATCACAAAAACCAGAAATTAAATGAAAGGATTAAGATATGGCTTCAAAGAAAATGATCAAATCATTAAACGAACAGTTGAATAAGGAATTATTTTCTTCTTATTTGTACCTGTCAATGTCAGCGTATTTTGAAGAAGATAACCTAAATGGAATGGCTGCTTGGATGCGTTTTCAGTCGCAGGAAGAGTATGCGCATGCGATGAAATTTTACGATTTCATCCACAAGATTGGCGGCAGGGTAAAATTAGCGCAGATAGACACTCCAAAAGATAAATGGGAGAATCCCCTTGCGGCTTTTAAAGAAGCGTATGAACATGAAAAGTTCATCAGCAAATCCATACATGAAATTGTTGATCTCGCTATGGAAGAAAAAGACCATGCTGCCCGGTCATTCTTAAACTGGTTTGTTGACGAGCAGGTTGAAGAAGAAGAAAACGCTAACTTGATAGTTGAAAAATTCAAGATGATCGGCGACAACAAAACCGCTCTTTATATGCTCGATAAAGAGCTTGGGGCGAGAAATTCTTAATAAAATCTGAATGAAAGATTACATTTAATAACCTTGAGGGCAGTATTAAACTCTCAAGGTTTTTTATTAAAAACGAGTACAATTTAAATCATTTTAAGGCGCATTTGATTATCATGCGTAAATTTGAGCTGTCTGCAGCAAAAAATATTTACTAAAATAATTTTATTGCATATATTTGCCCTTTCAAAAAACGGAATAACGGAGAATTATAATGTCAAGACGATGCGGATTAACGGGAAAAGGTCCTGTAAGCGGCAGCAATATTTCCCACGCCCATAACAAAACGAAAAGGCGTTTTCTGCCCAATTTGCAGAAAAAAAGAATTTGGGTCCAAGAATTGAATAGATTCGTGACAATTAAAGTCAGCGCGAGTGCATTAAGAACTATCAGCAAAAACGGAACTGCTGCATTGGCTAAAGCGATTCGCGAAGGAAAAATTAAAGCTCGCTAAAGTTAGTTTAATTCTTTAATTTAATAATGGAAAGCTCATTATTTATTTAATGAGCTTTTTTTGCTTTAATGATTTCACTAACAATTTCCGATGCCAAAATGAAATTTCTTCTCCCAATAATTCTTTTTTTGCCCTCAATTATCATCTCACAAAACAGTCAAAATATTTATCAATCTTATACCAAAACCGTTGATAAAATAATCAGTGAGGCAATGACGAAACGGATCGGATATAAATGGCTGGAAGAACTATGCCAGATTGGACCGAGGCTGAGCGGTTCGCCTCAATCATTCCAGGCAATACGCTGGGCTGAAAACAAATTAATGGAAATCGGATGCGATTCCGTTTGGCTTCAGCCGGTAAAAGTTCCACGGTGGGTCAGAGGCAAAACCGAAACAGCAGTGATAAGAAATTCCTCTAAACATGAAGGCAGAAATTTGAGCATTGCCGCTCTCGGCGGAAGCATCGGCACGTTTCAAGGATTATCGGCTAAAATAATTGAAGTAAAAAGTTTCGAAGAATTATCGCAAAGAAAAAATGAAGCGCGCGGTAAAATTATTTTTTTTAACGTACCGTTTAACGATGAATTAATAAATACTTTTCAAGGATATGGCGAAATTGTTAAATACCGCGCATACGGCGCAATTGAAGCCGCCAAATACGGTGCGGCTGGAGTGATAATAAGGTCTATCACTACAAAATATGATAACACTCCGCATGTCGGCTCTATGAATTATGTCGATACTCTAAGGCATATTCCGGGTGTGGCAATTGGTTTAATAGACGCTGATTTTCTTAGCAAAACCTTGAAAGAGGAACCGGAGCTTGAAGTTGAATTAAATTTAAGCTGCATCACACTTTCCGATGTAGATTCGTACAATGTCATAGCCGAAATCAAAGGCACAGAATTTCCCAACGAAATCGTAATGGTTAGCGGGCATTTTGACAGCTGGGATAAAGGATGCGGCGCTCATGACGATGGAGCCGGCTGCGTTCAATCCATGGAAGTTCTTAATATCATAAAAACATTGGAAATAAAACCCAAGCGGACTTTAAGGTGCGTACTGTTCATGAATGAAGAAAACGGTTTGAGAGGCGCTTTAAGGTATGCTGATATTTCGGATTCATTAAGGGAAAAGCATATTGCGGCTATCGAATCCGATCGCGGCGGTTTTATTCCTCAGGGGTTTTCAGCCGATTCTGATGATTTATCTCTATCCAAAATGCAGAACTTTCTTCCATTGCTTAACAAAGTAAAAATTGATTGGATAAAACGCGGCGGCAGTGGAGCCGATATTTCCAGAATAAAAAATGCAGATGCTCTTATAGGATATGTGCCGGATGACCAAAGATATTTTGATGTTCACCATTCCGGCAATGATACCTTCGATACAATCAATTCAAGAGAACTCCAGCTTGGAACAGCAGCAATCACGATTTTATCATTTCTGATAAGCGAGGAAGGTTTATAAAAAAAAAGAGCGGATAGAGTCCGCTCTTTTGTCAACTGGAAATGGAATTATCTTTCGGCTGGTTTTCTCTTCTCAACTTTTTTTGTCGTTTTATTCACTTCTCTTTTTCCCGAATCATCTTTTTTAGAACTTATCTTTATATCATTACTTCGTTTTTGTGTTTCACTTTTCTTTGGGGATTTTTTGCTCTCGATTTTTCTTGCCTCTTTACCCGCAGTCTCTACTTTCTTAATTTTTATCGAAGTATGCTCACTGCCGGATTCCCGCAAAATAGATTCTTCGCGTATTGGCGCTGCTCTCTTTGATTCGGATTTCTTCTCATCAGAATTATTCGGTTTTACATTTCTACCGGTCTTATTGGCGCCTTCGTTCATATCCCTCGAATCATTTCTGAGAATTCCGTTTCTCGATTCATTTGCACGGCTATCATTTCTTTTTTCTGCCAGCCTGTTTATTTCTACCTTTTCGGTTTTTAGTGACGTCCCTCTATCGGCTTTAAGTAATTTTGATCTGTCAAGAGTTTCAGAATGTTTTCTGTCGTTTTCCGATGGTCTGTAAGCTCTTATTTCTCTTGCGTTCGATAAATCTCTATTTTTATAGGAATCGTAATCATCAGTCCATGATACATTTCTTTCGGCAAACCTGTAACCTGATTTTCTCTCGACAAAATTTCTATCAATCCCATCATTAATTATCATGCCTCTATCATAACGATAATTCGTTCTATACTTAGTGCGGCTGAAGAAGTTATCGTAATACCTCTCGTTGATAATGTAAATATTTATTCTATCACGGGTAAAGTGGGGATAACTTACAAAATTCCAGTAGTTGTAATGAGCATTCCAATTGATCGAGAAATGAATCCCAACTCCTATTCTGAAACTTGCATAAGGCGGAAGGGGCGCCCACCCGATATATGAGTCGCTATAGCGCCATTCAACCCATGCCGGAGCCCATTCATAATCGGGGAGCCAAACCCAGCCGTAGTAGTCATCATAAAACCATCTGCCGTAATGATAGGTAGCCCACCCGAAAGGTTCGTGTGAATCCCAATACCATCCATAGCGTGTCCAAATCCATCTTCCATCGGAATATGGACGCCAGTTTCTATGAACAAATGCTGGGCGCCAAACAATGAAGCCGCGGTCAAGTTCTATCCATTCACCGTGGTGGCTTAGGGATGAGTAAAAGAAATTAAAAGATACTTCTGTGTAAGTCCTCGCTTCGGTTGATTTCCCAAAAGTGAACAATACGAAGAATGCGGTTAGATAAAATAACTTTTTCATGATAAACCCCCTTTTAATGGTTCTATCTTAAGAAGACAAGATTAATGCCAGAAATATTTCTCTATTTCGAAATGTTTTAGCTTTTTTCCCCGGGATAATGTAGAAAATTATGTACATTTTTTACACTTTCTTGTACAAAAGCCTGTCAAAATATTTTATTATCTTTGAACATATTTAGTAAAAATCAATGGTGATAAAATGACGAAACTAACCGTAATTCTTTTATTTGCATCATTACTTGTTTCCTGTTCAACCGGGGAAAAAAGCGAGGAGATTAAAATGCTCGAGAAAAAAATGGCACAATACGTCCCGACAGTAATAAACTACGATGAATCTCTTCTGGATGAGAATCAAAAATTGGCAGTAAAAAAACTTTATGAAGCGTCAAAAATAATTGATGAAATTTTCCTCGATCAAGTTTACTCGCGAAATTATCAGATCCGTGACAGCTTATCTATTGTGGATGAAGAAAAATCAAAACTGGAGATGGAGTTTTTCAAGATAAATTTCGGCCCCTTCGACAGACTTAATGAAGACAAAGCTTTTATCGGTAATTATGTTAAACCGGCTGGCGCTAATTTTTACCCGGAGGACTTGACTAAGGAAGAATTCGAAGATTTTTTGGAGAAAAATCCCGATAAGGAAAAAGAATTTACATCGGAATTTACCGTAATCCGGAGGCTGAACGGAAACCTGACTGCAATTCCCTACTCAGAGTATTATAAGGATAAATTAACAGAAGCAGCAGGTCTGCTTCGTGAAGCAGCCGCTTATGCCGATAATACTTCGCTTAAGAAATACCTTAAGACAAGAGCAGCCGCATTCGAAACGAATGATTATTTTGAAAGCGACTTAGCCTGGATGGATTTGAAGGACCACAGCATTGAGTTTATTATCGGACCTTATGAAGTCTATGAGGACGGCTTGTTCAACTACAAAGCTTCTTTCGAATCGTTTCTTACTATCGTTGATCCCGAAAGCACCGAAAAATTAAAAATATTTGCCAATTATTTAACAGACCTGGAAAATAATTTACCGATACCCGATGAACATAAAAATTATCAGCGCGGCAGCGAATCGCCTATAATAGTTGTACAGGAAATTTTCACAGCCGGCGATACCAAAGCCGGCGTACAGACATTAGCGTTCAATCTGCCGAATGATGAACGGGTTAGGGAGGCGAAAGGGTCAAAGAAAGTAATGATTAAAAATATGCACGAAGCAAAATTCGAGAAATTATTGAAACCTATCGGCAATATTGTTGTTGACGGCTCTCAATCCGGTTATATTACTTTCGATGCATTCTTTAATCACACATTAATGCATGAAATGTCGCACGGTATTGGTCCCGGCTTCATTAAAGTAAACGGCAGAGATACCGAAGTAAAAAAAGAATTGAAGGAAACTTATTCCGTTATAGAGGAATGCAAGGCTGATGTACTCGGTATGTTTAATAATCTTTATATGATTGACAAAGGAGTTTACCCGCTAACATTCGAAAACCAAATGTGGGTAACCTTTTTAGCAGGCGTTTTCAGGTCGATAAGATTCGGCATCAGCGGCGCCCACGGTGCAGGCAACGCCATAATTTATAATTATTTTCTCGAGAACGGCGCTTATGAATTTAATGAAGATACTCATAAGCTGACTGTCAACTTCAGGAGTATTTACAGTGTCTTAAAGCGCCTTGCTTCGGAACTTCTTATCATCCAAGCAAAGGGTGATTATGAGGCGGCGAAAAGATTGATGAATAATTATGCAGTCGAATCTAGTTCAATGAAAATCCTCACAAATAAATTATCCGGTCTCCCGATAGATATAAAACCAATTTTTGAAATCGAGATAAACTAAAAATAGCCCGCTCAATCGGGCGGGCTTTTTCTTTGTTTATCCGCCCCACCACCGATTGAGAAGATAAACCAAATAAAATCTATTTCATTTCCGAAGGGACTAAATTTGTCATTTTGAATTTTATTCATAGAAGGTTTCATTACTAAGTTTTATTACATCCAAAGAAACATGAAAAAGAACAACATGCGTTTCCAATTTACCGGCTGTAAATAAAATTACTATTTCAACAAAAAATGGACTTGAAAGCAAAATAATATTTTCTAAATTTGAGTATAAGATAACACTTTTAATTATAAACTTAAGATTATTCAAAAAGGCAGCAGAAATTGAAAATAAAAATTATACATAAAATTCTTTTCCCTTATGCGGTTATAATCCTAATCGCGCTCATCTACCTTTATTTTATGATATACCAATCAAACAAAGTTGTAGATGCCGGGATTCAAATCGAACAATTAACAAATAAACAGGAAGACCTTTTCTTTATACGGAACGAAATCTCGAGTTTGTTAATGGATGTGAATGATTATATCATAACCAAAAAAGAAAAATACAAAGTTGATTTCGATTCAAGAAAGTTAGTTCTTGCACAAAGATTTGACCGGATTAATCCGGATTTATACAGCGCGATAGAAAAAAATATGATTATCGACATAAAGAAAATTCTGACTAATTTAATCGAAACCGGAGAGAATATATTTGAAAAGGTTGATAAACATGAATTTACATACGCTGCAGAAATGATGGAGGAATTGGATTATTATTACGGCAGCGCGCTTTTTAATAAACTTGATAATTTGCTGCTTGCCCTTTCAGACGAAATTAAAATCCTTAAAAGCACCGCAGATGCAGTAAGAAATGAAATGTTTTCACGTTTGATATTTTCCATACTCGCTGTTTTGTTCATTACAATTATTATAGGTTTTTTGACAGTCAGGTTCATCTCAAAACCGATTAAGAAGCTCAGCATGTTTGCTTTAAAAGTTAAAGACGGCAGTTACAATGGCGAACTTGATGTAAAATCAAGAGACGAGATTAAAATTCTCGCCGACACTCTTATTTCAATGTCTCGATCAATTGAGAGCAAGGAAAATTTACTAAAAGAAGATATGCACTTTCTCGAAAGAATTGTTTCTACTATTCCTTCCGGCTTACTCGTTATCCGGAAAGAACAAAGTAATGCGGGCGACTACGCCTCATTCGGAACAAATAAAGTTATATTGGCTAATAAAATGTTTTACCAGATGTTTGAAAAAACTAAAGAAAATATTATAGGCAAAGAAATTAAAGATGTTCTAAGTGAGATCAATCTTTCTGATTTTTGCAAAAATATTCTTAAGGAAGACAACATTTCTGAAGATATTCAATGTCAATGCAGCCTCCCATCAAAGGGCGTTATGACTTTGAACTTGAGATTGGCAGGTTTCGAGCTCGGAGAGAAAAATATATTGATTGTAATGCATGATATTACTGCCCTAAAAAAAGCCGAGGAAATTATCAAACAGGAAAAGGAAAAAGCTCAGCTTTATTTAGATATTGCCGAAGTAATAATGCTCGTACTCGACAGAAATGGAAATGTTTCTCTTATTAATTCAAAAGGGCTTCGCGTGCTCGGTTACAGTAAAGAAGAAATTATTGGTAAAAATTGGTTTTTGAATTTTATAACCGACGAGCAAAAGCATCAAATACATACGGTGTTTGATTCACTAATAAATAATAACAGCTCAGCCCCGGATTATTTTGAAAATGATATAATTACAAAATCAGGCGAACTGCGGGTAGTTGCCTGGCATAATGTAATTTTGCGGGATACTTCAGGAAATATCACAGGCACTTTAAGCTCCGGCATTGATATTACGGAAAAAAGAAGGGCTGAAGAGCTTCTCAAAAAATATAATGAGGAGCTGAAATCGGCTATCGCTCAAAAAGACAAATTCTTTTCAGTTCTTTCGCATGATTTGCGGAGCCCGTTTAACGGACTGCTTGGTTATGCTAATATTCTTGCAGAAGAATCAGAAAGTCTCACTAAAGATGAAATTAAAGAATTTTCAAAAGCAGTATTCCTAATATCACAAAAAATGTTTGAGCACCTGAATAATCTGCTGGAGTGGTCCCGTCTTCAAAGAGATAAAATTGATTTTAACCCGGAAAGACTTGATTTAACCGAAGTTCTTGAGGGAGTTGTAACTCTGCTGAAACCCAATGCCGATAAAAAGAAAATTAAATTAATTGTCAATTCAACGCCTGATATTTTTATTAAAGCTGATAAATTTATGCTTAACTCAATCATACAGAATCTACTTTCTAATGCCATTAAATTTACACCTAAGGGCGGAACCGTAAAAATAGAAACATCGGTAATCGGGTCGAAAGTTGAAATCTCTGTCATCGATACCGGGGTAGGGTTGACGCCTGAAGATATTCATAAAGTATTCAGAATTGATACGACTTTTTCAACGAAAGGAACTGAAAACGAGCAGGGCACAGGACTTGGACTAATTATTTGTAAGGAAATGATTGAAAGGCACAGCGGTGAAATAGCGGTTAGCAGCGCCCCCGGCAAAGGAACTGAAATAAAGTTTTCGGTTGCACTTGATAAATAATACTTAGTATATTGTTAATAGAATTAATTAACGGGATAACGGAATTATCTTAAAATAAATTGTTTTAAATTATTATTTACTAATTTCCACTTGAAAACTGGCAAAGTGAACCAATCAGAGATTAGAACAGTTGCACATTTATGGGTGCACGTTCAAGTCTTTGGTTGGAGGTATGCCAGTGCCGCAAGTGAAGATGTTGAATGCTGCACCCTTTGTTCTTTTATATTTGATTAATAGTAATTATACAACTTAGTTTCACTTTTGTATTGGGCAAAAATTAAGTATGATTTTATTAATCTTTCGAACTTTTCAATTCTCTAAGGAAATAAAAAAAATTCTTTTGAGCCAGCCGCCAGAAGTAATTGACTATAATGGATAAGAAAAAGTCAGCTTGTATTGTATTAAAAATACTATTTTCGGAAATAATCCAAGGTGGTTCTTTATGAAAACAAGAAATAACACGAGATACGGCAGATTACTTATAACAATCTTCTTGTCTGTGTCAGCTTTAATACTGGGCGCGGGTCATTTTTACATAAGCTCCCAGCAGGCAGATATAAAAAAGCAAAAAGAAAACCAGCTCTATTCGATTGCGGATCTTCAAGTTGAGCGAATTTCCGAATGGCTTAATAGAATCGATTTATTTACAGAGCACATTATCACAAATCCGTTTTTAAGTAACCGATTCGAAGAATTTTTAAATAATCCTCAGGCTCCCCGCACCGAAAACCATTTCGATATTCTGCTGAAAACAACAAAAGAAGCTTTCGGTTATAAGAGTTTATTTTTCTGCAAACCGGACGGGGGGAATAGTGTAGCGCTCAATAATAAGCAGATTTTAATAAGTCCGGAGCAAGAAGCATTTTGCATGCAGGCTTACATCGAAAAAAGAGTAGTATTTTCCAACTTTTATAAGAACAGCAGCACCGGCGAGCCGCAGTTAAGTTATCATGTTCCGGTTTATAGTTCAACCCTAAATGGGGAGATCTTTGGTGTGTTGAATATAATTATAGATCCGGAAGAATACCTTTATCCATTATTACAAAGGTGGCCTGTTGCAAGCGCAAGCGGCGAATCTTTTATTGCGACTCATAAAGAGAACAAAATTATTTATTTAACTCAACTTCGCTTTCTGCGTAATTCGGCGCTCAATCTTGTACTTGACGATACTTTAACGGATTTGCCGGCAAATAGAGGAGCCCACGGCGAGGAAGGTATTTTCGAGGGAAAAGATTACCGCGAGACGGAGGTTCTGTCAGTAGTTAAAAAAATTCCCGGTACAGATTGGTTCCTGGTTGCCAAAGAAGATAAAAATGAAATTTTCTACGAGAGCGACCTAATTTTAAAGTCTCTGTCTCTTTCTATTTTTGCACTGCTCGCACTTGCAGGCGTTGCGGTTGGTTTTGTTTGGAACCGGCAAGGGAAGCAGCAATATCAAAAATTATATCATAGCGAGCATGAAAAAAGATTATTAACGGCGCATCTTGAAAACATAACAAGGTATGCTAACGATATTATTATTCTTATGGATTCCAGCGGAAATATCCTTCAGGTTAATAACAGAGCGGTGGAAACTTATGGTTATACCCATGATGAATTGCTTACAATGAACGGGCTTGAGCTGGTTGCCCCAAACCGCAGAGAAAATGCTAGAAACTATATCTCGAAATTGACATCTTCATTTGGGGGCGTTATTGTTGAAAGTGAACATATTAAAAAAGATGGGACGGTATTTTCCATTGAAAATAGTTCCAGGGGAATCGCTGTCGGTGATAATGTTTACATTCAAGCTATAATCAGAGATATTACCGAACGAAAGAATGCTGAAAAAGAACTGAAAGAACGCGAAAAACGCTACAGGGAGATTTTTGAGACAACAAGCGATCTTATTCAGGTGATTGCTCCGGATGGGAAAATTTTATTCGCCAACAAAGCGTGGAAAGATGTCCTGGGTTATGAAGATGAGGATCTGAAAGAGCTGCGAATTGATCATTTAATACACCCCGATTTTTTGGAGCAGTGTATTTCGACTTTTAAACGTTCGAGTTCGGGAGAAAAAATTGATCATATCGAAAACAAACTGATTACTAAGAATGGGCAGTTTATTGATGTTGACGGCAGCGTCACATGTACGTTCGAACATGGAAAACCGCAAAGAATTACATGTTTCATGCGCGATATTACTCAAAGGAAAAAAGCCGAAGACTTAATTAGATTTCATTCGTATCTCTTAAATCAAATTGGCGAAGCTGTTATTGCGACGGATATTGACGGCAGAATAACTTATTGGAATAAAGCGGCTGAGAAACTCTATGGGTGGAATTTCAAAGAAGTGATTAACAGAAATATTCTTGACGTAACTCCAAGCTCTGCAACACGGGAAGAAGCAGCCGAGATAATGGAATGTTTATCCAAAGGTGAATGCTGGTCAGGCGAGTTTACTGTAAAACGCAAAGACGGCTCTTCTTTTCCTGCGGTTGTTACCGATTCCCCTGTCTTCGATTCTAATAAGAAATTGATCGGGATAGTAGGGATATCAATGGATGTTTCTGAAAAGAAAAAACTGCTTGATGAAATGTCAATTGCAAAAGAAAAAGCTGAGGAGATGAACCGGTTAAAAACTAATCTGCTGTCTAATATGAGTCATGAATTAAGGACGCCCTTAGTCGGTATTCTGGGCTGCTCTAATTTTATTTACGAGGAATCATCGGATACAGAATTCAAGTCATTTGCGAAAACAATTTATTTGAACGGAAAGAGATTGCTCGAAACATTAAATTCAATCTTAGATCTCTCTATTATAGAATCAAAAGCAAAGACAATAGATTTTGAAAAAATAAATCCGGCGGCAATAATTGAGGAGATAACCAGAAACTACCGCGAAACAGCCGAAATGAAGGGATTAGAATTAAAAATGCTGATAAAAAACAATTCGATATTTATAAACATTGATACAAGAATGTTCAGACAGGTTTTGGCAAATCTCCTTAGCAATGCCATAAAATTTACGCCTAAAGGAATTATCTCCGTCGAGTTGGAAACAATTACAGAAGGCAACCGCAGCTGGTGCTTGATAAAAATCAGCGATACAGGTATAGGTATCGCTGAATCAGAAATGAATAAAATGTTTCAGGTGTTCAGACAGCTCAGCAATGGATTTTCACGCTCGTTCGAAGGGCTCGGAGTGGGTTTGTATATTTCTCAAAAGTTCGTTAGGATGATGAATGGAGAGATTTTGGTCCAGAGTGAAGTTAATAAGGGAACAACATTTACTCTGAAATTTCAATCGTTCGAAGAAAAATTTAATGAGGGAAATTCAATGACTGCTGATAATCTGAAGTATTTCACCGAGAAGAATACAGAAATGAAATTAAGAGTTCTATTTGTTGACGATGATGAAACCAGCCGCTCGGTAGTTAAATTATTTTTTAGAGGACAGCCTTTTGAAATTACCACAGCCGACGGCTATAGCTCAGCAATGGAAATTCTCGAGAGAGATGTTTTTGATTTGTTTTTACTCGATATAAACCTCAGCACAATTAAAACTGGATTCGATATTGCAAATGAAATACGCAAGATGCCTCATCACGAAAATGCTAAGATCATTGCTGTAACTGCACTCGCTATGCGAGGCGATGAAGAGAAAATATTATCCTCCGGGTTCACTCATTATATTTCTAAACCGTTTGTGAAAGACAAATTTCTGGAGTTTATAAGGAATGCCATTTCAAACTAATTTAATTATAAGCAGTACCTAAGCTGATATAAAGAGACTGTCTCAGTTTTCATAATTTCAAGCTATTGTATTAATCATAACAAATAGCCGTAAATAACTGAGACAGTCTTTTCTCGTCGCTTATTTAATCTGAATATCTTTCGGTTTTATTTTTTCGTGTTTGGGAAGATTAACAATCAACTGTCCATTTTCAAAACGGGCTTCGATCCTTCCGCTGTCAACGTTTTCCGAAAGATGAAATTTCCTATAATAGTTTCCGGTTTCAGTTTCTTTTAGTATATAATTTCTGTTAACGGCAGATTCGTAATCGATTCTGCCCATCAAAATAAGATTATCTTCTTCAAGTTTGACCTTCACATTGTATTTATCAACACCAGGCAGATTAGCGACCAAAACAAATTCATCCTCTGATTCATAAACATCAACCGGGGGAGCTACCCAAGATTCTTTTTCAAGGGCTTCTTCCCATGATTTTATATCTTTCAAAATAATGGCTTCTTTTTTATCAGTCATTTTTCCTCCGATTATTTCTTATCGTCATCAACAACTTCGTAGGATGCATCTTCTACATTCTTATCGCCGCCTTTACTTTCGGAAGCTTTCGGCTCCTCTGCGTTTTGTCCGCCAGGCTGCTGAGCCCCGGCTTGTTGAGCCTGATCAGCATAAATTTTCTGTGAGACTTCACTCCAGACTTTAGTTAAATTCTCGGTAGCAGACTTAATGGACGCCGTATCATTTGTTTTAAGCGCATCTTCAACTTTCTTAACTTCTTCTTCCATTCTTGTTTTAATATCAGCCGGTATTTTATCCTTCAATTCATCCATTTGCTTTTTAGTCTGGAATACTAAAGAGTCTGCCTGGTTACGCACTTCAACGGTTTCTTTTTTCATTTTATCTTCGGCGGCGTGCGATTTAGCGTCTTGTTTCATCTTTTCTATTTCATCGCTTGATAATCCGCTTGATGATGTAATGCGTATGCTCTGTTCTTTATTTGTCGCCTTATCTTTTGCGGAAACATGCAGAATCCCATTTGCGTCAATGTCGAAAGTCACTTCAATCTGCGGAATACCTCGCGGTGCGGGTGGAATTCCATCAAGGTGAAATCTACCGAGCGTTCGGTTATCTGCAGCCATCGGTCTTTCTCCCTGAAGAATATGGATTTCAACCGATGGTTGATTATCAGCGGCGGTTGAAAAGACTTCGCTTTTCTTAGTTGGAATTGTTGTATTAGCCTCAATTAATTTAGTCAATACACCGCCGAGCGTTTCAATTCCAAGCGATAAAGGTGTAACATCCAGCAAAAGAACATCCTTAACATCGCCGGCAAGAACACCTCCTTGAATTGCCGCTCCTATTGCAACTACTTCATCGGGGTTAACGCCTTTGTGAGGTTCTTTACCAAAAAGTTGTTTTACTTTCTCCTGAACTTTAGGAATTCTTGTTGAACCACCCACCAGTATGACCTCGTCTATCTGAGAAGCGGTTACTCCCGCATCCTTAATTGCCTGCTGGCAAGGGGCAACCGTTCTTTCAATTAAGTCGTCAACTAATTGTTCGAACTTTGCTCTGCTTAAATTAATATTCAAATGCTTAGGACCGTCTTGTGTTGCAGTGATAAACGGCAGATTAACATCGGTTGACATTGACGATGAGAGTTCGATTTTAGCTTTCTCGGCAGCTTCTTTTAGTCTCTGCAGAGCCATTGCATCTTTTCTGAGATCAATCCCCTCTTCTTTCTTAAATTCATCTGCAAGAAAATCAATTAATCTTTGATCAAAATCATCGCCGCCGAGATGCGTATCGCCGTTAGTAGATTTAACTTCAAAGACTCCGTCGCCAAGCTGAAGGATAGAAATATCGAATGTTCCTCCGCCGAGATCATACACGGCTACTAACTCTTCCTTATTTTTTTTATCGAGCCCGTAAGCAAGGGCGGCGGCTGTCGGTTCGTTAATGATGCGTCTGACTTTTAACCCGGCAATTTCTCCCGCATCTTTTGTCGCCTGTCTTTGAGAATCATTAAAGTATGCGGGTACAGTAATTACGGCTTCGGTAATTTCCTGACCGAGATAGTCTTCGGCTGTTTTTTTCATCTTTTGAAGAACCATTGCGCTGATTTCAGGGGGTGAATAGAGTCTGTCGCTAATCTTTACCCTAGCAGTTTTAGCATCGCCTTCAACTAATTCATAGGGAACTTCCTGAATTTCTCTGCCGACCTCGTCTATTCTTCTGCCCATAAAACGTTTGATCGAGAAGATAGTATTCTTGGGGTTTGTAACCGCCTGTCGTTTTGCAGGTTGTCCAACTAATCTATCGCCATTTTTTGTAAATGCAACTACCGAAGGTGTTGTTCTGCCGCCCTCCGAATTAGGAATTACGACAGGTTCATTCCCTTCCATTACTGCAACGCATGAATTTGTCGTTCCTAAATCGATACCAATAATTTTACCCATTTTATCACTCCTTTTTTTTGCGGTTATTCCGCTTGTTAATTATTATTTATTTCTATCAAAAACTTATATTTCGTTTGGCTGTTTTAATTTTTTGTTCATTATATTTTGTCAGAAAAGAATTAATTTCCTCAGAATATTGACGCTTTAATAATTGCAATAGTTATGCCATTGTTTTGTATATATTAAGTCATTGTTTTGTAATGACTTAACATGGCAGAATATCAGCGGGCAATTTGCCCCTTGTCAGCATAGTTGACTTATTGTCACCAGGATTCTGATTTGACAATTTAAATGAAATATTTTCTTCACGGAGGTTATATTGTTCATCATAGAAGATTTTGATATTAAACTTGACACGGATTACGTCGGCAGGAATTTCTTTTATTTTGATGAAATTGATTCGACAAATTCTTTTTTAATTTCCAGCAAAGATATTACCGAGAACGGCAGTCTTGTGCTTGCCGAATATCAATTAAAGGGCAGAGGAAGACGCCAGCGCGACTGGGTTTCAGTTAAAGAACAATCACTTTTGTTTTCAATACTTCTTAACAAAGAGCCGGAAATCCTTGAACCAAATCTTCTGAATCTTACCGCCTCTCTTTCCGTAGCCCAGGCAATCGAAAATATGCATCAGCTTGATGTCGAATTAAAATGGCCTAATGACGTACTTGTAAAAAAGAAAAAAATAGCAGGCATTCTGCTCGAATCGGTTTCGCAAGGGAATACTTTAGAAAAAGTTGTTGTCGGGGTAGGAATTAATGTTAATCAACCGAATTTCAAAGGAAAGTACCAGATACCTCCGACTTCAATAAAAATTGAAACTAAGCGAAACGTTAACCGGGAAAAATTATTAAGCGAAGTTCTGAATATTTTTGAAGAAAATATGGGCAAATTAATTTCAAATAAAAATATCATTCTGCATGATTGGCGCGCAAGATGTAAAATGATCGGCGAGAAAATAAAAATAATTGATAATGAGACAGAACGGTTCGGCATTTTTGATGATATTAATGAAAAAGGCTTCTTGCTCTTTCGAACTCCGGATAAAACAGAAACTATACATTTCGGCGATGTTAGCCTGAGATAGAGAAATATTTAATGAAAATATATTTTGATAATGCGGCTACAACACCTGTCCATCCTAAAGTAAGGGAAGTTATTAATACTGCCTTGGATGAAAATTTCGGGAATCCCTCGTCGGTACATTACTTCGGTCGGAAAGCAAAAGTGCTGCTCGAAGAATCACGGGAGGTAATTGCCGATTTTATAAATGCAAGTCCCTCCGAAATTTATTTTACAAGCGGCGGCACGGAAGCTGATAACTTTGCGATTATGGGGATTGCTAAAGCAGATTATATTGAATGCGGAAGGGGAAAAATTATTACAAACTCCGCCGAACATCATGCTGTGCTTGACAGCCTTGATAACCTGTCTCAAGAAGGATTTGACGTAGAGATCATCGGCGCGGATAAAAATTTCAAAGCCGACTTATCGGAAACTGCCAAAAGACTAAATAAAAATACTTCTCTAATTTCGGTGATGCACACTAACAATGAGACCGGAACCGTAAATAATATCAAAGGATTTTCTGATGCTGCAAAAAAACACAAAACATATTTTCACTCGGATATGGTGCAGTGCTTCGGGAAAACTCCTATCGACGTTAGAGAAGTAAATATCGACTCGATATGCGCCTCATCCCATAAAATTTATGGGCCTAAGGGTATTGGTTTTGTATATTTTAAGAGCGGAACGCCTGTAAAACCGATAATCTTCGGCGGAAGTCAAGAGAGAAACCGGAGGGGCGGAACTGAAAATTTGCCCGCAATAGCCGGCTTTGCCGAGGCTGTAAGGATTGCAAAGACGGAGATGCTCGATAATTTTAATCGTGTATCCGAAATAAAGAATTATTTTATCGGCTGTATTTCTTCGATAAATGAAGGTGATATGCAAATTAATTCGGCAGAGGATTTTTCTCCCTATATTCTCAGCGTTACTTTCAACGGGAAAATTTACAATAACGACCCTGAAGCTTATTTAATGTATCTTGATATTAACGGCATTGCGGTATCAAACGGAGCGGCATGCACGTCGGGTACCTGGAAGCCCTCCCATGTTTTATTATCGGCTGGCAGATCTATTGAGGACGCTAAAGGTACTATCAGGTTTTCGTTCAGCCCTTGGAATAATAGAAGCGAAGTCGATTACGCTGTAGATGTAATAAAAAAAATGCGGGAAAAATTTAGGAAGTAAATTACATCATGAAGTCGATCAGAGCAGAAAGATTATTTTTCAATTCTTTTCTCTGAACAACACAATCAACAAAACCATGTTCCAATAAAAATTCTGATCTTTGAAAACCAGGCGGAAGGTCTTTCCCAATAGTTTCTTTAATAACACGAGGCCCGGCAAAACCGATGAGAGCTTTAGGTTCCGCTAATATTACATCCCCCAGCATTGCATAGCTGGCGGTCGTTCCTCCGGTAGTAGGGTCTGTTAGAACGGAAATATAAGGAATTTTTGCGTCGGCTAAACGCGCAAGTCTCGAACTTGTTTTAGCCATTTGCATTAATGAGTAAGCCGCTTCCATCATTCTTGCGCCGCCGCTTTGCGAAATAATAATAAGGGGAATTTTATTTTCAAACGCACGGTCAATCGCCCTCGCAATTTTCTCGCCTACGACCGAACCCATGCTGCCGCCGATAAATCTGAAATCCATAAAAGCTGCCGAAACTTTCTTGCCGTTTAGTTTGCCTATTCCCGTTTTAACGGCGTCATTTAACCCTGTCTTTTTAATAGTGCTGCTTGTTCTTTCTGAATATTTTTTTGTATCAACGAATTCAAGCGGGTCGCCGGATTTCATCTTTTTATCATATTCTTTGAAGGACCCATCATCCATTAAAAATGAAATATATTCATCAGCTCCAATTCTAAAATGAAAATTACACTTAAGGCAAACCCATAAATTAATTTCGAGCTGTTTATTATGAATTATTTCATCACATTCCTGACATTTAATCCACTGTCCGTCGGGCATAGATCTTTTCTGGCTCTCAGGTGAAATATTCTGCTTCGATCTTTTAAACCAGCTCATTATGATTTTCCATCAACAATATTTATTGAAAGAGTGATTGTCTGCTGAGGTTCAACCGGATCGTTTGTGGATAACGTCAACGTTCTCGTGTAAACTCCTTTTTTAGATTTTGTGTCGATTTGAATCTTTAAATGTGTGTTTGCCCCGGGCTTAACGGTCTCAGATTGTAAAACGGCGCTGATAAACTCAGAACTGCTTTTAACCTCTTTGATAACAAGCTCCTTCTGCCCGATGTTTTTTAACAGTACACTGAAGACAGCAGGCGCACCTTCGGCAACTTTCCCGAAATTATACTGCTTTGTAGAAAGCGAAAGACGCGGTCCAGGCGTTGTAGTTTTTAGGGGCTGTTCTTCTGAGGAAATATTAGCTGTAAAACTCAATCTTACCTGAGGGTTACTTTTATCGTTGGAGAAAACATAAACATATTTCAACTGCCTTCCGCTTCTGCCGGCTGAATTAAACTCAATTTTTATATTGGTAGATTCGCCCGGCTGAAGAATATTCTTTCCGGGGTCAGCTGCGGTACATCCGCACGAGGCTCTTACTTTTTCTATAACGAGTTCCCCATCTCCGGAATTTAAAATCTCAAATTCATGAGAGACTATCGTGTTGGCATCTATATTTCCGAAATCGTGATTTGGCTTTGCAGCCGAAATTTTAGGTCCGCTTTCCTGCGCAAATAAAACATTAATAAGTAAAAATGAAATGAAAAATGTTTTTATAAGGTTCATTTTTGCACCTTTATAATAAAATTTTTTAAATAATCGGGTTCTAATAAATCATGGTCAAAAGTTAATAAATCTTTCCCAAATAAATAAGCCCATTCTGCGACAGCTCTTGCCGGCGGGAAGCCGATGCTTTTTATTTTATCTGTTGCAAATACGCTCCCGAATTTATTTTTAGTTTGATCCGCTGCGGCAAAGCTTTTTTCTACAATGCACACCTTTTTGGTTATTTCGTATTTGCCTGATACGGTTTTAAATTTTGCGTAGTAGCACTCATCACGGCTTGCATTGTTTGCAATTACAAAATCTTCACCGTCGGCTAAAGTGCCTGAAATTGATAACGCCAGCGCTTCAAATGTAGGAACCGGCACAATAGACAGATTATTAGTGAAGGCTAATCCCTTAGCTGCAGACATGCCGATCCGCAAGCCTGTAAAACTGCCGGGGCCTGCCGATACGGCTAATGTTTTTATTTCGCTAAAATCTGTATCGGCAGATTTTAAGACTAAATCAATTATTTCAAATATTTTTTCAGAATGGATATTCTTTTTCAATATATCCATGCTGTAATTTTCAGCTGTGCTTAAATACAAACAAACACCGCACAGTTCTCCGGAAGTTTCAATCGAAAGCAGAGGTGTCATTTATTTTCTCTTTTTTCAATGACCATTTTTCTCTCACTCAAATTAATAAAAGAAAGATCAACTCTGTAGTGGTGGTTAGGAATTATCTGAGTAAACCTATCAGCCCATTCGATAAATGTAATCGCGCTTTTGTCCGCGAAATACTCTTCTATGCCGATATCGAATAATTCTTCAATTTTGTTTATCCGGTAGAAATCGAAGTGATATACTTTCCGTCTGCCGGAATATTGATTTACAATCGAGAAACTCGGACTGCCAGCGTTTTTTATTCCCCAGAATTCACAGATAGATTTCACAAAAAAAGTTTTCCCGGCGCCCAGCTCGCCGTTTAGCATTACTATATCTCCATCAACTAGTTTTGCGGATAAATTTTCAGCCGCAATCCGGGTGTCTTCAATTGATCTTAATTTCAACTCTACTCTATTCATCAAACTTTACTTTCCATTGTAATAACGGGAAGTATCATTTCTTCCATTGAAATACCTCCGTGCTGAAATGAATCCTTATAGTAACTTAAGAATTTATGATAATCAGTCGGGTAAACAAAATAATAATCTTCCTTTGCAATGATATAACTAATCGTTACGCCCCGCTTTGGCAGCTTATAATCCTGCGGATCTTTAATAAATACAGCATTCTTCTCTTCAGCTTTAAGATTCCTGCCGAATTTAAATCGCAGATTAGTAGATGCTTCTTTATCGCCCAGCACTTTCGCGCCGCGGAGCGCTCTGATACTTCCGTGATCTGTAGTAACTATTACTTTTGCGCCCGGCATATTTGATATTACTTTAAATGTATTAAGCAATGAAGAATGATTGAACCAGCTGTTCGTCAAAGAGCGGTAAGCCGACTCGTCCGGCGCAATTTCTTTAAGCAGTTCGGAATCTGACCTGCCGTGCGCGATCATATCAAGAAAGTTTACTACAACAGCCATCAGATTTGTATTTTTATGTGAATTTACATTTTGTTCGAAAGACCTGCCCACTTCCGGATCAATTATCTTTATATACTTTAAATCGTTTCTTAATTTAACTTTTTTTCTGTCGAGAAGAGCTTGAAGCATATCCTTTTCATACTTGTTCATGCTTCTTTCATCGTCGTTTTTGTTCTGCCAAAGATCGGGATAATAATGTTCAATCTCAGACGGAAAAAGACCGCTGAACAAAGAATTCCTCGCATAAGGTGTTGCCGTTGGAAGAATAGAATAATAATAATCTTTTTTAATATTAAAAATTTCGTTCAATTTTTTTTCGAGTATGAGCCACTGGTCAAGCCGCAGACAATCGATCACAAAGAAGAAAACAGGTCCTTCTTTTTTTTGCAGATGAGGAAAGACATACTTTTCCACAATCTCCACAGTCAACGGCGGGGTATCGTAATCGCCGATATTTTTAACCCAGTTCTTGTAATTACGTTCAATGAATTTTGCGAATTCCTGGTTACATTCTTTTTTTTGATCCAGAAGAGACTGCCTCAATTCAACTTCAGTATGTATATCCAATTCAAGTTCCCAATCGACCAGTGTTTTATAAATATCAATCCAATCGCCGTAATCGAGGTTGTCGAGAAGCCGCATCGAAATTTTATTGAAGTCTTGCAGATAATCCTTTGCTACATACTGTCCAGATATTTGTTTGCTCTCAAGAATTTTTTTTAAGACCAGCAGTAATTGCGAAGGCAGCACCGGTTTTATCAGATAATCTGATATCTTGCTTCCGATGGCATCGTGCATCAGACTTTCTTCTTCATTTTTTGTGACCATGACGACAGGAATATTGGATTTAATTTCTTTAATCTTAGCAAGCGTTTCCAAGCCGCCAATCCCTGGCATCATTTCATCGAGAAAGATTATATCGTAATTCGATTCTTTAACTCTCTGCACGGCATCATCGCCATTCGTAGTTGAATCAACGTCATAACCTTTTTCAGTTAAAAAAATAATATGAGATTTCAATAATTCGATCTCATCATCAACCCATAATACTCTTCTCTTTTTCATCTCTTCATCCCAAAGTAAATTATAAATTATTGAATAGAAATATTCACATCCAAACCGGCTTCATTTGTAGTAGTCGGCGGAATACGCGAAGCGCCCTCAGGTTCAACAGTTGAACGCTTGTAGAATATGGCAAGCGTTACGCGTGAACTCATCACATACCGGATACGAGGTTCTATTGTGGTTCTTACAGTGCCGTCCTGCGGTTTTCCTTTTTCGTTAAAGTTCTGCCCCATTTCATAAATAACCACCGAATTTTGTCCGCTTGTGTATGCGAATGAAATTTGTATATCATTTTTTAGGGACACGCCGAACAAAGGCAATTCGAAACCTGATTTGGAATAACTTGCTTGAATGTTAATATCTTTTGAAAATGATTCGCTTATATTTTTAGTCGCAATACCAAGATCGTAATTAGTCTTTAAAGAATAATTGACCTGCGCTTGAATATTCCCGCCCCAAATTTCTTCAAATGTAATGCTGATGCCGAGCAGCGGGGCGAAACCGTAGGAAATTTTCTGCGATTGTATTTCGCGTTTGCGGTCGGGGCTAATTTTCCAGCCTTCGGAGAAAGATGAACTGTAGCCGTGGTTAAGGGAAACTTTTTTCGCAATGCCTTCGAGGAATGAAATCTTCTCGAGACCTGCCCAGTTAATTTTCCAATTTGGTCTGGGAATAAATTTAGATATATCTTTAAATAACGGCAGCTTCGATATGAGCGGAAAAGTTTCGAGCCCGGAGACGAAAGCATCCGATAAATTCTGGACTTGATTTGGAGAACGCGGATCGTAAAGAGAATTCACTTTTTTCAAATCACTCTTAAAAAAAGAAACCGGGAGAGATAGAAACGATCTGTCTATATTTCCTGATGAAGCAATATTCACAATAGTAACTTCGCCCGTTGTAGAATCGGTGCGAACGGTTTGATTGCGGTTATATCCCCAATTTAAATTCCAAGAAAGATCAATAGACGCACCTTCCCACAACGGCCGCGAGGTCTTGAAATCAACAGAATTTTTTTGAGAAAAAGTCTCGTTCAATGTGCCGCCCGGAGCTCTGGGACCAAGATCGTTTTCAAGTCCAAGCATAAACAATCGGCTCGGACCGTCTTCATCTTTTTGTCTGATACCCCAAAAGTTGGTAAAGCCGGTGCCGGGCGATGCAAGTCCTCCGCCCGACCTTTGATTATTCTGACTGAAGTTGAAAGATATCTGTTCATAATCAAAAAGGACATATCGTGCGCTGCTCTTCATAATTCTCAACACTTTGGTGAATTGAGATTCTCCCTCGACGGCAAGACTATCTGGAACAGCATTATTAGTAGAATCGGCATCTGCATTTCTTTCTAAATTAATTTGATTCTGCCGGTTGACTTCGTCATCCACATTCTGTGTTCTTGTTCGTCCCCGGTTAGTTCTAGCCGGTGCGGTTTTGGTTTGTTGAGCAGGCGTTATAGCATCCTCAAATAAAGGATCCATCAAAGCCTTGAGGCGTAATCTTAAACCCGCGCTTATTCTATTTGCATATCCGGCACTTCTGCCCAATTCTTCCTGTTGAAAATTCCACTGCCAATTGTATGTTACATTATAGCCGGCAGTAATATTGAAATAGCGGTTGATATCCCAAATTGAGGGAAGTTTAGGCGAAGTTTTCAAATCAAACGATTGTCTGAAATTATTATCACGACCGAAAAAAGCGCCGGTAAAAATATCTTTGATAATATCGGATTCTTTTCTTTCGGCTCCATCTGTAGTTGTCAACAGATGCGTGAGCGATGATGAAAAGTCCGCCGTATAATTCAGTCCAAGATTGAGAAAACCTCCGTCCGTAATTTCCCAGTTAAACCCAAACGAACGCGTAGCTGTAAAATCCTGCTGAATATTCGGAGAAACATTCAGTGCGCGAGGCTGAGAAAAATTTCTATTCCTCTTTGCAGAGACGCCCGAAGTAAATGACTGCGGCAAATAAAAAACTTTCACATTACGGTAATCAATAAATAGCTCGATAAAATCTCCGATTAACGGAATTTTTACCGGGTAAAAGTAATTTTCATTGCCTAGGTTTAAATTATAATCGGCTTTGGCATTCCACACCCAGGTTTTTGACGAGAGCGTAGTCGGGTTGCGTCCGAAAGTTTTATTGTAGGAAAATCCGAACGTCAAACTATTTAAAGTATGTTTTATATACCAGTTTTCGTTTGGTACGCGTATCCTTATATTTGATAGAGTCCATGTATCGGAAATCCCAACGGTATGCGTTTCATTTCTTACGCTGTCAGGATTATTTGATGCCTTAGCTGCTTCTTCTACAAGTATATCTGTATTTGGTTTATACAGGGGCTGCGAGAAGGATTCGGTATGCGAATAATTAACGCTAAGATTGCTGCCCTCGAGATTAGCGGGAATCATTTTTAGCAGATCGAGGTTGGCAGTAACGCCCCAGCTTTTTTTATCAATCCTTGAACCGAATCTTTCATTCAAACCATGAAAGTAAGGGTCAGTCTGTTTCATATTAAAACTGACACTTAGAAGATCGGCAAATTTAACTGATGTAGAAACAGTGTAAGCCCAGCCAGGCGTATCATCAGCCCCTAAGACGCGTAATTCATTAACCCATATATCGCCGGAAACCCTCGTTCCTTCAGCGCCTTTGTCATGTGGATTCAAAATTCCGATCATAAAAAATGTTACTCTTGTTAACGTTGGATTTCCCCTAATGCCATAAAAATGATCGGCTTTGCCAGCAACTCTTTCGGAATAAACAACCGCAGCCGTATCCTTATCTCTCCTTTCTTTTATAGCGGTTACTTCATCAAATATAATTCTGATCTCATTCCAGCCGTCATTTTTTCTGCGCCCGCCGCTCGTGTCTGAATTCACAGGCTGTCTGTATTCGTAATAATTCAGACTGTCCGAACCGAATCTAAAATAAATTTCAGCTCCGTAGTTTTCAGAGCTTTCATAATACGAAACTCTATCAGGCGTAAATCTGTTGTCGTCGCCTCTTACAAACAATTTCATTTCGCTGTAACTGAAAACGTCAAGCGGTCTAAACAAGTATTTAACCGCTTCCCTTCTCTGCCCGTCTTCCAATTCGTTTATTAGAAGCTGAAGAGATTGTTCATTCTTAAAAACTTTTTCGTCAGGTTTACTTCTATCCCTTTCTCTTTTAACTCCCGGCGGAACGATATATCCAGGGTTGTCTTCCAGATTTATTGTTGAGATTGTCATGACACTGTCATCCCTGTCAACAATTGGAGGTCTCAGAACTTTCTGCCATTGATTGCCGACAAAATTAAACTCTGTCAAGCGGAGGTGAACTTCTTCCTCCGTCTCGGTAAACCAAACTCTGATATATTCAATAGTTGTAAAACTAGGATCGCCGACCTGATCAACAAATTCTTTGAGTGGGATTTTGAACTGAAACCATTTTTGGTCAGTGCTTCCCCCGCCTGTAATAAAGGGATTATTTTCCCTTACCGTATCAAGCGGAATTTCGTAGCGGAAAAAACTATTAAGCCTGTCTAAAGTAAAATTTCTGTTCAAGTCTTCTGTATCGGGAAAACGCCCTATATCAGTAAGTAGAGCATTTCCTTCGGTACCGTTGATATTCATATAATCTTCTGTACTCAAAGAACCTTGCACGAAACTGAAATTATCGCCGGCTGGATCTTCGGGATATTCTCCGCTGCCTTCCTCATTTCTATCGCTCAGAAAATCAAGTCCCCTATCTTCGCCTTCAGCAAGATTATCGTTGCCGTCAGGGTCTTCAGTATCGAGTTTGCCATTCGGAATTACATCTTCACTGATTAAACCTATATCTATTCTCATCTTTGCATTTGACGGAGCTTTAATAATCTTTGCCCAAAATTCTATAAACTCAATATTCTCTTCCTCCAAATTATTCGCTGTAGAAGAAAGATATTTCATCATTCCTCCCCAATTCCGAAATGGATTTTCACCAATCTTGGGAAAATTATTGTACATACCGCGCAAGTATGGTCTGTAAACGAAATCAAGTGCAGTTACCTGTTGATCCTGTCTTGAAACCTGCCGTTCGGGCCAGATATGGTCAACTCTAACATCTGAAGGAAGAATATTAAACCAGAACGATTTTGCCTTATACGCCATCAAAGCATTAAGCGTATCGGTCGGAAGATCATAGGGCGGGCTTAGATCTTTCCACGAAGTGTAAGTTACACCGATGGGAATAATTCTTTTTGAACCTTCAAAATCGTCAAGGTAAGCAATGCTCTTGTTGCCATCGCCTTCAATGGTGCTTTTCTTGGTATTCGGATCGGGATTTATATAAGCAAATTCTCCCTTTACATCCCAGCTTGAATTTGCCCTGGTAGAGATAACGTTATCCAACGCTTTAGTAATAAAAGGCAGATCCATTTTATGCTCGAAGTCTACCCCGTAAATGGAGTTATTGAGTGGTTCTTCACCAATCCTGACTTTATCGCTCAAAGTTTTTTGATTCAGGTTCAAGAAAGAAAAACCGAGTTTGGTATTTCTGCCGAATTCAAAAAGACCTCTCAAACCAATCAGCGTTTTTGAAGCGAGTGCAAAAAGATCATTCTGTTCGTAAGATATTTTTAAGTCTGCGCCAGGCACAAGCGCAGCAGCATTTCTTATGGTTATCTGACCTATGTTATAATCGACAGCATAATCAACGCCTTCTTTCAATTCAGCCCCGTTCAGAGTAACACGGACAGAATTTTCGACCACGTTAAAACCAATATTATAAACGCTTGATACAGAAGCGGAATATTCGCCCATAATCAAAAATTTATCCTTTGTTCTGTCGTTTGGAGCAATGCTTTTCAGTGTATCATAAACGGCATTGTATCTAAGCGAATCAGGAAGCATTGAAGGAATATCTTTGCCGAAAGGGCGCAGCCGCGGGAAAATAATTTCGCCTGTAATGGGAATTATAGTCCGGGTATTCCAATCGAAGGCGCCGTCGGGTCCGCCGCTGCCGGCATCATTAGTTTTATCAAGCCCGAATATTTCGAGTAGTTTGTATCCTTCATAATCATTGCGGGGTTCCTGCCCTTCGATACGGTAAAAAATATCCAGCTTAAAATCTTCTTTCTTAATATCTCTCCCGCCTATAGGATAAATATTGCGAAGCTGTAGTTTCCAAGCGTCTTTGTAATTTGGGTTCAGGTTTTTAGGTTTTATTAATTTCAATACGATAAAACTTGTATCGCTCAGGTCCTGGGTAAATTCGCCGAAGAAAAGATCATCAGCCTCACCTGGACCTTGATTTACACGCATTGCAACTGCCAAAGCCTCTGTTTCCTGAATTGCAGATTTGAAACTAATAAAACCAGCATACTGGTCGAACGAATAGTCAACTCCGTCATTTAATTTTACCCATCGCTCGCCTAATGCCTCGGCGCCCCTGTCCTGAACAACTCTATTGCTGTCCTTCCATTCACTTCCCTCATAGGTTCCCGTTCTTGTGATCGGCGGCAGATTTAAGAATGCGTTACCCCGTCTTTCCCTGTTTTGGTCGACAAGACCTGTGGTGGTTTTCCAAACTTCAAGGTCAATGATCTGCCATTCGGCATTTTCAGGCGTAATATTTGCAACTGCGCTGCCGTAGTTGTTAAAAAACCAATTCCTAGTAGTATCAGCATATATTTTGTCAACAAAATAATGGTTAGTTGAATATTGATAAGCGTGGATTTCAAACTGCTGTTTCTCGGAACCGCCGCTAAGACTTACTTCTTTTACTTCACCTTTTTTTTGCGAGGCTAATGCAGTAAGAGAAAACGGACCGAGTTTCATCAAGGCTTTAATACCAAAAAGCGCTTCGCTGCCGCCGACAAGCGACGAAGTTTGCAGAGAAACGTTTCCCGCCTCTACGCTTTGAATTATTTCATCGTCATATCCGGTGTATTTAATTTTCAGCTGATTCTCATATTCGAATGTCCTTTCGGTATTCCAGTCGGCGTTTATCGAAAGCTTATCGCCTATTGTTCCCATAACGCTAATTTGAACCTGTTGACTGAAGTCTGGTTCATTCCTCGTATTGCCGAGCCGTGATGCAGTTAACCCTTCTGTAGTTTCGCTGCGCCATGCGCCGTGTATATCAACGGAACCGTTTATTCTGAGCTTAATTACATTTGGACCGAAAATACTAAGAAACGCAGTACTTGGCAGTGGTATTTCGATATTTGTGATGTCCGTTATAAGAGCGCTCAAATCCTTCTGATCTTGCTTAATCTCATACTTATAGGCGAGGTCTTCCCAAATATTTCTGTTTATTGCTTTCAGCTTTAGATCGATGTAATCTTCTAATTTCAATTTTAGATATAACTTTTCTTCTTTACCGGCAATTGATTCTTTAATTAAAACATATTGACCGGTTGAATCGAGTTCTACAGTACGTCTTAGATGCCTTCCAGTTGGATATGCATATAGCGAGGATTTTTTTTCCTCTCGGAAATTTACGGCATAATTATCACTGCGGACTAATTTAAGATTTTGCAGTCTTGCCGTTGAATCAATTTTTAGGCTGTCAACATTGGCAATCGAATCGGCAATTATGCTGTCGCGTTTAAAATTTATTAAGCTGTCTGAAAGAATGGAAGTAAGGCTGCTGTCACCAAGCAGTGAGTCTGCAGAGTCCGCAAAAAAACGACCGGACATGGAATACACATTATTTGTTGTTTCCGGCACATAACCTATTCTATTATTTTGACTGAATATTTTAAAGCCGAGAGAGGCAATAATTAATAGAATCAAAACCAGAAAAAAAACTTTTCTGTATAGACTTTTTTCGTTACCGGATATTTTATACACTGACAATTTTACACACAATTAAGTTTATAAACGTTGTAGAATATTACAATAAGCCTCCTAATTTTCTAATTAAATGCAGCGAAAAATTATCAATTATAAGGTTTATTATCAATTAAATTTTTGAGTGTGATGGATTAATGCATAATCAAATGATGTCATTAAGATTGGTTTTTACATCTAATACATCCACAATTTTATTTAGATGAACTATAACCGCGCTCAGTTTATTCCCGACACATGCTCCAGTGTCTATATAAAGAGCCTGTGCGTCCTCGTCCAGTGTAATTTCCTGTTGTTTCGTATGTCCGACGATCTGCAATTTCCCTATTGAGAGCAGCGAATCCCTCGTCCATAATATTCCGCGGTCTGTCTTGTGATCAGTAATCACATATTGATCGAGCAGTTCGTAGTTAATTGATGAATCGTTCAGAATTATTTTTTCGTAATGCTTTGAAATTCCAGCATGCGAAATAAAACAATCTTCAAGGTTGTAATATAACGGTGCTGATTTAATATGCTCGATGTGTCTAAAGACTGCTTCTTCGTTGTTTTCGTAAGAAGTCAAAGTAGTTTCGCTTCCATTAAAAACCCATGAGCGCGCAAACACACTTGTGGGATCCTTGAAAAAATGATAGAACATATAGTCATGATTGCCTGGAGTGAAAAGAATTTTTTCTTTTATAACATACTCCACAACCTCATAGCTGTTATTGCCTCTGTCGACCAAATCGCCGACGCAGAAAATATTAATTTCTGGATACTTGTTTTTTATTTTCTGATTAAGTTCGACAAGTGTATAATAACACCCGTGTATATCGCCAATCACAGCAATCATATAAAATAAGTCCCTTTTGCAAATTCAGTTAACTGATCTCGGAAATCGGGGTGTGAAATTCTAATCAGTTCCCTTGCACGCTCTTGAATTGATTTCCCCCATAATTGAGCCGCACCGAATTCAGTAACAACAAGATGAACATCGCCTCTGGAAGTAACGACTCCGGCGCCGGGTTTCAAAGTTGGCACTATCCTCGAAATCTTACCGTCCTTCGTTGTTGAGGGAAGAGCGATTATCGGTTTGCCGCCTTCAGAGTGTGTTGCCCCCCTTATAAAATCAACTTGTCCGCCGATCCCGCTGTAAAGTCTTGTCCCAATAGAATCGGCGCAGACCTGACCAGTAAGGTCAATTTCGAGAGCTGAGTTTATTGCAACCATTTTGTCATTCTTCGAGATTACAAACGGATCGTTGACATATTCCTGAGGATGAAATTCGAAAATCGGATTATTGTCCAGGAAATTATATGAACGGTATGTTCCTAAGACAAAACCGGCAATCACCTTCCCGGGATGCAGTGTCTTTCTTTCGCCGTTAATAACGCCTTCTTCCACAAGGTCTATCATTCCGTCTGAGAACATTTCAGTATGTACACCAAGATCGTTCTTTGTATGCAGATATTTCATTACTGAATCGGGTATAGCGCCGATTCCCATTTGAAGTGTAGATCCGTCTTCAATAAGATCTGCAACGTTCCTGCCGATATCATCGTAAACTTTTAATTGTTCTTGAGTGCTGTGTGGATCAACCTGCGGAAGTTCCATCAGCCTTTCGTTGTGTTCTACTATAAAATCTATTTTATTAATATGAATAAAACTATTTCCCAGACCGCGCGGCATTTCATTGTTGATCTGCGCAATAACAATATCGGCTTTTTCTGCGGGAGTTTTTATATTCCCCACATCAATTCCATAGCTGCAGAATCCGTGGTCGTCCGGCGGCGAAACATTAATCAATGCGACGTTTGCTTTTAGTATTCCGCGTTTAAATAATAAAGTAACCTCGGAAAGAAAAATCGGCACAAATTCAGCTCTTCCTTCGTTAACTGCTTTTCTTGTATTACCGCCGATAAAAAATGCGATGTGCTTAAAATGCTTTTCCATACCAGGCTGTATGTAAGGCAGATCTCCGACAATTAAAATATGATGGATGATTACATCCCGCAGCTCTTCTTTTCTTCTAACTAAAGCTCTAATTAATTCGAGGGGGGCTGCACAGCCGGGCTGAACGACAACTCTGTCGCCGGGCTTAATTACTTTTACCGCTTCATCGGATGAAACGATCTTGGAATTGTATTTATTTATCCATACTGCATTTTTCGGTTTATTAATTTTTAATTCTTCCATCGGAAATCTCGTTTTTCAATTAGTTGAAAATACATGTAGTCTTCTATACTCAATATTAAATATCTCTGCCACACTTTCATTCGTACAATATCCGTTGTAGGTGCAAATTCCTTTTGATAAACCGGCGTCGGTCAAAACTGCATTCGAGAATCCGTTATCGGCAATTTGCTGGATATATTCAAGAGAAGCGTTTGTCAGCCCGTAAGTTGCTGTCCGGGGCACCATAGCAGGAATATTGGGTACACAGAAATGGATAACATTATGCATCACATAAACCGGATTAGAGATTGATGTCGGATGGCTTGTTTCCACACAGCCTCCCTGATCAATGGATATATCAACTATTACTGCGCCGGGTTTCATTGTCTTGACCATTTCTTCGGTTACAATGCTCGGAATTTTTTCGCCTTTTATTTGTATTGCGCCGACGAATAAATCTGCGAATTTTAACCCCCGCGAAATTGTATAAGGGTTGGCGACAACCGTAGTAATATTTTTTGATATTGAATTTTCAATACGTCTTAATCTTCTTAAATCTTTATCCAGCACTATTACATGAGCGCCTCGAGCAAGTGCAGAACGCGCTGCATTATATCCGACAACGCCAGCACCAAGAATTACAACGGATGCTGGAGCGACCCCGGTTATTCCGCCCATCAGTATACCGCGTCCGTTTGAAAAATCGCTGCCCAAATATCTTTCTCCTATCTGAACGGCAAGCTGACCGGCAATTTCACTCATTGATTGAAGAATGGGGAGCTCATCATTTTTCTCGATTAGCTCATAGCTTATGGCAGTTATTTTTTTCTTAAGCAGTTTCTGAATAATATTTTTCTTGCTGACTGCAAGATGCAGAAAAGAGAAAACAATTTGATTTTCTTCGAGCAGATCAACTTCCTTTTCACTTAAGGGCGCTATTTTAGCAATAAGCTCCGCGCGCTGATAAACTTCATCTTCGCCGTAAACAATATTCGCACCGACATTTCTGTATTGATCGTCGGTAAAATGACTTAGCTCGCCCGCATTGCTTTCGATAAAAACCGTATGGCCTGTCTTAACTAAAGCGTCAACACCGGCTGGGGCTAAAGCCACTCTTTTTTCTTCAAGAATTGTCTCTTTTGGAATTCCGATATGCATATAGTTTAACTCAAAAATTTGTTCTGATTCAAAATAGTTATTATAACTGATAGATTCAATTCAGTTTACCGGCGTTAATGCCTTTTTGCCTTTCAAAACATTAATTACGTTTTTGGCGGCTAATTCTGCCATTTTATTCCTTGTATCGAATGTAGCGCTCCCGATATGGGGCAGCAGCACAACATTATTAAGATTTTTTAGCTCGGGATTTATTTTAGGTTCATTCCTATAGACATCAAATCCCGCAGCAAAGATTTTGTTCGACTTCAGCATTTTAATCAGATAATCTTCATCAAGGATTTCGCCGCGTGCGGTATTAACAACAACGGCTGTTTTCTTTAATAGATTTAGATTCTCCTTGCTCAGTAAATTTTTCGTGCTTTCGGATAGATTAAGATGGATTGAAACAAAGTCTGAGCTAGAAAGTAATTTTTTCAGAGAAACTTTTTTCGCTTTGAATTTATTTTCAATTTCACGTTTCTGTCCGCGGCTGAAGTAGATTATTTTCATACCAAACGAATATGCTCTTTTTGCAACAGCCTGCCCAATTTTACCTGCTCCTATTACACCCAGTATTTTTCCTGATAAATCCATTCCAAGAAACAGATCGGGAGACCATCCATTAAATTTTCCATCGCGCAAAAATTTTTCGGCTTCAAAACTTCTTCTTGCACAGCTAAGCATTAAGAGCAAAGCTGTATCGGCGGTAGCTTCTGTTAAAATATCCGGCGTATTTGTGACAATAATATTTTTCTCTTTTGCGTATTCGATATCGATATTGTTAAAACCAACGGCATAATTAGCAATCACCTTGCATTTAGTTAGTTTGTCAATCATATCTTTATCAAATTTATCCGTGAGGAGACATATTATTCCATCGGCATTTTTGCAGCATTTTATTAACTCATCTGAATTGAGCGGTCTGTCGATTGTGGAAATATTTATTTCGAAGTCGGCTTCACGAAGTAATTGCAAAGCTGTTTCGGGAATTTTCCTTGTAATAGATATTTTCATTAGCTGCCGAATAATAAATTCACAATAAAAACTGCACCGAGAATACCAGCTAAGTCGGCGAGCAATCCGACTGGTAGTGCATGCCTTGTTTTACGAATATTTACTGAACCAAAATAAACGGCAAGGACATAAAAAGTAGTTTCTGTACTGCCGAAAAATGTAGAAGCCATAATTCCTATTAGGGAGTCTGTACCATGAACAGCCATTATTTCAGTCATAACACCGGTTGAACCGCTACCAGATAGAGGTCTTATTAATGCCATAGGAATAACTTCCGGAGGCATACCTACAAGCTGTGCCGGATATGATAATATTTCTTCGAGCACACCCATAACGCCACCTGCCCTGAATATTGCAATAGCAACAAGCATTCCGACTAAATATGGTATTATTTTCACGGCTATGTTAAATCCTTCCTTAGCCCCTTCAACAAAGGATTCATATACTTTTACCTTCTTGATAAAGCCGTATGTCAAAAATGTAAAAATTATAAAAGGGATGGCAAGAGTCGAAATTGCCGTGATTATATCCTTAAATAAACCAAGATCACCGTCGCCTGAAGGTTTAATTCCCGAGAACACTCCGCTTGTCAGTAAAATAACAAACACGGCAATGATCCCCAGAAATATGCCTATCTTTTTCTTATTTGATTTTACGTAATCAATAAATTTTAAATTCGGATCGGAAAATTTTTCGAATATCTTTGCGCTGGTTATCCCGACAGTTGTAGCACAAATAGCCCCAAAGATTGAAGTACCAATAATAATAGTCGGGCTGCTGCTGCCCATCGCCGCCCTTATTGCAATTGCTGTTGCCGGAATTAGCGTTAAACCCGCAGTATTAACGGCAAGGAAAGTGCACATCGCATTCGAAGCGGTATCTTTTTTCGTATTAAGTTCGTTTAATTCTTCCATCGCTTTAAGACCGAAAGGTGTAGCGGCATTACCAAGTCCGAGCATATTTGCAGAAATATTCATAATCATCGAACCCATCGCCGGGTGGTCGTGTGGAATTTCTGGGAATAAAAATTTAGTAATAGGTCTAACAACCTTAGCAATTATTTTAATCAGACCCGCTTCCTCGGCAACCTTCATAACGCCGAGCCATAAAGCCATTACTCCTATTAAACCAATTGCAATATTGACCGCTATGCCCGCATAATCTAAAGCGGAATTTGTAACCTCCTTCATTTTGGCAAATGAGATTTCTTCTAAAACAATTTTTCCAATGAATGATAAAGAATCTAATTGTTTGTTTATTGCCGCCTTGCCAAGCAGGTCATCAGGCTTTCCTGCTATTGATGCCATTTCCTTCCAGATTAGAGGAGTCCCAGCATCAACTATCATGAATAACTGGAAGATTTCGCTTTCAGGGTTGAAAGTTAATTTAGCTTTTTGTGAAACGGATTGATTTTCATCAGCGTTGTAAAAGCTATTGAACGAATCAGCTCCGGCGTTTAACTTAACATTATATGAGCGGGCTATGCCGGGATGAAAAGGTTCATCAAAAATAATTTCAACTTCTAAAGGATCGCCGTTGCGGAATTTGTTATTACTCTGATCAACGATGTCTGTTGTTAACGCCACAGCTATGCCGAGCAGAAGAAGAGCAAGCCATACATAGTTTAGCATAGATTATCCTATAATGAATTAAGAGAACTATTTTATAATATTAAACTCTCAGCTAAAAATAATTATTCTTGCAACAAAATAAAATCAATATCGAATCGTAATGTGAATATTGAAGAATTTAAACTATTTTTGTGTTGAATAAGAGGAGTGTTTTTAATGAAAATCGGTTTACTTCAGCTTAACCCCGTATGGGAGAATGTTGAAGAGAACAAGGAAAAACTTTCGATTTTGATAGAGAAGAATAATACCTCCGAATTGGATTTGTTAGTTTTGCCAGAAATGAGTTTAACCGGTTTTACGATGAACTCATCAGTTTTTGCTGAGGAGCTCGACGGTGCGTCAACTTTATTCTTTATTAATTTAGCAAGACATTTTAAAATTAATATTATTGCAGGGTTGATTGAAAGAGACGGCGATCGAATATTTAACTCTGCTGTTCACTTCGACCGTCAGGGAATTATCGCAGCGAGATATAGAAAGATTCACCGTTTCAGTTTTGCTAAGGAAAATCAATATTACAGCCCCGCCGAGATTCCTGTATTAACAAAAATTGACAATCACACTTTCGGGATAAGCATCTGTTACGATCTCCGCTTCCCGGAATTATACAGGTCCTACGGAAAGCATAAAGTATCGGGATTAATAAATATTGCCAATTGGCCCATTCAACGTATTGACCATTGGAACCATTTATTGAAAGCGAGAGCCATCGAAAATTTATGTTTTATGATTGGCGTAAATCGCTGCGGAAATGACCCGTTTAATCCTTACAACGGCAGAAGCGCAGTTTATGACCCTACCGGGAAGGAAATAATAATTTGTAACGAAGATGAAAATCTTTTCACCGTTGAAATAGATCTCAATTTAACCGTTCTAACGCGTGAGAAATTTAATTTTCTTGATGATATCAAACTGATTTAATTCTATAGGCAGAGGCTTGTAGAATAAAATTCGACAGAACAAAATTAATGCTGACTATCATTTACCGTCATTAAAGCCCAACTGTTGCTTAAGAAATTCTTGAAAGATAATTTATTATATTTACCTCAAACAATAGAAATAAATTCCTAATGAAAATGCGGATTAAAAGAATTTTATGGATCGTTTAGCGCCGTTGTTTGTGATATTAGCAGCAATTTTATGGGGAGTCGACGGTATTGTTCTGCGTCCTGCTTTATACGGTTTACCTGTGCCATTAGTCGTTTTAATCGAAAGCGGTATTGTTGCTTTAATTCTCTCGCCTTTTTTCGTGCGTAAATTTTCAAAAATAAATTCACTCCACCGCAAAGATTGGCTTGCATTTTGGGGAGTTGCCGTATTCGGCGGCGCACTGGGAACTATGGCAATAGTCAAAGCATTATTCTATGTTAATTTCGTTAACCTTTCAATCGTTGTTCTGATACAAAAACTTCAACCTGTCTTTGCGCTGATTCTTGCAGCTGTTTTATTAAAAGAAAAACTCCCAAAAGAATTTTTTTATTGGTCTGCATTAGCGTTAACAGGAACATATTTTTTAACATTCGGTTTTAATATTCCTATTCTAGATACGGGAGACAAAACATTCGAAGCATCAATGTATGCGGTAATTGCCGCTTTTAGTTTCGGTTTTTCAACTGTATTGAGTAAGAGAGCATTAAGATCCGTTTCTTATTCGCTTGGCACATATCTAAGATTTTTGCTTACAACTTTGATAATGCTGTTTCTCGTCCTAATGTTAGGGGATTATAATTCAATCCGGGAAATAACAACAACACAATTTATTGCTTTTATGATTATCGCATTCTCATCAGGCGGCTTGGCAATATTTTTTTATTACTACGGTTTAAAAAAAATAACAGCTTCTGTCGCTACAATCTGTGAGCTTGCTTTTCCTTTGACTGCAATCATTTTGGAATATCTAATCCGCGGTAATATTTTGGGTCCCGTTCAATGGTTCGGGGCAATTATCTTAGTGGCGGGCATCATTAAAGTAAGCGGATTAAAAATCTCTAAACGGAAGGAGTACTAACCATTTTTTTAAACAGCAGTTCGTAAATACAAACGCCTGCCATGATATAATAACTTGAATAGAGCAAAGTCGATGAGAAAATAGTTATATAAATAAAAGAGCTGTCAATAAATCTTATTCCCCAAATGGAGCCGAAAGTAAGCAGTGTAGAAATAAAAGGTTCGACAATCAGAATGGACTTCCAGAAGCCCGTAATAATAGAATTGAAATAAAATACTATTCCTATTGCGAAAAAGATAATTGAAAAACCGATTACATGATTATGAGTTGTCATCAGCATTTCACTAATGGATTTAGGATAATCCGAAGGGATGTGAAACTCAGTCAAATTTTCCTGAGAACCTTTCCATCGCGTAATGGTTCCCTCCGGTGTCATTGCGGTCGTTTCTCTCACATAAAACAATCCGATCGTGACTCCAATTGTTAAAGTAATTATAAAAAGCAGCAAAAATTTTTTTAACGTTTTATCTATCTGATAAAGCTGAATACTCATAATGATTCTTTATATATGAAAAAAGTAATGTTAGTTTTCTAATACCAGCGGTAATGGAATTAACGGAGATTGTAGCTCCGCTAATTGCTTGAATATCCTTACCTACTATATAGGAGGATTGATTGCTTCTGCCTTCAAATTGTTTCTGCCATCTGCTGTCTGATACTCCCCCGCCGTATGGTTCACGATATTTTACGATGCTTGAGTTGACAATGTTTCCATATATATCGAGTATCACTAAAAATGTAATTGGCAGGGATTTACCTGTTACATTATCAAGAACCGCAAATGCCACAAGTCTTCCATTTCTATATATCCTCCAAACTATTAAATATTCAGAGAAAAATTTCTGGCCTGTTTCAGATTCAATTTTACTTTTTATTTCCGGCTGTATACGGAATTTTTCCCAATTTATTTTGATATCACTGCCGCAGACTTCCCGGATTATTTTTTCACTTCTGTCCTTGACTTCATTTGCGTATAAAGTCAACGGCAGCAATATCATAAACAATATTTGAATTCGTAATCTCATAAGATTAGTTAAAACATATAGCCGACACCGATATTAAGATAGTTCGTTTTCTTATTGTTTAATTCAATCTTATCCTGGCTGTAATCAATTTTGAATACAACCTCATCAATCGGCAGTATTGATAAACCGACCATAATTTGTTTTATATGGTATCTTTTCTCCTCATCCCCGCCAGTCTTAGTAGAAGATGCTGTATTCAAGTCATTATATTGTATGAAAGGGATAATCTTTGTTTCAATACCAAATAGAGCACTTAGTGCATATCCAAAATTTACATAGTAACCTTGCGAAGTTTGTAGATTGCCTTTATTATAACTGATATTGCCAAACTCCGCATCGGCATAAATATTATTTGCTCTATATCTGGCGTGAAGTTCAAAAATATTTATTGCATTGTTCAGGCTGTCACCACCGGCATTATTGTAGGTGAAGGAACCCCCTAAACGCAACCCGGGAAGTCCGATATAATCTATTCTGCCAGTGTAGAGAAGATTATCGGCGTCGGATCTATAACCCTTATAACGGCTGTCTCGGATGGCGGATTTTTCATTAAATTTATTGGCGTTAAGCCCCTCCATAACCGTAAATTTATAATCAAATCCACTAACTAGACCGTAGAGTGCAACACCATTACCAAACCATGTCGTAGGAATTATTAGCTTATGATAATCGGGTCTTTCCGTCCCTAAAAAGGTTGGGGGTTCATGCGTTTCGTTTATTAAACCTACTGAAGACAGAATGACTCCCGCCTGAAATCCAAATGCTTCGGAATGATGGTAATTTACATATGCCTGTTCTAGTTCTAGTTCGCCTTGTCCGTTTTTAACGAAATTGTGTTCTAACTCTACTTCAGCTTTTAAAGACCATTTTTCAGTCCACGAATGTGAATAGAAAAGAACAAATCTATGAAAATCAAGCGTAGCGCTTGATTTCCCATTCTCAGGTTTTATGCTATTATAATGTAATTCGCCATAGCCTCCCAGTTTGGTTGTTGGCGAAAAGAAATCAAACTGAGCGAAAAGTGAGTTAATTGCCAAAAAGAATAACAGGATAAATATATATTTTTTCATGAAATACCTTTATTATTATGAATATATGGTTTTAAAGACAAACAATTATTATTATTAAGACTAAATATAAATTAGAATCGTTAATCTTGCAAGTATTTTTTGTTATTTGAAAGGATAATGTAAAAACTCAACCGATTGCGTTAAATAATAATGCAGCCGGTTGAGTTAACTTAAGAGAGTTTAATTATCTTTTAGAATCGTAATTCCGTACAACTCAGGATTGTCCGGAGGAGAGCTATTCCAGCTATTATATGCATGAGAGTCATCAGTATGATAAAAAAGCGAATAATTTCCTTTCTCTAAAATTATAGTATCGTCGAATAATCTGTTTTTCGTAGCCCCGCCGGCGGGTATCGTGTTACGATAAGTCAATTCCCAAATTAATTCACCTGAAGCATCTTCTATCCATCCATAATCCACCATCCTATTGCCAACCCCCTCTCCTACTGCGATGATTCTAATTTTAGTGGTTTCCTTCAAAGAGAAAGATCTGGATATTCTTTTTTTATTTCCAACTCTTACTATATCGACGATGACATTTTCGCTTTTATAACGGGATTCGTCAAAAAGCTCGACATAATTTTTTTCTTCCTTATTAGAAGTCCAGATTGTTATGCCCCATCTTTCACGTTCGAATGGAGGTGTTGAGTTCCACCTATTAAATGAGTGAGAACCGTCTGAAACATAATAGACGATATAATTTCCAGCCTTTAATTTTACAATATCGTCAATTATCCTATTCTTACTCGCACCTCCGGCATGCTCTGAATTCTGCTTAGTCATTTTCCAAATAGTTTCTTTAGTATCAGCGTCAACTATCCAACCGTAATCAGCCATATCCACATGTCCCCTCTCTCCAAGAGAAAGGATTCTTAGATCAAGGTCTTTTTTCAATTTGATTCCCTGTGAAAGTTTCTTATTATCTTTCACTTTAATCATTTCAATTATTGGGTTATTTATATTCTCGGGATTAAACTTAACAATGCTATTTAGATCTGCTTTATCATTAACCCAGATTGTTATCCCGTAAAACTGAGGATCATAAGGGGGAGTAACATTCCATTTGTCGTACGAATGTGAATCATCGCTAAGATAACTTACCGAGTAGCTCCCTTTAGGCAATTCGATAACCTCATCACACATTATATTTTTGGAACCGCCGCCGGCATATTTTGAACCCCGATCGCCGAGAGACCATATACGTTTATTATTCTCTTCATCCATAATCCATGCAACATCATAAACATCATCTCCTGAAGCCTCGCCTAAAGAATAAACTCTAACTTTAATATTTCTATTCACCGAGAAACTTTTTTGAAAATCTTGAGAATCTCCGGTTCTAATGAACTTAGCGATAGCATCTGCAGTTAATTCATCTACAATAGACTCGGGATTTGCAGGTTTAATTAATCCGGCATCGCCGTTAATCTTCATGTGCAGTTTTCTCCTATCGCTGCTTCTATAACTCTTTCTTCCAAAAAGATTTTTCCAAAAATCCCCCATGCTGATAATATTAAAGTCACTTCCAGCTGACCCGCCGAAATAAACTTCGTACTGTCCGGGCTGCAGGGTTATTTCATCACGGAAATTAAAAAGTCCTTCATAATCATCATAATCCTCTGAGTCGTTCACGTGCCATACTAAGCGGCGGGATTTTGATTCAACAATCCAACCGAAGAAGCCGGTTTGCTCCTCAACGCGTCCGTATGACGAAGCTGTTCCTTGCAATTTAATCTTAGCGGGTGAGAGCACAGTAAATGCGGACATGTCAATGTTGCCGGGTGGTGTTCTCCCTATTGTTATTTCAAAAGTGTCCTGAGCGAAGCAAACCCCTTCTGCAAACAAAATAGTCCAGATTATTAAATACTTGATATTATTTTTCATGGCTTTCAACCTTATAGTCTTGCGGCATATTAGACGAGTGGAAATTAGAATTGTTTTATTAAAACTATTTAACTTTTTTTTCAATAGATCTTGCTTCTTCCAAAGAGTTAAAATATCCAATTCTTACGCGGTACCAAACATCTCTATTAAAAGGTCTTGCCTCTACAATGGAAGCATTATAATTCATCTTTTTCAAACGCTGCATTTCTTTTTCTGCAATATTTCTCTGCTTCCAAGATGAATGTTGAACAGCAAACAATTTCCCATCGCTGAATATGGTGTTGGTTACATTTTTTTCAGCAGCAATATTATATTCATCTTGCTGTACCGGTAGTGGTAAAGTCTTCACAGGTTCAACAACAACCGGAGAATTCATTTCTTCAACCTGCTCTGGTTTTTCATCATTCTCTTCTTTTATTCGGATGGCATTCCCTGTAATTGTATCAACTATCATAACTGAGAAACCACTTCTTTCTTCGACTTGAGGAGTTTCCTCATTTGTTTCGATCTGAATAATATTTTCGTTAAGCCCGGAGTCTGCTTCTCCGGTAGCAGGCAGAGTAGTTTCATTTTCTGCAATATCTGTAACTATGGGAATTTCGGCTGCCCTCGTGTCTAAAGCTGTTTCGTTGGGCAAGGAGTCATTTTCAATATTTTTTTCACCCAGTAATTCATTTACTTTCAAGAAAATAAACTCAACTCTTGGATTATCACTGATGCTTAATAAAAATGCATCTGTATTGCTGAAAAGTGATTTAGAATCCTCGCCGACAATTCTGCCGTTTCTATCGTAGAATAACTGTCCGACAACAACATATTTTTCCTTCAGACGATTGAATAAATACCGACTCCTGATTCTATGAACATTTAAATAACCCTGAGGAACAGCAGCGGCGTCGCGAAAATTTTCAATCACCCACACCAACAACTGATCTTCTACGATACTAATGGATGTCGTATCAATATATGTAATACGATCGCGTTCATCCTCAATTATTACCCACCTCTGCCTTTGGGCTTCTGCAGTACTGAGTGTGAGAAATAAAACAACAAAAAACGTTAATCTCTTAATCATAAAATCCTTATAAAATAATCCGGGAAAACTTATATGTAAAATCTTAATAAGAACAATAAAAGTAAAGCATTAATAAAAGATTTCAATGTATTTTTATCATCGGTTTTGCTATTTTAGTCTTGAAAAAATCTATGGAATTATAATATGGATCTTGAGCTTCTTTCGCGCATTCAATTCGCATTTACAATAAGTTTTCATTATATCTTCCCCCCTTTGAGCATTGGTTTGGGTTTGATATTAGTCTTTATGGAGGGAATGTACTTGAAGACAAAGAATATTCTCTATGAAAATATGACAAAATTCTGGGTTAAGATTTTCGCTTTGACTTTTGCCATTGGAGTAGCAAGCGGAATAGTAATGGAATTTGAATTCGGCACTAACTGGGCAACATATTCGAGATATGTTGGGGACATATTCGGAAGTGCACTTGCAGCCGAGGGAATATTTGCTTTCTTTCTTGAATCAGGTTTTCTCGCAATACTTGTTTTCGGTTGGAATAGAGTTGGTCCAGTGACACATTTCGTTTCAACAATTATGGTATCACTCGGTTCTATGTTGAGTGCTGTGTGGATAGTAGTGGCAAATTCCTGGCAGCAGACCCCTGCCGGTTATCATATCGTAGGAGAGGGGTTGAATTCTCGGGCAGAAATAACAGACTTTTGGGAGATGGTTTTCAACCCGTCCTCTGTTGAAAGATTATCGCACGTTCTTTCGGGGGCATGGCTTGCTGGCGCGTTTCTCGTTATAAGTGTCAGCGCTTACTACATAATCAAAAACCGGCATATCGATTTTGCAAAATCCTCAATCAAATTTGGACTTTCCCTTGCATTATTTGCCGCTCTATTCCAATTATTTACAGGACATCAAAGCGCAATCGGCATCAGTGAAAACCAACCGGTTAAATTAGCGGCTTTTGAAGCACATTATGATTCATTGGCATCCGGAGATCTCTATCTATTTGGCTGGGTTAACGAAGAAAGTCAGAAAGTAGATTTTGGACTGGCAATTCCAGGCATGTTAAGTTATTTAGTACACGGGAATTCAGATAAACCAATATTGGGAATTAACGCTTTTACTGAAGACGAACGTCCTCCTATAAATATTGTTTTTCAAACTTATCATTTAATGGTTGCGATTGGTTTCTTTCTTATTGCAGTAACTATACTATCGGTGTTCTTATGGTGGCGAAGAAAATTATTCGCTTACAAATGGTTTCTGTGGATACTCGTTTTTTCTGTGCTGGCTCCCCAAATAGCAAATCAGGTCGGCTGGTATTCGGCTGAAATCGGCAGGCAGCCATGGATTGTTTATGGTCTTCTTCGAACTTCGGATGCACTATCGGCGGCGGTTAATGCCGAACAGGTTTTATTTTCACTAATACTTTTTGTTATAATTTATTCTTTATTGTTTGTTTTATTCATCTACCTTCTTAATGAGAAAATTAAGCACGGGCCCGACGATGTTGATTCATCTTACAACGAATATCAAAATCAAAAAGTGCTTTTTTCAAAATCAAAATAATTTTTCGAAGAGGATAAGCTATGGATTTTACATTTGATCTCAATACAATTTGGTTCATACTGATTGGAGTACTTTTAACAGGTTATGCATTTTTAGATGGATTTGATTTAGGAGTGGGTTCAATACACTTGTTTGTTAAAGGTGATACTGAGAGACGAATTATGCTGAATTCCATCGGTCCAGTCTGGGACGGGAATGAAGTTTGGCTTGTAACGGGCGGAGGCGCGTTATTTGCCGCCTTTCCTCATGTTTACGCTACCGTGTTCTCCGGATTTTATTCGGCTTTTATGTTTTTATTATTCGCTTTGATTTTTAGAGCCGTAGCAATAGAGTTCCGCAGTAAAAGACCTATGTTATGGTGGAGAAAAATGTGGGATATCTCTTTCAGCGCATCAAGTATTCTGATCGCTTTCCTTATGGGCTTAGCTCTCGGCAATATTGTTAAAGGCATCCCGCTCGGTCACGACAAGGAATTTATTGGTTCGTTTACGGATTTAATAACACCATATACTATTCTTGTTGGCGTAACTACAGTTGCCATGTTCATGATGCATGGGACTATATATGCAACCATGAAAACCGAAGGGGAGTTACAGGTTAAGCTTAAGAGCTGGGTTAATAATTCTATAATATTTTTTATTATTTGTTTTATCACTACAACAATGGCTACACTTATCTATTTTCCGCATATGACAGAGCCGTTCAAATTACATCCCGAATTTTTTCTGATTGCTATACTTAATATGCTTGCTATAGCAAATATCCCGAGGGAAATCCACCATAACAGAGAATTTTTTGCATTTTTGTCTTCAGGTGCCGGTATAGTTTTTACGCTTGCTTTATTCTCTCTGGGTTTATTCCCAAATTTTGTTATTTCAAATCCGAATCCGGAATTTAGTTTAACCATTTATAACGCAGCTTCCTCGCAGAAAACACTTGGAATTATGTTAACAATGGCGGTGATCGGTATCCCTTTTGTACTTGCTTATACTATAAGCATTTACTGGGTATTTAGAGGAAAGGTCAGAATAGATTCAATGAGTTACTAATCAAATATTTATGTGATAATGGGATGGATTTTCATCTTGAAATCAAAATAAAATTGCGCAGAGTAGATTTCGGTCTAATTAAATCTTGACAAATGGATTTCATTTACTTATTTTTTTATAGGATAATAATCTCCATATTCTTTAGAATCATTAACTAATGAGGGAAAATAAATGATTTATACCAAAACCGGCGAATATGCAATTCGTGCTGTATTATTTTTAGCAAGACAGCCGAAAGAATCTTTAATTATGTCTTCGGAAATCGCAAAAAGTGAAGATATTCCAGCTCATTACTTGGCAAAAATTCTTCAGAGAATGGCTAAATACGGATATGTTGATTCTTTCAAAGGAAGGGGCGGAGGATTTAAGATAACCGAGCTGGCTAAGAAAAGTTCTATACTCGAGATAGTTGAAAGAGTTGAAGGTCCAGTAATCAACTTAAAATGTGTGACCGGCTTAAAAGAGTGTTCTGACGAAAACCCCTGTCCACTGCATGAAGAATGGGCTGAATTACGAAATCGAATTTACTTGTTAATATCAAGCAAGTCTGTTCAAGAAGTTGCCGAGAAATACTCCGAAACACTTAGAAGAAATAAGTAAGATTTTGGGGCTGCGAGCTTATAATAGTTTTGCAGCCTCTTTATTTTTTTATTCCTATCCCGATTCCATCGCCTACAGGTATAATTGATGACATTAAAGCATCGTTGGAAAGAAATAGTTTATTGAATTCCTTTATATGATTTGTTGAGTCCTTATATTTTGGCGGAATTTTGGCTGCCGCAACAAATCCATGCCATAAGAGATTATCAACAAACATAACTCCCCTTTTCTTCAGGAGCATTAATGAATAGAAAAAAAGTTTTTCGTAATCTTCTTTATCTGCATCGAGAAAAATAAAATCATACTTCCTCTTTAAGGACGGCATAATTTGGCAGGCGTCTCCTTTAATCAAATTAATTTTCTTGTTCAAACCGGATCTTTCAAAATAGTTCTCAGCAATCGGAATATTATCATCGCTTTTTTCTATAGTATCTATCATTGATTTTTTTTTGAGAAGAGATGCAATACGGATTGTGGAGTACCCAATTGCTGTGCCTATTTCCAGAACACGATTCGGCCGGGATAGAAAAATAAATTGTTCCAAAACTTCCGCTGCATGCCGGTGTAATATGGGGATCTTATTTTCAAATGCAAACATTTCCATTTCGCCCAAAAGCCCATCCGGCTTACTTATGAAAGATTCCAAATATTTTTCTTGAGAGGAATAAATAATCTTCGGCATCATGCAGCCTATTTCAGATAAATTAATTTCTTAGCTTGATAAGAATTTTCTGCCGTTAAAACATAAGCATAAGCTCCCGATGATACAATTTGATTTGCATCGTTAGTGCCATTCCAAATTAGATCATCATAAAAACCGCTTTGCCTGAATTCATTGAGCAGGGTTTTAATTTCCTGCCCTAAGAAATTATAAATTTTCAAAGTTACATGCGAATCCTCCGGAAGCGAAAAGCTTATCTTCGTCATCGCATTAAATGGATTAGGATAATTTTGAAAGAGAAAATATTCTTCAGGCGGATCAACTGACGGCACATCGGTCACCAAATAAACATTGTTCTTCTGAGCATCGAGCATATAATTATTAATGTCAGGCTGCCTTTTGAATTGACCATCAAGACTCATATAAGTAAAGTAGAATTCCAAATTTTCCGCAGAAGCCGGAGAAATCTCGTAACTGAAGGTTTTACCGTCGATTTTAACAAGCGAATGCTCTTCGAATTCCTGCGCGTCGTTCTGTTTAATAAATATAACAGGCGGTGCTGAAGCAAACTCATTGATGTCAACGAAAAATTTATTTATTGTCTTCACTCCGTTTTCAACTTTAATATTGGGAAAAACTAAAGCCCTTTTTGCCGAAAGAAGACCGTATCCAATATTATTATTCGGATTATGAACGTTGCCGCCTGCTTCCAATAGGATTGTACGGAGCTGTAAATTGTTAAGATGAGGAAATTTGGATAACAACTGGGCAGCTATTCCTGCCGCTATTGGAGAAGAGAAAGATGTGCCCGAACCAAAATAATAACCATCGCTGCTTGAGCTGGCAACATAGCACGAAGCGCCTTGGGTAACGAGGTCTGGTTTTATCCTGCCGTCAAAAGTAGGTCCGTGCGAACTGAAAGAAGCAAGTTCATTCGACGATGTCACCGCGCCAATTGCAAGTACGTTGAAGCCATCTGCTGGGGCGGTTATATAGTACCATGATTTATTCCCTTCATTACCTGCTGAATTGATGGTTAAAACTCCAAGCTGAAATGCCTGTTCCATTGCCTTGGTGACTATCGTAGTTTTGCCGTCCATGTCAGAATAAGTATAAGAACCTTCGCCCGGATCAAATTCGCTGTATCCCAATGAAGCGCTTACTATATCCACGCCTTGACTTTCCATCCATTCAAGTCCGGCAGCAAAATTGTCTTCCTCGACATGTGTTTCGCTTAAAATGTTTTCTGTTTTGGCAAGCAGAAAGCTTGCTTCGTATGCTGGGCTGATTAGTTCACTTTCCTTAAATCCTGCTACTAGTGAAAGAACTGCGGTGCCATGAGCAATATCCGGATCGTTCGATACATCATCATCACCGTAAACGAAATCGCGAGTTGCAATAACATCAATATTCTGTAATGCTCTGTGATGCGCCCATTTGAAGCCTGCATCGAGGAGACCGATTAATACACCTTTGCCGGCAATTCCGGCGGAATGTACATCAGGCACATCCGATAACTGCATTTGTGAAAGTGAAAATCCATAATCGAAAAATGATCCGCTTTTATTAAGTTTATTTATGCCTGACCGATCTTCAGATTTAACAGGTTCCTCATTCTTCCAGCCATTGACTTTTCTAATTTCCCTAACAAACGGAAGAGCGGAGATCCGCTTGTATGTATTCCCATCTAGATAACAAGAAACCGCATTAAACCATTTTAATTCGTGAATAATTGCAGCGCCGGATTCTTTAATCATTTCAACATAAGAAGCATTGACGGGAATATCCTCCATGCGGATAAAATTTTCACCGAGGGTTTTCTTGCGTCTCTCGACTGCCTTTTGCGTTAAACCCGAAAGTTTTAACAAAGACTCTGAGTTTGATTTGTTTGATATCTGATTCTGTGTAAGTTCTTTATCAATAAAATAGACCAGATATTTTTCTTTTGCAGTTAGTAATAACCCGGATAAAAGAAAAACTATTAAAAAATATTTTTTCATTGAAAACGTAAAATTTTATTATCAAGTTAATCGAAACATACATAAAAAGAAAACACTTTATCAATGAACTAATTTAGCGATTCTTCCTATTCTGACCGACCCTAAGAGATTAAAAAATTCAGAGAAAGGAATACCGGGGTTCCAAGACCAGTAAATCATCAAAGCTTCGCCTACAACGAGGTCACGAGGCACTAATCCCCAGAACCTGCTATCTAAACTATCATCCCGATTATCACCCATCATAAAATAATAGTCTTTTTGGATAGTATAAGTATCAACCGGGTTGCCCTCAATAGTTACCCTTCCATTTGAAAGACCTACAACCCTCCTTCCGAATTCACGATCAATTATAGTTCTCCACCTTTCGATATTGTTCAAATTCAATTCTATGACATCGCCCTTTTTCGGTATAAGTAAAGGTCCGTAATTATCCGCATTCCACCCCGAGCCCTTTGGAAAGATCATGGGATCTCCTATGCCTGCAGGTGTAGGGCGCGGTTTTAAGTACTGAATATTTGCAGGTATTTTCCCTTCTTTACCGTTTATGAAAACAACTTTATCTATTATTTGAACTGTATCGCCGGGCAGACCGATACATCGTTTAACATAGTTTGCTATTACATTTGGTTTCAATTCATCTCTATCGCCGGGATATTCAAAAACGACAATATCACCTCTTTCGGGTTCGCTTATTGCGGGGAATTGAAAATATGGCAGCGCAACATCTGTAAACGGAATATTTCTCGGTGAAGAAGAGCCGTAAATAAATTTATTCACAAATAAGAAATCACCCACGAGAATTGTTTTTTCCATGGAGCCTGTTGGCACTCTTGAGGTCTCTATTAAAAAAGATTTTATTAGTAATGCGGCAATAGCCGCAAAAAATAGATTTTTCATAAAATCAATAAATTTATGCGCAGGTGTTTTAGGAGTTTTCAATTTTTCTTTTTTTTCTTTGCCAAACAAAATACTTCCTCTTAGGTTGTTAAATTTTTATGATTATATACCAAAAAAGTGTGACTGGTTCCAACAAAAATTAATCCTCAATCTGAAGCACCGATAAAAATGCCTCTTGCGGTATTTCGACATTTCCTACCTGCTTCATCCTTTTCTTGCCCTCTTTCTGTTTTTCAAGCAATTTCCTTTTTCTTGTTATATCGCCGCCGTAGCATTTAGCAAGCACGTTTTTTCTCAGAGCTTTAATATTTGTACGTGCAATAACTTTACTGCCGATAGCCGCCTGTATTGCAATTTCGAACATCTGTTGAGGTATCAATTCTTTCAATTTTGTGCAAACCTTTCTGCCCCAGTCATAAGCTTTATCACGGTGAACAATAATTGAGAGAGCATCAACCGTATCGCCGTTCAAAAGTATATCAAGTTTTGTAAGGTCTGATTTCTTGTATCCTATCAAATCGTAATCCAGCGAAGCATAGCCTCTCGAAATTGATTTAAGTTTATCGAAGAAATCAAAAATAATTTCAGATAGCGGGAATTCAAATTCCAGATCAGCTCTCGTTGGGTCAAGATACGTAGTGTTTTTATAGATTCCTCTTTTATCCATCGCAAGTTTCATAATGCTTCCAACATATTCACTTGGAGTTACAATTTGTGCTTTTATGTAAGGTTCTTCGATAAAATCTATTAGCGACATATCGGGCATTTCAGCCGGATTATCAACGACAACTTCCTCGCCGTCCTTTTTATGGACGATATATTCAACGTTCGGAAGCGTGTTAACTATACTCTGATTGAATTCGCGTTCGAGTCTTTCCTGAACAATTTCCATGTGAAGCATTCCTAAAAAGCCGCAGCGAAATCCGAATCCAAGAGCTGCAGATGTTTCTGGAATAAACAATAATGCAGAATCATTCAAACGGAATTTTTCGAGTGCATCTCGAAGATCTTCATAATCATCAGAATCTGTTGGATATAGACCGCTGTAAACCATTGGTTTGATTTCTTTGTATCCGGGCAAAGGTTTTCCGGCTCCATTCCTTACGTGAGTGATCGTGTCACCGACCTTTGTATCATGCACGTCCTTTATACCCGCAATTAAGTAGCCCACATCTCCGGCGGATAATTGTTTTGTCCTTGCACGGCTAAGCCTAAGGACTCCGACTTCTTCTGCATCGTAGTAATTATCGTGTGCAAAAAATTTAAGTTTTTCGCCTTCCCTTAATGTACCGTTAAAGATTCTTATATAAGCAATAGCGCCTCGGTACGAATCGAATACCGAATCAAAAATCAGCGCTTGCAGCGGAGCTTGCGGGTCTCCTTTGGGAGGTTCAATTCGTGTAATTACGGATTCGAGTATGTCTTCAATTCCTATGCGCGCTTTAGCGCTTGCAAGTATAATGTCCTCTTCCTTGCATCCTATCAGATCAATTATTTGTTTTGATACCGCCTCAGTCATCGCCGATGGAAGATCTATTTTATTAATAACCGGTATTATATCAAGCCCGGCGCCAATAGCGAGATAAAGATTGCTTATTGTTTGAGCTTCAACTCCCTGAGCAGCATCAACAACAAGTAAAGCGCCTTCGCATGCAGCGAGCGAACGCGAAACTTCATAAGAAAAATCTACGTGTCCCGGTGTGTCAATTAGATTAAGAGTGTAATCAACGCCGTCCTTTGCCAAGTATTTCATCTTAATGGCGTGGGATTTAATAGTGATTCCTCTTTCCCTCTCCAGGTCCATATTATCAAGCAGCTGTTCTTTTGCCTCGCGTTGAGTAACCGTGCCGGTATATTCTAAGAGCCCATCTGCGAGCGTTGATTTACCGTGGTCAATATGTGCAATTATGCAAAAATTACGAATCTTATCCATTCAAATCTCAAAATTGAACAGCAAATATAAGGACGGTGCTCTCTAAATACAATTCATAGAATCATTGTCTAAATAACAATGCTGCAACTCGTCCGCTGGTTTTATTACGTATGCGAAGATCATTTCTGTTAAATAGTTTGAGGTTTTGCATTTACTTCGGATAATTCCGTAAAATCTTCTGTTAGAATCATAACAACCGTCAATTGCAATTCTCTTTTTATTATTTTTGTAAGCAATAAAACGAAAATAATTAGAGGAACGAAATGATTCATCTGATTAGAGCGGTATTTCTTTCTTTTTTGCTTACGGCTTTTACTTCGGCTCAGAGCTATAAATTTGGCTGGATTTCGGATATGCATATTGGCGCACCAGGAGCCGCAGAAGACTTAAGTAATGTTGTTAATTCAATCAACAATATTAAAGATATCAAATTTGTGATTGCATCGGGTGACATATCGGAAAAAGGAAGAAACGAAGAGCTTCAAAATGCCAAAGATATTCTCGATGGACTCTCGGCGCCTTATTATATTATTCCGGGGAATCACGACACAAAGTGGAGCGAAAGCGGTTGTACAAAGTTTCCACAGCTTTGGGGCGAGGATAAATTCCTCTTCGAGTTTAAGGACCATATTTATATCGGATTGAATACGGGCATTCATTGGCGCGGGGGCGGCGGTCATATCAGACCAGAAGATTTATTCTGGCTGGAAGAACAACTGCTGCAAGCCGGCAGAACCAAAGAAATTTATCTTATTGTTCACCATCCATTGAACAGTGATGTTGATAATTGGTTCAAAGTTACTAACCTGATTCGTGATTATAATATTAAAGCTATCCTGCATGGGCACGGGCATAATAACAAAATTGATAATTTTAACGGCATACCATCTGTGATGAGCCGGTCTACTCTTATTAAAGGAAAAAAGAGCGAAGGTTTTACATTAGTTGAAAATTCTAAGGATAGATTATTTTTTTATGAGGTTGAGAGTGACAATATACCTGATAAGTGGGGTGAGATTTCGAAGACCAAGCAAAAAAACATTCCGATTATTGATTCAATTAGTTTCAATTCTTTCAGCACTAATTTATTGTGGAATTTAAATTTAGAATCAACTCTATCAGCCGAACCTTTGGTTTGGGATAATTTTATTTTCACTGCAGATGTAAACGGAATTGTATCATGTTTTGATCAGAATGGTTCGGTTGTGTGGAACTATAACACTTTTGGAAATATAATGAGTAAACCTGCGGCTATGGACGGTTATCTGGCGGTTGCAACCGTGCAGGGCGATCTTTTTACTTTTGACGCTTATACAGGCGAACAGCTCCAAACAATCGGATTTGATGAGGCTATCACATCACAGTTAATCATGATTGAGTATAAAGGATCTGACAGATTAATTATTCCAAAAGCAACTGATTCGAAAGCCGCTGTTATTTTAGGAACTGCCGGCGGCAGACTTTACTGCTTTGACATCGAGACTCTGCAAGAGTACTGGGTAAATGAAAAAGCATCGGCAATGATTGAAACGCAGCCGCTTTATATTAACAATAAAATTATTTACGGTTCCTGGGATACAAACGTTTATTGTATTGATGCACGAACAGGATTATTGATTTGGACATGGAGTGAAACAAATAATTTCTATTATTCACCGGCAGTTTGCAGACCCGTAACCGACGGCAAAAAATTATATATAACTTCACCCGAAAAGTTTGTTTATGCGGTTGATCTAAATCTCGGCAAAACGCTCTGGGAAAAGAATAATTACAATGCGTGGGAATCCATCGGCATATCTGCCGACGGCAGACTTTTATTTATTAAAAGCATGCTTGACAGATTCCATATTGTATCTGCCGTAACAACTAATTGGGTCCGCGATATGAATTTAAAATTTGGAATTGATACAATGCCTGTTACCCCGATTGAATACGGGAAAAATATTCTTTTTGGCTCAAAGAACGGAAATATCTATAAAATTGATAGAGTAAATTTCAGTTTTGAAACGATTCTATTTCTTGGTGCTTCGCGGGCTCATTCGGTTCAGATGATAAACGATAATATATTTTTAGCTTCAAATATGGATGGAAGCTTGGCGGTCTTTACATTAAAGTAAGAAAGAAATGAAACTATCTGGAATAATCTTTGACATCGACGGCACTTTAACTTCGACTAATGAATTAATTTTTGCGACTTTTAATCACGTTACAAAAAGATATTTCAATAAAACCTATTCTCCCGATGAATTGACAGCTTTATTCGGTCCTACCGAAGATCAAATCTTATACGAGTGGTTCAAAGAAAATTACGAACAGGCACGAAAGGAATACTATGTTTTTTATGAAACAATGCATGATAAATTAGTTAAACCCATTGATGGCGTAGTCGAACTATTACATTTAATTCAGCAAAAGCAAATTCCGCTCGGCGTTTTTACTGGCAAAGGACGTACATCAACCGAAATAACGTTAAATAAACTTGAAATAAAAAAGTATTTTGATTTAATAATTACTGGAGATGACGTAATAAACCATAAGCCGGCAGCAGACGGAATACAAATATTTCTCGATAAGTTCAAATTAGATCCCCGGCAAGTTCTCATGATAGGAGATGCGCCTGCAGATGTGATAGCAGCGCGCAGCGCAGGGACAAACGTAGCTTCTGTTCTATGGGATAGTTTTGCCAAGGAAGAAGTACTAAGGCTTGGAAGTGATTTATATTTCAATACTGTTGAAGAGTTAACTGATTTTGTGATCGCTCATATTTAATTAAAAAGACCGCATTTTTATTTGCGGTCTTTTTACATTATTTTTTGCCAACAGCGATTATTACATGCAGTAGCCATTTAAAAATTGAAAGGATAAACAAACGATATCCGCGGTTCGATTTTCTTCTGAGGTTTGTAGCCAACTACGTTATCCTTGGAATCTCTTATTGGGGTATAGGTCCAATTATAAACTAAAGAAACTATCATAAAAGGCATGGGCTTATAGCCAAATTCCACATAAAGATAAGAGCGGTCATCAAGGGTGAACAAATCTTTTTCATCTCTGATATTAATTTTATCGTAACCCGCTCTCAAAACATACGGAATACCTTCTGGCGAAATCAAACTGGAAAGATGAAGAATACCGCTTCTAGGGTGTTTATCAAGACGCTGATAACTGCCAATTATGTCGAATGTTTTTAACACTTTTACGAGAAGTTCGCCGTAAAAACCATTTCCCAAACCATCGCCTGAATTCTTCAGAATCTGAACCTTACTTGCTACGGCGCCGGAGTTTTGATTGAATTTGAAGCGTTCTATTTCATAGAACGAATTAAAGTAAGCCGGCAAATAATTATCACCGTTGAATCTTCTTTCAAATTTTGTTTGAACATCAACCAATCCCAGCCCGCTGAAATTCATAATCATGCCGAGTGCAGTACCGTTTCCATAATTAACCAACTTAACGTAGTCGAAATACAAATCAAGTTTGAAAAAAGAGGCTCTGACAACCGGGAGTCCAATATCAAAACCTAATGCCGTCATGCTGCCGTCGTCTTTTATAACTTTAAATTTACCAGTAAGAGAATCAATTTCGCCTGATGTGACGGTTGCGTATTTATCAAAATCGCTGACGACCGAAGCGCCGAATTCGAGATTTCCGATGATAGGAATACTTCCGTACTCGGTAAATTTTAAGGGGCGGACATAGCCCCGTAACCCAGCTAACCCAGCCTGTCCAAAATTACCATACACGGTTTCAAAGCCAAAGTCAGTAAAATCGATATCGAACTCAAGTCCAATTTTTCTTGTGTCAAAACTCGGGCTGTTGTTGTACATATACATAATACTTCCATGACCGAGTGTTGCATAATCAAGCGCACCTAACCGAACATATACGGGATCGCGCTTTTGTCCATAGCGAACATAACGTATTATACTTGCATAGTCCGAGAACTCGTTGAAGTTTTCTGTTCTGACCTTGCCGTCGGAACCGAATTGAAGATTAAAATCCAAACCTAATCCGAAATTTGAAAATGTAATTTCAGGCTGAAGCTGAAATGAATAATGAGGTTCACCGTCAATCCATGTTAACCCGAAACCGCCGGAAAATAATCCTTCATCCTGACGGAGATTATAGAACGGACTTTGCGCTTGCAGTAAAATATTTGAGATTAGTAAAATGATAAAAATATTTTTCATGATTCGCTCTAATTTTTTGTAGTCCGAAAATAACAAAATTTTTGTTGGGATATAATTGCCAGCATCACCTTTGGGGTTGAATTAGAAAATAATTCTACGTTAGGACATGAGGTAAATGCTACCTCACAACGGCTAATTTTTGGGTTGACGAAACGGATTTTTCACCTACCTCCGCTATGACTTTATACAGATAAACACCGTTGCCGAGATAGTCACCGTCTTCATCCCTTCCGTTCCACTCAATCTTATTAAAATCCGTTTTCAATTCCCCGCTGTTCTTCTGAATTACTTTAAGTAGTCTTCCGCTAATAGAATAGATTTTTATTTTTATTTCATCCGGCAGCCGCGTCAACTTAAAAGTGAAGTGAGTAATATTCCTCATCGGATTCGGGTAATTAAAGCAGTCAAATATTTTTAATTCATCAGATACAAGAAAAAGTTTTTCGTATAAAGGCGATTGCGACAAGACTCCTGCTCTATCCCTTGAAAGTATTTGAAAAATATGTTGACCGTCCTTAAGAGAGGGTTTATAATCATACTTTATATTGTCTACATCCATGCTGAGCGTCTGTATCAAATCGTTGCGAATTTTTATTCCATCAAGATATGCCGCAAACGAGGAAGTGTCGATGCCCATCACATCAGCTGTATTCCGCAATTCAACGCTGATCAGAGGATTCGGATCAACATAATCCCCGTCAAATATATCATTTCCATTAAATGTCACATTAACAAAAATATTTTGGCTAACATTCACAACGCTGTCTTTCTTAACATAGAACGGTATTTTGTAGTAATTATTATCCTCGAATAATTCAAGCAATTTTGAATTGTGATCGATATTGACTGAAAAAGAAAACGCGCCGTAACCTTCTTCAGGCACAAGCTGGTGATCATATTCAAAGTATATTCTTTCCAGTGACTTTAATGAGTCAACCTGGAATATCTTCAGAACTTTAGCTGTGTTATCAGGCGCGATAAGATCTAGTTTGACTTCAAATCGGCGTGCAAGAGTTTCCCCTGCATTATAAACATAGAATTTAACCTTGTTTGCAGAACCTTGAATAATTGTATCGTTTTCTACTGAAATAGTTTGATAGTTAATTCCGAGTTCGGGCGGCGGATTATAATCTACTGCAATTAATTTAATTTGTGGCGATTCTCCAAGATCATTAGATGACATTCGAATTAGTATTTTTATTTCAGGATAGATATTATGATCTAAAGTATCAATAATTGCGGCACTATTTGTAAATGATAGATTAGAAAGAGTGTCGGTTTCTCCGTTATTTTTTATTCCCAAAGGAATAATTTCTAAAATTGCATTTCCCGGGGTAATCTGATTAACATGAACAGATTGCCAACCAGCCGACTTTCCAATTTTGGGAAATATGAGACTGCCATTTGATGACTTAATCTTCTTCTGAATGCTTGAAACGGCAGGACCTTCAAACAGTTTACTGTAAGATTCAATAACAGAACCAATCTCTGCTCCTTTCTCTCCAATCAGACACCAAGATTCACGGTATCGCAAACTATCAATGTAATAACTCCCAAGTTTTTTTATCGAATTGCGCACTGCAGTTCCACCAGAAGATCCCAACACTGATTGGGCAGCGTCGTCACATACTACCATAATCAATTTAGTGCCTGAAGGCAGAGATTCAATATAATTAATGAGGGCTGGCGCAGAGGATGTTGAAGGATACACAAAATATTTTATGTTAACTGGCTTCATTGTTATTGAATCTAATTCAGCGGTTGCAATACCCCAAAAAAAAGTATTAGTTAATTGCTCAATCCCGTCATATACTATAGATGCAAATTTGCCCTCGTTAGAACCAGCAGATGTCACCTTTATTTCTATTTCTCTATCGGCTAAACTCCACAAGCTGTTATTAGAATCAAAAATAATTGCGTCAGACTGCAAATCTTCCGGTTGAAATGAAGAATCAACCGCCCAGGTAAAATGCTCAATTGAATTATTAAAAGAATATGTTTCAGACCAATTTGAGCTATTATTTAATTTACTCTTCCACCAGTATCTTTTATTCCCAACATTTTGGTCTAATTCGAAGATTGTGTACAATGTATCGAATGATTTTTCAAATTCAATAGCTCCGTCAAGATTCTTATTATCAGCTAACCTAAGAATAATTTTTTCATCTATCTCGTTTCGTTGAACTGGATTAAGCAACAATATTTTTTCTTTTCTTGTATTATAATAGTTGTCTTTTTCCAGCGCTCTCAAATTAGTCGAATATACTGTAAACTCTATTTGTGCATGATTATCATTTTCGGATAATTCTTCGACGCTATTATTTTTATCAAGTTCAATAATTAAACGATGATTGCCAACACGTTCATAAATAGGAATAGAAAAATAATATTCATAACTATTTGAAGGCGAAGAAATATATTGATCTTTTTGAAAAATAACTGAACTATTCATCTCATCTCTAATTGAAACTAATAAAGAATCAATGATTGCTTTGCCCAGATTTATTATGGTAAGCTGAACTTGTAATGAATCATCTGTATCGACGGGATTCTTTTCCAAAGAAATTGAGTCTTTGTTAATTAAGTAATTCGGTTTGGAAGGCAATGGAAAACTTATTATAGGATCGCCAAAGAATAGATTACAATAATTAAAAACTCTGCTTACTTCTGAAATACCGTATTTATTTAACATCTTCATTTTTGCTGAGACATGAGCTTTCCCTATCGTTGATACACTGTCAAACAATAATGTTTCGTAAAATAATTTAGGAAACATCAAAGATGTGCTTAAATATCCAAAGCTCGAATTACCTAAATATGCTATTGCCTGTCCAGCTTCGGAGTTACATATAAATGTTTCGCCAAAAGCGTTAACATCCGGTTCGGCAAATCTGCCTGTTGAGCAGCCAAAGTCCGTAATTAAAGGATTTCTGTTGTTAAAATCATTTTTTAAATCATCGACACCTACAATACCGTTATCCCAAGTTTGAGTACCGCTGTGACCAATGTAAGAAATAAACATTCCTCCTTTTTTTATAGCCTCGGCGACTGATTCTTGAGGAAATGGTCCATAATTCGAAGGGGGACTTATTGTTTTATAAAAATGATTGTATATGCCTCCTATTGGAGTCGGAGCAATAATATTATCGGCTATGAATTGATTAGCGTTTCTGATCTGATTCAATTCATTTTCTTTATTTGGGTCACCGCCGCTAAACAAAAGATAGAATTTATTCCACTCATCAAAATTTCTGTTCAAATACTCTTTATGTTTATTAAGATAAAAAATTACCTGGTCATCATTCTCTGCAGGTATTCTTCCGACAAACATTTGCGGTATATTTATAACAGAAGAATCGAACATAACATACCATTGATCGCTTACCGGCATTCCATATGAGGGAACTAAATTTTTTTTGCGGACTATAGGAGCCGGTTCTACTACATCTTTATAGTCATAGTTTGCATCCCCGATTAAAAGCAAGTATGATGGAGCTGGGGGGTTCCAATATAAATAGGCAGATCTCATAAATTCTCTTATAGACTCGGAGTTTGTATGTCCATAATTAAATTCATCAAAAATATCGGTTACATAAATGACTGCCGTAGTGACATCGTATTTTTCGGAAATAAATTTATTATATGCATCCACTGATTGCGCTAACGAAGGATGCGTAATAATTATATAGTCTGCTTTTCGATCAGCCTTACTTAAATTGATGAACTTTTTCTTTACTACAAACCGTGGTTTTTTAATGAATGACTGTTTTACGACATAATATTCCTCGTCACCTTTTATTGAATCGGAAAACAATAGTGTTTTTTCTGCGCTTTCCTGGAAATGAAAATTCGTTATCTTGCAAAAAGTTGGTTTTATTTTATAGATGCTTAAATCATTTGTTTCGGATTGAATGTTTGATACACTGATTATTCTTTCGCCCGGGTATAAATTATCTAATATTCTTATGGTAATGGAATCGTTTTGTGCCACGTTGTACCGTGGGTATTCTATATCTACCCAATCAATTAAAGCTTGATGAAAGGAAGCAGTAGTTGGCATTCCGAAGAGTCGAACAATATTTTCTCCATCTTTCATGTCATTTGTACTTAGTTGTGTTTCAAAATTTACGGTTTGCTTATAATCAAATATGATTGTATCCTGCGGAGTTGCCAAGTTTAGACTGCTTCCGACACGATGAGCGTTTGATTGGATACCGCCAGCTCCATTACTGATAATCCTTGAAATTATCTTTATTGAATCGTCTGCTACAAAATTATCAGAAAAAAATTTAAACGAACTGACACCAGAATTTCCAATGTTTTGCCAAGTCCATACTTTATTTTCCTGATAGTCGGGGAGATTAGTTCTTGGTTGTACAGCATCATAATACCACAGGCGTTTATCTTTTTCTAAATGAATAAATACACGATGTTTATCAACAGTATCGGCATTTGAATAAACAAATTCATCATTAATTGGCATTCTCAATCCATTCTTACCTGTCCAGGTTAACCACACATAAGATGTATCCGAATACCGATCCAAATAGTTTAGATATTCTTCTCTTAAACCAACGACCGTTCGATAATTTCTTAAGCTATAATTTCTTTCAGCCCAAAACTCGATAAAATCATTTTCATTAAATATGTTATCATCGGTAGCGCTGACAAAAATAGGAACTTCGGTTCCTTTAGAATACAACCTGAGTGTATTTGGATCAATAGAAGAAGGCAATACATCATAGTTAATTAAGTCCGAGTATGAAATTCGATACAATCCATCTTCTGAAATTGCTAGTTTGATGTATTCATTGTTATAGTCAATCCACTCAGACTGTTTAGGATCAAATAAATAATTAGGTCTTGATCTAAAATCATTTGCTTGCCTGTAATTAATGATTAGTTTCGATAATTCTTCATCATACTCGGATTGTGGTCTTTTGAAGCTAAACGAATTACGGGGCATTTCAAATGCTAATATTACCTTTGCTGAATCAGTATAAAATATTTTTCTTGACCGCCAATCGAATTGATGGGAATTAAAATGAATGATGACACAATAATAATCTCTGATCCATGTGTAACCCATTATTTCCAGTTCCTCAGATGGGAAACGATCATCCAAAAATGCCGTAGCAGCCAGCGCCTGTGGAATTTTTTCATATGTCGAGTCCGAGGTTTTTTTAATGCCGGATTGAGCTGATGGGATTACACCCTTAATTTCTTGGGTGTATTTTTTGGATATCTTGGCGCTCGCTTTTGACATAGGAGGTATGGCAAAAACTAATGCATGGTGCGGTAATTTAGGATATCCTGGTTTTGATGGATCGTCATACTCGTAATAATCAATTATGGTATTCCCAGATTTATTAATAATTTTATACTGAGCAGCATCAAATTTCAAATTTATTTCAATTCTTTCCTGATTCTGATCAATTTCAGTTACTTTGTATTGGGGATACAGCAAAGAAGAAAAACAGAAGAAAAACACAGCTGGGAAAAGATTTTTCATTTACTATTTTCTCTTAGTTTAACGGATTTTAAAATATGGATTTTTTTTAGATAGGGCAACATCACATCCGCCGCAAGAATGTATAGCCCGAAATCTATAGGAGCGCGAAATCGGGCAGTTGAGAAAAACACTAAATAAGGCAACATCCATAAAAACATAAAGAGAATTAGCAATCCTTTTTCTTTTCTCACTCGATATTCTTTATACCAAAAGAAACGAAATACCGAATACAGACTTAGAATTAATAAAGGAGTATAAAATATTAGCACTAAATATTTTTTTAATGACGAATCACTCCAATGCCCATCGCGAACCCGGAGCGGCGACCAAAATCCAATGAATTTCCAAAACATATTCTCCGCTGTAACAAGAGGGTTGTCTTTTATAAACTGCCAGGCATGTTTCCTAAAATATTTATCTTTTTCGTATTCATCGTATGTCGAGAGAAACTTCCACTTTTCATCATACATAGGAATTATTTTATCTTCAATTGTTGAGCCGTCTCCAAGATGCGTTCTTAAAAAATCATTCGTATGCTGGTTATTCCCAAGCCAGAGATTGTAGCCAACGTTAGAGTGAGTAAAATTAATTTCATTTAGATAGTAATAATTTTTAAATGTCCACAAAGTAATTACAATCGAGATATAAATGATTGGGATTGAGTATTTCTTAAGATTCATTTTGGGGAAGTTTTTCATAATATCAAATGAAAAAAGGAAAAGAAACATAAGAACAGCTATCGGTCGAAAAAAGAATAATACAGAAAGGAACATTGCAACAGCATGCCCTATTTTTCGTTTTCCTGTTTCATGAATGTATATCATGAATATCGTCATTGTTAATAAGGAGATTATCCAAGTATCAGTACGCCATAGTGATGAAACCATAAAATATGGATTCGCAATTGAAATTAATGAAACAAATACGCCCACTTTCTCATAATTTGAAGCAGACGAAATTATTTTGAATAATTGATAAACGAAGATCGGAATTAAAGAATATATCAGCAGTTGAAACAAAATTAATATAGGATAATAATTGCAACTTATTTGCTTCACCAAGAATATTATAATAGCATAACCAACGGGAAACCAATTGTAATAAATTCCTTTTTGAATCTCGAAAGGATTAATCATTATTTCATCAGGATTCGCTGTAACACCCCATACAATTTTTAAATCACCATGTTCGGTGAGATTATGAGCCAATTGCAAAAACCTCGGATCGAAAATAATTATCTCATTCGTGAATAAGTATTTTGATAATAAAATACCGGTGATTTGAAAAATGACTGCCAGAAAAAAAATGAAAGCATAAGGTTTTTTTATTATTTGTGTGCTTAATTTTTTAAATCGATTCATTACTTGATGTGTTAACTTTTAATGTTTTTGATTGCGTAGAAAAAATGAATCGGCAGAATTGGAATTATATATCTCTCACCTCCAACGTAAACTAAGATTAAGAAAATAAATAAACAACTTAAGGAGATACAAATTGTTTGAAATAGTTTTGGCAGAGTAGTTACTTTTCCCCTTATTAATGAATAAACACTGAAAATAACGACCAAATAAAAAAATAAATTTGTTATTAGAAATGTAGCGCTTATAAGTAATGGCGGCAAAGTGTTTTTTGTTCTTTTAAGCGACCAAGTAATCGAACTATCCCCTCTTTTGTAGCTGTGAAATATCTTCAATGGTAATATGGATAATGCATGCAAAGGATTATTATTTATATCCATCAATGCTTTATTATAAGCTTTTTTTTCTTCTTCGGCTTCATCGGGATTTTCGCTGTCATAGTCAAAATTGAAATTAACTCCACCATTTGCTTCAGCATGATTTCCCATTAAAAAATTATAACCACCATTCGTTGCAACTGGAATAACAGAGTTGAATATTTTGTAATTCCGAATCATCCATGGGCTTAACATCAGCAGACAAGTTATCGAAATGACAAGAAATGACTTAACCGAATTGTGATAATTGTTTAATCTCATAATAACCAAGAACACCAACGGAAGGGCAACTCCCACCGGACGCAAGTAAGACATTAAAGAAGTTAAAACTCCAATTCCAATTAATTTGGAAAATGATAGTGAAATATTCCGGCTAATCATTACAACGATAATCCATAGTAATGCGGTGAACAAATAGTCCGTTAGTAACACATTCACACTGAACAGATTATTGGGGAATAGTGTAAATAACAAGAGGAATACGATTCTTTGCTTTCGGGTTAAGGAATTCTTAAAAAAGTAATCGACAGCAATTATCAATACGATAGAGACAACAATGTTGAGAATTTTTATATAAGTAATTGGCTCGGGCGATAAATAAAAAAATAGAGAATAAATAGCCGGCAATCCTATCGGCCAAAAAGCGGTGAGGTTACCATATTGGTTAGAGTACGAACTCTCAGTAAATAATCTTCTTGCATGATCATAATAATACATGCTATCGGCAATAGGTTCTGTTTGAATGAAGAGTGCAATTAATAATTGCAAAAGAACATTCATTAATAAGAAGATTTGCAATAATGAATTATCGGAAATTTTCAGTAAATAGTTAATCACGATTGACTTTACGCTAACTATTAAAATTAATAAGACTGCCGCTAATGCAAAACTAAACTCAAGATATTCGAAAATTGAAAAATAATATTTAACATTCATCGAGTCATCCATTAAAGCTATGATCGATAACATCTTCTCTTTAAAGAAAAGATGATACGCCGCCCCGGTGATACAAAGTATTAGAGAAAGTCCTAACAATAATTTAGACGCTTTATCTTCAAGATGTCGCAATAAATTATTTTGTACAATTTTTAGGAGGCTACTTTTCATTCTTCCCTGTAACGAATAAATAAAGAACTTGTGCAATAAAGTATGGTATCCCAATGACGTATCGCCGCCACATTCGTTGGGGGTTGGCGAACAATCGGAATAGCCATTCAAAACCTAATTGTTGAATTATTTTGGGTCCTCTAACCTTTCGATCAGCTAAGTAAGTAAAAATATCACCTACAGACTGAATGATTTTTACATTTAATTTGTTGCAGTTTTCTCCAATCCACAATTCTTGTTTTGGAGACCCCAAACCAACCCATAATATATCTGAGTTAGAATCGTTAATTATTTGAATTAATAAAGTACAATCTAAATCAGTGTAGCCGCTGATTGAACCGTTCACTTTAAGATTAGGGAATAATTCTTTAAGACGAGTTTTTACCTTTGAAAGCATCTGCTCTGTGGAGCCATAAAAAAACAAAGTCCACTCCTCGCGTTCGCACATCTCTAAAAAATTAAGTGAATGATCCGTCCAGTTGAAGCGTGGAGTGTCAGCTCCTAGTAACTTTCCGGCAAGCCAAATCCCCACGCCATCTGCATGAGAAAGCGTTGAATTGTTAATAGTATTTCTAAACAGCATATTATTTCTGCAAAGATTATAAATATGGTGGTTCACATAAGTTATAGTACATTGTTTATTTTCGAGAATGCTCCTCTTTATCTGAGCTGCGATGTCCTCATAGTCTATTTTGGAAATACCAACTCCGTTAATGAATGATTTATTCATTTTTACCATTATGCAGTTGGCTGTAAAGATAATTTATTTTTTCAATGTAAGACTTTGCGTCAATTAAAGACTGAGCTTTCTCAAATATATTATCGCCTAGTAATTTTGCTTGAACTTTGTCTTTCAGAAGTGATTCAATTTTATCCGCCAAATCTTTTGCGTCACCGGGTTTTACAAGCAATCCATTTTCGCCGTTGTTTATAAATTCGGCTATTCCACCAGTATTGCCGCCAATAAATGGTTTATGCATTAAACCGGCTTCAATCATCGCGAAAGGAAATGAATCTATTCTTGATGGAAGGACAACGATTTCAGAAATTTCATAAAATCCGGATACTTCTTTTTGTGGTTTGATATGAATTACGTTTTTCGTTTTTGAAACCATTTCTCCAAAATCATTCGCATCAATCTGTCCAACTAAAATTAACTTCAGCTCGGAATATTTTTTTGTAAGTTGTGTAAAAGCTGATAAGAGAACATCTATTCCCTTGATGTAATTTATTCGCCCGACAAACAGTATTACTTTGTCACTTTCGCTCAAACCAATTTTGCGCCGTAATTCAATGGAATCTTTCTTCGAAACTGAATTTATTGGTTCCACATAATTATAGAGTTGAACAACCCTATTTGATGATATTTTAAATTTGTTTAGCAATTCTGCTTCAACTGATTTGCTGACAGCAATTATCCGATCAGATTTGAAACTCACTAAGCGTTTACCGTTAACAATACTATGAACTGTAGTTATAGTTTTTATTCCAAGCATTTTTGATACTACGACCGCCAACAATTCAGCATAACGGTGATGTGAATGAATGATTTCTATTTTTTCTTTCAAACAAATTTTTAGTAAAGATATTATATTAATAAAATAAATAATGGGGTTGTAATTACTGCGTGTGAGTTTTAAGTACGATACTTTTACATCAACTTGATTCAATCGCTCAATAGAATCGCCACCATTCGTGATAAAATATAAATTGTTTTCTTTGGTTCTGGCGAGTTCTTTCAGCAGCAGAATAACATACTTACTCACCCCGCAAGAGTAATTAAAATCTGGCGATATGTGGAGGATGTTCATCTATTTCTCTAATTCAATTAATTCTTGGTATGCCGCTAATAAATCTTGCATGGTTACATTATTGATGCAATATGGCTCCCGGTATTCGCAAATCCAATTGCATCCGAAACAATCCATCTTGCTGAATAAATATTTTGTTATTTCAGATTCTTTGTATGGGAAAAAAATACCGTGTTTACCTCCACCAATAATTGCAATCAGAGGCTTTTTCATCTGCAAAGCAAGATGAGTCAGACCGGAATCCAAACCAATAAATATTTTACAGTTCCAGATAAGCGATAATAATTCTGTAAATTGAATATCAATTCGCAGCTTAACATTCGACATACCATCGGAAATGGACTGTAATATTTCGATCTGGTTTGACGTGCCAATTAAAATAATCGATTCATTCTTTTCAGATACTAATTTTTCGACAAGCATTCGAAAATTATCCTTACTCCAATTACGAAAAGGGACAGATGCTGATGGAGAAATTAATATGAAGGTTCGTTCCACAGAACCGCTCGGTATGTTTTGACACTTGAATGTAGATTTCGTTTCAAGTAATTGTAAAAGGTAATATTTGAGCAGATCATTTAATTCATAGTATTTACTTGCGGCTGTTGAGTTGATAATTCTTGTGTAATGCTTATTATAATATTTAATTACAGATTTTGGGATAAATAGCGAACTTGATCTTAGAGCAATTTTATTTCGCGCGCCGCTCAGTAATGTTAGTTCATCATTTACACCCCCTCTTTCGGGAGAAATATTTATTGCAGTTAGTGCGCCAAGTTCATTAATTTTTTTGAGTAATTTTATTCTGTAAATAAAATTATATTTATAATTGTTTCGATTGTATGCAATTATCTCATAGTCCAGAGTTGTTTCCGCTAAAAGTTTTGCATAAGTCGAATCAATCAGTAGATATTTTGGGGAGTACACTTCGCACTTAGAGAATGAATAAAGAAAATCTAAGCAAAGAGTAAGATCACCAATTTTTTCGCTATTAATCAATAATACGGATGTTCTATCGCCCTGCTGAGCCTTTATTAATATTTTATAAAAAACAAACAATGATAGATTGATGAAAGATTTTAGAAAAATTTGTGCTTGAGAGTAGAATTTTTCCATTGTGTATTTAAGTAATGATCTTCTTTTAAAATTCATCTTTTGGGAAAATCAATTGATGGTCTAAAGAATATTCCATTGAATAAAAGAGTAATTATGGTAAAAGACGTTTTTAATTTGTTAAGAATTCCATTTTTTTTTCTCTGCCTGTAAACTCTTAAAGTAAATCCAATTCCACTCAAGATCCCGCGTAAAGTTGAACCGGCAACAATCTGATTCCGCATGATGCTAACATAAACCATATTTCGCAAACCATACTTAAACTTTAGGCATTCAATATCAATATTTTGGAATGGGTGCATTTCGTTGCTATCATTCTTGTGTTCTGCTAAACTTTTTGTAACCAGAAATCCTTTATACCCATATTTGATAATTCGAAGCGTAAATTCAGCATCATCTCCCCAAATAAAAAAATCCTTACTCGGAAGACCAACTTGATAGACAACTTCTCTCGGAAGAAGAATAGATCCAAATGAGGCGCTCAGAATTGGAATCGGCTGGTTCTTTATTACGGAATTTAATACGTTATACGGGGCATCTAATTCGGGGATGTTAGGATAGGCTAAATTACCGTCTCCGAAAAATATTGTGCTAGACAGAAATCCTAAGTTATCTTTATTGGCGACGCCGAATTCTAGTAATAATTCAAGAGCTTTTTTGTCTGCTATTACATCACAATCTAAACACCATATCCAGTCATATCCTTTTTCAGTTGCATATTTTATTCCAGTATATTGACCTCCGGCGCTATAGGAATTTTCCTGTGTAATTACAGTTAGATTTTGCTGTTCTTTAAGCCATTCGTATGTACCGTCAGTACTAGAATTGTTAACAATTATTATTTCATCCAATATTCTTGTTTGGTTTTGGAGGGATTGAATACACTCTTTCAGTAGAGACAGTCTATTAAATGTTACAACAACCGCTGCGATCTTTATCATATTAACCCGGCATTATCTTTTAACATATTTAACATACGCGAAACCACCTGATCCATATTATAATACTGGTACTCTGCCAATCTTCCGCAGAACAAGATTGATTTTATTTTCGCACTCTCTTTTTTATATAAATTGTATTTCATTTTATTCTCGTATGTCGGAATCGGATAGAATGGTTCGCCGTTGATTTGGGGATACTCTCGCGAAATTGTTGTAGTGGTTGTTTTATTTTCCGATAATCTCTTATGTTCGACGACTCTTGTAAATTCAAATGAGTCATCAACATAGTTTATTTGTGCCGTCGATTGGAAATATTCATGCTCAATATTTTCATATTCAAACCTTATCGAGCGGTACGGCAGCTTGCCGTGAATGTAATCAAAAAAATAATCCATTGGCCCTGTATAAATCATCTTATCATATCTAACGTCATTCATAATTTTTTTGTAATCCGTGTTCATAAAAATTTTAATGTTTTTATGATTCAACATCTTCTCGAACATTTTTGTATATCCCTCTTTCGGCATAAATTGATATTTATCTGTGAAGTATCTACAATCAGCGTTGGTTCTAACTGGAATTCTTCCACATACAGATGGAGATAATTCTTTCGGTTCAAGATTCCATTGTTTTTTTGTATAATACCGCATAAATTTTTCAAATAAATCTCTTCCAACCCTGCTTACGATTATATCTTCAGAATTCAGAATAACATTTTTTTCTTCGCGTACCGATTGGAAATATTCTTTTACTTCTTCATCAGTTTGGAGATTCATTCCATACAGTTTATTCAGTGTTATTCTGTTTATAGGAATCGGATATAACTCCCCATTCAACGAAGCAAGAACTTTATGCTCGTAAAATCTCCATTCTGTAAATTGAGAAAGATAGTCGAATACTAATTTATTATTTGTGTGAAAAATGTGCGGTCCGTATCGATGAACAAGTATTCCATGCTCGTCGTATTCATCATAAGCATTTCCAGCAATGTGATTTCTCTTTTCTACTATCAAAACTTTTTTGTTCTGTTGAGACGCAAGTCGTTCAGCCAAAACACTTCCTGCAAATCCGGCGCCGACTATAAGGTAATCATATTCTCGATTTATCTTCATTATGATATTTAACCTTTCAGACTAATTCTGTTGCGGAATATATTTATTCCTCTCTTCAAAAGAAATAACGTCATGCTTGCTGTAACAAATACTTCTGTAAATACCATTGATATTGAGCTTCCAATTTCTAAATAGATTGGAACTATTATGATTGAAAGAATGATATTTATAGCGGCGGCAACGATAATTATCATACTGAATTCCTTTTGAAATCCTGCATTCAACATAATTTGAATTCCTGTAACATTACTAAGAAAAATTAAAAATGGAAGAAACGAAATGATCTTTAAAACAAGAATGGAATTTGTGTATTCACTTCCAAGAATAATTAGAATAATTTCTTCTGCAAAGACAAAAGTCATAATCGAACTGATCAGCGCAAGTGGTCCGATAGATTTTATAACCTTCGAGATAAATTTTATTCCGTTATTGAGCGATTCATTTATCAACAAAGACACATGAGGATAAATCGTATTTGAAACTACGGCATAGAGTGATTGAATTGATATTCTGATTTTATCCGCGGCGGCGAAATATCCAACGGCGCTCTGACTCGCAAACAAACCGAGTATGAAAGTATTTGAAGTTGTGTATAAATTTATTGCGGAAGTCGAGATAAAAATATGCCACCCTTCCTTAATTTTATATAAAAAGTCACCGGGCTCTGGAAGTTCATATTTTAATTTATATCTCTTCATAACGAAGGCAATTCCTGTAAAACCAATCATTATTTGCGTGAGACTATTAATTAAAATTAAGCTTAAGAAATCAGTTTCGGTTCTTACCAACAAAAATATGAATACAACTGAACATGCCCTGAACAACACAGTTATTGCAGCGATGTGTTTCATTTTTTCAATACCCTGAAAAAACCATTGCGGAAAAATTGCTTGCCCAAGAACTAAACCAAAACTCAAATAATAAACTGATCTGTTCTCAGAAAATTTGGCGATTGACTCAACAATCGCCAATAAAATAATAAAACTAGTTACTGCAAGTAAAGATTTTATTGTCATAACTACATTAAATATTTTATTTAATTCATCCCTGTTATTTCTATTGATTGATACCTCACGCGGCGCAGAGAGATTAAACCCATAATCGGTGAGAGTCGCAAAGTAGGCTGTAAATGCTGCTGCAAAATTTACTAAGCCGAATTTTCCCGGTCCTAAAACCCTAACCAGATATGGAACGGTGACTAATGGTATTAGATAATTTGAGATTTGTAATAATGAGAGTGAAGTAAAATTTGAAAGAAGTGTTTTATTCAGTTTCACGGGCTTCACTGTTTTTTCTCATTGCTTTGCAAGCCATATTTCGGGGTCCTGGTAGTTCCTTTCGCTCCATACTTCAAAATGAATTATGCTTCCTTCAAGACTTTCATTGACTTTCCCTATTAAATCACCGGCATTAACTATCTCGCCCTCATTGATAATTATATCCGTAATGTGACCGTAAACAGTTCTAAAATTATTTTTATGGGTAAGTATTACGACGCTGCCGTACCCAGGTATCCAATCAATGGCTGAAACAACTCCTTGGGCGACAGCATAAACATTTGTATTCGAACTCGTTTGAATATCAATTCCGTAATTTAATGTTACGGTCTTTAATTTCTCATTACGGTTTTCACCAAAAGCCCTCAGCACATTACCCTTGTCAACTGGCCAGGCTAATCTTCCTTTCAATTCAATAAAATTTTGGAAACTATCGTAGTTAAATATTACATGTTTCGTTTCGGCGGCAGTATCATTTTTTAAACGCTGTTCCCTTGCTTTTTTTTCTCTTTCGCGTTCTTCCTCTATCAACTTTGCAATTAAATTTTTTATTATGATTTCTGCCCGCCTTTTCTCCTCAATTTCCCTTTCGATATTATTCTGATCGCTTTTCAATTCAGCAATTAATTTCTTCCGAGCATCTTTCTGTGCTGATAATACTTTCTGTTCTTCTTCTTTCTTCTGTCGAATCTGCCGCTGATCTTTCTTCTCGGCTTCAAGCTGCGATTTAATTAATTCTGTCATTTCCTTTTTTTCTTTAAGCGAGTTAAAAAGGTTTTCGCTTTTACCCGAGATCATATTAAAATATTTATATCTGATAAGGGCTTGGTTGAGGCTGTTTGATGTAAATAGAAGCTTGTATTTTGAATCGTTTCCGTAAGTAAAAAGCCAGCGTGCATATTTTGCATAACTTTTTTCGAGTTCGTCCATTTTTTTTTCAGTAAATAGCAGCGTATCGTTCAGTTTCAATATTGAATTCTCTTTTATTTTTTCCTGCTGGGATAGATTATTGATTATCCTATTCATTAATAAGGACTGCCGGTTCAAATCATGAAGCAGCTCAAGAGATTTACTCTCGTTATCTTTTATAGAATTAAGCCGTCTTTCGAGCACGGAAACTTCATCCTTCAGCTTTGCAAGTTCTTTGTTTTTCTCTTCAATGGACTGCGCCCAGATACTGAAGAGTGTTATAAAAAAAACAAAAAAATATTTACTGAGCTTTACCATTCAACAATTTCAATGTCTTTCGGAATATTAAAATTAATTTTCTCAATTACTTTATTTACGGTAATATTTCTATATTCAACGTTTAGTGATTGAGCATTTATTCTGTTGCTGACATTCGTAATATACGGTATGGGCACTTCATCAAACATACGGAAGTCGTTGAATTCTCCTTCGAAAAAAATATTATCTTCAAAATCTTTCAAGATGTATTTTTCAAGAGCCAGCGTTGTTCTGTTGACTTGGTAGATAGTTTCGATTGATTTTGTGCTGTCGGTATAAGTCATTATATAATTATCGCCTTGAATATTATATTTATCGGGTTCTCGCAATAGCTTGTCTGTAAGATTAACAGACCCTGCAAATGCATCGATCAAATCATTAAAAGAAATATCCACTTTAAATATTTTTTGAAGCATGCCCGGATCGTTCTCACCTCTATAAACTGTTTTACGCATAACATCATAGAAAGCAAACTCCCTATCGGTAACAAGAGCGTGCGCTAAATCAATTCCGAAAGGACCATATATAGAAACCCTTACGGAATCAGGCTTCTTTATTAAAACTTCAAAATTTGTGTTGGCTTTAAATTCATTGCTCACTACATTTAATACACCCTTACCGTTAAATGTTTTTATTTTTCTTCTATTGCCTTCAAGTTTTTTGACGAGTCTGTCCGAAGGAAGTATTCTTTCTTCCGAAACCTCTTTTGAAGGCAGGCATGATTCAAAAAATATTAGAGCAGCAATAAGAGCAAAGCTTCTAAAAATTATTTTCATTAAGGATTTACCTGTAATAGTTTTTGTTTTGTTTCATCCAATGATTCGTTTAATTCAAGCGCTTTTTTATAAAACTGGGCAGCTCTTTCTCTTTCACCCAATTTAAGATAAATATCGCCGAGATGATCGGCAAGCGTTGAATTCTCACGTTCTTTTTCAAATGCTTTTTCAATATAGAACTTTGCTTGTTCATAATTACCTAGCTTATAAAAAATCCACCCTATAGTGTCCAAATATGAAGAATTTTCCGGTTCGGTGCTAATCGCTTTCTCAGCCATACTAAGCGCAAATTCCAGCTCAATACTCCGCTCCGCAAGTGAGTAAGCATAGTTATTTAGTATCAAAGCATTATCATGCTCTATCTCAAGAGCTTTTTTATAGACTTCGTCGCACTTATCCCATTCTTTCAATGAATCATATATTAATCCGATTGTTCCCATTATCGGCACATTTTCCGGGCTTTGAGACAGGGCTTTTTCCAAATATATTAAAGCCTCTCTGCTTTTTTTGAGCTGATTTAGTGTAAATCCATAAGCATGAAGCGCAGTTAAATCGCTTGGATTAATACTAACCGCCTTTCTCAAAACCGGCTCAGCTTCCTCATGCTTGTTTTTTTGTGACAGTGTTAATCCGAGAATAATGTTGATTACAAAATCATCCGGGAATTTTTTCACAGCCTCTTCCATTTGAACGAGTGCTTCATCGTATCTCTGATTTTCAAAAGCGATTATGCCAAGTCTATTCCATAGCTGAGAATTCCATTCGGCAAGCTGAACAGCATTTTTAAAATACTCGACTGCGAGCGAATCTTCATTTTCGATTAATGCAATTTCGCCGAGGAATGCTTCAAGCTGCCAATCCGTTGAGTCATGTTTAAGTTCTGTTAGCAATAATTTGGCAATCGGAAGCAATGAAGAATCACTCGAGGATTCAGAAAAGAAACCCGTAACAATTCTCTTTTTAGATTCAAAGGGAAATTCTTCGTTTGTTATCAGTTTTTTATACTCCTCGGTTCCTTCAGTTATCTTCTTCTTTTTAATCAGAATTGCGCCCTTATATTCGATAAGGTTCAAATCATCTGGAAAGGTTATTATTGCATCCTCAGTTAATGCCATCGCTTCGTCATACCGCTCCGTTTTGATATAAGATTCAATCAAAAGTTTTTTTAATTGGATATTGGATGGGTCAATTTCCATCATCGCGCTAACAGTGCTAATCGTCTCATCAACATTTCCGAGACGCTCGTTAATATCAGCAATACGGATCAATACGTTCCATTCAGGACCGATTTTATCTATAAGTTTTTTATAAACACTTAAGGCTGCCTGCGGTTTTGTCGGTTCATAGATATAGGCAAGATTGTAATAGGCTTGATGGTTGTCAGGATCAATTCCAATAATTCTTTCGTAGGTCAAGGCGGCTGAATCATTTTGTCGAGCCGCTGTGTAAATATTGGCGAGAAGAAACAGATAATCGGTATTTCGGCTGTCCAGTTCTGAAGCGCGCTTGCCATGCTTCAGAGCCGGCGCAAGTTTATTTATTCTGAGATAATTTTTCCCGAGCGCATAGTGAATTCCTGCTGATTCATGATGCTCTAATGCAGACTGAAATTCAAGAATCGCTTCGGCATAATTTCCTTTTAATTCGTAAGTTGAGCCGTTAATAAATAATTCCTGTGCCCGATTGCTATTTGAGAGTGAATCGGTATAATTTCTTTTATTTTGGTTTTTATTCAAATCAGCTGTGCTTGTTTTTTCCGAAGACGAGCATGCGATAAATACAAATAGGATTAGTGTGTTAATTAAGATTATCCGCATAATTACCTTTGTTGAACTTGATAAAATATTGTGCTGTTAGTATAATAAAATGTTTGGTTGATTACCATCGGTTTGCTTTTTAATTTTGCATCTTAAATTTGAAAACGATAATGAAATTATTTGATTTTGCAGTCGCATATAAATGGATTTACGACACTGAGTTTACTCAGTTAATTGAAAAAAGGTTCCAGGCAGCCGGACTTAGTACATTTGTGATTAGTGCTTTCAATATTGCCGAAGTCACTGGATTGGTAAAGAGAAGGCAGCTCGGCTTCCGTGCTTTTCTCGACCGCGCCTCCGATGAGGATCAATCGTTTTCCGAGCTTGCAAAACTTCTTTCAAACTCCGATGCATATATTATAAACAGATACGAATTAATCGACAAGGCAGTTGATAAGGCAAACATGCACGGTGAATTGACTAAATACGGATTTAAATTGCCCCGCACTATAATCGCCCCTGCATTTAATAAGGATAAAAATTTTAAACTTTCTAAAATGGAATACGATACAATCGGTTCTCCTTTCATTGTAAAGCCCGCTTATTATTCCGGTGGAGGCGAAAGCGTGAAAATTGACGTTTCAACCGCTGAGGGAATTCAAAAAGCGAGGATGGAAATACCTGAGGACCGGTTCTTAATACAAGAGAAAATCTGTCCGTGGGAAGATCCTCAAAGAAGAATATGGCTCAGATGTTATTGGTTCTTATACGAGGCTGTTCCTGTATGGTGGGATGATATAACCCATATTTATTCGGATATAAAACGGGAAGATTTGAAAAAATTTAAACTGCAAAGAATAATTGACATAACAAAAAAATTATCTTCAATTACCGGACTAGATTATTTTTCAACGGAAGGCACCATTGATAAGAACGGAGAATTAATTTTAATTGATTACGTCAACGACCAATGTGATATGCGGCTGAAATCCAAACACTTAACGGGCGTGCCGGATAATATTGTCGAAAAATTTATTGCTAATATGATCAGAAAAGTTTCATCTCTTAAAAAATCATCCCGTCTTCAATAGTATCAAGAATATTCAAATAGCTTTCGTATCTTTCCGGTGAAATTACACCGCCTTCAACTGCATCAATAATTCCGCAGCCGGGTTCGTGATGGTGTGTGCATGTATTAAACCTGCAGTTGTTGATATATTTATCAAACTCGACGAAGTAATGACCCAAGTCTTCTTTTTTTATGCCGTAAGGATCAATCTCTCTTATTCCCGGCGTATCAATTACAAAAGTTGAATCATTAACTTTAATCATTTGTGTAGTTACGGTTGTGTGCTTTCCTTTTGATGTGGCGGCGCTTATTTCTTTAGTCTTTAAGTCCAAACCGGGAAATACTGAATTTAGCAGGCTTGATTTACCTACTCCCGATGCGCCCCAAAATAAATTTTTCCGCCCCGCCAGTTTATCCCGCATTTCATTCAATCCATGTTTTGATAAGGCTGACGTCAGCATCACTTCATAACCGATTGAGGAGTATAATTCGTTCCAAAAATTTATTTCGGATTTTCCGAGATCAATCTTATTGATAATTATTTTAACGTTAAGATGCGAGCTTTCTCCTGCAACAATTATCCTATCAATAAGTTTATTATTAAAATTTGGCTGCATAACACTGCCCACTATTATCAGGCTGTCAACGTTTGCTGCAATTATTTGCTCAAGTCTTTCGCCTCGCTGTGCTGCTCCTTTTATTCGTGGAGCTTTACGGGATAAATAATTCCTGCGGGGTTTGATTTCTTCGATATTACCAGTTCCATCCTGATTGAGACTGATTTTAACTTCATCGCCCACCACGGCAAAATCAAGAATAAACTGCTTTCCCTTTTTCAGTTCAAATTGTTTTTTTATTCTGCCTCGGAGAGAACAACGGATGATTTTCGAGTCCTTATCAAGAATGTAATAATCCTTGCTCTCTACCTTAATGACTTTCCCTTTTGTTATGTTCCCTCCTAAAATAAAAAAAGCATCTTACCTCAAAAGATAAGATGCTTTTTTCATCGAAGCAATTCTAAAGATTTAATTCATTGCGTAGGTTACGTTTAGAAGAAATGTATTCGTCTCTATGCTTTGAAAAGTTCTGGAGACATTAAAGCCGTAATTATCTCCGAAGGTTTTCCACCAGCCGTATGCATATCCAATATCAAGCGTGAGCACATTATTGAATGTATAACCCGCTCCGCCGGTTATATATTTTTTATCAAAATCCGATGGATCGTTGTCGAAAGGCGAAGGCTGAACGAAATAACCGCCTCGCAATTTCAAATCAGTCATTGGCAGTTTATATTCAACCCCGATATTATAAGATACCGTAACACGGAACATGTTTTTTATTTCGGCATTATTAATCCTTCTGCTTTGTGCATCAAGACCGGAGGTGAATTCCATTTGAGTGTAATCAATCAACCCGAGCTGCCCTGTGATCAAGAAATTATTAAACGAATACGAAGCGCCGCCACTAATTTCAAAGGGCGTGGAAATATCATACTCTATTCGGCTTTCTTCTGGATTGAATTCGTATGAAATCCTATTGGCAAAATCGCTACTAGAAAATAGTGAGTAGGACTCCCTAACCGTGTACTGCGAGGGGAATTTTATAGTTGCTCCGAAATTAAGATTTTTATTGACCTTGTAAAATAAACCAAGTCTCATTTCCCAGCCGGATAAATCCCAGTCAATAAAATCATTCAAGTAGAAAGATTTAAAATCTTCAGAGGGTTCGTCATCTATAAGCGGGGTCTTATAAAAATCTTCGGTATCAATCTCGAAATATTCACGGTCATATTTATATTCTCCTGTGAGTACATTCAAAGTAATTCCGGTAAAAAGATTACGGGCAATCTCAATCGCTCCAGAAAACGACCAGCTGCTTAAGCTGCCTTCTTGTAATATATTGCCGGTTTGAGTTAACCTTCCGCTTATTCGTGTTTCATCAAATAAATAATTTCCCGAGCTGCCAAAAACCTCGTAACTAAGTCTTAGGTTGAACGGAATGTTATCATTTGCCAAGGTTAAGTTTTGAATCATAGAATTATCAAATGGATTGAAAGCCGAAAATTCGTTCACATTGTTAAAGTTTTTTGTTTTGTTGTAACCCGCTGCGAACACGAGGCTGCCTCTGTAAGTAGGAAATGACAAAACAATGCCGACATTATCTGCCATCGCCGAATTATTTGAAACATCCGCAGATGCGCCTAAAAATGTTACATTGTTTTTGAAATTATTAAATGCCAATCCGCCTGAAATAAGGCTGTTTTTTATTTGACCTAAACCGGCGGGATTATAATAGACAGCACTGAAATCATTACTGACAGCAACGTTTGCATTCCCGAATCCCAATACTCGCGCATTTGACATAATGCCTGGTTCGGAAAGCCGTAGAGCATCATTAAAATTCTGGGCAACACTTCTGAATGATAAAACTAATAAAATTAAAACAATTAAATTAACTATGGATTTCATGATTATCTCCTGCTTTTTCCGCTTCTGCTGCTTCCGCTGCTTCTTGTGTTTCCACTCGTGCCTGAACTTCTACTGCCGGAATTACTGCTCGGACTTTTATAAGCAGGAGAAGACGACTTCGAAGAACTGCTTGGAGGTTTGCTGTAGCTACCAGAGCTGCTTTTCGATTTAGAAGTCGGACCGGATGAACTTCGAGGAGAATTGGAGTAACCCCTGCTGCTGTTAGAACTTGGCTTAGAATAACCAGATTTAGGCGGTGCGGAGCTTTTATTGCTTTTACCGACCGTTCCCGCGTTCGACTGTTCGTTCACAGGTTTCTCTCTTGTAGTTCTTCTTTCAGTAATAATTCGCTTGTCGCCACTACTCTGAGGGCTGCTTTTAGATTTAACTGTTTCTTGCTCAGAAGAATTCTTTATTCTGTCGGATGAACCCGAACTGTTGATTATTCTTCTCGAATCCGGTTTAACCTTAGCTGAAACTCTTGCTGATTCTTTTTCATTTGTTCTAAGATCTCTAGGATTCGGCGCCACGTTTCTTGCCGCATCAGAACCTTTACTTACATTTGAAGAGCCGGAATTATTCCTATAAACTTCCGGACTTGTGAAATCTGTATTACCTGATCTATTGGAGACAGACCCGCCAGTTGTTCCAGCCCTTCCCCCCGAGAGCATTCCAGCTGCGTTTCTGTCCCCGTAACTATCTCTTACTCCCGGCTCCCTGCCTCTGCTTCCGTCATTATTTCTGGAAGCATAGTTGTGCGTTCTATATTTGTAACCGCTCCATGAATAATATGAACCTCCGTAATAACCAGGATAATAATAAGAAGAATGCCAATAAGAAGGTCCGAAGTAATAATATGGAGGAATTAAATAATAGCCGGGCCAAATCGTACCGTAACCCCAATACAAGGGGTCATACCATGGATCGAAGAACGGATCATAATAATTTATTCCTACCCAAAAAGTGGACCTTGGATAATACCCCCAGTAATAACTTCTGTAGCGGGGAAAGCGATAGTCGTCAAAGTAATAATTGTGAACGTTTATATCGCCGCTTTCCGCATAATACTCAGCATCCTCGGTCTGATATTCGGTATATCCTGATTCATCATCGTAATAAACTGTGTCTCCTTCTGCATAAGTCGATTCTGCATCTTCATCATAATATTTGTAAGATCTACTCTCCGTTTCCTTATAGTCACGAACAGCAAGCTGTGTATAGCATCCTGAAAGAAGAAATGGAAACAGAAGAATCGAAATTTTAATTAGAGTTTTCATCTTAAACTCCCTGTGGTTATTAATTATTCTGATTAAAGAAGGGCAAATAATATGCCGATTATATTGTTAAATCGGGCTTTTTTTTGATGGATAAAAAACAAATTGTTCTAATTATTGAACGTAAGTGTGCGTAATTTTATACAGTCCTAAAAAATCGGTTTGATATACTCGACAAAAATTGCTCTATCAGCGCTGTTCGCTTCAAATTTTTTGTTATCGAGCAGATCCCTCATGTCCAATCCAATCGTAAATCCGTCGCCGACAGACCATCGTAACCCCAAATTTAAATAACCTTTTCCCGCTCCAAAAGAAACAGGATTGTTATCATTCACCGCAAAATCATATTCTGCAATTAAAGAAACTTTTCCGCCGATAGTTTTTTCGACGCCAAAACCGAAATTAAGGTCTTTGTCATTATCCTCTCGCTCCAAGGAATAATTCAATATGCCGTGAACCGACAAATATCCAAGTAATTCAAAGTTCTTTGAAACCGAGAGAAAAAAGCCGGGCGATTTAATCGTAAATCTGCGGGCTATTTCGTTATACTCGCTTTTGCCCTGAGAATCGAATCCAATTGTTAGAGCGGGCAATCCTTCTGTTTCATTCATTGCACGCAGCCTTATATTTACACCGGGAAGCTTATACCAATCCACGCTGCCTCTACCAATAATATTTGCACCGCCGTAAGAAATTCCAAAACTAAAATTTTCGAATGCACCAACTTCAATTTTTGAGATCAAAACGCCGAGCGGCATAACATCAAGCGAAACGCCAACATAGCCTCTTTCGAGTACGCCTGCCGACGGAAGGTCAATCAAAGATCGATATTCATATTTTGCATCAGTACCTGCAGTGCCCTGCGGTATGACTGCAGTACTCACAAAAAAAAGAACCGCCGAAAAAATTATTAACTTTTTCATTTCGCCTCGAATATTTATCATTTACTTGGTTACAACAATAAAAAAAACTAAGAAATATTTCCTTTAATTTTTTCAACTACCGGCACAACTATAATAGCCGGATTAAGAGAATGCTTTGATCTCAGTATTAATGTCACCTTACCGGCTTTGCCTTTAGATTTCAATTTAACAATGCGGTTTTCATTATTAAATTTTTCGTAGTCGATTAGATCTCCGCCTTCTTCAATAAAAAAATCTGTGTGGGGCTGCCTGAATATCGCTTTCACTCCAAAAGAATTTATTGGTATAGCTGTTATTTCAACAGACGATGATGCATCAGTTGTCAATTTATCCGGGTTTGATACATACCTAACTTCATAAATGCTGAAAAAATAAAGCCAGATAACTGTAATAAAAACAGCCGATGCCGCTATGATTAAAATTGCTAAAACCATTCCCGGTAATATTCTATGCATTAATTTATCTTGAACGTTGTGCCTGATTTCGAGTCTTTCAATGTTATTCCGAGCTCGGTTAATTTATCTCTAATGTCATCCGACAAGGAATAATTTCTTTCGGCTTTTGCCTTAGACCTTAGTTCTATCAAAATGTATATCAGTTTCTCCGTCAATTCGTTGCTTGAATTGTTTTTTCTATCCGGCAGTATCCCGAAGACACCGTCGATAATTTTATCGAAGAATTCTTTGCCATCGTTCAGGAATTCGGCGCTTAATTTTTCATGAATGGATAATTCTTTATTCATATCTCTAATAAAATCAAAAATAACGGCGAGTGCTTTGGGAGAATTAAAATCGTCATCCATGCTTTCTTCAAATTTTTGCACATAGGAAGTAATTTGAAATTCGGGTTTATAACCGCCGATTTCATTATTCGAAATTCGATTGAGAAGCTCCTCGTACAAGTTGCTGATTTTCTCAAGCCCTTTTGCAGCTGCTTCCAGCAGCTCATCGCTATAGCTTAGAGGACCTCGGTAATGAGTTTGGCTGAAGAACAATCTAATTGCTTCCGGTGGATATTTTTTAACTATTTCACGCGCTGTGAAAAAATTGCCTGAAGATTTTGACATCTTCTCATCCTTGATATTCAAAAAACCGAAGTGAAGCCAATATTTTACAAAAGCTTTGTGATTTGCGGCTTCACTTTGAGCAATTTCGTTTTCATGGTGAGGGAAAATTAAATCGTTGCCGCCGGCATGAATATCAATTGTTTCCCCCAAATGAGCACAGCTCATTGCAGAACACTCAATATGCCAGCCGGGTCTTCCCTTACTCCAGGGGCTATCCCAACAAGGTTCTCCTTCTTTTGCCTTTTTCCAGAGTGCAAAATCAAGAGGATTACTTTTTCGCTCGTCAATTTCAACTCTTGATCCGGATTCTAATTCATCCAATTTTTTCCCGCTCAATTTACCGTAAGCCGTAAACTTACCAACATCAAAAAAAACGTCTCCGTTAACATTATACGCAATTCCTTCGCGCTCCAATTTTTGTATTAAGGAAATTATCTCATTGATGTGTTCTGTTGCTTTTGGATAAACATCAGCTTTCCTGATCTTCATCTTATTTATATCTTCGAAGAAAGCCGAAATATATTTATCCGTGATTACTTTTGGATCAACATTCTCGTTGTTTGCTTTGTTAATAATTTTGTCGTCTATATCAGTTAAATTCATGACAAACTTAACATTATATCCCTTATAGATAAGGTAACGCCGGATTATGTCGGAAACGATAAATGATCTTCCATTTCCGATATGAAAATAATCATACACAGTCGGCCCGCACATATAGAAAGTTACATAAGGCGGATTCAACGGTTTAAACTCTTCCTTTTTCTTCGTTAAGGTATTGTAGATAAGCATCAACATTCCAAAAATTTGTAGCTAAAATTACAGGGTTTTGTTCACAAAATTCATAAATATATTTTGAAACCGGATTAAAATATACTAAAGATTAACAACATTTTTACATTCACTTAACTTTAGCTAAATTGCAGCAAGTAATAAATCAACCGCGAACAATTTTTTCAATTAAATGATTTACCTGCTGCTTGTTTCGTTAATATGGGCTTTTTCATTCGGGATAATTAAAGATTCACTAACGGGAATTGACCCGTATTTTTTGGCATTTCTCCGGCTTTTAATTTCGCTGATTGTGTTTTTACCGTTTCTGAATCTTAAAATCGGTAATAGAAAAACCATTGTTAAATTGACTGGTGTTGGTTCTATTCAATTCGGTTTGATGTACTGCTCTTATATTTGGTCATTTCAATATTTGAAAGCTTATGAAGTAGCAATCTTCACAATTTTCACTCCGGTTTATGTAACTTTGTTTGATGATATCCTTAATAAGAAAATAAACTTCTTTTACCTTGCAACTTCGTTACTCGCAGTTATCGGAGCCGGTGTAACAGTTTTTTACGAGTTTGAAAGAAGTGATTTCTTTCTCGGCTTGCTGCTGGTTCAACTTTCAAATATAAGCTTTGCCGTTGGGCAAATTTTATACAAGCGCATTATGAAAAATTATAATTCGGTTAAAGATAAGAGTATCTACGCCTATTTATTTGCCGGCGGAATGCTGGTTGCGCTTGTTTTCTCGTTGTTCTCCACCGGTTTGCATCCTGCCCGGATAACAATTAACCAATGGCTTTCTATTTTATACCTTGGGTTAGTCGGATCCGGAATTGGTTTGTTTCTGTGGAATTATGGAGCAAGATTAACAAACACAGGCACGCTTGCGATATTCAATAATTTAAAGATTCCGCTCGCGGTATCCGTTTCGATTTTGGTTTTCGGTGAAACGGCTGACTTATTTAATCTTTTTCTTGGAGGTTCAATTCTTTTAACAGCGCTAATAATCAATGAGCGGTATTCCCGGAAATTTTTACATTAGAAATCTTGAAAGATTTTCTTTCATTATATTCACGCTGTAAAAATTATATTTTAGGAATACCCCGATGAATCTTCTAAAACTAAAAACTTCCTCTCTCATATTTGCCGCAGGAACAGCTTTTGCATTCGTTCTATTTTCTTTCTTAAATTTTTCTAATCAATACAGTGAAGAAAAAACTACCGGTAATATTCAAAATGTTAATAAAATTTCTACACCGCCAATTCCTGATGAACTCGACTTTTGCAGCGAGAAGGTCCCTGTTTTAAAGCCTGAAGTTAAAGAGAGGATAGAGAGAGAATTCATCGTAAATACTTACTGGCATTCTTCGACGTTGCTTTTTCTGAAAAGAGCAAACAGATGGTTTCCATTAATTGAACCAATACTCGCAAAGAACGGTATTCCGGATGATTTCAAATATCTGTGTGCGGTCGAAAGTAATCTCGCCAATGTAGTCTCACCTAAAGGAGCTGCCGGATTTTGGCAGTTTCTAAAGGAAACCGGAATACAGTACGGATTGGAAATTAATAGCGAAGTTGATGAAAGATATCACGTTCAAAAATCAACTGAAGCAGCTTGCAAATATTTGAAAGAAGCCTACGCGAAATATTTAAGCTGGACTTTAACCGCCGCATCATATAATATGGGTACGTCTGGATTGAGCAATCAGCTTGAAAGACAGAAGGAATCGGATTATTATGATCTTCTCTTAAACGAAGAAACTTCGAGATATATTTCAAGGATAATCAGTTATAAAATTATTGCGCAAAATCCAGCTCTCTACGGATTCGATCTGGAAGAGACAGAGCTGTACGATGCTTTCGATACATACGAAATTGCATTAGCCGATTCTGTTAATGACTTCGCCAATTTCGCTAAGAGTCATCAAATAACCTACAAAACATTAAAGTATTTTAATCCATGGCTGCGGGATAATAAATTGAGCAACAAAAAGAAAAAAAGTTATACAATTACACTCCCAAAGAATAAATTTTTCTGAGAGTAGCCGTTAATTGCTCGACTTTAATTCGTCAATTACATTTTGCATATCTGCAGGAAGAGAGGAATCGAAATAGAGCTTCTTGTTACTGCGGGGGTGTACAAACCCTATAGACATTGCGTGCAATGCCTGCCTTGAAATAACCGACAACAAATTATCAACGCGGTTTTTTATTTTTGGCAGGCTGGCGCCATAAACAATTTTCCTTCCTCCGTATGTTGGATCGCCAAATACCGGATGGTTGATATAGGACATGTGAACTCTAATCTGATGGGTTCTGCCTGTCTTCAAATTCAATTTTACTAACGAAGCAAATTCAAATTCTTCAATCACTTCATAAAAAGTGTGAGCGTGCTTGCCTTCGGAAAAACTGACAGTAAATATTTTTCGGTCTTTTTTGGAGCGGGTTATATTGCCAATGACTTCGCCTTTATGCTCCTTGAATATTCCCCAGCAAATGGCAATATATGTTCTTTCGATAGAGTGGTTTGCAAATTGTTTTGCAAGCTGGGCGTGGACCCACTCATCTTTTGCGACAATCAATAAGCCGCTTGTATCCTTGTCTATCCTGTGCACAATTCCTGCACGTGCCGGTTCATTTAACAGGCTTAATTCCTTTGTGTGATGCAGCAGTGCATTTACTAATGTGCCCGTATAATTACCGAGTGAAGGGTGAACTACAATACCAGGCGGTTTATTAAGTACGATAATGTCCTTATCCTCGTAAACTATGTTCAATGGAATATCTTCAGCTTCGGTTTTTTCAGGCCTGGGCGTAACAGGTATCGTTACTTCGACTACATCTTTAGGAATAACTTTATAATTTGGTTTGGCGGTTTTTCCGTTTACTAGCACAAAGCCGGCTTTGAGGAGCTTTTGAATTTTTGTGCGTGATGAATTTTCGATTGAGTTGGCAAGAAATAAATCTAATCTTTCTTTTTTCTTTCCTTCGGTAATTTCAAACCTGAATTTCTTTTCGGATATCAGTTTCGTCATTCTTCCCGCCGATTTTGTCCGTTTCTTCTTTATTGTTCTGCAAACCCACAATCAGCTTTTCATCATCGCTGCCTGAATCTTCAGTCTCATCTTCAGTGTTTTCATCATCAATCTTACGGTGAACTAAGAGTAATATTATCACCCCGATTGTTACCGAAGCATCTGCAATATTAAATATCGGCCAGCGCTCGTAAGTGCGTCCGAAAATTGTAAAATCAAAAAAATCTACGTTAAAAAAATCTACGACTTTTCCGTAAAACAGGGGTGCATAGCCGTAAAATACTCCGTAGAATGTTCTGTCTACAAGATTTCCCAGCGCTCCGGCAAGAATTAAAGCGAGTGAAATTCTGAAGATTAGATTTTCTTCTCTCATCTTATAGAGATAAAAGAGAATTCCGACACTTGCCGCGATTGAAAAAAGCGAAAGAAAAAGTTTGGCTTCGTCGTTCACACCTATTCCGAAAGCCATGCCGGGGTTTTCGACAAAAGTGATACGGAAGAAGGATCCGATGACATCATAGCTTTGCCCATAATGCATCCCTCTAAATTCTAAATTGAGAAAGGGTATTGAAAAGCCTTTGACCACAAGTTTTGTTAATTGGTCGAAGTAAAATACAATGAATGTTATATAAAGAACTCGCAAAAAATTTCCTTTACTTTTTCTGTGCAATTTTAACTTGAACGCAAAGCTGCGTGTGTGGTACTGCCATCAATCTTTCCTTTGGAATTAATGGGCAGGTAGGGCACAAATTCTTCGGTTCATCAATACATTCGATGCACAGTCCGTAAGTTCCGTTTTCAATTCTCTGGAGCGCTTCTTCAAGATAGCCTAAAAATTTGTTTTCCCGCTGGGCCCACAAATATAATTTTTCTCTCTCTTGAGCATCGGTACCCTGTTCTGCCATATGAAGCGAATAGGGAGAATTTTCATTAACATACTGTCCCGTGCTCGGGTCCATCATTTGATCACGCAACACCTGAAGCTGTTCTATTATTTCGGCTCTTTTTTCAAGAATTACTTCTTTAAAGACTTCAAGATCTTTCTTTGGATAACCGACTAACTTTTTGATCGGCTTGGGCGGAGTAATCACTTCAACTTCTCGCGCTGCGGGAGATTTCCTGATCTTCTTCTGAACTTCTTTAGATGATGTTTTTTCTTTAATACTTTTCTTGACCGGTGTTTTCTTTTTTGGAGAAGCTGGTACTGTCACTTTGGTTTTTGTTCCGGTTGTTTTTGCAGCTTTTGTTTTCTTTGCCGGCTTTTCTACTTTTACTTTCGGAACAGTTTTTAATTTTTTATCAGTTTTCTTTTTTGATTCTTTTGTAGTTTTTTTTGCCATTTTATCCTCCTTCAATTATCTATTCATGCTTTGGAAATAGATATTGTACAATTAAAATCTCCTATTTTATAGTCCTGTTTAAAGCCTGTAAAATCATCTTTAAAGATAATATTATCGGCAAGAGTTTCAAGCGAAATATAATCAGAAAATTGATTAATAAAACCTGAAAACGTATCGTCAGAATTTAAGTTAATTACGATTCTATCAACCACATCAAAGTCAGCTTCTTTTCTCATATTTTGCACGCGGTTCACAAATTCTCTGGCATAGCCTTCTGCGATAAGCTCTGGCGTCAATTCCGAATCGATTGCCACGGTAATTCCCTGCTCGCTCTCAACTACCCAACCCTCAATCTGTGTGCTTATTATTTCAACATCCTCTCGCGTGAGGTTAATTTTTTGACCTTCAATTTCAATCTCAATGGTTCCGTTCTGTTCGAGTTCAGAAATTTTTGTTTTATCGAGCGACGCTATTTTTGCTGCAAGAGGTTTAACAATCTTGCCATACTTCGGACCGATAATTTTAAAGTTTGCCTTAGCTGATTTATTCACTATCCCAGAATCGTCATCGAGCACCTGCATTTCTTTTATATTAACTTCCTCAAGAATTACGTCTTTCATTTTCTCAACCGCATCGCGTTTAGATTTATCAATCGCAACAATGATCTTCTGCAGAGGCTGTCTTACTTTCAAGTTGGACTTAGCACGCATCGAGCGAGTCAAATAAACAACATTCTGCGCAATTTCCATTTTTTCTTCAAGATCTTTGTCTCGATAATCTGCCGCTGGAAAATCAGTTAAGTGAACCGATTCAAAATTTTCTCTGCCGGTAACGCTGTTCAAATTTTGGTAAATCTCTTCTGCAATAAATGGAGCGAACGGCGATGTAAGTTTAATAACCGCTATCATGCACTCATATAGTGTTTGATATGCAGATATTTTAGTTTCGTTTACTTCGGATTTCCAGAAACGTCTTCTCGATCTTCTAACATACCAGTTAGAAAGTTGATCAAGAGTAAAATCAGAAACCAGACGGGCTGCTTTCGTTACATCGTAAGAATCCATCAACTGTTCATAATCCTTTACAACCGAATTCAATTTGGAAATTATCCAGCGGTCAATTTCCGGTCTTTTTTCGTATGGAATATTTTCCTGTTTAAATGTAAACTTATCCACATTAGCGTAAAGAGAGAAAAAAAGATAAGTATTGATTAATGTACCGAAGAACTTACGCTGCACTTCCAAAATTCCTTCTTCGTCAAAAAGAGTAGGTCTCCAGGGAGGGCTTGCGACAACTAAATACCACCTGGTTGCATCGCTTCCATATTTATCGAAAAGAACAAATGGATCAACCGTATTGCCTTTAGACTTCGACATTTTTATTCCGTTCTTGTCAAGTATTAGTTCGTTGACTACGATATTTTTGTAAGCGATGCTATCAAACAACATCGAGGAGATGGCATGCAAGGTGTAGAACCAACCTCTTGTTTGATCAATGCCTTCGCAGATAAAATCCGACGGGAAATTATTTTCGAAAAATTCTTTATTCTCGAAAGGATAATGATACTGTGCAAAAGGCATTGCGCCCGAATCGAACCAAACATCAATCAGCTCTGGTGTTCTTGAAAATATTTTACCATTTTTTTCAAATTTTACATCATCAACGAAAGGTTTGTGTAGATCAATATCGTTCCTATCTGCAACGCTGATTCTCTTTCCGTCTTTTTCAATAAAACCTTTTTTCAATTCTTCGATACTTCCGACCGCAAACATTTCACCGTCATCGCTTATCCAAATCGGCAGAGGAGTTGCCCAAAACCTGTCACGCGAGAGCGCCCAGTCTTTGTTCTCTTCAAGCCAGTTGCCAAAGCGTCCGCTGCCAACTTCTGGAGGATACCAGTTAATCATTTTGTTGAGTTCGACCATTCTATCCGCAATTGACGTTGTTTTTATAAACCATGATTCCCGGGCGTAATAAATAACCGGCACGTTATCAAACCGCCAGCTAAACGGATAAGAGTGAACTATGGTTTCTTTTTTATAAAGATGTCCGGACTCTCGGAGTTTTTTAATTATTCCCTCATCGGCATCTTTTACAAATAAGCCTTTAAAATCAGTAACTTCGTCGGTAAATAAACCTCCGCGTGTTACCGGCTGCATAAAAGGCAAATCATATTTCTTAGAAATTTCGTAATCGTCAGCGCCGAAAGCCGGTGCAATGTGAACTATTCCGGAGCCATCTTCGGTACTAACAAAATTTCCTTCAACTACAAAAAATCCTTTTTTAATTGGTTTGATATAACCGAATAATTGTTCGTAGTTTTTCCCGCGTAAGCTGCTTCCTTTCATCTCGGAAATAATTTCATACTCTTCGCGTATTACTGATAATCTTTCCTTTGCAAGAATTAAATACACATCCTCAGTTTTAATTTTTACATAATCTATTTCTGGTCCTACTGCTAAAGCAACGTTGGAAATTAAAGTCCAAGGCGTAGTTGTCCAAACGAGAAAGTATGTATCACCGCCTTTTGCAAGTTCATTATCCTTCACTTTCATTAATACATAAATCGACGGGTCTTTTGTTTCTCTGTAACCAAGAGCCAGTTCATGCGAAGACAAAACTGTTTCGGAGCGGGGGCATTGAGGTACAATTTTATAATCCTTGTATATCAATCCTTTATCGAAAAGAGTTTTTAAAGCCCACCAAACTGATTCTATATATTCATTAGTGCATGTAATATATGCATCGTCGAGGTTTATCCAATACCCCATTCTTCTGGTCATTTTTTCCCAGACATCCTTATATTGAAAGACGGATTTTCGGCAAGCTTCGTTGTATCTGGCAATTCCGAATTCTGGTATTTCGCTTTTGTTTTTTATGCCGAGAGTTTTTTCTACTTCAATTTCAACCGGCAGCCCGTGCGTATCCCAGCCGGCTTTGCGGTTTACCCGGAATCCTTTTATAGTTTTATACCGGCAGACCAGATCTTTGAGGGTGCGAGAGATAACATGGTGAATTCCAGGTTTGCCGTTGGCAGTCGGAGGTCCTTCATAAAAAGTAAATGGTTTGGATGCGTCTCTTGTTGAAATGCTCTTTTCAAAAATCTTTTTTTCGTCCCATAGTTTTAAGATTTTTTCCTCTATTTCGAGGTAATTAACTTTTCCGCTATACTGTTTGAACATTGCTGATTCCGTTTTATACTATATCGTTATTATTTTCTTCTTCGTATTTCTTAATTAACTCTTTTTCGATTTGAATAATCTCTCTTATTCTTCCCTCAAGTCTATTAAGTTTTTCTAAGGCTTCGTTCAACTTCTTCTCCGAATCAAAAAGAAGTTTATCAGCCTTCAACCTCGCTTCGGTAATTATTACTTCAGCTCTCCTTCTATTATCTTCAACATTTCTCTTTATTTCGCCGTTCAATTCCCTTTCGCTGTTGATTTCGTTCTGCAATTTAATAAGCTCGGCGAAGGTCATACCGAATAATGCTACGGCGCCGAGTACGATATTCCTTAAGGTAAAAAGCAATACATTTTCTGCGAGAAGATTCCGCATTCCGAAATAATCGCTAAAAATGGAAACCATAACAACGCTTACAAAAACCGTAGACACAACAACGGCAAAAACTATCTTCCCGCCGTGTCTCCATCCAAGAGTTTTATCAAGCAGCCACCCGCAGGCAAAGGAGAAAAGCATAAGCACAAACCATACTGAAAAATTCTGCAGATCGGAAGAGAAAAGTTCAGTACTGAGAAAGTTTGAAAGGAATATCAATACGGCTAATAAACCCGGCACGCCGTAATAAATTTTTTTTATATCATTCATAACCTTTTTATAACCTCGCGCATAATCAAAGTCATTTTAGGTTCTGCTTTCATTGCGGTGTTAATAATTTCGGCTACATCAACAGGTTTCAGAGAATCCGGGAAACATTCATCTGTTACTATGCTTAACCCCAAAACCTTCATGCCCATATGATTTGCGACAATATTTTCAGGAACTGTAGACATACCGACCACATCGGCGCCAATACTTCTAAGGAATATATATTCCGCACGAGTTTCAAGATTAGGACCTGCCACCGCGACATAAACTCCACGGTGAACTTTAATATTATTTTGAAGGGCAATTTCTTCTGCCATTTTAATCAACTCTTTACAATAAGGTTCACTCATATCAGGAAATCGGGGCCCAAATTCATCCTCATTTTTACCAATCAATGGATTATCGCCCAGAAGATTAATGTGGTCGGTCATGATCATGATATCGCCATTTGAATAAACTGGATTCATTCCCCCACAGGCATTAGAGATAAGAAGCGTATTAACGCCGAGTTTTTTCATCACTCTTATCGGATAGGTAATCTGTTTCATCGAATAACCTTCGTAGTAATGAAAACGTCCCTGCATAGCTACAACATCGCGTCCGCCAAGCCTGCCAAAAATCAGCTTCCCGCTGTGAGACTCCACTGTGGACAATGCGAAGTGCGGCAGATCGCGATAATCAATTTCGGCTTCAACTTCAATATCGTTAACCAAACCTCCCAAACCGGTGCCGAGAATAATTCCAATACTGTAGTTCTTATCAGTCTTTTTTCTGATAACTTCGAGAGTTTGGCTAATACTGCTGGATAGATTTGTCATAACAATTTCTCAAGGATATTTTCAACATCTATTTCGACGGATTCTTTTTTTGGTATTGAAGGCGCCTGAGCTGGCTCTCTTTTAGTTTCAATTATATCAGAATTTAAGTCAAGAACTTTTGTTTGGGTTTCGATCATCGCTTTTAATTTTGCAATCAGCAGATGTTTCTCTTCTCTAAGCCGGAACACTGCGCTTCTAATCTGGTCGGCTTCTTCCTTTGCTTTTTCAATTAATTGAAAAGCTTTTATCTCAGCTTCCTTTATAATAAGAGCATTTTGCTTACGGGCAGATTCAATGGACTTAGCAGAGCTTTCTTGAGCGGTAACCAAAGTACTCTGAAGCGTCTTTTCTAATTTTTTGAAATCTTTGATCTCCTCCTCAAAGCTCCCAACTTTTTTCTTCAAAGTTTCATTCTCGTCAAGAAGCTGTCCGAATTCAAGCGCTAAAGATTCAAGAAAGGTTTTAACCTCTTCTTTATCATAACCTTTGAGCGATCTGTTAAATTCCTGGTTCTTAATATTATAAGGAGTAAATTTCATTATTCAATCCTCATTGTTTAATCTCTTTGACCAAAAATCGCAGTTCCAATCCTCAGCATAGTAGACCCTTCTTCAATTGCGATTTCGTAATCGTTTGTCATTCCCATTGAAAGCTCTTCCAACTTGTAACCTATCGAATTAAGCTTGTCTTTATAGTCTCGCAGCTTAGAGAAACATTTCCGAATGAGTTTCGTATCGGAAGTAAACGGAGCCATTGTCATTAGTCCCGAAAAAATTAAATTTGGAAGTGACACGATATATTCCGATAATTTTTCAAGTTCTTCATAATTTTTTATACCGAACTTAGAATCTTCGCCGCCAGTATTAATTTCTATCAAAATTTTCTGCAGCTTATTTATTTGTTCAGCTCGCTTATTGATTTCAACAGCAATTTTTATTGAATCAACTGAATGTATGTATTCTGCAGATTCAATAATATACTTAACTTTATTGGTTTGCAAATGACCAATAAAATGCCAGTTCAAATCACCACGAATAACACTGCATTTGTCCTTAAATTCTTGAGCTTTATTTTCGCCAAAATCTTTAATTCCGGCTCGGATTGCTTCTTCAATCTTTTTAATTGACTGATTTTTCGAGACAGCAATCAGCTTTATCTTTTCGTTTATCCTTCCGGCTTTAAGACAATGCTGAAGGATATTTTGTTCAACTATATGAAAATTCTCAATGATCATCTATTTAAAATTAAGGTTGAGAATGTATTGCTTTTGATAGGAAAAGTCAACGAAAAACACTTATTAAAAAAGGGCTTGTTTAAGCCCTTTTTATCAAATTTGTTTAACTGCAGCCTGTTGTGGAACCGCATGTTTGGCATTTCAGACATGTGCCGTTCCTAACCATAGTCATACTTCCGCACTCAGGGCAGATGTCGCCGGTATATCCTCTTTCTCTTGCTTTGGCAACTTCTTTATGTGTAGAAAACATTTTGTTCTCAGAGTTCAATCTGTTGCCATTGCCTGAGTTTAAAACAGGTTCGAAGTCGGTATCTGTTTGATCAAGTTCAATCATTCTCTCGCTTACAATTTCCTCGCTCTCATAATCAGGTTCAATGAGAGGAAGACGGTTTGATGATTTTTTCTGCATTTCATTCTCATCTACATGAGCAAGCTCATTTCTGCTGAGGTAAGTTACTGCAAGCTCACGGAAAATGTAATCGATAACCGATGTAGACATTTTAATCCGGTTGTTGCCGCTTACAGGTCCGCTCGGTTCAAACCTTGTAAATATAAAAGCATCAACGAATTCTTCGAGAGGCACACCGTGCTGTAATCCAAGGGAAATAGCTATTGCGAAGTTGTTTAGAAGGCTTCTGAAAGCGGCGCCTTCTTTAGCCATATCTATAAATATTTCTCCGAGTTCCCCGCTTTCATATTCGCCGGTTCTAATATAAACAGTTTGTCCGCTGATTTTTGCCTTCTGGGTATATCCGCCCCGTCTATCAGGGAGTCTTCTTCTCTTTGCAATATATCTATGAATAATTTTCTCTGCAATTTTCACAATATCATTTTGTTCTTTCCGCTCAATAAATTCTTCTTTCTCTTCTTCCGAAACAGTATTGAGCGGTTGAGAAAGCTTCGAACCGTCACGGTATAAGGCATTTGCTTTGACTCCGAGTTTCCACGATTCCAAATAAGCCTCTTTAACATCGTCTATACTTGCATGATTAGGCAGATTAATTGTCTTGGATATCGCGCCAGAAATAAACGGCTGAGCTGCAGCCATCATTTTAATATGAGCATCGGCTTTAATGAAACGGGTGCCTTTCTTACCGCATTTGTTAGCGCAGTCAAAAACAGGATAATGCTCGTGCTTCAAAAAAGGAGCAAATTCCACCGTCATTGTGCCGCATACATAATCATTAGCAGTTGCAATTTCTTCTCTTGAGAAACCTATAGCGGTGAGTAGATCGAAATCCAGATCGCTTAGCTGCTCATCAGAAAGTTTTAAATTATTCTTGCAGAAGTCAATGCCAAGATTGTATTTATTGAATGCAAAGCTAAGCTCGAATACGGAAGGCAGCAAGGCTTCCATCTTAGTTATAGCCTCGCTTGTAAAACCCTTTGCTCTAAGTGATTCTGGATTAATGTAGGGGCAGCCGTTGAGCGAGCCAGTACCTTTTGCGTATTTAATGATCTCATTTATCTGCTCTTTGTTGTAACCGAGTCTTTCTAACGCAGGCGGAATGGATTGATTAATAATCTTAAAATAACCGCCGCCTGCCAGTTTTTTAAATTTCACGAGAGCGTAATCGGGTTCTATGCCTGTTGTATCGCAATCCATTACAAGCCCGATAGTTCCGGTAGGCGCAATAACAGTCACCTGAGCATTTTTGAAACCATGCTTAATCCCTAAATCCATAGCTCTATCAGCATCTTCACGCGCTGCCTTCAGTAAATCGGACGGACAATGTTTAGGATCAATCCCAACCGGGTAAATAGTCAAACCTTCGTATTCGCTGTGAGGAACATTATAGGCTGCTCTTCTGTGATTTCGTATCACCCTAAGCATGTGTTCTTTATTCTCTTCGTATTTAGAAAATGTTCCTTTCTCGGAAGCCAATTGAGAAGAGGTTGCATAAGCTCTCATGTGCATTATAGCAGTCAACGCACCACAGATTGCTGAGGCTTGTTTACTGTCGTATGGGATCCCCTGCCGCATCAGAAGCGACCCAAGGTTAGCGTAACCAAGCCCAAGAGTTCTGAAATCATAACTATTCTGAGCGACCTCTTTGCTTGGATATTGAGCCATTAGTACGCTTATTTCAAGAACAACCGTCCAAAGAGTTGTGGCGTGTCTGTAAGCATTAATATCAATTATTTGTTTTTCTACATCATAGAATTTAACAAGATTAAGAGAAGCCAAGTTGCATGCAGTATCATCAAGGAACATATATTCACTGCAGGGATTGGATGCTCTTATTCTACCGTCTTCTGGACAAGTATGCCATTCATTTATTGTCGAATCGAATTGCAAGCCTGGATCTGCTGAAGCCCATGCAGCATAAGCAATGTCTTCCCACAAATCTCTTGCTTTAAGAAGCTTGCAAGGTCTCGGAGTGCGTCCTTCTTTATCCGCTTTTCTTTTTTCGGTACGCCAGTATAAATTCCAATCGTTATTATTTGTAACGGCATTCATAAAATCATTAGATACGCGTACTGAATTATTGGAATTTTGTCCCGATACTGTTGCATAAGAATCCGAATTCCAGTCTGTATCGTAAATGGGAAATTCAATTGATTTGAATCCGAGTTTTGCGAGGTGAATAACCCTTTCGATATAATTCTGCGGGATCTTCGCATTTCGAGCATCGATAACAGCTTTTTTAAGCCGCTTGTTGGAACTTTTATTGAATCGGTCATTCTCAGGGTGTTCGAGATAGCAGGCTTTCATGATATTGTTTAAATGAAAATTACAGATTTGCGAGCCGGTGACTAATGCCGCTACTTTCTGCTCTTCTTTAACTTTCCAATTAATAAATTCTGAGATATCGGGATGATCTATATCTAACGTAACCATCTTAGCTGCTCGTCGAGTAGTGCCGCCGGATTTAATAGCTCCTGCCGACCTGTCTCCAATTTTTAAGAAAGACATCAAGCCAGAAGATTTTCCACCGCCGCTTAGCGGCTCGTTTACACCGCGCAGATCAGAAAAATTTGTTCCGGTTCCAGACCCGTATTTAAATAAACGAGCTTCACGAACCCATAGATCCATTATGCCTCCTTCATTCACAAGATCATCTTTTATCGATTGAATGAAACAAGCATGAGGCTGCGGGTGTGTGTATGCATCAACAGATTGGATTAATTTTCCCGTTTTATAGTCGACATAGTAATGCCCTTGAGACGGACCGTTGATTCCATAAGCCCAATTTAATCCTGTATTAAACCACTGTGGACTGTTAGGCGCAGCATATTGATTAGCGAGCATATAAACCAATTCATCATAAAAAGCTTTCGCATCTTCTTCTGTATCGAAATACTCTGCTTTCCAACCCCAATAAGTCCATGTGCCTGCAAGTCGGTGGAAAACCTGTCTCGAATCGGTTTCGGATGAATATCTTTCTTTCTCCGGCAGTTTTTCTAACTGTTCAATATCTGCCGTTGATGGTTGAAGCCATCGGGGAACTCCCTTCTCAGGTATTTTTTTTAGAAGGCGCGGAACCCCAGCCTTACGAAAATATTTTTGTGCAATAATATCTGTGGCAACTTGCGACCATTGTTTAGGAACTAAAACATCTTCCATCCTGAAAACTATTGAGCCGTCCGGATTTTTTATTTCTGATGTTCTTTTTGTAAACTCTATCAAGTCGAATGGCTCTTGATCAGCCGTAGTAAATAGGCGAGTAATCTTCATCTATCTCTCCAATCATTAACAGTATTTTGGATTAAAGAAATTATTAATTCATTTTAATTTTAACATAAAAATAAGACAGGCGATCAGTCATTATTTAGTGGTTCAAGTTAAAGAAAAAAATATCCTTAAGCAATCACCTGAATCATAAAAGAAAAAATAATTCAAAAAGTTTATTCTGAACACTGCTTTTAAAATAAAAAAATATATTTTATTATAAAGAGTCAATTTTTGTTTTAAATATTTTTTTATAAAAAATTTTACTAAAGGGGAAAATATGAAATACAACCGTTCCGCAGGAATACTTCTTCACCCGACTTCACTGCCTTCGAAATTTGGCATAGGCGATTTCGGCAAAGAAGCTTTTAACTTTGTTGATTTTCTTGAATCTGCCGGTCAGACTCTTTGGCAGGTATTTCCGCTGGGACCCACCGGTTATGGCGATTCGCCTTATCAAAACTTTTCAGCATTTGCAGGAAATCCTCTTTTAATAAGCCCGGAAATACTTATCAAAAACGGTTTATTGAACGAGTCTGATATTATTTTTGATAAACAATGGAATCCTCATAAAATTGATTACGGCGAAGTGATTAGTTACAAAAATTCAATTTTAAGGAAAGCTTACCAAAATTTTATTGCAATGAATAAAAATGTACATGCTGTTTACGAGGATTTTATTGAAAAAAATAATTTCTGGCTGGAGGATTATGCACTTTTCATGGCGGTAAAAAACTTTCATAATGGAGTAGTTTGGGCCGAATGGCGGAAGGAAATTGCATTCAGAGAAAGTGGTGCCGTTGAAAAGTGGAAGACTGAATTGAAGGACGAGTATGAGTATCAAATATTTCTACAGTATAATTTCTTTAATCAATGGCAGGCAGTTAAAGATTATGCCAATTCAAAGGGGGTAAAAATTATTGGCGACCTTCCGATTTTCATTGCCTACGACAGCTCCGATTTATGGGCAAATAAAAAACTTTTCAGTGTGAATGTAAATGGTAAATTGGAATTTGTCGCAGGAGTTCCACCGGATTATTTCAGCGAAACAGGGCAACTCTGGGGAAATCCTCTCTACAAATGGAACGAGATGAAAAAAGACGACTTCCTTTGGTGGCGTCAGAGACTTGCAAAAATGTATGAGTTTGTAGACATTGTTAGAATTGATCATTTCCGAGGACTTGAGGCTTATTGGGAAATTCCCGGCGATGCCATCACGGCAATTAAAGGACAGTGGGTAAAAGCTCCTGGATATGAGTTATTCAACTCGGTAAAAAAACATCTTGGCGATGTTCCGATTTTGGCGGAAGATCTTGGCGTAATCACAAAGGAAGTAGAAGCCTTGAGAGATCATTTCAATTTCCCTGGCATGAAAATTCTGCAGTTCGCTTTTGGAGAAACCGGAGAAAAAAAATTCCTGCCTCATAATCATGTTGCCAATTGTGTTGTCTTTACCGGCTCTCATGATAATGATACAACAAAGGGCTTTTTCCTTAATGAAAAAAAAATGGGATCAGGAATTTATGAATGGGCTCAGAACTATTTAAATTATTTTGGCGGCGATATGTGCTCCGCTCTGATTACTGCAGCGTATGCTTCTGTTGCAAACATTGTTATTATACCAATGCAGGATATTTTAAATCTTGGCACAGATGCAAGAATGAATTACCCGAGTAAACCGGGCGGTAACTGGACTTGGAGATTTTCCTGGGATCAAATTGATGAGAAATTAGCTTTTAAATACAAACTCATGACGGAGTTATACGAAAGACCTCCAAAAGAACCTGAAAATGTCGAACTAAATGTTAATAATGGATGACAGACAATGTTTAATTATTTAAAAAGACTTTTTAGCGAAAACCAAGTCTCTCTCGGAACGATTAAAGATGCTGAAGGATCCAAACTTCAAGTAGCTACATGCGCTTTATTTATAGAAGTCGCAAAAGCTGACGAGGAGTTTTCGAGCGGGGAACTAAAACTTATAAAAGATATTATGACTGCTGAATTTAAACTTACCGAATCGGAAATTGATGAACTTTTTAGTCTAGCAAAAAAGAAAATGAATCAAAGCGTCAGCCTTTACGAGTACACTGACGAAATAAACAAATACTACACAAAAGAAGAAAAATATGAAATATTAAAAAATTTATGGCGGCTAATTTTAATTGACGGGAAACTTAATGCACATGAAGAATACTTTGTCAGGACAATAAGCAGAAACCTTAATCTTGAGCATAAAGAATTAATCTCATCTAAACTGGAAATTAAAAACGAGTTTGGAATTAATTAGCCGAACCTGGCTTTTTTATTTTTTTAGTTCGCTTTCAATTGAAGTAATTATCTCTTCACTTAGGGGTTCTGTGCTGCTTCTAAAACGTTCAACTACTTGACCGTCTCGTGCAATCAGAAATTTTTCGAAATTCCATCTAACATCCCCGGTTTCAACATAGGGGCTGTTGATAAGCATAGCATATAAGGGAGATTTTCCATCACCTAAAACTTGAATTTTATCAAACAGCTTAAAAGTAACTCCGAAATTCACCGAGCAGAAATCAGCAATAACTTCATTACTCCCGGGCTCCTGCCCGCCGAAATCATTACAAGGGAATGCCAGAATTTCAAAACTGAGGTCTTTGAATCGATTGTAAAGTTCCTGAAGACCGCTATATTGAGTGGTATAACCGCAATTACTGGCAACATTTACTATAAGTAAAACTTTACCTTCATAATCAGATAGACTAATTTGATAACCCTCGTTGTCGAGAACCGTAATATTATAAATTGAATCTTCCATAAATAATCTATCAACTTTTAATGCTAAGATATTGGTATTAAGGACCAGAAAAATTGAAAAAATTAATGAATATAAATTATTCATAAAACTCCCGGTTGATTTATTTTAATAACTGAAATTCAGTTAGATAAGTTCAATCGTTGATAATTTTTAGTAATTTGAATTATTCAAAACGAATTTTCATACAATTAGTCAAATCATTAAGAATTTTAAAAATACTTTCCATTGACATAAATAGTTGTTTTTAATATACTTGTAGCCTTGAATTTTAAGATTAGGGAGAAATCTGATGTTTGCAATTGTTGATATAGCCGGACAGCAGTTTAACGTTGAGGAAAATAAAAAATATTTTGTGCCCAAATTAGCTGCCGAAAAAGATTCGGAAGTTAATTTTGACAAGGTTTTAATTTACTCGGACGGTAAAAGTACCAAGATAGGAAACCCTACTGTTGAAGGAATTAATGTTACGGCAAAGGTAATAGATCATCTAAAAGATGATAAAGTGTTGATTTTTAAGAAAAAAAGAAGAAAATCATATCGTAGGCTGAAAGGACACAGGCAGCAATTATCACGAATAGAAGTAACGAAAATAGGTTAATCAAGAGGTAATTATGGCACATAAAAAAGGACAAGGTTCATCACGAAACGGACGTGATAGCAATCCGCAGTATTTAGGAGTAAAAGCATTTGGCGGGGAAACAGTAACTGCCGGTTCCATTTTGGTACGCCAAAAAGGCACAAAATTTCATCCTGGAGTGAATGTAAAAAAAGGCGGCGATGATACACTTTTTGCAACTGTTACCGGCATTGTTAAATTTGAAGTTAAAAGAGGCAAAAGAAAATATATAAATGTTTTCGCAAACTAAAATTTGTCTAATAAAAAAGCCCTCAAACGAGGGCTTTTTTGTTATCAGTTCGACCTATTAAAAACCTAAACGCTCCATATCTTCAACCAATCCTTTAACTGCAGAAATTGATTTTCCGAGGGCAGTTGATTCATCGTTATTCAATGTTATTTCAATGATTTTTTCGACACCTTTCGCTCCCAAAATTGCAGGTACGCCAACATAATAACCATTGACGCCGTATTCATTTTGAAGATATGCGCAAGTTGGCAACACACGTTTTTCATCTTTTAATATTGCTTCAGCCATTGCTATAGAAGCGGACGCTGGAGAGTAAAATGCCGATCCTGTCTTAAGTAATTTAACAACCTCGCCGCCAGCCATTTTTGTCCGTTCAACCATAGCGTTCATAACTTCGTTTGCCTTAGCCGCATCATTGTATTTTCTTTCGAGAAGCTCCATTACAGGGATACCATTAATGTTTGCGTATCTTGTTAGAGGCACCATAGTATCGCCATGGCCCCCGAGCACCATAGCGTTAACGTCCTTAACCGAAACTCCCAATTCCCATGCAATAAAGGTTGAAAATCTCGAAGAATCTAGAACGCCAGCCTGCCCCAGTACTCTGTTATGGGGAAAACCGCTGACTTTTTGGAAAAGAGTAACCATAGCATCCAGAGGATTTGAAACAACTATTACAATAGAATCGGGCGCATATTTTTTTACAGCTTCTGCCACCTGTTTAATAATATTCGCATTTGTAGAGAGTAAATCATCCCTGCTCATGCCGGGTTTTCGAGGCAATCCGGCAGTGACAATAATCAGATCTGCGCCATGAATCTGCTCATAGCTGTTTGTTCCTTCCAGTTTGATATCAAAGCCGTCAATTCGAGAGGCTTCTGCAATATCAAGCGTTTTTCCCTGCGGTAAATCTTCTACAATATCAAACAGAACACAATCGCCCAATTCCCGAAGAGCAATCAACTGGCTCAGCACGCCGCCTATCTGTCCGCCTCCTATTAAAGCAATTTTCTTTCGTGACATAGTTAACCTCATATAAATTTTAGAAAGTTTTATTTATTATTTAGAGGAATATATTAATAAAATATTTAATTCTTCGAAAAGACGGAAGAAAGTTGAAAATAAATCAATTTAGTTTTAAAGTCATTATTACTTCTGTTCCCTCATCAGTAAAATTATATTTCAAATCATCTAAGAACGAACGCATTATGTGAATGCCCCTGCCGCTGTCTTTAAGAATATTTTCGGGTTTAGTCGGGTCAGGTACTCCTTTAAGATCAAACCCGTTGCCTTGATCTCTAAACTTGATAACAATAAACCGTTCATCATAACTTACCTCAACGTGCACAAACTTAGTGGAATCCATCTTATTGCCATGCAGCATGCAGTTGGACGAGGCTTCTGCAACAGCAAGAGCAACATTATTAAATTTATTCTCGTCAAGTTTTGCTTCTTTTGCAATTTCAACGACGTACTCTTCTATTTCTGGCAAGAGTTTTGGATCCGTAGCAAATGATTTTTTATAAGTTTTTCCCGGCACTTCTGCTCCGTTTTAGGATTTACCAATAACCTTTCAAATTTTGGAACAAAAATAAATAATTACGCCGTGAAATTCATATCGAATTATTAGTTCGACCCCGAATAAAATATTCAAAACATACAAAGTCACAAAGACCAATTTACTTGCATAAACAAATTTGCAAGCTCCCTTTTTTGTTTTTTTTCATTAGAAATGAATTCATACCAGCCGATACACTTTACTTGAAGCGATCCGAAGTTCGATATTATAATTTCAGAAAGCGGACCTATGCTCTGATATTCACTATCCAGTTTTTTCAATTGGGACGACTTATACCCAAAAGTCATAAGAGAAAAATATCTAACACCTGCCGCTAATTTCAAGATACCTAAACGCAGTTCAAGCTTTGGTTCAAAATTTTTTTCTTCAAGATATCTAATCGGCCGATTCGAAAATCTACTCCAAAAAAATTCGCCTTGTTCTGAAATCTTAATATATCCGTTGAATTTAAATGCGACCTTCTTTGTAAATTGTAAGACGGTTGAATCTTTGAGAGAGAGCTGCCGAAAGGAAAAACTCTTAAAGTTAGGATTTATATCCTCGTAGTCATAAACAGTATAATTTGCGGAAACTTCTGCTTCATTGTAACTTCTAACTATAGATGAATTTAGCTCACTGCCCGCTGAAAATTTTAATGCTCTGCGAATATTATTGTTGGAGCTGCGCTCGGCAAAGATATAGACTATTTGATTGAAGCTGCCTTCTATATTTGCAAATACCGATAAAAAGGAATTTATTTGCCTTAAGTAAGTAAGTTGTGCCATTGTCAAGAGTTCATCCCTATCGTCAAAATTCTCAGGGCTTGGTGTATCATATTTCAATTTTCGGTGAAACAGGCTGAAGCTGAAATTATCTTTTCTTGAGAGAGCAAGGCTGCCGCTGAGTGCCGCTGTTGTCTGCTGAGACTGATTATTCTTTTGAACTTCTAACTCTTGACGCCTCTGATATATTACATTACCAGCGCCCGGAATCATTTTTGCGTTATGTTTCTCTTCTCTTTCAGAATAAAGCAGTTTAAAGAATCCTGAGAAAATTCCCAGACTAAAATTCAGGGAAGAAGCAAAGTCAATCTTGAACTCTTCTATCTTTGTATCGAAAGATGAATTTGTAATATTATCAATATCAACATATTTTGTTGATCGGTCTATTAAGCGCCAGTTGAGTCTTCCGCTTACATCAAACAAAATATTTTTGTCAGCTGTTGAAAATTCAATTCTATCATAAATAAAATTATTCGTTTCAACTCTGCTCTGAATATTATTTTCAATATTGTATTTTTCAGATAGTACAGAATCGGCTTCGATGTAAAAATCTTTTCTATTGAGTAAATAATTAGCTGATAAAAAGTTTGTTAAATTATTATCAAAATCGTTTTTAATATTAATGCCATAATTTTCCCCAGTGTTTTTCCTTGGACTAATATCTTCGTTCACATATCTAAACTTTCCGGATAAAAAGAAATCACTTAATGGAAGAGTGTTTATATCAGCTTCCGCCCCGTAGGTAAATCCTTTATCTTCATTCCCTATCTGATTATTTATTGCATAACCTCCAAAAGGAATTACTGAAATTTTCTCTGTTGGTTTATATCTAAGATACACGGATGCATTTGTATTATCGGATTTATTTATCGCGAGTCTTCTATCATCAGCATAATTACTTTTTGCGAACAAAAAGCCTGTACTTAAATTTTCGTTAAACTCATAATCGGCGAGGAACTTTATATACATCTCATCTTTTATGTTATTAACGCTTGATTTAGTAACCGTCGAAACAAAATCCTGAGCATATCCGGTAAAAAGACCGCTGATTTTATATCCGTACTTAAGATGTGAAATAAGATTATAGGTATTTAATTGTTTTTCAAAATTGGAGAAAATATAATTTTGCTTGAAATAAGATTGATGAAATGTAACGGTATCGCGTGTATTTTGTGCGTTAATTTGACTAAATGCTATTATGAAAAAAACAACCGAATATTTTAGAAGGTTTTCACCGAATTTGTGAATCATAAGCTTTAGTATTGAAATGATAAATTGTTTCTGCTCTGTAGAATTTGCAAGACGGAATTCATGTTTCCCATCGGCCGCAGAAATTCAGCTAAGCTTTTATAATTTTATAATTTTTATAACCGAAATAAATTTCTCGAGCAGCGGTCTTTAGAATTGTTGCAGCAGGAACAGCCAAAAGTAAACCCAAAACACCCATTAATTGCCCGCCGACAAGTATGAGCAGTATAATCATAAGCGGATGCATATCGGTTGCTTTCGAGAAAACGTTCGGTTGGATAAAACCGTTATCAATGGAATATATAATTACAAATAATAAAAATACCTGTGGAAACATTGAAAAATCGCCAAACTGAATTAGTGAAATAAGTATTGCCGGAAGACCGCCAATAATCGGACCAAAATAAGGTATAAGATGTCCTACCCCGGCAATTACACCAATCGTTATGGAATTTTGAATGCCAAGAATTGCAAGACCTACAGCCGCCAAAAAACCGACGATGAATGCGTCAAACATCCATCCGCGTATAAATCTACTGAGCTGAATACCTGTCTGAAAGAGAACCCAATAAGAAAACTCGAAATAACGGTTTGGAACTATGTTGACAATCCCGCGTAATATTTTGTTACTGTCTTTTAATATAAAGAAAGTAATGAAGGGAACTATCACCGAAATAACTAACACAGAAACAATACTGCTTACAATACCGGTAATATTATTAACAGCGTCAAACAAAAAATTTGATACTAACAATTCAACCCGGTTTAGAAGGTCCTTCGAATCAACAAAGGGCAGATAAGCGGCAATTTCATTCTCTAACTGTATTATCATTAATCTGAACTGCTCTTGACTAAAAGTAGTGGCGATTGTATTCAATTGATTTACAATCTTTGGAATGAAAAACGACAGCCCTATGAAAATTGTCATTCCACAGACGATAAAAACTAAAATTACAGAAAGAAAACGATTTAAGCCTTTATTCTCCAATAGGTTGACGAGAGGATAAAAAATCATTGCGATAAACAAAGAGATTATAAGCAGAACGATGATATTAAAAAAAATATATGAGAGATAAACCGCAACTCCCGCTAAGGGTAAAAGCCAAAATAAATAATTAAGAATCTTTAAATTTCTCTCTGATAATGCCATGAATAAATTTAACCCATTTTGTCGGGATAAATATACAATTATCAGAGATTAGAAAAAATTAAAAATAATCTCACCTTTATTTTTCATTCTTACACTTAGTTTATTCTGATATAACAATCCTTATTTTTAATATATTTGTCCGGGTATTTTTTAAAAAACTACAGGTTTTATAATGCAAGAAATTCTATTACTAAAAAACATTAGAGACAAAGCCTCCGCTGCAAGAAAAACCCTGGTACTCCCAGAATCTCACGATGAAAGAGTTTTAAGGGCTGCGGAGATGTTAACTAAAGAAAAAACTGCTACGGTAATTACTTTAGGCAATGAAGAAAAAATTAGACTTGATGCAGAAAATCTTAAAATTAATTTAACCGGCATCAGGGTTATTGATCCCGTCAAATCCGAAAAACTTAGCGACTTCACTAATATCTTTTACAATTTGCGCAAGCACAAAGGAATTACTATTGGACAGGCTAAAGAAACAATTACGAGGGATATATTCTTTGCAGCAATGATGGTGCGTGAGGGTTTAGCTCATGCAAGTGTTTCCGGATCGTTCGCTACTACTGCCGATGTAACAAGAGCAGGAATTTTCTGTGTAGGATTGGAACAGGGAATCTCAATTCTTTCGAGTTTCTTCTTAATGGTTTATCCCGGAAAAGTTTACAGCTTTGCAGATTGCGCCGTAAACCCAAACCCCGACTCTTCACAATTAGCAGATATTGCGATATCAACTGCGGATAATCACAAAAAGCTAACTGGCGAGGAGCCTTACATAGCAATGCTTTCTTTTTCTACTAAAGGCAGCGCCGAGCATGAATTGATTGACAAAGTAAGACAAGCCACCAAGTTAGTTCAAGATAAAAGATCAGACCTAAAGGTTGATGGTGAACTTCAATTTGATGCTGCCATTGTCGAAAGCATCGGAAAGAAAAAATCTCCGGGAAGCCCTGTTGCTGGAAGAGCAAATGTCTTAGTATTCCCGGATTTAAATGCCGGAAATATCGGCTACAAAATTGCACAGAGACTCGGTGGCGCTGAAGCAATAGGGCCTATCAATCAAGGATTAAAAAAGCCATTCTTCGACTTGAGCCGTGGCTGCAGTGTTGAAGACATTGTAAATACAGCCGCAATTGCCTGTTTAATGTCATAAACCATCTCAGAAATCATGTACTCCCGGGTTGAACAAATCTCAATCCGGGCTTCTCCCCAGTTGCGATTTTAAGGAACTATCCTTTTGTATTTTTTGTAAAATATTATATAAATAATTTTTTTGGGGGTCTAAATGAAAGATATAGACATGAAAGAATTAGAAAATCCTCTTTTTGATTTGATAAATGATGAAACATATAACCTGCTCCAAAGCCGCGGATTAATCAATGAAAAATCGGTGCGCGATCATATAATTCGGCGTAAATTCCGTGAAATGAGGAATAACAATATTAATGCAACCGACGCAATCGAAAAATTACGAAGCGATTATCCGTATCTTCAGTTCGATACAATAAGAAAAATTGTATATCAAATTCAAAAATAGAAACTCTTTGCATTTATTAAATGACTGCAATGCAGTAAAAGGATTTTTGTCTATAACGCGTAAAATCAAGATCATGCGATTTCAATGCCACTTGTAATTTTTTGAGAAAAATCAATTATGTGCTTGACAAACTAATCTTCAAAAATTATATTTCCATACCACTCTTTCAGAGATCGTTTAGATCTTTGAGTTTGTGAATCTGCCCAGTGTCTCCCCCCAACACTGGGCATTTTAATTATAATTGGAGCATTAAGAGGGTTATGAAAAAAAAGTTGAAATCAGCAAAAAAAATTGTCCAGTCGCCCTTTAAAAATTATTGGTCAAAAGACAACTATATTATTTTAATTTTGGGATTAGTTATACTAATAATTGGTTACTTTTTACTATCTCAACCGCCATGGGATAATCCCCTTTCTTTAACTTTAGCTCCTATTGTACTCCTTATTGCTTATCTCGCGATTATTCCGTTTTCGATTATTTACCGAAAAAAAACAAACAACAATAACGACAACAAGTAATGTTTCTCGGCAGAGTAAGCGGTAATATAGTTTCAACTCAGAAAAACAAATATTTAAAGGGACATAAACTGCTGCTCGTAAAAAAAATTGATTTTGAAGGTGAGTTTATCGACAACAAAGATCAGATTTGTCTTGATATGGTTGACGCAGGAGTTGGCGACAGAGTTATAGTTGTAAAAGAAGGCGATGCCGTTCAGCAGATTCTTGGTCATAAACTTGCACCTGTCAATACAATGATAATTGCGGTAGTTGACGACATAGAAATTAATGAACAATAATTATTGCTATTTTGCAAACCGTAGATTTCGATAAATTTTTATTCTTAAAATTTCTCCTTTCAATTGACGGAATCGGTCCGAGCCGGATAATAAATCTACTGGGAAAATTTAAAAACCTCGACAATATCCTTCATGCTAATTTAACTGAATTAACCGGCGTAGATCTGATAAGCGACACGCTTGCGAGAAACATAATACATTCAAGAGGAAAAATTGAAGAAATAAGAATCTATTCCGAGAATGAATTAAAACAAGCCGAATCAAACCAGGTTAAAATAGTGTTGTTTTCGGATGATTCTTATCCCGAACTTCTGCGGAAAATTTATTACCCTCCGATGATATTATATGTTATAGGTGAATTGCCTATTTCTGATAACATAGCAGTTGTAGGAACAAGACAACCAACCGATTACGGCAAAAAATATTGCGATGTGATAACTAAAGATCTTGCGGGAAACAACATAACAATAGTAAGCGGTTTAGCAAGAGGCATCGATTCGATTGCACACAAAGCGGCGCTGGAAAGAAATAGTAAAACTATTGCCGTGATTGGTTCGGGAATCGATGTTATTTATCCGCCTGAAAACGAAAAACTTTTCAATCAAATTGCTGCCAACGGGGCTGTCGTTTCCGAGTTCTCTTTTGGAACTAAACCCGATGCGTCAAATTTTCCTAAAAGAAATCGAATCATATCGGGACTTTCACTTGGAACTCTCGTTATAGAAACCAAAGTAAATGGCGGAGCTATGCAGACTGCAGCTCATGCAATCGATCAAAACAGAGAAGTTTTTGCGCTGCCGGGGAATGTTTCCAGCAAATCGAGCGAAGGAACCAATTTGTTGATCCAAAGAAGTGAAGCCAAACTTATCACTAATGCCGAAGATATCTTAGTTGAGTTAAAGCTTAAGATCAGTCCGAAAACTAAAGCAAACATTCCGCAAGCTGCACAAGAAATTAATCTCTTTGAAGAAAAAATTTTAGAGGCGATCAAAAACAAACCTCTTCATATTGACGTAATCGCTGAGGCAACTAATCTTGCCACTTCGGACTGTTTAATTAATTTACTTGCTTTGGAATTTAAAGGCTTGGTTAATCAGCTTCCAGGCAAAGTATTTCAAATTAATGATTAATACTTTTTCAATATCTTCCACAAAGCCGCTAATCTTTCTTTAATAGTTTTTTCATTCCCTATCTGCGATGGAAAATAATACTGCCTTCCTTTTAATTCAGACGGGAAAAAATTCTCTTCGATGAAATGATTATCATAATCATGCGAATACTTATAATTTTTTCCATACCCGATTTTTTTCATCAAACTGGTTGGAGCATTCCGCAGGTGCAGAGGCACTGGATACAAATCCTTATTCCGCACATCATCAAAAGCTTTTTCAATTGCAAGATAAGACGAATTACTTTTGGGGCACGATGCAAGATAAGTCACGCATTGAGCAAGAATAATTCTTGCCTCCGGCATTCCAATTTTCGAAACGGCATTGAAGGTTGATTCAGCTAACAAAAGAGCAGTCGGCGAAGCGTTACCGATATCTTCGGCGGCAAGGATGATTAATCTTCTGGCTACAAAAAGAGGATCTTCTCCGCCTTCAAGCATTCGAGCCATCCAGTATAGAGCAGCATCCGGATCGCTCCCTCTTATGCTTTTAATCATTGCCGAAATAATATTATAATGCTCTTCGCCTGATTTATCATAAATAATATTTTTCTGTTGAACAATGTTCTCCATAATTTCTTTATTTATGATAACAGTTTCTTTTCCACTATGCCGGTTAATTGCAGCTTCGACAATATTCAGCATTGTGCGTGCATCGCTTCCGCTTAAATAGAAAAGAAATTCTTTGTCTTCTAATTCAATTTTCAATTTCGATAGTATAAGATCATTCGTTAAAGCATTTTCAAGAATGGAGTTTAAATCCGAATCAGTTAATTCTTCGAGAATATAAACTCTCGCTCTCGAACGAAGAGGTGGAATAACTTCAAACGAAGGATTCTCCGTAGTGGCGCCGATTAATATTATCTCGCCCGACTCAACGGCTGACAGCAATGCATCCTGCTGAGATTTATTAAATCGGTGTATTTCATCTATGAACAACACTGTGCGTTTAAATCGCTGCAGATTCAGCTTAGCCTTTTGAATGACTTCGCGCAAGTCTTTTACACCAGAAGAGACAGCATTAAGTTGATAAAATTCAGAATCAGCTGTTTGCGCGATAATACGCGCAAGAGTTGTTTTTCCGCTGCCAGGCGGACCCCAGAGGATAAACGAGCTGAGTTTATTATTTTCGATCATGGAGCGGATAGGACCATTTTTACCCACAAGCTTGGTCTGCCCATAGAATCCGTTCAAATCTTTAGGTCTTATTCGTTCGGCGAGCGGGAGTTGGGCTATGTAATTTTTGTCAGTCAATTTTCAAATTACTTTTTTCGACTTGAATTGCTTTTTCATTTTCATCCAGCATCATATACCTTTCTCTTGCAACCTTTTCAATTTTATAATCATTAATCAATAGCGAATCGATTTCCATGCTTAGTTCTTTTATTTTATTGTCGGTGGCTACTATCTGGATATTCAATGCTTCAATCTCGTTTTTCAGCCTAAAGTATTTCAACAAACCGTAATCATTGAAAAATAAAAAAGCAATCAATCCTAAAAATGACAATAAAATTAAAAGCCTTATAAAATTCTTTTTCATATCTAAACTATTTATTTAATGCATTTTTTACTATCCGCTCAACAAGCTCCTCGAAAGAAATGTTGCCGGCTTTTGCTGTTTTTGGTAAAAGACTCGTGCTTGTCATTCCCGGCAGAGTATTAACTTCAAGACAGTAAGGTTTCAATTCTTCAGATAATCGAAAATCAATTCTTCCGTATGATATACATCCGACAGAATTATAAGCTAAAAGAGCCTGTTGTTTTACATGCTCTGAAACAACTTCGGGTATTTCGGCGGGGACTATATACTCACTCATTCCTTTTGTGTACTTGCATGTATAGTCGTAGAATTCATGCTTCGGTTTGATTTCAAGTACGGGGAAGGCGTGGTTATTCAATATTCCAACGGTGATTTCTCTGCCAGCTATAAATTCCTCAAGAATAACTACCGGCGAGTACTTGGTTGCAAGTTTTATTGCCTCAGGTAATTCTGTTTCACTTCGGCAAATAGACAAGCCTATTGCAGAGCCTTGGTCGTTCGGTTTAACAACGCAGGGAAATTTTAATTTTATTTTGATTTCGCCGAGTAATTGGTCGAAATCTTCGCCAGTGGAATAAATAAGCCATTTGGGAGTTTGAACACCCCAGTGCTTGAACATAACCTTTGCAAAATTTTTATTCATCGAAATTGAACTTGCAAGAACTCCGGAGCCCGTGTATCTAATCCCTTTCATTTCGAATAATGATTGAATAGTTCCGTCTTCACCCCATTGCCCGTGAAGTCCGTTAAAGACTATATCTATGTCATCGAATAAAGTTGAGTTGACTGCGGCAATATAATTTTTGACATGAACTGTCTTTTTATCTTCTTGAATGAAATATTCATCAACATTTTCAGGTTGATCGGTCCCCAAGGCAGGGTCTATCAATTTTACATTATAACCCAAATTTAGAAGAGCATCATAAATGCCCCTGCCGGAAAGTTTTGAGACTGCTCTTTCGGCAGAGGCGCCGCCGACAACGAGAGCCAAATTATTTTTTTTCATTTATTTAAAAATCCAATCTGTTTCGTTTATCAATCTTTATACCGTAAACTGACTCTGCAATTGAATAAAGTTCTTTTAGTTTTTGCAGTGGAATTGTTTTCTCTCTTCCCATACTTCTTGCAATAAATAATGTGCGAGCGGCGTGTTCAAGTTTTTCCATTCTGTAATAAGCGCCTTTAAGATTTTTACCGATAGTAACTGCTCCGTGATTTTCAAGAAGAAATGCCCACGAGTATTCTATATATGGCAGTAAAGATTCTGCAAGTTCGTCTGTTGATGGAGTTGAATATCTACATAGTGGAACTTTACCGAGGGCTAAAACTACTTCGGGGAATACCGGTCTATTTATACTCTCGCCTATTGATGCAAATGCCGTAGCATGAACAGGATGACAGTGAATCACTGCGTTTATGTCTTTTCTGTGCTTGTAAATAATCAGATGAATTTTTGACTCGGTCGAAACCTTTCCTGTACCCGATATCAATTTGCCTTCCGGGTCTATTATCAAAAGATCATCTTCCTCAATTTCGCCTTTGCATTTACCGGACGGCGTTATTATGAATCTATCATCATCAATTCGCATCGAGAGATTCCCGTCGTAAGCAGCTACATAACCATTTTCATAAACCCGCTTACAAATATCAACAAATTCAGTCAGGGTGTGCATGATTTCTCGAGCTCTTCTATAATTCGCATATTCAACAGCCCATCTTCTGCGGTAACGCCTAAAGGATAATTGAAGAGAAAAGAATTCTGAACAGATTTTAGAAGCAGTAATTGTTTATTAACTCTTTTCCGGAAAGATTTTTTCGCTTCCTTCGTTAATTCGATAGTCAATTTAGACGATGCATTTCGCCGCCCAACCATGTTGTCGATACTGAGACATCCGTTGTGACCCAATATTTCAACGCGGTTAAATTGTTTCTGAGCGTTGAAAGAAACATTAAAATCTCCGAAGCCATTTTTTTCAAATCTTACTAATCCGCTAGCGGAGTCGTCAACTTCTGTCTTATAAACGACATTGCCGACAAATCCTTTTATCTCGGTAATCTCCCCGCCGAAAAATCTTAACAGGTCTATCATGTGTGTTCCCAAATCTCTCAGCGCACCGCCACCGTGTTCTTTTTGGAAGCGGTAATTATCATCGGGGGGAAGATTTACATTAAAATTTGCGGAAATAGAAATAATTTTTCCGATTGTGTTTTTATCTATAAGCTCTTTTGTTTTTTGTACAAGCGGGTGAAAACGGTAAACATAATTTATCGTAAGTAAAACGCCATTCTCTTTGCAGATGCGTACCATTTCCTCAGCCTGTTCAAAATTAAGGGCAAGGGGCTTTTCGCAGAGAATATGCTTGCCCGCTTTGGCTGCTGCAATAACCTGCCAGTGATGGTCTGAATTCTTCCCCGAAATATAAACGCAGTCTATATCGCTTTGTAAAAAAGTTTCGAAGTCGTTGTAGTAATAATTTGCGTTAAATTTATTTGAAATGAACTTTGCACGGTTAATGTCTGAACTATAAACAGAAAACAAGCTGCTGCGTTTTAGCTGCTGTAACGCGGGAAGAAACGAAGTTTCCATAAATTTTCCGCATCCCGCCGCGCCCCATTTTAGTCTTTTGATTTTTTTAACGTTCAGCTTAATCTTTCTTCTTGCATCTAACATTTCATCTCTTTAGTTTATTCATTAGAGTTGTGATCGGTTTGGAATCCTGCATTATGTAAAAATGAATAGCGGGCACATTTTTGTTCAATAGTTCTTCAACCTGCTTAAGTGTCCAATTAACTCCTATTTCCAATACATGTTCAGATTTTGCTTCCATTATTTCTTCTGCAAGTTCGTCTGGAATATCTATAAAGAAATTTCTTGGAATACTCGATACATTCTTTTTATTAGTAAGGATTTTTAAGCCGGGAATTATCGGCACACTTATTCCTGCTTCTCTGCATTTGCTTTCGTATTCAAAATATTTTTTGTTGTCAAAAAACATCTGCGATACTATATATTCGGCTCCGGCGTCAACTTTCTTTTTAGTAAATGCGATATCAGTTGCAAGATTAGGAGCTTCAAAATGTTTTTCTGGATAGCCCGCGATTCCAATACAGAAATCCATAACCTCGGCATCGAGAAGCGAATCTTCAATATATTTCCCTCTGTTTACATCGCCGATCTGTTTAATTAGATCAATTGCAAACAAATTAACGCTTCTTCCAAATTTTACTGGTTTGATAAAACCGTTGTCGTCCCCGCGTATCGCCAGCACATTGTCAATCCCGAGATAGTGAAGTTCAATTAAAAAATCTTCTGTTTCTTCGCGTGTAAAACCGCGGCATATAACATGGGGCACAGCATCTATATTATATTTATTCTGAATCAAAGCGCAGATACCAAGAGTTCCGGGACGTTTTCTTTTCACTCTAACTTTATATTCACCTGCCGGCGTTTCTTCGTGTATAACCTCGGCAGCATGGCTGGTAATATCAATAAAAGGAGGATTGTATTTTACGATACTTTCCAGCACATCGAGCAGGGCTCTAATATTACCGCCGCGTTTAGGAGGAATTATTTCAAAACTAATTAATGTTTCTTTTGCTCTATCTAAATGTTCTATAACCTTCATAAAACTCTTTCATTTTTTGACTGCTTAATTTAACACATTCTACTGCAAAGTTCTTAACCCGGCAAAAAAAATCTTAGTATCAGCATAATTTTTTATTGAAAACCATCCATCTTATAAAATTAGTTCACCGCTGATGGTATAAGTTCAAGAGTTTTGAGAACGCTCTTTTCAACCTGATTAATATCTAAGCATAATTTAATCATTTGTCCATCCATCCACGCCCCTGTTAAATCACGGTAATTCTCAGAGAAAAAATGACCTGACTGCCCGGTGGGAAGAATAAAATAAATATGGTCTCTGTCTGCAAAATCAAAGATAAAACGCATCGAAGGACCCAGCTTAGTTTCAAAAGGTTTTGTGAACGAATACTCAGTGTTGAAAATAGTCGTCCCGTCGCCGCCGATGGCGAATTCACCGATATTAAAAATTCTATCGGATAAGGGTGAAGCTCCGTCAAACGGATGCTTGAATGTCAGTTTGTGAAGTTTCATCCACTGCCATTCGGCAAGATTTTTCCCGAACAGAATTTCAAGTTCGCTGATTGCTTCCACAAGGCTTGCTCGTATAATATCATCCCGTGTTTCTTTAGCCTGGGTTTTGATATTGTCAAACCAACTGCTGTTGTTGCCGTTCAACATTTCTGGTATCATTCTATACGGGATATTTGCAATAAAAAGATATTCGTTAAATATTTTTTCGCCCATCTCATCAAGGAAAATGTTTTTAAGTAATTTTTGGAAGAACATCAGAAAAACAGCCGGAGTCTGGCTATACTTATCCATAACAAAATCCCATTTCCGAAAAAGCTCAAGCGAAGTTTTGAGATTTGAGTCATTTACTTTTGCCCCGCTGAAAGCGTTAAGAACGAACGGAATAATTTCACTTGCAAATTTTGATTCAAAGTCGACCTGATATTTGCGGAAATCATCAACCGAGTGTCTTTGTTTACCGAGCAGCAGTTCATTTATTCTCTCTATTCTTGAAGGCGGCTCCCAGATATTAGAAATATGATAAGTGAAATTCTTAACAGTTTTATTATTCGCAGAGGAAATAAAATCAGCCGGCGGGTTGAATAGTTTAGGCATTTCATCATAAGGAACAAATCCCTTCCAATCGCTTTGATCCGTAGTGCCGTCGAAAACCAAAGTAGGGCTGTTTGATTTGCGTTTCGGCAGTTTTGCAGCACAGACATAACCAATATTACCCTCGGTATCGGCGTAAATAAAATTTTGTCCGGGTACGGTGAAATGTCTTAACGCCTCATTAAACTGCTGCCAGTTTCCGGCTGTATTAACAGAATATATCGCAAACAACTCATCACTTATTTCCAAGGCTGTCCAACGCATCGAAATATTTTCTCTTTCGGTAATTGAGTCGGGAAATAAGATGTCGTAGGAGTGAATATCAGAAACAACAGGTCCTCTGTGAGTTTTTCGAATTGTAAAAATTACATCGGATGAATCTTTAACCTTAATCGTATCCTGCCGGACAATTAATTCTTCCCAATTTCCGTTAAATAAATATTTTGTGTTTGAAGAATCAAATCTTTCCACGTAGAAATCTGCATCGTCAGCCATTACGTTTGTCAGTCCCCAAGCAATCTTTTGATTTTTTCCAATCACAACGCCTGGCACGCCGGGCAAAGTGAATCCTTCGCATCTATATTCGCCGCCTCGTAAAACAGCCACATACCACTTGCCTGGAACCGAAAAAGCCAGATGCGGATCATTGGCTAATATAGGCATACCTGAACCGGATTTATTCCGGCTCACCACCCAGCTGTTTGAACCAATATGCGTCCCGCTAATACCCATGAACTCTCTAAAATTTTTGTCCAAGCTAATTAATCCGGTTTCAAGCGAGGAGAATTTCATTAAGTTTTCCGGAATAATTGTCGGGAAATTTTCGTCAAACTTTGGAAGTATTTCGGCAGCTTTTTCTTCACCTAATAACTGCACTAAGCTGCTAAATGCTATATCCGACCACCAGCTGATATTTAGTTCCCATGCCATCAGTTTTGCAACTAGAAGCGAATTCTCAGGATGCCATTCTTCAGGTTGATAACCGAGCAAGTCGAATTCAACCGAATAATTTTTCTTTGTCTGAAGATAGGAATTAACCCCATCAGAGTATGCCTGTAGTAAAGTTTTAGATTTTGGGTTAAGCTCAGGTAGAGTTTTTTTTACGACTTCTGCGAGTCCGATTGTTCTGAACATCCTATCGAAACCCGAGGTTTTATTGCCGAATATTTCTGAGAGTCTTCCTTCGCCTGCTCTTCTAATCACGTCCATTTGAAACATGCGCTCCTGCGCATGTGCAAAACCCAAAGCAAATATAGCGTCTTCTTCGTTTAATGCATTAATATAAGCTACACCGTTATTATCCCTGCTTATTCCAACATTCTCTTTCAATCCATTCAGGGAAAATTTACCTTCATAATCGGGGATATAACTCTGAAGAATAAAGTAAACTATAACAACAATACCGCTGAGTAGAGCTATAATTGTTACGGTAAAACCTGCAAGAAATCTAAAATATTTTTTCATTAGCGTTCTGCTGTTTTCCTAATCGGCTTTTTCTATTAAGGCTGAAGGAAGAGATTTTGAGGCTTTTGCCCCCAGCTCCTTAATTTCTTCAATGCGTTTTACTATATTTCCTCTGCCCTCGTGCAGTTTTTTCATAGCCGAATTATACGACTCTTTGGATGCATTCAGCTTTTTGCCTACTTCAATCATGTCTTCAATGAAAGATGTAAATTTATCATAGAGCGCGCCGCTTTGCCTGGCTATTTCTAAAGCGTTTTTATTTTGTTTTTCGCGCCGCCAGATATTTTCGATTGTCCGAAGAGTTGCGAGCAGTGTTGAAGGGCTTACGATTACAATGTTTTTTTCAAAAGCATCGTTATATATTGACTGATCTTTTTGAATGGCAAGGGCAAATGCGGGCTCAATAGGTATAAACATTAACACAAAATCCGGCGAGTTTAACCCCGTAATGCTTTGATAGTTTTTTGAGCTGAGTTCCTTTAAATGATTCCTAACTGAAACAATATGTTCCTGGATAAATCTTTTTCTTTCAACTTCATCTGAAGATGAACTGAATTTCTCATAAGCAACCAGGGAAACTTTCGAATCGATAATAATATTTTTCTCGTCGGGCAGATAGATGATCACATCCGGTCTAAATTTTCTTCCTTCTTCCCCTGTTAAACTTTCTTGAATGGTGTATTGTTCGTCTTTAATTAATCCGGATTTCTCGAGAAGTCTTTCAAGAACAACTTCGCCCCAGGTCCCCATTGTTTTGGAATCGCCTTTAAGGGCTTTAGTTAAATTATCTGCATCTTCACTCATCTGTTTATTTAGTTCGGTCAAATTTCTTATCTGTTCCATCAGAGTCGCTCTGCCTTGCACATCTGTATTATGTATCTCATCAATTCTTCTGCGGAAATCATTAATTTTATCATTGAGAGGATTTAGCAGATTCTGCACTGCATCTTTGTTGTATTCAGAAAATTTCCTGCTCTTTTCTTCAAATATCTGATTAGCAAGATTCATAAATTCATTTTTCAATTTCATGTTGATTTCTTCCAATTCTTTTTTTTGTTCGGCTAACCGTTCCTCCAAGTTTTTATTTTGATTTATAAGCTTAGAATTTTCCGAGTTAAGCAGCGAGTTTGCAAGTCTTTCCTTGGATAAATCATCTTTAAACTCAAGCAATTGCTTTTCGAATAATAATGCTTTTTCCGTAGTTCTTGATAATTCTAAATTAACGAGGTCGTATTCACTCTGTGGAATGCCGGTTTTCGAGACAAAATAAAATTTTAGCGCGAAGTAGACAGATGCCGAACCCACGAGAAGACCCGCAAGCAAATAAATTAATTCCATCTTTTCCTTTTAAGTTTTTTGATTTTTCACATGATTAAATAAACATAATAGTTATATTAAGCAAGAATATTAACTGAAAAAATAATATAAATTCATTCGAATAGAAAATAGCAGTGAACAAATCAAAAAAGTTCTTTTTTATGAAATAGATCACTAATTAATTCCCTTATTAATCCTTTCATTAATCCCTCATAAATATTTTTACATTGTTAATTCATTATTGCGATAGAATTATTAAAGCACTAACGAGGTCTTGCTGATAAAATAATATATATTTAACTCGGTTAATGCCAATGAGGGCAAATCCCATTTCGAATCAGACTCATCTGATTTGATTTGTTTTTTTTGCTTAATTATTGTAAACGATAGCGCGTTATCGAATAAATCATCATGGAGGATGCGGGGATAAATGCCAGACTGATTTATGAGCCATTATTCTAAGCAGAGTCATTATTTTTGGTGACGCAGTGATATGGTAATTCTGATTGCTTATTCATTTACCGACAAAAATCTATAATTCGCCGAATTTTAGTTTCATTCCTCCGCAAACCATGTTAGATTTACACCCAAAAATCAGAGGATTTTATGTCTGCTCAAATCAACAAAACTATAAGGATAACAGTAGGGATCATATTAACATTACTCGGCGCACTGTTCCTTCTAAGAAATTTTGATTTAATTGATTTCAACATACCGTTTTATTTTTTCTCATGGCAGGGAATACTGATTGTTGTAGGTTTGATTCTTCTCGCCTCTTTCCGAAACAAAGGTACTGGGGTTGTTATGATCCTAATTGGTTTAATCGGAATAGCTCCGGCATATTGGCCTCTTTTATTAGTATTGATTGGATTGTTCATTATTTTCAGGCGGCAGAACTATTCTTTTTATACAAAAAGAAGAGACAATGACAATTCGGACGAACATAGTTTCGAAATAAACGAAGTGGCAATTTTTGGCGGCGGCAAGAAATCATTCCAAGCTAAAGTCTTTAGGGGCGGACAGATCACTGCAATTTTCGGCGGCTCCGAAATTGACCTGTTAGACTGTGAACTGGCTGATGGTGAAAATATATTAGATATTTTCGCTATGTTTGGAGGAACTACAATTTTTGTCCCAAATAATTGGAATGTTGAAATTGATCTGATTCCAATTTTTGGCGGAATGAGCGACAACCGAAGAAAAGACCCAAATATAATACCGCAAGAAAGACGTACTCTTCGCCTGAAAGGCTTGGTGATTTTCGGCGGCGGAGAATTAAGAAACTAATTTTTAGGAGATATAGAAATGAAATCAAACAATACACGAACGATAATAGGAATAATTTTAGTAGCTCTCGGATTTATGATGGTTGCAGATAATTTTTTCTTTTTCCATTTCCCAATATTCGATTTAATTTTTTCGTTCCCCACTATATTGCTTGCCATAAGTTTGATAATTCTTTTTAATAATAAAAACAGTGTGCCGGGTTACATACTTCTTGCACTAGCTCTCCTTTTTTATTCAAAAGAGTTATTTCACTTTTCCATCGGTCAGATAATACACGATTATTGGCCAGTAATTTTAATTTTGATCGGCATTGCAATTTTAATTAGAAGAAACAATGGTGTTAATGTTTCTGCTGATAAGTATGCCCAACCTAACGGCGAGGATACAGATATTAATACGGTCGAGGAAGATATCCTTGACGAAGTAGTTATCTTTGGCGGAATTGATAAAAAAGTTAATTCCAAGAACTTTAAAGGTGGCAGAATTACAACTCTCTTCGGCGGCTCGGATATATATTTATTTAACTCAAAACTCGCTGAGGGAAGAAATACTTTAGATTTATTTATTATGTTTGGAGGCGTCGATTTATTCGTCCCGAAAGATTGGAAAATAATTGTAAATGTAGTCTCAATCTTCGGCGGGTTTGACGATGAAAGAAAAAAAGAATTTATTCCGGAAGCTGATGATTCTAAAGTTCTTGTTATCAAAGGCTTCGTTCTATTCGGCGGCGGAGATATCAAATAACTATTGACTATGCAGAACCCGATATTAAATAAAAGAATATTGCTGCTCGGTTACCTTATCATTTGGCTGATTATCACAATCAATCATTTTATATTTTTAAATCAGTCTTTCAATCAAAGTATTTATAATTCCCTTTACGACTCATTAGTTTTCAATGCTATCTATTTTATATTGGGTATCAGCATCTGGTACCCTATCAGATTCATTTCTGTTGATGAAAAAAAAATATGGCGGGTTTTTCTGAATCACTTTGCCGGCTCAATCTTAACTTCGCTCATTTGGCTGGCTGCCGGTTATTATGCATTAAAACTTTGGTTCGGAATTGACCAGGCTTACTTAAACTTCGTTTTGGATTCCGGGGTGTGGAGATTTAATATCGGGGTTTTATTCTATATCGTTATTGTATCTATGTACTATGTGTTTATATATTATAATAATTTTAAACTGAAACTGGAGCAAGAGCAGAAACTCGAATCTTTGGTGAGAGATGCGGAACTAAAATCTCTTAAATATCAGATCAACCCTCATTTTATTTTCAATAGCCTTAATTCGATCAGTTCATTAACGGTTTCTGATCCAAAAAAAGCGCGTGAGATGACAATTAAATTATCTTCGTTTCTTCGCAGCACTCTGTCTTTAAATGAGCAGCAGATGGTAAAACTCGGGGAGGAAATCGCAAATATTAAACTTTACCTCGAAATTGAAAAAATACGTTTCAATGAAAGACTTGATTTTACCGAAGAAATTCCGAAAGAATGTCTAACCAGCAACATCCCGAATATGATTCTTCAGCCTTTGATTGAAAACGCAATCAAGCACGGTGTTTATGAGAGTAACAGCAAAATCAATATTAACCTCTTTTGTAAAAAAGAAAATTCTTATCTAATAATCACTGTTCAAAATAATTTTGACCCCGATAGCGTATCCGGCAAGGGTAAAGGCATAGGATTGAAAAATGTGAAAGAAAGATTAACTCTTATTTATAATCAAGAAAACCTTCTATCATTCAATAAAATTGACGATATTTTTACCGCAAGAATTTATATACCTGCCGGTTGATGATGAAAAAAAAAGTAATAATTATTGATGACGAGAAGCTCTCCAGAGATGTAATCAAAAATTATCTTGAAAAGCATTCTGATTACGAAATTATGCAAGAATGCTCCAACGCCTTCGAAGGAATAAGAGCCATTAATCAATTAAAGCCGGACTTAATTTTTCTTGATATTCAAATGCCGAAAATTACCGGTTTTGAGATGCTCGAATTGATCGAACATAGACCGCAGGTTATTTTCTCAACTGCATTTGATAATTACGCAATAAAAGCTTTTGAAGTTAACGCAGTGGATTATCTTCTGAAACCATTTTCAGAAGCCAGGTTTAACGATGCGCTTAAAAAGATTGAGGGAAAAATTTTTGATTCCGGCGAATCACCGGATATCGAAAAAATGAAGCGTCATTTTGATAATTCCGACGACTTTCTACATAGAATAGTAATTAAGAAGAACAACGATATAATCATAATCCCTGTTGATAATATTAATTTAATCGAAGCGCAGGATGATTACGTTCAAATCTATACTCAGCAAGGAACTTACTTGAATTCTCGGACTATGAAATACTTCGAAACCCACCTCGATCCATCTGAATTTATCAGAGTTCACAGATCATTCATAATAAAAATCTTGCAGATAAAACGGATTGAACCTTTTGAAAAAGGTTCTTACCGTATAATAACAATGGATAATATACCTATTCCGGTCAGCAAAAGCGGCTTTGCAAAATTGAAAGAAATTCTCGATTAACAATTAACTTTCTTTCCAAATCCTTATCCCCAAATTGCTGTTTTGTATTCAAATATTTATATTTTGTTCAAGAAATGCATGAGAATGATATGAATCTTGATAATGACCTAAAATCAATTCAGCAAGTACGAGATCTTGTTAGCCAGGCAAAAGAAGCCCAATTAGAGTTTAAACACTACTCACAGCAGCAAGTAGATAAAATAGTTTCGGCAATGGCAGAGGCGGGTTATTCTGCATCTGAAAGATTAGCAAAACTTGCCCACGAAGAAACGGGGTTCGGAAATGTTAAAGATAAAACTACGAAAAATATCTTTGGAACGAAGAATGTACATGAGTCTATCAAAGATTTGAAAACTGTCGGCGTAATAGATGTACAGAACGGAGGCAAAATAATTAAGATCGCCGAACCAATGGGCGTTGTCGCCGCGTTGATTCCTTCAACAAATCCCACTTCTACCGCAATGTTCAAAACTCTTATATCTTTGAAATGTAGAAATGCAATTGTTGCAAGCCCGCATCCGAAAGCCGTTAGATGTTCTGCTGAAGCTCTCGATATTTTAAGAGAAGCTGCCGAAAAAGCCGGCGCACCAAGAGGTCTTATAAAATATCTGTCAACTCCCACTTTAGCCGGCACCGATGCATTAATGAAACATCAAGATATTGCTGTAATACTCGCGACCGGCAGTACGCCGATGGTTAAAGCTGCTTATAGTACAGGAACGCCCGCCTATGGCGTCGGCTCGGGGAATGTTCCTGCTTTTGTTGAAAGAACCGCAAATGTAAAGAAAGCTGCGAGTGACATAATATTCGGCACAACTTTCGATAACGGCGTACTGTGTTCTTCCGAACAAGCGGTAATAGTTGATAGACCAATCAAGGACAGATTTATTGATGAAGCAAAAAAGTTTGGCGCATATTTTTTAAGCAGCGAAGAAAAATTAAAACTTGAAGACAAAATTGCTAAAGGCGCAAAACTCAATCCCGAGATTGTCGGGAAACCCGCTGAGTTCATTGCTGAATATTCAGGCTTTCAGGTTCCGAATGGCACTAAGGTGCTAATTGCCGATTGCAAAGGGGTTGGACACAACGAACCGCTTTCAATCGAAAAGTTGTCTCCTGTTCTCGCATTTTACACCGTTGACGGATGGCTCGAAGGCTGTCATAAATGCATAGATTTGTTGGAGTTCGGCGGTATGGGTCATACCTTAGCAATTCACTCTAACGACCAAGAAGTTATTATGAAATTTGCCCTTGAGAAACCTGCGTTCAGAATTGTTGTAAACACTCCTTCGTCTGTGGGTGCGGTAGGATATACTACCGATCTGGCTCCTTCAATGACATTAGGTGTGGGAACTTGGGGCGGCTCGATTGTTTCAGAAAATGTAACTGCAAAACATTTAATGAATATTAAAACTCTTGCCTTTGAAACTAATCCCGTAAGTGAAGGCAGTGCGGTCTCAGCTCTCGATTATTCAGTTAAATTCAATCCGGCGACTAATCACCAGGGTTTTATGCATCAAATAGAGGAGCGATTGAGGGCAAGAGCCGGTAATCCTAAGTTTGAAAAGATTTCCAAGAAAAATTCCGCTTCAGCAGAAAATGAAAAATTCGGAACGGGTATTACAACAGAACAGATAGAGAAGATAATAAAGGAATTCAACGGATAATAGATTTTATTAATTCTATTTGCGGACATGGAAAACTGGGATATTAAAAAAGGAGATTATGAACGCTCTGAATTTGCAAGACGGGGCTTTCAAAAAAAAGTGCGGCGGAAAAAACTTATCAAAACCGTCATGTGGGCTTCCGTTTATCTCATCATAATCGGTGCGCTCACTTATTTAATTGTGATTTAACCTGCCAACTATTCAATCTTAATCCTAAATAATGATTAAGACTTCGAAGATGCTAAATCTTCGAAAGAATTATTCGTAACGGTCTAGTTTAAATTTCTCGCCTAAATATAATTTTCTTACTTCTTCGTCTTCGGCAAGATTAAACGCCCCGCCTTCTTTGAAAATCTTCCCTTCGATAAGAATATATGCCCGGTCAACAATACTTAGGGTTTCATGCACATTATGATCGGTAATTAGAATACCGATATTCTTATGCTTAAGATTGGCAACAATATTCATTATATCTTCAACTGCAATAGGGTCAACTCCGGCAAAGGGTTCATCAAGCAAAATAAACTTAGGATCCGTCGCTAACGCTCTTGCAATTTCAGTTCTTCTCCTCTCGCCACCGCTAAGCTGGTAACCCATGCTTTTGCGGATGTGTGAAATGGTAAGTTCCTCAAGGAGTTTTTCTTGTTTTTCTTTACGCTCTTTCTTCGAGATATTCTGCATCTGCAAAACAGCTATAATATTATCTTCGACGCTTAACCTTCTAAATACCGAAGCTTCCTGAGGCAGATAACCGATCCCCATTTTTGCTCTTTTATACATAGGTTCTTTAGTAATTTCAAGTTCGTCGAGATAAACTTTTCCCTCGTTGGGTTTAATCATGCCAACAATCATATAGAAAGTTGTTGTCTTTCCGGCTCCGTTAGGTCCGAGAAGCCCTACTACCTCACCCTGAATTACATCAACCGAAACATGGTTTACAACACTTCTATTCTTATAAATCTTGACGAGGTTTTCGCTTCTAAGTTTAAGATTTTTCATATCAATAATATTTAAAATTAATAACCTGTTTAAATAATAATTCTTTATCGGGTTTGTTCTTAAAAATTCTGAAAGCGGGAAGCGTAAAGTCTAACTCTTGTCCGAAGACTAAATTTTCGGGATAGTATTCGCTTTTAATCGAACCGAATAATTTTACATCAGAAACTTCCCTTTCTTCGAAAAATATTTTACTCTTTTCAGAACTCGATTTCAAGACGCCGTTTTCATCACCTTCTTCGTAAAGAAAATATATACTTAACACGTTTCCTTCCACTTCGGTCAGTTTTAATTCTCGTCCCGCAAAGTGCATAATAATTATTCTGCCTGATATCTGATCATACCTCAATGGAAAATCAGTACTGCGGGATAATATGAAGGCTCTGTCAATTATTTCAATTTTTTCAAGTTCATTCTCTTTTATATAAACCGTTATGCTGTCACCGATCAACTGCGAATTATCATACCACATTACTGGAGGATCGGATTCTTCATTTATTCTGTGCGTAAAAATTTTCCCTTCGTCCCTGTAATAAATAGAATAATCATTAACGGAATAAAATTCGCTTCGGATAATTTTAACAGAATCTGTTATTATAAATTTTTGAACTGAATCAGAGAAAGACTCCATCGTATTGGCGAAGATCACCAGGGTATCAATTATTCCGGTCTCCGATGTATCAATTTGCGTTAAGATGGGCGCTCCGGTGATAAAAGTATATTTCTTCCTGCCATCGTCGTTTAATTTGCCGCCTGTTATTACTGTAGAATTCCGAGGGTCGAAAATAACAATATTCCCAAATGCAGCAGTGCTGTCTTTATCACGGTAGTGAAGTAAACTATCCGCTTTAATCGAAGAGTTTTCATCGCGGATGTTTACTCTTCCAACGGCTTCGGCAAGATTTAGTTCGTTAAAATATGTTAATCTATCTGCGTACATGGTTTTAATAGAATCGACGAGTTTTACATCGTCGTGGAATATTGCCATATCTTTATCGAAATAGTAGTATCCGCTTTCTGCCGTCAGCGTTATATGTCCGTCGAATAGTTCTACCGGGTTATCCGAATAAGTAAATCTTTCACTGCCGTAATAGAACGCTCTATCGGATTTTATTGTTATCGAGTCTTCTACGGCGACTACGTCACCTATCAATTCCGCTTCGTTTCTTGTAATGTTTTGAATAGCGCGCCTGCATGTTATTCTGATATTTGCCTGGGTCATTATGACATTGCCGATAACTTCTCTAAATGATTCTCCTTGTAAAGTTCTTCCTTTCAAACTATCTCCAATAATTATCATCCTCTCGCCTTCCTGCTGAGCAAAAACAATAATCGAAATAAAAAAAAGTAAAACGCCGCGTATTATCATTTATCGTTTTTTTTCAATATTGTTTGATAGGTAATGTCATATATAACATAATTTTTCAGAGTTCTGTCGGATTCAAAACCATATCCTTCTATAATTTCTTCCGGAGAAGTTATCCGTACAAATTTATCGGAAACAATTTTCTGATCGGATTTACGCCACATAAGCTCATCTGTTTCCAATCTGATTTTACTGCTGTCGTTAACAGCAACGACGCTGTCGATTGCAAACATATTTTCAGTATTATCATCAACCTTTCCCCGTTTTGATGTAAGCACCGAGCTGATCTGCTGCTCTCCGTCTAAGAATTCAATTCTGACATTATCAAGTAATTTTTCAGGAGGCTGCTCAAATGCCTTAAGGTGATCTGTATATAAAATCGCTTTCAACTCGCCGTCTTCAGAAAAATAGATTTTTGAATTCCAGCTTTCTTGAACTGGAAAATTTTGTTCTTCAATTGTGTAACCAATCTGAGGTTTTACCTTTTCTTCGCTGCATGACAATGATACAAATAAAATTACAGCGCAACATATTATCCATCGATCGGTAAGAGAAAAAATCGGCGAGAGCCAAAAATATCTTTTCCGGCTGATCATCTGCTTTGCAGTCCGAGTTTAACGAGATCGTGTAAATGCACAACGCCAACCGGCGTGCAATTTTCATCTGTAACTATAAGTGATGTAATTTTATAATTTTCCATTTGTTGAAGTGCAAATGATGCAAGAAATTCTCCATTAATTGTCTTCGGATTTTTCGAATAGACATCTTTCGCAGTGAGATTTTTTATATTAAGCGATTTCTCGAGCAGACGGCGGATATCACCATCTGTAATTATTCCTGTTAATCTATTTTGTCCATCAACGACAGTTGTCATCCCGAGGCGCTTGGAAGTCATTTCAAATATTATATCCTTCAACAAGCTGTTCTCATTAACGACCGGTATGTCATCGTTTTTGTACATTATTTCCGAAATTTTAAGAGAGAGTCTTTTACCGAGGCTTCCGGCAGGATGAAGCTGGGCAAAATCTTCTGCGGTGAATCCCCGCATTTCCAATAGTGAAATCGCCAGTGCATCACCCATTACAAGTGCAACTGTTGTCGATGACGTCGGGGCAAGATCATAAGGGCAGGCTTCTTCTTTTACGCTAACATCAAGAATAATATCACAATTCCGACCGATTTTAGAATTCCGCTCTCCTAACATTCCGATTATCACCACGCCGATACGTTTCAGCATTTGTGTTAGGCTCAATAGTTCTTCAGTGCTTCCGCTTTTCGAAATGATAATTGCGGTATCTTTCTTTCTTACCATACCGAGATCACCGTGCAGCGCATCTGTTGGGTGCATATAAATTGCCGCCGTTCCAGTTGAATTCATCGTCGCAACTATTTTACGCGCTATCAAACCCGATTTACCCATTCCAGTAAAAACAACACGACCAGTAGAGCCATAAATAGCTTTTACTGCCTTAACAAAATCTCCATTAATTTTATCTATCAGGTCGTTTACCGACTGCCCTTCGAGTCGTATAACATTTTTGCACTGCTGAAGTATTTCTTGATCTGTCAAAACTTTCCTTCCTTAAAAAAATTCTGTGATAAATTTCTTTAAAAACGATTCTTGATTATCGAATCAATTTTCTGAATTACCTGGAGAAGCCCTTTTACACTATTCAAATGAAGCTGGCTCGCCGAATCGCTCAGCGCTCTTTCTGGATCGGGATGAACTTCAAGAAACAAGCCGTCAATGCCTACTGCAGAAGCCGCTCGTGCGAGAGGTTCAATAAACTCCGGGCTGCCTCCGGTTACCCCTTCACCTCCGGGTATTTGGACGGAATGAGTTGCATCCATAATTACCGGATAACCCAAATCGCTCATAATTTTTAATGAACGCATGTCAACCACAAGATTGTTGTAGCCGAATGTGCTGCCCCTCTCGGTTAAAAGTATTTTTCTATTACCTGTCGATTCAACTTTCTTAACAGCATGTTTCATATCGCCCGGCGAAAGGAATTGACCTTTTTTGATATTTACAATTTTTCCAGTTTGTCCTGCTGCTAATAATAAATCCGTCTGACGGCATAAGAAAGCGGGTATCTGCAGAATGTCGGCAACCGCCGATACTGTGTGGGCTTCTTCTTCTTTGTGAATATCTGTCAGTATAGGTACATCAAGTTCTTTTTTGACTTTAGCAAGAATTTCAAGAGCCTCTACAATCCCAAGTGTTGAAAATGAATCTAAACTTGTTCGATTGGCTTTTTTATAACTTGATTTGAAAACTAACGGGATTTTTAATTCGCTTGTTATTTCTTTCAGTTTTTCAGCCGTGTAGAGTACAAGCGATTCAGATTCCACAACACAAGGTCCGGCAATTAATACAAATGGGCTGCCGGAACCGAAGTGAAAATTATTTAATTCAACTTTTATCATAGTTAGTCGAATAATGATTGTTCTTTAGTAAGTTTATTTCTTTTTTTGTTGAACCGGATATAAGCCAAATCGGTTGCTTCCCTTCCGCGCGGCGTTCTCTGAATAAATCCCTGTTGTATCAAAAACGGTTCATAAACTTCTTCTATTGTACCGGGGTCTTCGTTAACCGCAACTGATAATGTATTTAACCCAACGGGTCCGCCGTTAAATTTTTCGATAATAGTTAGAATAATGTCTTTATCCATTTCATCCAAACCGAATTCATCTACTTCCAGTGCGCCGAGAGCTTTTCGTGCTGTCTCAATATCAATTTTCTTTTTATTCTCGAAGTCAACAAAATCTCTCGTACGTTTGAGCAGCCGATTAGCAATTCTTGGCGTGCCGCGTGAACGTTTTGCAAGTTCTACCGCAGCATCATCATTTGTGTCAATTCCTAAGATCCCCGCCGATCTAATAATTATTTTTTTTATTAACTCACTTTCGTAATAATCCAAGCGCGCTTTGATGCCGAACCTGTCGCGCAAAGGAGCTGTGAGCAATCCAGCCCTGGTAGTTGCGCCTACAAGAGTATATTGCGGCAGTTTAATTTGTATTGTTCTTGCGTTAGGACCCGAGTCAATCATTATATCTATTTTAAAGTCTTCCATTGCCGAGTATAAATATTCTTCAACAACCGGGCTAAGTCTGTGGATTTCATCGATGAACAAAACAGACTTTTCTTCCAAATTAGTAAGTATTCCCGCCAGGTCCCCGGGTTTTTCAAGAACTGGTCCGGAAGTTACTTTAATTTTCACATTCATTTCTTTTGCGATAATATGCGCCAGAGTTGTTTTACCGAGACCGGGCGGACCCGTTAAAAGAACATGGTCTAAACTTTCGCCTCTTTTTTTTGCTGCGCCAATAAAGACTTTTAAATTATCTGTTATTTTCTTCTGTCCTGTAAATTCTTCGAAAGCGGAAGGGCGCAGAGATAACTCAAATATTTTTTCGTCATTGTTTAACGAAGATTCTGTATTAGAGGATTTTCTCATTCTGCATCTAATTGGATTTTTTTTCGTTTGATCAGTTCAGCTAAATTTATTTTTCGCAGGAAAGGACTTGCTTTATCAATAAATAAACTTAAAATGAGCATGCAAATGATTAGAGTTAGAGCAATCATTACAACCGTGATGGGCTCAAGCGATTTCCCGTAGCGTAAAGACAGACCCGGTACAAAAGCCGAGCCGTAAATAATTATCAGGTGGATAACATAAATTATCAGCGAATGTTTGCCGAATGTCCTTACAATATTCGGGACACTCTTAAACTTTAATGTAATAAACAAAAATACACCGTTTAGCATCAACACCACACCAATTCTATAAAATGATAAACTCAGATTGAGCGCAAGGAAATTACTGCTGCCGTAAAATAATGATTCAAAACGATCAAAAAGAATTGAGCCGAGGGAAAAAGTGACGCCGAGTAAGATTAAATTGAGCGCAAATTTTCTATCCTTAAAAATATTTTTATGCGCCCTGAAATATGTGCCGAGAACCGCTCCTGCAAGTAAATATCCAGCCCACGGGAATAAAGGGAAAATTGAGCCGGTTTTAGTTGTGAAGTATGAGGCTATAGGCAATGGAAGAAATGAATTCCAATCGAGTAAAGCAACTGCAGGATTAAGAAGAAAGAAAAAAAGCGCCGCAGAGATGAATGCGTTCATAGGATTAATCCCGATATATTCGCTAACAGCTTTAACCAAAATAATAAATAGTAAACCGAAGGCGATAAGGTGCAGCGCATCAACCGCAAAAAATATTTGCCATTGCTGAATTGTCACATTTGAATAATCAAAAAATCTGTGCGTCGGATAACGCAAGAAATATCCTATGAGGAGTAAAACAAAGAATCGTTTGATGCCTTTACTAACACGTTCGTTACTTGAAAATGAAATTGGATTTTTTATAAGTAAATACGTAAAAACCGTGCCGGCGGTAAACATAAAGATTGGGGCAGTGAAGCCGCGGAAAAAATGCCAGATATTGTAAAGCAAATATTCACCGGATGTATATTCTGTGCTGAGCAGCGCATGAATAGTATGTCCCTGTATCATCATAAATACAGCAAACGCGCGCATAAGATCGAGAAATAATATTCTTTCTTTCGATTTATCCATTTTTCGGTTTAAAATAATTTAGTGGTTAAAGATAATCAAAGATTGCCACTTTAGGAATATGGCTCGTTAAATGGCAGTTTCTAATACCGGGGGTTTTCTTTAATCCAGTTTTCAAGAAATTTAACTATATCAGCAGTGGAAGCACCCGGCGTAAAAATCTCGCCGACTCCCATATCTTTCAGTTTTTTAACATCATCCTGCGGAATAATACCGCCGCCGAACAGCAATACGTCATTCAAATTTTTTTGATTCATTAAATCGATAATTTTGGGAAGTATTGTCATGTGCGCACCGGATAAAATGCTTATTCCGATGGCATCAGCATCTTCCTGAATTGCCGCTTCAACAATCATTTGAGGAGTTTGCCGAAGCCCTGTATAAATTATTTCCATACCAGCATCTCTAAGCGCCGAGGCGACAACTTTTGCGCCTCTGTCGTGACCGTCGAGGCCAGCTTTGGCAATTATTACTCTGATCTTCCTATCCATGAAAACACCTCCGATTCATGCACTTATATAGTTTTTCTTTTTCGGAAACACGCCGAATATACCGCCGGTGTGAACGAACAAAATATCAGTTTTGTTTCTGCCGCTAAGAAATTTTTCATTGAAGGCATAAAATGCTTTCCCAGTATACGCCGGGTCAAGTATAATACCCGATTGGATAGCAAGCTGCTTCAACAATTTTACTTTTTCTGGGGAAATTTTTTTGTAACCTTCTTTAGAGTAACCGTCCAATATTGTAAGATCTTCGCTGTGGACTTTAACGGGTAATCTATATTTTTCTACTGCGCCTTCGGCAAGATCTAAAATAATTTTACGGGTTGTTCTTTCATCATCCACGACATTAACTGCATAAACCTTTTTTCTAAAACCCATCAGAGAGAGACCAACAAGGATTCCAGCCGAAGTTCCGCCGCTGCCGGCAGCGGTAACAATCCCCGATATACTCTTAAGATTTAACTGCGTTGAAAGTTCTCTGACAAAATTTATATATCCCCAAATGCCAAGAAAATTTGAACCGCCGGTAGGAACTATAGTAATCTTTTTTTTCAGACGCTTGGATTGCTCGAGCATGATTTTATTTACCTCAGAGTATTCTCTTTTGGTTAAGTAAATAATCTCGGCGCCGGAAAATTGATCAAGAAGCAAATTGCCGTCAGGTGAGTTTTTTTTATTCCCCCATAAAAATAATTTTGATTTAAGTCCGAGCTTTGCCGCAGCCACAGCTGCAGCCCGGGCGTGATTCGATTGATCTCCTCCGCATGTAAAAATATACTCGGATTTGTTTTGAATAGCTTCGTAGAGGAGATAATCGAGTTTCCTAACTTTATTGCCTGATAATTCTGTGCCGGTGTAATCATCTCTTTTAATAAGAAAAGAACAGCCGTTGAATGTAATTTTTTCAATTGGAGTCGGGATATTAGACAGATTAATTTTTTTTGGTTCTTTCATTTTTTCCGCTTCATTAGTTTTTCGTAATAATTCCTTGCAACGGTAAGGTCCTTAGGCGTATCAACAGATAAACTTTCTAACTCGGTGACAACAACTTTTATACGCATTCCGTTTTCCAGCATACGCAGCTGCTCCAGCCGCTCGATAGATTCAAGGTCGGTCTGCTCCAGCGAAGTAAATTTCAATAACGCTTCTTTTTTATAAACATAAAGTCCGATGTGTTTATAAACTTCGCCGGTATTAATTTTTTCTAGATTGGTACGGGCATCGCGGACAAAAGGGATGGGCGATCTCGAAAAGTAAAGGGCATAATTATTATAATCGAACACAACTTTTACGACAGCCGGAGATTTCAATTCTTCCACCTTGTCAATTCTTTTGGCAAGCGTACAAACCGAGATATCCTCGTCAAAAAGCATCGGTTCAATTGCTTCATCAATCATTCGACCTGGGATGAACGGTTCGTCACCTTGAATGTTAACTACAATCTTTGCGTCAATGTCTTTTGCTACATAGGCAATTCTATCCGAGCCGCTCGGTATTTCTTTTGGGGTGAGTATTGCTTCAGCTCCGAAAGACTCGACGGTTTCGCGAAGTTTCTCGTCGTCAACTGCAATAATTATTTTATCGAGGAATTTAGATTTTATCGCGCTCAGATAAGTGTGCTGTATCATCGGTTTACCTCCGATATCAGCAAGCGGTTTACCCATCAACCGGGTTGAAGCGAAACGGGCTGGAATTATTCCGACTATCATATTAAATTTTATTCGACAGTAATTATTTTCGGCACGATAAAAAATTCTTCTGTGCTTTCCGGCGCATTTTTCAAGGCATCTTCGCGGCTGACAGAACCTTTTACGGTGTCTTCCCGGAATATATTTACAGCCGGCACAGGATGCGAAAGCGGTTCAACTTTTTCTGTATCAAGCTCGTTTAGTTTATCCATATAAACTAAAATCCTGTTCATTTGGATTGTATAATCGTCAATTTCATTCTCTTTTAATTCGAGTTTTGCAAGCTTTGCAATATAGATTACGTCTTCGCGGCTGACAGCCATACATTCCCTTTTTAAGTTACGGTTTAAAAATAGCAAAGTTTAGAGTTTTTGAAAAACCGTTGTAAATATCGGTTACAGTTATTGTAACCGTGGTATCGTTTACAATGCCCGGGAGCGCTCCGACAGCAACAGATGAACGAATCTGGTCGAGATAATTGATATTTAATAACGGCTCATCGCTCCAAGAATAGAATGGCTTTGCAGCACCGCCGAATGTGTTTACATAAATTTCTGCGGCATCGCCGCCGGAAATTAGAGGAATGTCGCTGTCGCCGAGCGGATTGCCGAAAGAAGAATTAAAATAAATGCCTGGCTGTGCATCGAAGAAACCTGCGCTGCTGAATGTACCTTCGATAAAAGAATTAATAGCATTGCTAATTATAAATAATTTAAGCAAGTGCTGAAAATTACCCCGTTTAGGACTCTCATATTCCATCCAGTAGAAACTATTAGAAAGATCAGCCAGTTCACTTCCGATAGAAACAAATATTTGATTTAATTGGGAGGATTCATTAATCAAATAAAACCCGCTCGTACCTATTAGTTGTAGAACGTTAGGATTAATATCAACGCCTAATCCGACTGTAAATACTTTTTTACCTGCAATAGAGTTAAGAGCATCGTCCAGTGTCCGTGACCCTTGAGTATCATCACCGTCTGTAAAAAGTATCATTGTGCTCTGTATAATTGAATCTGCGCCGTAATGTTCTTTTAGTTCTTTAGAACCTTCAATTACCGCTCCATAAAGGTTTGTTGACATAGCTCCGCGGCTGATTGTGTTAATCGCATCAATCAACTGAAATTTATTTGCTTTAGAGGTGAAGTCAATTATTTTTTCTACGGTTCCGGAAAATTTAAATATGGAGATTAACTGTTCGTCGAGCATATTATTTACAAAATTCTTAGCTGCATCCTTAATTTGCTCGAGATCATTACTTCCCCCGTCAGTTAAGCTTGTGCTGTTGTCTAGCATCAGAACCGTCTTAATTTTATAAATATTATCATCTTTTTTTGTAATCCTCAAGTTTGATTCAAGATGAGAAATTCTTTGACTGTTCTCATACAGCTCGAAGTCGCTTATTGATAGTCCCGGAACTCCTTTCGAATCAAGGTTCAAAACCTGAAATAAAAGCCTAACTGAATGAGGTGGAGCAGTTGTTAAGCTGTGTTTAACCATCACGAATCCCGGCGGTGTTATGCTCTGAGCTTTAGTTGTAAAGCTCCATACCGGGCTTTTCAATCTCGTCAAATCTGCTTTAATCGCCTCAACCTGCCAAAAATATTTTGTTGAGGCGCCGGCGGCGAAAATAGTTGCGTTTTTCTCCGTCAAGTTTCTCTTAACAATTTTTCCCGGCGGATTAGTTGTGTCAAGATAAACCGTGAAGGAGTCGGCTCCTTCGAACTGCCAGCTAAGACTAATAAGATTATCTTGATTAATCGCTCCGTCTTCTGGAATCGGATTGGCGGGCAATGACCCGTCAATAGGATTCGTGGGGAGATTATTTGAACCGTCAGACTTGCAGCCGTAAATAGTAAGCAAGACTGTGAATAATAAAATCGTGTGTTTAAAAAATTTTTTCATCGAACCATCTCATTCAATTTTAATTTTAGTCCGTATTCAATGTAAGTCTTGAAATACGTTTTTTTATCGAAGGATGAGAATAAAACAAGAACTCTACCAGCGGGTGCGGGTTCTCATCCCCCAGGTTTTGTTTAGTCAATTTATTCAAAACGTTGACAAATACATCCTTCAAACCCGTTGAATTAACCGCATATCTATCAGCTTCATACTCAAATCTTCGTGAAATAACATTTGTCATAGGTGAAATTACGAGAGAAATTATCATAGCCCAAAGAATTAATATCGGCAGAGCTGCTATATCAGTTCTTTCCTCAAAACCAAACCAGCTGAGTGACGCGTCATAAAATACAGATATTAAATAGAATGTTAAAAAACTCACTGCTGCAGTTATAAAAATATTTTTAGTAATATGTCTGTATTTATAATGACCAAGCTCGTGCGCAATAACAGTCTCAATTTCTTCTTCCGAAAATCCACTGAGCAGCGTATCGGCAAGCAAAATTCTTTTTGTTTTGCCGAGTCCCGTAAAGGCAGCGTTGGCTTTTTTGGTTTCTTTGCTCATATCAAAGGAAAATATATTTTCGACTTTCATGCCGGCATTTTCCGCCAGCGTTAAAATTTTTTCTTTCAGTAATTGATTTTCGACTTTAGATATTTTATAGAACAAAGGAAGAATAATCACTACAACAAACTTAGCAAGGACAACAGTAATAATAAACATCAAAATAGAGAAAGGCAGCCACCACAGAGAACCGAATTTAATTAACGTAAAATAAAAAAAAACTGCAACCGGCAGCCCAATCAAACTCCCGATAACTAACGCCTTTGCATTCTGCCAAATCCACTGCCCAAAGTTTTGATTCGACAAATTATATTTATGCTCTAAATAAAATTCGGAATAATATTTTAGAGGCAGTGTAAAAAAACTAATGCCAGCTCCAAATAGTACAACAAAAAGAATTAATTGCAAATAAACGCCGTGCGAAATAATTTGAATCGCAGAAAGCAATTCGCGGCTGCTGCCCAGCCGGATAAAAAGGTAAATAAACAAAAAAATCAGAATACTATTTGTAATACTGATGAAGAGTTTAGCATTGCTGTATTTTTTTGAATCCATAAAAATCAGCCTTAATTATGCCTTAAAGATAGATAATGATTAAATAAAACGCTTGTATCGCAGCAGGAAATATTTATATTAAATCAACTCGAAGGAGGAATTCGGCAGCCAGCCGACTTTGCCGTCGCTTAATTTTATGCGAGACCAGCCGTCAACTTCGTCTTCGATCAAGAATTTAGAGCCTTCGTGTATAAGAAAAACGTCGCTTCCTTTAGAGTCGGGGGATTGTTTTGCTGTCATTTCATATTGAAGCAGAACGCCGTATTCGTTTGCCGAGAAATAATTTATACTTGAAATCAGAATTATAACGCTGAGCAGAAGAGCTGCAAAAGTAAAAGAGCCAGACATGAATCCGAGTTTCTGAGCTCTGCCCGTTCTTCCGGTTAGAAAAAAAGTTATGCTTAAAAGGAAAGCAATATAGAAAAATATTACTACAAGAGACCAGCCGTCAACAGTAAGAAATGTCAAAACAGCTTCCCACCATTTCGATAAGAAAATTTTCGGCACTTCTTCTATCTTGTCAAGTGTTCTCGAATTAGCCACCGCAAGATTATGTTTAATATCCTCGTCATAAGGACTTAACTTTAAACCCCGCTCGTAATTCAATATTGCATAGCCAATTTTTCCCAGCCGGAAATATGCGTTGCCCAGATTATAGTATAATGAACTGCTTTCGTATCCTTGAGATAAAACCTGTTCGTAAGTCGCAGCGGCGCGTTCGAAATCTTCGCGGGCAAAATAATCATTGCCGGCAATAAACATTTCCAACGGCTGTGCGCTTAAATTACCAACGAATATTATGCTGAATATCAGCAGATAAAATCTTTTCATAAAATCAATTTTTACGGTTTTTAATTGAGTTTTCAAGTTGAACAATTTTTTCAACGGTTGTTGAATATATGTCGGCAGCATTCTTCCCGCCTTCGCTTTGCGGAGCAAATCGAGCGAACTCGCATTTATCCAAAATATCTTTTATATCGCCGACGAGCGATTCAGTTACATTACTTTCCAATAGAAGCTGAAGAACCCTTTCCTGAGTAAACTCTTCGCGCTTTAAGCCGAGCTTGTCTTCCAGATATCCGAAAAGAGCAAGGTATAATTCATTATAAAATTTTTCAAACTGCATTAAATCGAGTTCTTTCTTTGCTGTTTTTAATTTGGCTTTGGCTTTCTTTTCGGCTTTCTTGTTTCTCATTAAGTCAATATTGCCGTGTAGAGATTCTCTCCGCTTGATGTAACTCACGGCGCCGATAAAAGCAAACAAAGGAAAGATCAACGCCAACCAGAACCAGCTTCGCACAGCGCTGAAATCTTCTTTCTCTCTCAGGTCTAATTTGGAAGTTTTGATAAACCGGATATCATCGCTTAGCAGGCGCACGCTCTCCTTTGAAAAGCCGGTTACGCCGGGTTCGACTGCATTGCTGCTTCTTTTGATTTTTAAATTATATGCAGGAGATTTAAGCGTAACATATTTTTTTTGAGAAGGGCTGAAAAAAGTAAATTCTATCGGAGAAATTTCTTTTTCACCCGTAAGCCTTGGGATGATGAGGTATTCGGCGTTTTTGCTTCCCGAAATCTTTCCGCTGCGGCTAATACTTTCAATTATTTTCGGTTCATATTCTTCAAAACCAGACGGAAGATTCAGCTTTGGTATTTCAAGAAGTTTAATATTTCCCGTTCCGCTTAAGTTTATTTTTATTGATAATGGTTCGTTGCTTTCTAATTCTGTTTTATCCACACTGACCGACATTTTAAAATCACCCACTGCTCCGTTAAATGTTGATGGCGCATTCAGCGGAAGCTCTTTTACATTGATTGTAATTTGGTTTGACTTTGCTAGAAAATCAACAGTTTCACGCCGGCTGAAAAAAGAATCGAAGAACGAATCATCAAAAGGATTGGCATTTCTCCTCTTCTGAAGTATCACTGGTATATTCAACTCGAAAGGCGTTATTGAAAGGTTTCCGGCTTTTGTCGGAAAAAGAGCAGCTCTTTTTATCACCGCGGACCTGAACCGTTCGCCTTTATACATCTCAATATCGAATCTGATTGTATTATCCGTTTCTATTTCTTCTGCCCAGAAACCTTCATAAACAGGAAGTTTGGAAATCTGCGGGGATGAGATTTCAAGACGAGTATATAACTTATAAGTAACTGTAATTTGCTCGCCTTTGTAAGCAGATGATTTATCTACCTGGGCAACGATGAAAAGATTTTTAGCTATCTCTTCACTCGATACCTCCGAGCCGACGCTTTGCTGCTGTGCAGCGCCTTGAACAACTTTAATTTTAATCGGGTCGGTTTTATAAACCGTACTTCCCAAATTAATTGATGCGCTATTAATAGTATATTCACCGGGCTCCGCCGCAGCTAAAAAATACGAATAAGTAACCGAAGAGGACATCTGCCCATTAATAATCTGCATGCTGGTAGATTGATTGGGCCCGCTCAATATTTTAAAGCCTTGAAAATTAGGCGGAGAAAAATTGCGGAGATTATTTGTGTTCGAACCTGAAAACACAAAATAAACTTGGAAGCGTTCGTTTTGTCCGACTGTAGTTCTATCGACTGAGGATTTAAACTCTTGAGCGAAATAAATCCCTGATAAAAATAAAACGAAAGTAAAAATATTTAAAGAAATTCTATTCATCCCATTATCTACCAGTCTTTTTCCCTTTTCGATTGCTTCACTGCTTTTTTTCGTAATTCCTGCTGAAGTTTCGCTTCATCCTTTTTTAATGCCTCCAAAATCCTTTGAGCTTCTTCCTTTGAAATCTCGTTCGGGCGCGGCTGTTTCTGATTTTGATTTTGTTCGTCATTCTGCTTCTGCTGATCCTGGTTTTGCTCTTTGTTTTGCTCTTGGTTTTCTTCCTGATCCTTTTGATTTTGATCCTGCTGGTCTTCCTTGTCTTGATTATCCTGATTCTGTTGATTTTTATTCTGCTGCTTATTTTGATCGTTCTTCATCATGTTCAATGCATAAGCAAGATTATATTTTGTTTCTAGATCTTCAGGGTTAAGCTTCAATGCGTTTTTATACGCTTCAATACTTTCCGGAAGCTTCTGGGATTTCAACAGAGTATTCCCGAGATTATGGTAAATCTTGCCGCGCTGATAATCATCCTTTGCAAGAGCCATTGCATTACCGAATGATTTCAACGCTTCGTCGTATCTTTGCTGCTTGTAGAGTGCATCACCCAAATTAAAATGACCTTCGAATGATTCAAATTCTTTTTCGATTCCCTTTTTGAAAGAGACTTCTGCTTCGGAATACTTTTCCTTCTCGTAAAAATCTACGCCGTTATTAACATGCTTTCGAAGCGATTGCGGCAGCGCTGAATTTGCAGACAATAACAATAATATCGTTACAGACAAATATTTATGAAGGCTGTTTTTCATAATTATTATTTATTCGTTATCAAATTTTATTAAAAATTTTGTTTTTTTTGCACTGATAAAAAATTCCGCCAGTAAAAATAAAATTGCGGGGAATAGGAAATAATGAAATCTGTCCTCGTAACTTGTGATCCGTGTCGTGCCGAATTCTGATTTTTCGATATCGGATAAATCGTTATAGATTTGTTCAAGTTCGTTCTCAGTATTCGTGCCTCTGTAATATTTTCCGCCTCCGGCAGCGGCGAGTTCAATAAGAGTCTGTTCGTCAAGTTTAGTAAGAATAATATTACCGGTATTGTCGCGCTTAAAATCCACCTGCTGCCCTCTTGAATTATATACTGGTATCGGCGACCCGGCGGCGGATCCGAGCCCGATTGCATAAATTTGAACTCCTTTTGATTCGGCTTCTTCGGCAGCATTCTTTAAATTGCCTTCATGGTCTTCGCCGTCGGTAATAATTATAATTGCCTTTTTGGTAGGCGTATCCTCTTTAAAGGAATTCAATGCTAAATTAATTGCAGGTTCTATCGCCGTGCCGGGCACGGGAACTGATGAAACATCAACGGCATTCAAAAATAAATTTGCAGCTGAGTAGTCGGTTGTCAAAGGAAACTGCACATAGGCTTCTCCGGAGAAAACAATCAAACCGATTCTATCGCCGCGGAGACGCTGTATCATCTTGGAAATTTCAAGCTTTGCTTTCGCAAGTCTATTCGGTCTGATATCTTCAGCTTTCATACTCATGGAAACATCAAGCAGGATGAACACATCAATACCAACCTGTTTAACTTCTTCGATTTTTGATCCGACCTGCGGATTGGCAAGCGATAATATTAGAAAAGCAATGGAAGTAATAACCAAAATAAATTTAATTACCGGTTTAACTTTGCTTCTGAAAGGCAGCAGAACCTTATGCATTTTCTCATTAGCAAATAAGCTTAACGCCCTTTTCTGTTTATAGCTTGTAATAAAATATACGGCTACTAAAACGGGTATTAGATATAAAGCATATAAATAATCGGGGTGAACAAATCTAATCATTTTAAGGCAGCCTTCTTAAATATGTTCTTAATAATCCAAGTTCAATCAGCAATAGAATTAATCCGGCTCCTGCCCAATTATAGAACAGCTCTTTCGCATTTCTATAACTTGTTATTTCAACCTTAGTTTTTTCCAGCTCATCGATTTTGGTGTATATTTCTTTCAGCTTGTCGTTATTCGTTGCTCGGAAGTATTGTCCGTCGGTAATTTCGGAAATTTGAATCAACACATCCTCGTCAATTTCCACCGGCACCATTTGATATCTCTTTCCGAGTGGAGTTTGAAAGGGATATGGCGCCTGCCCTATTGTGCCGACTCCGATCGAATAAATTCTTATTCCAAACGTCTCGGCTATTCGCGCTCCGGTAAGCGGATCTATTTCGCCTGAGTTGTTGACGCCGTCGGTAAGCAGAATTATCACTTTGCTCTTAGCGGGACTGTCTTTCAACCGGTTTACACCGTTCGCGATGGCAGTTCCTATTGCCGTGCCGTCTTCTATCATTCCGCTTTTAATTTCAGAAAGTAAATTCTTCAGAACGTCATAATCGATAGTCAAAGGGCATTGTGTAAAACTTTCGCTGGCAAAGATTACAAGCCCGATTCTATCAGAAGTTCTGCCGTCAATAAATTCCGATATAACGGATTTTGCGGCTTCAATTCTATTGGGGCGGAAATCTTCTGCAAGCATACTGCCCGATATATCGAGCAGCAGCACAATATCAATTCCTTCTGTATAAATATTTTCCCCGCTAGTAAATGATTGCGGTCTGGCAAGCGCAACTATCAGCAATGCAAGCGCCGCAATACGAAGCAACGCAGGTAGATGAATCAGCTTTTCTCTTAAAGTGGGTTTTATATTGTCAAACAGATCAAGCGATGAGTAAGTGATATCAGGGGTGTTCCTTTTATTTTTTCGCCAGTACCACAAAAAAAGAAAAGGAATCACTGCAAGGAAATACAAAACAAACGGATATTTAAAGACAATATCAGACATTTTCTTCAACCCCTGGGATTTTTTTTATCCCTTCGTCTTCTGGCTTAGTATTATTTACGATAGTTAACGCCTGTTTCATCATCTCTTCATTTACCGAGGGCATTGGTTTGAATTTTGCAAATTTTACTAAATCTGCATTCGAAAAAAAGTTTTCGGATTCTTCAATTATACCGTCAAGGTTTTGCACTTCTTTTAATTTCCTCAGAATTTCACCCGAAGTCATTTCCATTGCGAAAAAGTTGAACCTCTCTTCAAAATACCTTCTGATTATTTCAGTTATTTCAGAATGATATTCCTTTATCTTACCTTGCTGCCATAGTTTTTTCTCTTCGAGTTGCGCAAGAGCAATCAAAGCCAATTTATGTGCGGGTAGTTTTATTGCTTTCTTTTCAGAAGCAGCCGGCTGTTTTTTCTTTTGATAGTATTTGTAGATATAGTAAGCGGCTGCAATTATTGCTATAATTATTAACGCAACTATCGCAATGAACCACCAATCCAGCTGGATTTTTATCGGCGCTTTAACATCTTGAATATCGCCGCTTGCATCAACTTCAATTGTGTTTATTCTAATTTGCACAGGATTAACTGTAATTGTGCTTATCTCGCCGCCCGCCGTTAGGTATTCAATTTTGAATGCCGGTATCGTTACTGAAGCCGAATCATATTTCGAAAAAATATAGCTTCTTATTTCTACGGTTTCGTTTTTATCTTTTCGTGTTTCCGGTGCAGATTCGTTGATGAAATCGAGATTCTTTATGCTATCAACAATATTCGGATATATTATTTGAATCCCTTCTCCGTAACGGAATTCTATTTTGTAAGAAATATAGTCGCCGATTAAATATGAAGGTTTATCCGTTTCGGCAAACACGCTGATATTCTGCGCCGAAATGGTGTTCAAAAAAGAAAAAATTACAAGCAGCTTCAAAACGCTTTTAATCAAAATCTTCTGCCCCTAATCTTAAAAAAATTCACTAATGGTTTAACGTAAGATTGCGCGGTATCTATTTCAATTGCATCAAGTCTTGCCTTCAAAAAAATTCCTTTCAGTCTTTCCTTGCCCGAATTTAAATTCCGCGCGAAACTTGACTGCACATATTTATCGCTTGTATCGAGATAGCGAATTCTGCCGGTTTCTGCATCGCGGAATTTTATTATGCCGCTGCTGGGAAAATGTTTTTCGCGAGGATCGTTGAGAACAATTCCAATCAAGTCATGTCTTTTACCTACAATATTCAAAACCCTTTCAAACCCATTATCAATAAAATCGGAGATCAAAAACGCAATGCTTTTTTTCTTAATCGCTCCGTTAAAGTATTCAAGCGCTGTTCTGATATCTGTGCGATTGCCGCGCGGCTCAAAGGATAAAATATCGCGGATAATTCTAAGCACATGACTTCTTCCTTTTTTGGGCGGGATGAATTTTTCGATATGATCGGTGAATAATATCAACCCGACTTTATCATTATTCTTTAATGCCGAAAAAGCAAGTATAGCGCTCAATTCCGCTGCAATCCTCTGTTTGGTTTTTTCAACCGACCCGAAGACGAGCGAACCGCTAAGGTCAATTAGCAGCATAACAGTCAGCTCGCGTTCTTCCTCGAATATTTTAATATAAGGATGCCCGATTCTTGCCGTTACATTCCAGTCAATAGAACGTATATCATCGCCGATTTGATACTCGCGCACTTCGGAAAATTCCATTCCTCTTCCTTTGAATACGGAATGATACTCGCCGGAGAAAACTTCATTTACAACTCCCCGCGTGCGGATTTCAATTTGTCGAACCTGTTTTAATAATTCTTTTGTCAGCATTTTAACTTTTTTTTTCTTAGCGCTCATTAAGATTAACGCCGATAGTAAGCATTCAGAATACTTTGCGACCGGCGGTAATTTTATTGTTCTGAAAATACGAATTTAGAATTGACCGGAGTTTGCAATTGTTACGGCACTTCCACTTTGTTGAGAATTTCCGAAATAATATTTTCCGAAGTAATATTTTCCGCTTCGGCTTCGTAAGTTACGGCTATTCTGTGCCTCAGCACATCGGGACAAATGTTTCTTACATCCTCCGGAATAACATACCCTCTTCTTTTGATGAATGCCATTGCGCGCGCGCCCAGGGCAAGATTTATCGAAGCCCTCGGGGAGCCGCCGTATGCAATAAGATCAGTTAAGTTATCCAAGCCGAACTCTTTTGGATTTCTGGTCGCAAAAACTATATCGAGTATGTATTTCTCAATTTTTTCATCCATATAAACTTCATGCACTAATTTTCTCCCATTGATTATGCTGTTAGTCGAAATTACGGGCGTAATCCGGGGCAAACCATTTACCACATTCAACTTCATTATTTTCTGTTCTTCTTCCCTGCTCGGATAAGTGATCTTTACTTTGAGCATAAACCTGTCCACCTGAGCTTCGGGCAGCGGGTAAGTTCCCTCCTGCTCGATAGGGTTTTGCGTGGCAAGCACTAAGAACGGTTCATCTAAAGGAAACGTTTTCGGTCCGATAGTTACCTGCCTTTCCTGCATGGCTTCAAGCAAAGCGCTTTGCACTTTTGCGGGCGCGCGGTTGATTTCGTCAGCCAGAATAAAATTTGAAAAAATCGGACCCTTTTTTATCGTAAAGTTCGCATCTTTTTGATTGTATATCATTGTACCAACTAAATCGGCAGGCAGCAGGTCGGGTGTGAATTGAATCCTGCTGAAATTAGACTGCATCGAAGCCGCTAATGATTTAATTGCCAAAGTTTTTGCGAGTCCGGGAACTCCCTCAAGTAAAATATGACCGTTGGAAAGAAGACCTATTACTAGTCTTTCAACCATTTCTTTCTGACCGACTATTGTTTTACTCATCTCGGCAAAAAGAACATCAATAAATTCGCTTTCGAGTTTTATCTTCTCGTTGAGTGCGGTTATTTCCACTAATATCTCCTCTTGTTTTTCTTAAAACTTCAATTGGTTTTCTACAATAGCTTGATTAAAAAGTTTCATAGAAATTTATTTTCTTGTCAATTTTCTTGACAATTTTATGTGTTGAACAAAGCCCCAAAATTTTGAGACGCTAATTTATGAAATTATTATTTGGTCTCTATGGGTAATAATTTGCGGGATTCAAGCTGCGCTTACTACAAAAATTGACCACTAAACCTTTTTGGGACTTCCTGTGTTCATATGTTTTTTTACTGTAGATTTCTAACCGGAAGAGGATCTTAAAAATATTAGTTTATTTGCATTTGATTATTTTCTTTTACATATTAAAGAAAATCATACTATTACGGCATACCGTAGTAGGAATATTTATTCAATACAATCCGGAGTGTTATATGAATGGAATTCTTGATCAAGTTTATTTAGGAAATACTGTATTAATGTATTTAGTATCGCTGGGAATTTTTTTCCTCGGGATCATCGCGATATGGATATTGAAAAACATTGCTCTGAGGAGAATGAAAAAATGGGCGGAAAGAACGGAAACAACAATTGATGATTTTCTGGTTAAAGCAATTGAAAAATCAATCGTGCCGCTTTTATATTTCGGCGTCCTTATAATTTCAATCAACAACCTATCGCTTCATACCAAAGCAGAAAAATATTTACAGTTTGCAACAGTTATTGTTATAACTTTCTTTTTACTGCGGGCAATCACGTCAGTGTTTAAATATTCACTCGGAGCTTATTTAAAAAAACAAGAAAACGGCGAACAAAAGCAGAGGCAGATGCGGGGCATTACGAATATAGTTACCTTCCTGATCTGGACAATAGGCTTTATCTTTCTTATGGATAATCTTGGTTTTGAAATAAGCGCCGTAATTGCCGGACTCGGTATCGGAGGTATTGCAATTGCGCTCGCCGCACAGACTATTCTCGGTGATCTTTTCAGCTACTTCGTAATATTTTTTGACCGTCCGTTTGAGATAGGAGATTTCATTCTTGTCGGCGACAAGAAAGGAGTTGTTGAATATATTGGGATTAAGACTACGCGCATCCGAAGTTTAAGCGGCGAACTGCTCGTATTTTCCAACACTGATCTTACCAATTCGAGGGTTCATAATTTTAAAAAAATGGAAAGAAGAAGAGTCGTTTTTACACTCGGTGTAATTTACCAAACCCCGTCGGAGAAACTTGAGCTGATCCCCGGAATTGTCAGACAAATTATTGACGAACAGGAAAATGCAAATTTTGACAGAGGTCATTTTGCCTCCTACGGTGACTTCAGTTTAAACTTTGAATTTGTCTATTTCGTGGAAGGCGCCGACTACAATGTTTATATGGATATACAACAGGCAATAAATCTTAAGATTTTTAAGGAGTTTGAATCCAGAGGAATTGAGTTCGCTTATCCTACTCAAACTCTATATCTGACTAAGGAAGGAAATTAAAGGATTGTTAGAATTCATTAATATTTTTTTTGTAATCTGTAAGCATCACCCTTTAATTATTATTGAGATGCTGCCAATTTAAGAGATTTTTTCTAACAAATTTTCTAATGAATATTTTGTTAATCCGGGAAAGTTACACTAAGCCCTTCTTTTAATAGAGAGGGGCTTTTAAACTCTATGAGTTAATTTCATAAAGTTTTTTAATTTATAATTCTTGACACAATTATCATGACGCACTAATCTCAAGATGCATATCATTATATTTTATGAGTACAAAACCGGCACAAATGTTCACTAATAAGCAGAAGGATTCGCATTAAGTAAGCGAGTCAATTTTAATCATAAATCCACATTAACATTTATTAGTCTGCCAGCGGGTTAATTTCACTTTTCCATTGCGATTCTTTCATAAATAAAAAAATCTGCGATCGAACCGGTCTTTGAATTGTCTTTGTAAGGATATTTATTCCGAATGTAGTTTATCAATCTCCATGCGGTTTTTTCCTTGCTAACCCAGCTTGTGAATTTCCTATTTCGGATATGCGATGCAAAGTCGAGAGGGTTTTCGTCCGTATTCGAAGAAAAAATTATAACAAACCGCTCTGCGGAATCAAACAGCCTGTTCATGTATTCCGTATAAACATTATCTTCTACAAGGTGATAAATAACATCGAGAGAAATAGCGAGCTCAGCGGTTTCATTCTTGTATTCCCCGGCTAAACTGAAAGCCTTTGTATTATCATCTCTGAACTTTTCTCGGCACAAAGAAATCACTTTCGGGCTGATATCAAAACCGATATATGCAGGACAATTAATCATTTTAAGCTGATTGCCGTCTCCGCATCCAAATTCAATTACCGTTTTAACATTATTTTCCTTAATAAACTCATTTAAAATTTCCGCTTTGTATTCGGCTAATTTTCCGTAGGAGCCGTCGCCCGAATCCCGCCCCTCTTCGTATCTGCGTACCCAATAATTTTTTGACCCTTCAAAAGGTTTTATCCACCTTCTATAGGCTTTAAACAACCTAACGCCGATAAAGGGAATTTTCTTTATTAACTTTTCCATTCTCTTATTCTCAAAATCGCAAAATTCTTTGTTTACATTCTAACAAAAGTGATGTCTGCCGCTTGATAAATCTATTATTATTATGTTCTGCTGTTGTAAATTTAATCAAAATACCGCGGGGATGAAAAAACTAAAAACAAATCTTACGTTTCATTCTCAACTCCCCATCCCTGTTCTATGTTATTCGCTTTCTCCAGCACAGTGAGATTCTTTGACATATTGTAACCAAGTGTTGGGCAATGCAAGGTGGACGTATAATTGTTGTGATTTGCTTTCAAATTTTTTCTTTGACATATTGTAACCAAGACTGTGAGGTCAAGGAGTAAATGATGGATCGTTGTGATTTGCTTTCAAATTTTTTCTTTGACATATTGTAACCAAGGATAACCATTTATCTGCAAGTAAACGAAATGTTGTGATTTGCTTTCAAATTTTTTCTTTGACATATTGTAACCAAGTATAATCACGGCAATAACAAACGGATGGAAGTTGTGATTTGCTTTCAAATTTTTTCTTTGACATATTGTAACCAAGTAGATGAACAGATGTTATATGCAGTCAATGTTGTGATTTGCTTTCAAATTTTTTCTTTGACATATTGTAACCAAGCATCTGCGCACAATTCTTGTGATACGTCTTGTTGTGATTTGCTTTCAAATTTTTTCTTTGACATATTGTAACCAAGAATCGTATGCAAGTTGCATATTGCCAAGACGTTGTGATTTGCTTTCAAATTTTTTCTTTGACATATTGTAACCAAGTTACTTCAAATGCAAGACCTTTGTATCTTGGTTGTGATTTGCTTTCAAATTTTTTCTTTGACATATTGTAACCAAGGTAATAGTTGTCTGTGTTAATCTCGTCACTGTTGTGATTTGCTTTCAAATTTTTTCTTTGACATATTGTAACCAAGTTTATACCTATCATCATAGCCATAGCATAGTTGTGATTTGCTTTCAAATTTTTTCTTTGACATATTGTAACCAAGCTAAAAGAAAAGATATTATGCTTGCGGCTGGTTGTGATTTGCTTTCAAATTTTTTCTTTGACATATTGTAACCAAGGTTGCGCGATTTTGAGATCACCACCAAATAGTTGTGATTTGCTTTCAAATTTTTTCTTTGACATATTGTAACCAAGCAACTGAAACAGAAACTTTAGATTTTATAGTTGTGATTTGCTTTCAAATTTTTTCTTTGACATATTGTAACCAAGTGCAGTTATCGGCAATAATCTGGAGCGGCAGTTGTGATTTGCTTTCAAATTTTTTCTTTGACATATTGTAACCAAGAACCGGTTTTAAGGGCAAAATCGAAGTGGAGTTGTGATTTGCTTTCAAATTTTTTCTTTGACATATTGTAACCAAGTTAAATAGATACGGTAAAAGCTTAGATTTGTTGTGATTTGCTTTCAAATTTTTTCTTTGACATATTGTAACCAAGTTTGATCGGGAGCGGCACAGAGGGGTACTAGTTGTGATTTGCTTTCAAATTTTTTCTTTGACATATTGTAACCAAGCTTGATTAACTTTAGAATATCTGATGTTCAGTTGTGATTTGCTTTCAAATTTTTTCTTTGACATATTGTAACCAAGTTTTAATAACGAAATACTATCTAATGCAACGTTGTGATTTGCTTTCAAATTTTTTCTTTGACATATTGTAACCAAGGCTAAAAATGAAGAATTACCGGATAGAGTAGTTGTGATTTGCTTTCAAATTTTTTCTTTGACATATTGTAACCAAGCGGAGCTAATAGATTTAATGCACAAGGACGGTTGTGATTTGCTTTCAAATTTTTTCTTTGACATATTGTAACCAAGCCATTCATTAAGAGTTACGCCGCCATTCTTGTTGTGATTTGCTTTCAAATTTTTTCTTTGACATATTGTAACCAAGCCTGTCCCATCGCGGGTCGCCGCCTGTCGCGTTGTGATTTGCTTTCAAATTTTTTCTTTGACATATTGTAACCAAGGCGGGGCTCCGTTGCGCTGCGGACCGGCAGTTGTGATTTGCTTTCAAATTTTTTCTTTGACATATTGTAACCAAGTTAACCTCAGCTCGTGAACAATCTTGTTGCGTTGTGATTTGCTTTCAAATTTTTTCTTTGACATATTGTAACCAAGTTAAGTCCTTTCTGAGCTTC
>WYBN01000006.1 GCA_011525875.1 Melioribacteraceae bacterium | reverse complement strand
GTTTCAATCCACGCGCTCGCATGGAGCGCGACGTAGCCTTTTTGGTTGCGGCTTCATCTTCGGTAATGTTTCAATCCACGCGCTCGCATGGAGCGCGACTAAATATTTTAATCCAATAAAAGCAGCAATAACATGTTTCAATCCACGCGCTCGCATGGAGCGCGACGATATTCCAGCGGGGTATTATGTTTATGATTTAGTTTCAATCCACGCGCTCGCATGGAGCGCGACATAGTGGCAGCGCAATAACCTCAGGCACAGTATCGGTTTCAATCCACGCGCTCGCATGGAGCGCGACTTGATTGGCGTTTAATCAAGGCTCAGGCTTACCAAGTTTCAATCCACGCGCTCGCATGGAGCGCGACGGCAATAACACGTTTAAGCAATTTAGGAATTTACGTTTCAATCCACGCGCTCGCATGGAGCGCGACATAAAAAAGTTCTTAATCTTGAAATCCCTTACATAGTTTCAATCCACGCGCTCGCATGGAGCGCGACCTCATCACTGTCCTGATGGTGCATCCATTTTTCGTGTTTCAATCCACGCGCTCGCATGGAGCGCGACCGTGATTGATCGAGTCTCTTAGTCTTTCGTCCGTGTTTCAATCCACGCGCTCGCATGGAGCGCGACTTAATTTCTGGTTCGGTCTTACTTCTCTATTTATGTTTCAATCCACGCGCTCGCATGGAGCGCGACCCGCCAAAGTCCACATAACAAAGCAATTCAACCCGTTTCAATCCACGCGCTCGCATGGAGCGCGACCAAAAGAATGTACTACAACCGGAGAATAGGAGATGTTTCAATCCACGCGCTCGCATGGAGCGCGACAAATTTTGGCAGTTTACCTGCGACTTTAAGGAGAGTTTCAATCCACGCGCTCGCATGGAGCGCGACTGCCGTGGTTATTAAAAATAATTACTGAATACAGTTTCAATCCACGCGCTCGCATGGAGCGCGACCAGTATTTAAGCGACTCATTGGCGGTTAGAATTGTTTCAATCCACGCGCTCGCATGGAGCGCGACGGATTGTTCTCCACATATCTTATTGCCGCATATGTTTCAATCCACGCGCTCGCATGGAGCGCGACTCGCCGCAATTCGAACAGATGTTTACATAGTCCGTTTCAATCCACGCGCTCGCATGGAGCGCGACTTTTAAGATTTTAATAAAAAAATAATTTGTGACAGTTTCAATCCACGCGCTCGCATGGAGCGCGACTGCTCGATACTAATGACGTGCCATCGTAAATAACGTTTCAATCCACGCGCTCGCATGGAGCGCGACAAATTCTCTCAATAAATACAATCGCAAACTACACGTTTCAATCCACGCGCTCGCATGGAGCGCGACCAGTCATGCCTTTTTCTAAACTCGATAGAGACCCCGTTTCAATCCACGCGCTCGCATGGAGCGCGACCTTATTAATCGCAGGCACTACATACTTTAGCGTGTTTCAATCCACGCGCTCGCATGGAGCGCGACCACGGAACATTGAGAAAGTGACATATCAATTCTTGTTTCAATCCACGCGCTCGCATGGAGCGCGACGTGTCATATTACGCTTATTAAGCCGGTATATTGGGTTTCAATCCACGCGCTCGCATGGAGCGCGACCCGTGGTGGGTTGGCAATAATTGGCATTACGATAATGTTTCAATCCACGCGCTCGCATGGAGCGCGACGATATTGACCTTGTTAATAACATTGCATTAATACGGTTTCAATCCACGCGCTCGCATGGAGCGCGACAATCGAGCAGCTTCCTGCTCCATTGCAACTTGTGTTTCAATCCACGCGCTCGCATGGAGCGCGACTTTTACGGCTTCTTTCCCCCAGTTAACTATCTGCTGTTTCAATCCACGCGCTCGCATGGAGCGCGACATTATACGGCAGACAAAAAACTTGATTATAAAGAGTTTCAATCCACGCGCTCGCATGGAGCGCGACTTACGCACTAATAAATTATCAACTTCTAATTCGGTTTCAATCCACGCGCTCGCATGGAGCGCGACATGGCAACGCCATCGGCTTGGCTCGAGATAGAGTTGTTTCAATCCACGCGCTCGCATGGAGCGCGACGAGGGCTGCAGAAAAATAGAATTGCTGCATTAAACGTTTCAATCCACGCGCTCGCATGGAGCGCGACCTGTCTGAAATACATCTTTGTTTTTACATTTGTAGTTTCAATCCACGCGCTCGCATGGAGCGCGACGTTCCCACTGCCATCATAAACCCACATCTCGCCTGTTTCAATCCACGCGCTCGCATGGAGCGCGACAAAATAAGAGCCTGTCTGACGTACATGATTATCGTTTCAATCCACGCGCTCGCATGGAGCGCGACGTTGAATCTAAACGAGTTGACGATTCTTTCAGCGTTTCAATCCACGCGCTCGCATGGAGCGCGACTTCAAACAATTCAGGAAGGCTGGGCCGCAGAGGGTTTCAATCCACGCGCTCGCATGGAGCGCGACAGCACATATTCTAAGATATTAAAATCAGCAAACTTATCTTACTAAAATCGCTAATAGGCAAAATATAAAATTTCATTTTTCACTTTCATAAAAATATTTACTTTAACGCGTCTTTTTTAGCCGCTAATCTACTGGTATTTTGATGTACGCTTCGGTTAGCGTTAAAAAAAATTTTTATAAAATAAATGTATCATCGAACCCGAAATTTTTATCTTTTCCAAATCTTTCCAATCTTCTCTGCCAGTTTGCGCCAAGGTAATAAAAGCGAAGACTGTCTTCGTTAGAATCATATATTGATAGTAATTCATTTTTCAGCATCTCCCATTGAGCCGGATCAACGACGCACTCAAATACTGAGTTCTGTGCACGGATTCCATAGTTAAGGCAGGTTTCGGCAACTTTTTTTAGTCTTTTTCTGCCTCCCGATGTTTTTGTAGAAACATCGTAACTTATTACGATCATCATAATATTTCTCTGATGATTAATGATATAAAAAACATTTTTAACTGAGTAGAACTATTTCAAATAAAACGGGGGATAGCTTTCGATATCTCCTCTTACAAAACGCGCAAGCAACTGGGCTTGAATATGCGGCAGTAAACCGATTGTCATTTTCTCGCCGAGAAATGGATGAGTAATTTCCTCTTGTTTCCTTTTCTGATAGGCTGTCAGAAGAGCTTTTCTCGCATTGTCAGACATTCGTACCTCGCCCGATTCTCTTACTTCAAAATCATTGATAGTGACTTGTCTTAGATTGATTAGATTCAACATAATTCTATCTCCCATATAAGCTCTGAACTCCTCCATTATATCAAGAGCAAGACTGGGTCGACCGGCTCTAAGCTGATGCAAGAATCCAACCTGCGGATCTAAACCAACTGTTTCGAGAGCCGAGCGAACATCGTTAACCAAAACCGCATAGGCGAAAGACAACAGTGCATTTGCAGGATCAAGCGGCGGTCTTTTAGATCTTTGGCGAAATGTAAAATCGCCCCCAGGTGCAGTGATTAAAAGTGACAATACGCCGAAGTATAAATTTGCACATTCTCCTTCGAAGCCCCTCAATTCAGCCAAAGACTGAGCTTGTTCAATTCGTTTTAGCCGGTTACCCATTGAAGATGCAGCTGCGTTAATTTCATCCGGGGATATATCTGGATGATTTCTTTGATGCCGCAACAGTAAATACCTGTAATTAGAAACCTTAGCTGCTATAATTGGCCGTGCGATTTTAAGAGAAAGAAATTCATCATCGGATATTGCGTACTGAGCTTTTCGTAGAAGTACATTCCCCTTCTGAGCTCCGTAAACACGTGCGAGGAATTTCCCATTCATAGAAAGATAACTTATACCAACGTTGTTTTCTGCGCAGTAAGCCATTAAAGCCGGAGATATTGTCTTGAAACCGAAACAAACTATATTTTCAATTGAATGGGTAGGCGCTTGAAATACTTTTTCATTATTGATTTCAACAACAAAAGTTTCTCTTTCTTTACGCACAAAAGCGTCTTCTGATGTGATGTAAAGTGTATTCAAATGTTTCTTCATGGTAAATAGAGCTCTTCAATGTAGTTTTTGATTTTTCTTTTATTCATTGCTTTCGGTTGACAGACTGAATACAAAGAACAATTTCTGCATTTAGCTTTATATTCAGCCGAAGGAATCTTTTGACTCGATACAATTTCTCTTACAGAATTAATAATATTTTCTGTTTTTGACCGAAGGCTGATGTCAATCTCGACGATATTTCTTCTTCGAATCTTACCATAAAAGAATGCTCCTTGCGTAATTTTTGTATTGAGCATTTCTTCCATGCAAAGAACCTGGGCGCATAGCTGCACTTTATCGCTGATATCTTCCTTCGGTTCACCGGATTTATATTCAACCGGCAATACAATTTTACCGTTTTGGTTTTCCCGGAATTCTACAACATCGCAGCGACCCACGATGCCGTAATAAAATGAATGTATGCGTAAACCTCTTACAGTTTTTACTGCGCCGCGCGTTTCGTAAGTGTCGGTATCAACTTTTTCGTGGAGAATATTTCCGCGTGTTGTAAAAAGGTTTTCCTGCCAAACATCATCCACGTGTATTAATCCGCATTGCCGCGGACAATAAACGTAATGCTGCAAGGCACTTATCATTATGAAATCATCTTCGGTGAACATAGGGTTTTTTATTTCTTTTTACGTTTTTCCTTCTTTTTAGCTCCGCTTTGCGTATTTCTCACTTTTAGTTTTTTAACGGCTTCTTCAAAGTGCTTTTCGATTTCATCGGGTTGTTCGAGTTGTATTTTATGAAATTTATCATATTCTGACTCTGCTTTGGCAGCAGCAATTTCGTGGCTTATTGTTCCTGCGTGTGTAAGAATATTATGTTCACTAAGCTTTAAGAAATCATCCAGCTTTAATATCCAGTCATTCATATACATTGGTTTCCGGTTTATAGCCTGAAGTTCAGCGAGCTCGAGGTATGCAGTAACAATACGATTTAGAGTGTCAAGTTCTTTTTCATTCAGATAATTTTTTGCAATTACAACATCAGGTTTCTTTGGTGTTTTCCCTGTCCAGCTTGTTAAACCCAACATTGGAAGTGAAGCATTTGCACGTTTGGCAATTACTTCTGCTGCTGTATGACCGTGTGCAGCCCAATGAATTTTATTCTGTACAGTTGCAAAAAACTTTTGCGAGATTTCGGTGCTTGGATCATAATCAATGCTTGTTGAGTAAATATCAAGAACTTTTTTCCAGAAAACTTTTTCAGAGGAGCGTATATCACGTATTCTTGCAAGCAGCTCTTGAAAGTAAGTTCCGCCGCCTCTTTGTTTCATTCGTTCGTCATCAAGGACAAATCCTTTTACGAGATATTCTCTCAGGCGCTCAGTTGCCCAGATACGGAATTGCGTGCCGCGGTGGGATTTTACCCGATACCCGACCGCAATTATTGCATCAAGGTTGTAATATTCAATATTGCGTTTTACTAGTCGTTTCCCCTCTTTTTGAACTGTCAAGTATTCCTTGACTGTTGCCTTTTGGCTTAATTCTCCTTCTTCAAAAATATTTTGAAGATGGAGGCTGATATTCTGTTTTGTAGTCTGAAACAGTTCAACCATTTGCGCCTGAGTAAGCCAGACGGTTTCGCCTTCAAGCCTCACCTCTATACGGCTTTTCTGATCCTCTGTTGTGTAGAGGATTATCATGGAATTTTGTTGTTCGCTCATATTTTGGTATTAGTTAGTTATAAATTAATTTATAAATATAGAATTCAGTTGTCCGATTTTTTCGGACAACTGATCTTAACCTTCTGTTTAAGTATCATTCAATGTTAACAATCTTAAACGTTTCCGTAAATGTTTTTCCATCGAGCAGAATTTCGTAATCGGAAAAATAGCTTGTAGAAACTCTATTTACGCTTCTGCGTGTTTAAAGGATCTGATACCCGTCTCTATCAGTCTCTAATAAAGGAAGTACGCCTTTCATATAACCAAGAAAAGCTGGGTCGTAGTCGTAAGACCATTCATATAAACCTGAATTTTCATATCCCTTAACAAAACCAATTTCCAGTTTGTTAATTTTGTTTAACCATAACTGTACGCTCTTTCTATTAATCTCTTTTGAACTAACTATTTCATGTTTTTCAAGTTTTTTAATTAATTCCTTATCAACAATTACTAATCTTGTATCTGAAGCAATTACTTTATAAAGGTTAGCAACCTCGGGATAGTCCATTTCATCCTCCATTTTCATCAAACGCTGATGTTTTTCATTGGTGTCTGACATTAATTCTCTACGTAATGCTTCCGTTATTAAATCAGAAGGTGAATCGGTTTCTATTCGATTTTCTTCAAATAATTTTTCAAGAATCTGACTAGCCAAAGTAAAAGCAGGATGGCAATTATAAAGTGGAGATTGAATTTTGAAATCTAATAGTGTCCCAATAAAATTCTCATTGTTTCTTCTAACCCTGCCACCAGTTTGAATTAAATTTGCTGCCCCCGAACGCTCACGAAAAGCTGAGCAAAAAGAAAAATCTACTCCTGCTTCAACACAACTTGTTGATACCAATGTCCAATCTTGTAAACCATATTTAAGGCGTTCTTTAACTAATTCCAAAATTAATTCTCTATTAACGGGCGCTAGTGCAGTTGAAAGATGTAAAACATCATTTCCAGATTTGCGCATTGATTGAGCAAGAACCGCCGCCGATTGAACGGTGTTCATTATAACTAATCTGGGACCTTGTTTACTTAGAATCAAATCAATCAATCCTTTTTCATCAAGAATTGAATTGTGTAGTAAAGGTCTTATACGTTGGGTTTCTTGTTTAAGTGCTTCGTTTCGTAATTCATTTGGAATTAATTCAGGTAATTTCTCAGTTAGTTCAATCATATCTTTTAATTCCCAAAATCTTGGCAAGGAACCAGAGGCAAAAACAAAATGGCAGCCCCAGTTAGTAGAAAATTCTTTTAACCATTTCCATGTTTGAGGCCATAAATAATTTGGTATTGTAGCATGAGTCTCGTCAATAAAAACACCACTACCTGGCAATTCGTGTAGCTTACGAAGTTTAGATGGATGGTTACTTGCTATAGTTTCAAAAAATTGAACTGCCGTTGTAACAATAATAGGAGCTTTCCAAAGCGTTGAAAATTGTCTTGTTTGTATTGTCTCGAAATCTGCCTGATGATGATGTTCTGCAATAACTTGATCGGCTTTCTCATCAGGTAAAACAAGTGCTTTCCTATAAATATCAACAGATTGTTTAATGATATTTGTGTATGGTAAAACAACAACAATATGTCGCAGCTTTTTGCTAATTGCCGTTCTTAGCAGGTGAGCCATAACTGCTGTTGTTTTCCCTGTTCCAACCGGACTATCACAAGTATAGAACGATGGATTAGTATCGGTTTCTTTACAAGCTTTGTATATTTTCTGCCTTAGTTCATTCCTTTCACTTGGACCAAATTGTTCTCCAAGTTCTTTAACATATTTATCAAGAGCGGTTAGCCTTTCTTCCCACTTGGGCTCTATATATGGGATTGAAAATTCCTGTCCATAATTATTTGAGGTATCTCCATGATCAGCATCTACCAAACAGGAAAGAGCAATACGACGTGTCAATCCATTCCAATCAGAAGTTCTGTCAGTATTCTTTATGATGTTCTCACAACCAGATTTAATATGTTTTGAGAGATACTCATTCAAACACTGTTCAGTTCGAGCTTCTAAATTTGGATCGCGAAGGAATAATTCTGCTTTTGCTTGTTCTTCAGCAATAGATTGCAATCCTATATGGTGAGCATAAGCTATTAAAGCTGATTCTACTAAATCATTATCGAGTAAGTTTTTTGTTCCGGCATCCACATGATTAATAGGCAAACCTTTTCCACCACCTTTAGAAAGCATTATTTGGTTATCATCATCAAGTTTACCCAAATCATGATAAATTGCAGCTGCCCGTACCGCTTCCCGAAAAAAGTTCAAATCACCTTTGTAAAAAGGCGAAAGATTTTCAACATTTTCTTCAGTTCGTTTTAATACTTCAGAAATATGTTTCTTGTAAGTTTGAGGTGGTACGGGTGGATTTTTCCCTTTACTATGTGCAAGCCACTCTGCCATTATATCTCTTTCATTAAGTCCTTAATTGAAAGAACCTTTTTCTTCAATTCTTCAGGCACATCTTTTTCTGTTGGTATTTTGTAATCTGCACGTGATTTTGAAGGCTTCTCAGGCTCATTTAATTTTGTTGGAGTTAATGCTGAGATGAGATCGAAATCAGAACAAGAACCAAGAGGAGAATTGTGTTCTATATACCATGCATGCACAATAGGCACGTTGCTTCTGATGTAGGAAGCTGTATTACTATAAGCATAGGGAATTATTTTTGTTAGAAGTTCGATATCCAGTTTTGTGCAGCCAGTTTTATAAGCAACAGAAGGATTTACAAAGAAGGATAAACAGTAAATACCGTGCTGGACAATTCGGTAACTCAATGGAGCCATCCCTCTATCTTTACCTTCTTCTACACCCGATTTATTAGTCGTAGTGTGTCTTTCTATTAGTATTGGTGCTACAGAAACACCAAGACCAAACTGAACCACACCTGTTTTTATACTTGTTGAAGAACCTTCTTCAAGGAACGTATTTCCAAAGATACGTGCATCCCAATATTCTTTTTTGAATTTTTCCTCATCCTCTTTTAGCATTTTTATTATTTCATTTCTATTCCTTCCTCTGCTTTCTAATATGGAATAATTAAATCCATCATTAACAAATTTAAGTTTCTGCGAAATGCTTTTCCAAACTTCACCTTCTTTGTCACCAATTAGGTCACGAACTTTTCGTTTGAATGATACCGGTGATATTTCACCTCGTTGATCATTTCTTTGGCGTGGATCACTTTCTTTGTCCGGATCTCCATTTGGATTCGAATTTATGACCTCGATAACCAGCAAACCTGTGGCTCTGTTAAATATTTCATTGTTTGTTCTTTCTGACATGATTATCTCCTTTAGATTTTTAAATGATAAATTTTAGACTTACGTGCTTATTTCTTTTGCAAGATCAGTTTCAGGTTTCTTTTCAGGTCTAGATAGATAACCCAAAAGTATTTGGGCTCTTTCTACACTTGTTGTAGAAGCTGGTAAAGTTTTTTCTGCTAGTAAGTCTGATATTTTCCCAAGTTCACCAACTGCCCAGCGACCTAATTTTGCTTGTTCACCTTTTTCTTTTTTAGTCCATGCTTGATAGACATTGATTCTTCTGGAAAGAATATCAAATGCCGAAACCGGATTATCAAGTGCTATCTGTAAATGGGCGTTCCCTAAGAGTTGTGGTGGAATATTCCCATCCCGTACATTTGTACACCACTCAAAATGCAATGTATCAATGAGTGATAAGAACCTTCCAATATAGAAAAATGTATCTTTCATATAATTCTCCTTTTTAATTCCAAGTTTATATAAATAAATAGAAAATGCAGAAATAGTTTTTAAAACGGTAAACCTTGCTTCAGAATAAAAACTATAAATCTCATTTTTATGGTCGGCATTACCTATACCAATAAGTAGAGATTGTGTTTTTTGAATTGTAAGGTCTAACAAACTTTCAGTCAAATGGGTTTGTCTATTTTGCAAATCAAAAAAAACATCATATATATCTCCCAAAGAAGCACCCGCAACAGAAGATGTATCTTGGCCAAATCTTATCCATTGTTTTTGTGTAAGTCGGACAAAGTCGGCGGGGAAGGGGCAGCTGGGTGAAAGGAAGATTGCATTAGATTCATTGCTATTTAGAAATTGAGAAATTGATTCTGACTTACTCTGTTGTTTAGCCATTATTCTTTCTATCTCTTTACGGAAAAAAGGTAAAGAAAAAATCGGACAGTTTTTAGCGGCTTCACGCCATGCTTCATCAGCTTGCACTAATTCTGAAATCGTATAAACACGCTGCAAAGACACATGAGTGCGTCCGGGATCTGCTTTGCGAAGTGTAAAGATTCTAATAAAGTTATTTGTTTTAACAATATCTTTTCCTTTTAATGCATCAATTGCAATCTTTGCTGTCGCTTCGTAATTACTCTCACTAAAATCATTCTTACTAACTCCTCCTAACATATGGGCTTTGTTAACATTAATGTCTGGTTTATTCTCAAGATATGCAATCAAAAGATCATTCTTTGGGCTCTTTTTTTTATTTCTGATTTCCACTTTACCGCTGGGAACACTAGTCCAGGTCTTTTGTTCTCTTTCTTTGTTTGTTATCCATCTTAAGGAATCCTGAATTGCTATGGATTCTTTTCTTCCAATTGGGATAATATCTGTGCTAGTCTTTCCATATCGAGATTGACAGGGCGTATCTTTATTAACAGCAAATAAGAACGTTTCCCCAATAATGGGCAATTTTGGACTTGGGAATTTATCATTTTCAAGTTCAACGTTTATTCCCGATAAAGCACTTGAATATTTTGATTTGTTATTGCCATCTTTTCCCATCATATTAAATAAACATTGGTTAACAAATGATTCCATCTTAGGACTCGCAATGCGTGCCTGATACTTCTCCCAATCGCTCAAATCAAGTACGAGAGGTACTTCAGCACGATATTCATTTTTATTGCGATCCCATTTATTTCCGATTAGAATAGTTTCAAGCAATGAATATTTGATTTCTGTCTGGAGTTCTCTCAATTTATCCAACAAACTACTTAGGAACAAATCAACTTTTTCAGTCAATAGAAAACGTTTGGTTAACTCGTAAAGTGCAGAGAAGTTTATAATATCACCTTGAATAATTGGCTGGAGTTGTTTTACTTTGATTTGTAATCTTTCCCACCAATTTTCTTCTACATTCGTAATATTTAATTTGTGATTGTACTGGAAAAGAAGATTTTTCTTTTCAACTTCAGCATCTCTGGATTTTCTGATAATATCATTTTGATCTACTTTCCAAAGAGGTCGTTGTAGTTTCAGTATTGGGAAACTATTTTGCTTGCCATCTCTGATTGTCCACAGCTTGACCATTTCCTCTGCCTTTCTGTATTCAAGAGTTTGCACTGTACCCTTTTCGTTTAATCCAACAACCAAGCCTTCTTTTCTACCAGGTTCGCTAACATCACGATGCCGATTTGGTGCTCGTATTCCACATCGTTCCAAACTTTTAAAAAGAACATATCCTTCATTCAACATATTCAAGCACTCCTTTCTTAATCCAAACATTTTGTTTATAAATTGGAACGTATTCACCCGATGATTCAAAAACAGAAAAAAGCATTGAAGGAATAATCTGTTCAATAGATTTGTCAACTTTAGTTTCTTCTCGAAAAGCTCCAACATAAGTAGGAGTAAATTCATTCCACCCTAAGCAAGGAACGTGATACCATCTGCCATTTAGGAGTCGCCTATTAAATTTATCTTGAAGAAGATGAAGGTGATTTGTAGTTGTTACTTCTTCAGCATTTGGCATATTCATCTCTATAACTTCTCCATAAATACGATAACAAACATTTATCAATATTGTGGCAAAAAGTTGATATGAACTATCCTTACTTAGCTGGTTGCTCTTTCTTAGCGGACCCCGATAATTAGTAGTGTATTGATGGTAGTGAACTGGAGCGCAAATTTCAACTTTTGTTGGTTTTATGTATGCACTCTTAACTCGTGCAATTGATTCAAACATACCTTTTGCTGCAGAATATGTTGGGGCAGGATATGAAATGGGGGTTGCCCCACTATCGGGGCGGGTAAACATTGCAGCAGGTCCTGCAATTTCAAATTTGACCTCATAATTATTTTTCTCAGGCATTAAATCCTCCTTTTTTTATTTAAGTATTTTTACATGTGCAACAAACTCTCTCATAATTTTTGTCCTCTTGAATAAACCTTCGGCACGTCAGTCACAAGTAGACTGCAAAAGTTAAATATTTAACCAAATTGAACAAGCTGCCCGGGAATCGTCTAAAAACTTAGGTATTCTTTTTTTAAGTTGAATTTAAATTTCTTTTTCAAAAGATGCAGTAAAATATATATTTTTTCTTTGCAATAACGGGAACTTATTTTTTTGCGTGGCATGTGTTGGATAGTAGTTTTAAGCCGGTCAAAAGCATCTCGAATTTTCGACCATAATTATTATTTAATCGTTATTAGTTAATCTATTTGTATTTAGGAATAATTCCTTAATCCTCCGCGTTTAATATTTTCTTATGCTTCCCCCTCTTTCTTTGAATTATTTTCAACACGTTCTTCGAGCCAGATTCTTAAACCCTCGTCTTCTTCCATCTGTTCTCTAATCACTTCGAATGCGTCGTGATTCTGCTGACCCATCGTCTTAATAAATAGTTTGGTAAAGTTACTGGCTTTTTTGATATCGAGTGTGCCGTATTTAATTTTTAACACTTCGAGAGCAACGCGCTTGAAATGTTTTTTATGATGATGTTTGTAATTTTTTAAAGTCATTTTACCGTCAACCCAGACAAAACTCATGGGGTATTCGCTTGGTCTGTAAATAACAAAGAACCAATGCCAGACTAAAATAGCAAGCGATGCGAGAATTGCTTCATAGAAGTGAACTATCTCCGCGACTTTGATGAACCAAACCGGCGCCCAGTCTCCGACTACAGTAGGGAACCAAAGTATTAAACCCGTAACGCCCATAACGATTGTACCCCAAATCAACGCCCAATATTCGGCTTTTTCTGCGTAATCATATTTATCAAATTCAGGTTTTTCTTTCGTAAGCCTCAGATAATACATCATAGTGTAAACTGCTGTACGGACGTCGGAAATATTCGGCAGTAAATTCAATAATACTTCCCTGCCCCTTTCAGTTGCAAGGAGATAGATAATATGGTATAAACCAAGCGCCAGCATTATCGTTCCTGCGGTGCGGTGAATTATCTGCCTTACAGGTTCGCTCAAACCTAAAGCATATAATCCTTCAGCCCACCAGCTCAATGGATATTTCAAAGCAAAGCCTGTGATTGCCAGGGTGATAAAACTTACAAACAAAAGTATATGTTGTATTACCTCATTGGTTGTAAATCGTGGAACCCTTATCATACCCGATTCTTTCTTACGCTTCGCTTTAATTTCATCAACAAAGATGAGCAGGTTGTGAAGTATCATTCCGCCTATTATCAAAACAATTAACCAGAAATAAATTGTTTCGATCCAGTTTTCAATTTTTGCCGCTTGTTCTGACTGAGAAAAATGCGAATAACTTTTGGAAAAAACCTCCGAAGCGCCAGGATGACACGTTTGGCAAGTGGCGGCAACTTTATCTGAATGAACGCTTGAATTTGGGTGCGATGAAGGAAGAATATCGTGAACGTTATGGCAGTCGACACATGCGGCGGCACGTTCATCGCCTCGAATTACAGCAAGTCCGTGATAGCTGTCCAAATAACTTATAACCTGCCCGCCTCTTCCTCTTGCAACCATTGGATTTTGATGGCATTGGAAACATGTTTCCTGCTGAAGCCTTCGTGATTCATGTTTAGCTTTTGCAGAACCGTTTATAGAGGCAATCTCATGTTCGCTGTGGCAGTCGGTGCAAACCGGAGCCAATCGAGCGCCCTGTTTTGCTTTAATCCAATGTATTGAATTTTGAAACTCTTCGGTAATTTTTGCATGACACTGCCCGCATGTATTGGGAATTCCGAAAGTTGAAATAGTAGAATTTTCCTGCACCCTGTTCTTAATATTATGAACTCCATGGCAGGATGTGCAGCTCGCAGCCGAACCTCCTTCCATTACGATTTTACCATGCACAGAATGAGTGTAACTTTTTGAAGGGGAAACTGGCGATAAATTATACTTCTCAATTAATTCTTTATCGTCATGGCATGTGCCGCAGGTTTCCGGCAGCCTTGTAAGCTGTACGGAGCTGTTTGGATCTGCTACCCTCAGTATCTCATGCGAACCGTGGCAGTCCCAGCAGTGAGCAGCTTCGTCAACTCCTTCGATCAAAGAAATGCCGTGAATGCTTTCCCTATGCTCTTTGGCAATTTCTGAATGACATAAGTAACAATCTGCCTTTTGACTTTTAGTGATATTTTCAGGATGATCCGCCAAATTATTGGAAATATAATTGTGGCAGTCCGCGCACTGAAGATTTGAGTGAACCGATCTAACAAGTTGACTGCTGTGATCTTCAGTTTCGTGACATTCCGTACATGTATTATTCGAAACAAGAGCCGTGTGGTAACTCGTTGCAAGTACAATATTATTTTGATGGCATGTGGCGCAGTAGGTCTTTGTCTTATTGCGGACCGAAGCAGGAGAAATAATATTATGATCGCCGTGGCAAGAAATACAGCTTGGCTTGTTTTTCACGTTAAGCCTGTGGTGAATATCCACCTTTACCAGCTCCGAATATTCCGAGTGGCAGACACTGCAGTCAACCTTTGCAGCTCCGGAATCAACGTGAGCTTCGTCTTCTACATCTGAATGGCAGTCCTGACAGTCTATTGCTTCAAAGTGAACCGATTTCATGATTAGATTTTCATGGCAGTCAAGGCAGTCGAATGTTTGTGAAGTAATATTTTGAGCTGAGATTAAAATTAAAATGAACAAAGGTGCGGCAAGTTTTCGAAATAATTCAGTCATAAAAATTTTCCCGTGAGTCGCTGTCTTTAAGCAGATTGAAAAATTAAATTCCAGTTTTATATAAGCCAAAAATTATTTCCCGAACTTACTTATTGTACGGGAATTTTAATAAAAAGATATAAGAGTGCTTTGTCTTGTAATCAAAAATATTTATAATCAATGAGTTTGTCAACAACAAAAAAAATTTGTTTTAAGAAACTCCGTTTAATTAAACATGCCGCCAGATAAAATCGTCGTCAATCTCTTCTTTGTATAAATCTCCTTGATAAATTATTTTATTCAATTCATCCGGAGATATTTTTTTAGTATCGTAAATGCGTTTGTATGCTTCCCTAATATAGCCGCGGATCAGATAGAAGTTGCCAAGATCGAAAAAATTAGAAAGAATCGTCATGTCTTCAACTTGTTTTGCAAAAATCTTATCCGGTTCGGATTCAATTAATTCATTCAGATTCTTCAAGAGAACTTTTTTGGTGAGATAAATTGCATAGTAAACTTCAATCAAAGGAAATCCTTCATTCAATCTTTCAACGCCGACATGTTCAAAATATTTCTCAGCATTCACATTTTCCGCGCCTTTTTCAATCCAGTCAATGAGATTCTCATACACTTTTTTTGCCCTGTCTTCGAGCTGTTCTTTGCTGAGTTTTTTATAGTTATTCATATGTTCCGAAGCTAAAATTTCATGCGTCCATTTTTTTGATAGAGCGTCAATGTGCTTTGGCAGCGAGTTTAATAATCTGTTTAGCATAACTTCCTCCGTTTTTATGATAACAATTTATAAATTCTTTTTATTTATTCAAGAAGAATCGCAAATATTTTTTTGCTGAAAACTAAATTTCAGCGGTGTCTCCATAGCATTAATCAAGACATGGCGTCCGCGTTGGGGCGGATATTTTTAATCGCGGTTTGAATCAGCCGGAAATTCAAATATCAATTCAGCGGCGACTACGCGGCACATTTTTTTTTCGTAATTTTCAGAGTGTCCTAACAAAAACTTATCGGGTAATTTAATGAGCGTTTTAATGAATGCCGCATCAATCAGATTCTTATCCGCGGTTATTTTTTCTATCGCTTCCGCCGCCTCCGCTTACAGCGGATTTGATACGCTGAAAGCGGTACAAGTCTGCGAAGGAGTATATCATTATCATGTTGTTGATAATTCAAAACCGGTCAACTTGAATGTGCTGAAGGTTGATCTTAAAAATCCTTATATAAAAATACGCAGCGTTAAAGCAACGGAAAGATTGACGGGTAATGATTGGACTTCCGCAATGGCTGCAAAGCATGAAGAAGAAGGTTTTACGGTTATCGGCGCGGTAAATGGTGATTTCTACGATGGCAGCGGAACGCCAATCGGCATGCAAATTATTAACGGCGAAATTCTTACATCCAATACGAACACACATTGGTCTAAAATTGCTTTTACCGGGTCAATGAACCCTCTTCTCGGCAGCGTTTCTTTTAGCGGCAGCGTAACCAAAGAAAATATTTCTGCCGCATTGCACGGGGTTAACAAAACCCGTTCGACGAATGAGATGATTTTGTACAACCGATTTATGGGAAACTCGACGGGGACAAATCAATACGGAACTGAATTACTACTTTCTCCTTTAAGCGAATGGTATGTTAACGATACCGTTATTTTCGTTGTTGATAAAAAAATAATCGGTGTGGGAAATGAAATTATCGAAGCCGGGAAAGTTGTGCTCTCGGGGCACGGCTCTTCGAGCTCATTTATTAACGATAACTTTTCCGCCGGAGATACAATAAAAATTTACATCTCCGTGATGCAGAATATCAAAAGAATTAAAGAAATGGTGAGCGGATTTCCGAAAATAGTTAAGAACGGAATCAACTATGCTTTACAAGGCTATAGCGAAGAAGGCGGTACGGCGACATTTGCAACAGACAGGCATCCGCGCACAGCGGCGGGTTTTTCAGCGGACAGCTCCCAGCTTTTTCTTGCTGTCGTTGACGGAAGACAGTCTTTCAGCAGAGGGATGTCGCTCCCGGAATTCGCTGATTTTTTAATCGGGATTGGAGCGCATACCGCAGTTAATCTTGACGGCGGAGGTTCTTCAACAATAGTTGTTAAAGACGAAATAAAAAATTCACCTTCGTCCGGTCCCGAAAGGGCTGTATCGAATGCGTTACTTGTGCTGACTTCCGAACCTCAATCAATTGCTAAAATAACTTTAAAGCCGGATTCGGTTGTAACGGATTTACAGACTGCCTTCAGCTTTACTTATTCCGCAGAAGATAATTACGGTTTCAACACTGTTATAACTTTAGGTGAGATCGGGTTTACTCTGGATAATCTTAACGCCGGTTCAATTGATGCGTCCGGAAAATTTACTCCGTCGGGTGAAGGAATAACCAATGTAATCGCTGAAGCCGGTGGTGTAAGCGATACTTCCATTGTAAACGTCGAAGTCATAGAAGGAAATGTACAGCTTTCATCGTTCGACACACTCGAAAACTGGATTTTAACAGGCAGCGAAATTGATACAAACAACTCAGCTTTTGAATTGACGCACAGCGAGTTTACTGAAAGCGGGTCGGCAATTAAAATTAACTACGAGTTCACATATAAAAGCGGAACTAACCACTGGCTTTATCTTGATACCGATATACCACTTTATGGGATCCCGAAATATTTCCAGATTGACGGAAAATCAGATAAATACAATCACAATCTTGCTCTTGTTGTTGAAAATAACAGTAAAAATCAATTTGCGATATTGAGTAATAAATCTCTCAGCGCTGATTCATCCTTCGATACTTTGCAGGGGGAATTTTCTAAAGCGGTTAAGATAAACCCTTCGTCAACGATGTACTATCCTGTGAGGCTTAAGCGTATTGCGATAATGCTCGGCAGCGACAGAATTAATGGGGAACTATACAAAGGAACCATCACGCTGGATAATTTACGGCTGATTTATCCGTCAACTTCTGCCGGTGATGAAATAAATCTTCTGCCGGAAGAATTTAAATTACATCAGAATTATCCAAATCCTTTCAACCCCGGCACAAGAATAGAATTTTCAATACCGGAACCGAAAGAAAAAAACAATGAACAGAGAAATGTCGCGCTTAAAATCTACGATATTTTAGGGAATAAAATAATAACTCTAATTGACGAAGCGAAACCGCCCGGAGTTTACGAAATAGATTTCACCGCCGCCGGACTTGCCTCGGGAGTATATTTCTATCAATTGACCGTAGGTTCATTTTCGGAAACAAGAAAAATGATTCTGATCAAATAACAACAAAGTCATAGCGGTAAATAAAAGCTGTACTGCCAGATAATAAAATATAAGAGTTAAATTTGCCTTTAAGCAATAAACAGAAACATATAATAAATAAGTTCAAGACTAAAAAAAGTCTTAAAGAATTATCTGCCCTTACAGGGTCATCGCAGGATGAAATCAATAATTACTTAAACAGCTTTAAAGAAAAGAAGAAATACCCTTTTTGGTTCTACTTAATTCCGGTTCTGATTCCAGTTATTGTTTTTATTTTACTCGAACTCGGTTTGCGTTTTTTTGATTACGGCGAAAACCTTGAGCAATGGATAGACGCAACGGACTCTCATTATATGTTGAATGACAGAATCGCTTACCGTTATTTCTTTTCGACTGAGAACGCTCCTTATCCCATCGGCGACATATTCGAAAAAGTAAAAGCTGAAAACGCTTTCAGAGTCTTTGTGCTCGGAGGCAGCAGCGCAGCCGGATATCCTTTTATGCCTAACGGATCCTTTTCGAAATATATTAGAAAAAGGCTTGAGCTTCTCTATCCAAAAAATAAAATTGAAGTTGTAAACCTTGCTTTCACTGCGGTTAACTCCTATGCAATGCTTGATTTACTTCCCGGGGTCTTGGAACAGAAACCAGATTTAATTTTAATCTATGCCGGGCATAATGAATATTACGGAGCGCTGGGCGCGGGTTCTATGGAATCACTTGGAACTAACAGGGTTTTAGTAAATTTTATCATTTCGCTGCACGTCTATAAAACGGCTCAGCTTGTAAGAAATTTTATTCGTTGGTTTATGGGCATGTTTGCTGATAACGCAGCATCATCCGGCACATTGATGTCGCGTATGGCAAAGGATCAGTATATAGAGCTTGATTCGGAGGTTTACAAGCGCGGCATTGAACAGTTCAAAGAAAATTTGAATGAGATTTTGATCATGGCAGCTAAAGCCGGCGTTCCGGTAATATTAAGCGAGTTAGTCTCGAATCTCAAAGATCAGAAGCCATTCGTTTCGCTTGAGAAAGGAAATCATCCCCCCGCCGAAAAGATTTTTAACGAAGCGTTGGCTGAATTATCTGCCGGAAACACTCCGGATAGTCTGCTGAATAAATTCCGCTATGCAAAGGATCTCGACGCTTTGCGTTTCCGTGCGCCTGAAGATATTAATAAAGCAATTCACTTGCTGGCTTTGGAGAATAGAGCTGAAGTTATAAAAACAGATTCGGTTTTCAACGCCGTTAGTCCTTGGGGAATCGCAGGCGATAATTTGATGACAGACCATCTCCACCCGACAGTTGAGGGCTACCAAATAATAGGGAGTTTATTCTTTGACAGGATGACCGAAAAAAATTACTTGCCGAATGGCGGGAAAAATCAAATGCCGGAAGAGGAGCAGCACGATGCGGTGATAAATAATTATCATTTCTCCCCGCTCGACGAAACTATTGGCAGGTATAGAATCATAATACTTAAAAGCGACTGGCCTTATGTTCAAAGACGCAAAACACTCGCAGAGACACTTACAGAGCTAAGTGCAAGTTCATATAAAGACACTCTTGCTTTAAAAGTAATCGACAACAAAATCGCTTGGGAGAAAGCGCACCGCGACCTCGCTAAATATTACCTGAACAAAGGCAGCATAGAAGATTTCATAAATGAAATGGACGTGGTGATTGATCAGTATCCTCTTATTAACGAGTATCAGAAAATTATCTCGCAGGAATTACTAAGCGCTAAAAGATATGACGAAGCTTTGAAGTATTTAACTAAATTTAACAATTCTAATCCAAACTCATTCGCTCAGAAGTGGCTTGGTATAATCAATTTGTCAAAAAATAACGTTGATTCAGCAATACTTTACTTGGAGCAAAGCATCAAAGCAGATTACAGAGACGCTCAAACTTTATTCAATCTTGCAGGAGCTTATTCTTTAAATCAGAATTACACAAAGGCTTTGGAGACAGTTAATCTTTGTCTTCAGGTAAATCCCGACTTCCCCGGCGCAAAAAACCTGCAATTGCAGCTTCAGAGTTTAACCCGCTGATTTTCCGCAATTAAAAGATTGCGTAAATGAACGGTGCTAACGCAGAACCCTGAGTCAATATTATCAAACCGCCAAGAAGAACAAGGAAAATGATAATGGGAAGAAGCCACCATTTTTTTCTCTCTCTTAAAAATTCCCAAAGCTCCGATAGTACTGATAATTTACTCATTGTTTATCCCGATTAGAATTGTTTTTCGGTTGATTTCTTTTCATAAATCTCACTGCTTCTATCAATCCAATAAGTTCCTGCTTTTCTGTCTATTCCTAATGACAAAAAATCTTTCCCAAGAAGTTTTGTGATAAAACCGGTCGGGGTTACAACCAAATAGTAAAGAATAAGTAAAATAACTCTCGACATAAAAAATCCAAGTATTACCGCCAAAACCATCCAGGCTTTATGAAGGGGTTTTAGTATTGCAGGAATAAAAACGCCTAATAGAACTAAGGTTAATCCTGCGGCGCTAAAATATATATAAATTGCTTTTGCAAAATAGAGCAGCAGCAGCCCGGCAGCCGACAAGACAGTTCCGACTGTCAGACCAAATTTGCGGAATTCTTTCTTATCCGATTTAATATTTTTTATTTCTTCAGCCAGCATATTTAATCCAGTTCAAATTCATTCCGCCAATCTGTATCTTCTTTAAGCGGAGTTTGTGTTTTTTTATCGAGCATGAAATTTCCCATTATCAAGTAATCCATATCGGTTCGCATAAAACATCTGAAAGCATCTTCCGGACTGCAGACAATAGGTTCGCCTCTTACATTGAATGAAGTGTTCACAATAACGCCGCAGCCATATTTTCTGTCAAATTCACTCAGCGCTGCGTGGTACAGAGGGTTGGTTTCTTTACTTACCGTTTGTATCCGCGCTGAATAATCAATATGCGTAACTGCGGGAATATCCGAACGGAGGACGTTTAATTTTTGAATTCCGAAAAAAGATTTCTGTTCATCCGTCATTGGTTTCTGCCGCGATTTCTTTACTTCCGCTACAAGAAGCATATAAGGGCTTGGTCTGTCGATCTCGAAATATTCGTTCACTTTTTCTTCGAGCACAGAAGGAGCAAACGGACGGAAGCTCTCTCTAAATTTTATTTTGATGTTCATTACCTCCTGCATCTTAGGCGAACGAGCATCGCCTATGATTGATCTTGCGCCGAGGGCGCGCGGACCGAATTCCATTCTTCCTTCAAACCAGCCGATAACATTCCCGGCATTTAATAATTCTGCGATTCTCGAAGGTATTTGGTTATTCTCTATAAACTCGAATGGTATGCTGTTTTTTTCAAGATATTCTTTTATGAAATCATTGCTATATTCTGGACCGAGATATGAACCGTTCTGCGAATCCATTCTCCCCGGGATTTTTCTTTCATTCCCGAGATACTGATGCCACACGAACAAAGCCGCGCCAAGCGCCCCTCCGGCGTCGCCCGCAGCCGGCTGAATCCAAATATCTTTAAATATTTCTTCACGCAGAATTTTTCCGTTTGCTACGCAGTTCAACGCTACGCCGCCGGCGAGGCACAAATATTCTTTGCCGGTAATTTTTTTTGCCTCTCTTGCGGTCCGAAGCATTGCCTCTTCCGTTACGTCCTGAATAGACCTTGCGATATCCATTTCTTTCTGAGTTAATTTTGATTCAGGTTTCCGCGGATTCCCGCCGAATAATTTATGAAACCTATTATTCGTCATTGTTAAGCCTGCGGCAAAATCAAAATATTTCATATTTAACTTAAATGAGCCGTCTTCTTTCAAATCAATTAATTTATTCATTATCAAATCGACATATTTTGGTTCCCCGTAAGGCGCCAAGCCCATAACTTTATATTCGCCGGAATTAACTTTGAAACCCGTGTAATATGTAAATGCGGAATAAAGCAGACCTATTGAATGGGGAAATTTTATATCGGCGAGAATTCTTAGCGTATTCTCTTCTCCGTAACCTATACTGGTTGTAGTCCATTCGCCTACTCCATCCATTGTTATTATTGCAGCCTCTGAAAATGGAGAGGCAAAAAAAGCCGATGCCGCATGAGACTGATGATGTTCGGGAAAAAGAACCTGTCCGGTAAATCCGAGTTCAGTCTTTATCAATTCTTTCATCCAGAGTTTCTGCTTGATCCATAGCGGCATAGCTTTGATAAATGATGCTAACCCTTTGGGCGAATATGTAAGATATGTTTCCAGAAGTCTTTCGAATTTGAGAAAAGGTTTATCGTAGAATGCGACAATATCTATATCGGATATTTTCAACCCGGAGTAATTGAGACAAAATCCGCAGGCATTTGAAGGAAAGCGGTAATCGTGCTTCTTCCTTGTGAAGCGCTCCTCCTGCGCAGCAGAAACTATTCTGCCGTCTTGAACAAGACAGGCTGCGCTGTCATGATAAAATGCCGATATACCGAGTATGTTCATAAATGTTTTATAAAATTGGAATCATAGATACAAAAAAGCCGGTTATATTTCAAACCGGCTTCTTTGCAATAGAATATAAGAAAGAATATTACTTAACAAGCATCATTTTCTTAGTAGCCATAAATTGACCGGAACTTACAGAGTAAACATAAACACCGGTTGAAAGATTAGATGCGTCAAAAGTAACTTCATAAGAACCTGCGCTCTTGAATTCATTCAACAGAGTAGCAACTTCCTGCCCGAGCATGTTATATATTTTCAGCGTAACTAAATCGGATTTAGGAAGACTGAATCTGATAACCGTGCTTGGGTTAAACGGGTTTGGATAGTTCTGCTCTAATGAATATTCGGTTGGAATTCCGCTGCCAAATTCTTTTACTCCGGTAGCAAGTTCATGATCTCCCATCACACCGAATGTATTGCGGACAATTCCATAATTCAAGTATGTAGGAATACTCAAGAAGTGGTTATCGCCTACGCCGTTTTCGTTATCATTAGCGCCGCCGTTCAATGCAGCGTTGCCCCAGTTAGCGCCGTATTTATACTCAATAGTAATCGGTGAATACTGCGGGAATGTTAATTCATAAGTCCAATTATTGTCCCCGGCAGTCTCATCGCCTTGAGTTCCGTCGTCTTTCATGAAGAAAACAAGATTTGCATCAGTATCGGGCCATCCTCCGCCAGGCCATCTCAGAGGAGGTGTGGCGCCGGCAAGAGCAACGCTCTCAATACTTGTGAATGCAGTGCCTGTAATCGCGTTAATTGCACCGTTCATGTCAACAACAAATTTAATTGTTGCAGGCTGACCGGTAATCTCTTCGGCGGTAAGGTCGTTGAAATATCTTTCTATGACGACAAAACCTGCGTCAATATCGGCTTGTGTAAATTCGTATGTTCTGTCGCTTGCGCCTTCCCAGTTTGTACCGGCAGGAGTATCATAAGCGTATTTGTAATAAATTGTTGTTCCGGGAGTAATGTCCATATCAACAGTTACTTCATAAATGTTCGGGTCGCTTAAAGAAGGAGCCATTGCATCATCGCTGCTCCAGCCGTTAAATGAACCTCGAGCGCTAACAACGTCCGTAGCCGGATTGAATCTTGTCGAAACAATTTCATATTCCATATTTGCTAAGAAAGTAACAGGTATAACAGTACCAGGCGTAAAATCATCAAAGAACGCTTCGTAGGAACTGTTTTCGTTGGGAACAGTATATTCCCTGTCAGGAACGCTTTCCCAGCCGTCGCCGTTCTTTACGAATTTGAATTTGATTGTCTCGCCCGGTGTAAAGCCTTCAATTGTTGCAGACCATTTGTTTTCTCCATCAGGTCCTGTTAAAGGATTAGCGCCTGTATCCCAGCCGTTGAAACTGCCTGCAATAGAAGCTGTGTTTACGCCTTCTTGATAAGTCATATCACATATAAATGTAATGCTTACAGGCGGAACTTCGCCCTTAACAGCTTTTTGCAACATAACACTACTTTCAGCGAATGTGCCGAAATATGCTACGGTTCCGTCCGATGTAAAATCATGACCGCGAGGAAACATATCGGGAGCTGATGCTTCATATCCTTCATAGCTGAAGGCAAACTGTGTGGCATAAGTCGCCGGATCGAATGAATACCAGCTTAGTGGCGCCCAGGTTTCTGTATCAGTTCCTCTTACATCTTGAGAAATATAAAGTAAACCATCGCCCGGGTTCCATCCACAAGATTCAATTGACATGCCTTGAACAGTAGAATCAGTGAGTTCGAAATCTGAGAACTCATCTGCCCGGGTGAAGATATACATCTTGTTAGCAGTGAAAGGTGTCCAGTAAATTGTATTTCCGTCAGCGGAAACTTCCATTGTTCTTGAAATTGCTGGCGGTCCGACTACTGCATTACCGATATAATTAAGATCTGTATCATACATAGCAATGGCTGTTGTTCCGCCGCCGACTACCGGTCCGATAAAAACAGTACCGTCATCAGAGACTGCAGCCTTGGTTGGAGATGAGCCTTGTTCTGGAACCAAAGCTCTTACAATGCCTTCACCGGTTTTGTAATCAAACTTGATAGCTTTAGACGGGCCTGACTGAATATAGACTATATTACCATTCTCATCTGTACTCAAGCCGCGATTGTTACCATGTAAAGTATCAACAACAAACCCTCCGCCGGTAATAGCAGTTGTGACCGGAGAAAAATCCACTTCAGTTCCATCAGGATTATAAACCCTAATTCCTGAGGTCATAATAGTATCGCCAGTGGGAGTAACCCAGGGAACTCGCTTATAGTACTGAGTTACCCAAACCTTACCGTCTGGGTCAACCGCAACGCCGTGAATGCCCGCCATTGTTTCTTCATTGGGGAAAGCACCCACGTTTGTCCATTGTGCACTGCTAACCGAAGCGAACACAACGAGCAAAGTTAAAGCAGTGAATAGTTTTTTTATCATAAGTCCTCCTAATTATGTTGGTTGTTTATTTAAAAATTATTAGTTACGACCGTTATAAGGCGCACCTAATCTTTCCATGTTTATTTTATAAATTTCCTGTGTTTGACCGCTCGCAAGTTTACCTTGTGAGTAATAAAGATTAACTCCTGTATCCCAGGCAAGGCTAACTATCGGAGGAGTAATCAGACCAGGATACCACGCTGCGAAAGAGCCGTCGGGAAGTACGCGTATAATGCCGGCGCTTGTGTTCGTACCAAGAAACATTTCGCCATCAGCAGAGAAAGTAATTGCAGTAATTTTATCGGATGCGATGTTAAAATGATCTGAAAAGCTGAACACTTTTTCCGGAGCGCCCAATTCATCTTTGGATATTATCTGTATTCTCCAAACACCCGATTCTGTGGCGGTTTCACCGTTTACATAAATATAGTCATTATAGATTCTAAGCGAAGTGAAATTTATGGCAAAGTCGAAGGATTTATTGCTTTCGTCCGGCAGAGATATTCTGTAAATTTTTCCGCCCTGCCCGCCGGTCCAGATATTTTTTTCGGCATCAAAATCAAGATCGAGAAGTCTTGCCGCAGATTCAGGCATTGCAATAGCTCTTGGCGCTGTTCCTTCTTTAATCTCAAATACAGCTCTAACGTTTCTTACGCCATAAAGAATAGTCCCAGAACCGGATTCATAAACTTTAATGCCGTTATAGAAAGTTTCCCCGCCTTTTGGCGCGAAGTTGCTAAGCGTCCCGTCAGGCGTCAATTTCAGAATGCCCTGCCCCACATTATCGGAAACAAGAGACATAAAGATATTTCCTTGATTGTCAACTGTGATTGCATAAGGATCTTCGAAATCCTTGAACGGGTAAACCAGACTTATTGCAGCGGCGAGATTGAATGTCCAATCATTGCTGAACAGTTCGGCGCCGTGAACCGCAATTTTAATTTTAATTCCCTGTTTAATAACTTCAGGGGCTCGTACAACTATTCTTGTAGTTGAAGTCTCCAATGCAGCTGCGCGTGTTCCGTCAAAATAAACAAAGTTTTTGGACGGATCTTCCGAAAAATTTTGCCCTGTTATTGTGATTAAAGTTACGCCGGCTAATCCATCCGAAGGGGGATCGACGCTTGAAATCACAGGCGTTGAGCCTTCAGGTTTATCCGAGTATAAACTCGGCGTGACTTCATTTTCGCATGAAGTAATAACCACAAGTAAAACGAAGGAAAGAAAAGCAAAAATTATTTTTGTAAATGGCGATTTGTAAAATTCTTTTTTCATAATTAACTCAATTTTTCATAAATAAATTTTTTATTCATAGTATTTTTATTTATGAGAGAATCTCAGTGAAAATCTATGAACATTGTCAAATACTCCGAACGGCGAATGCGAATAGTCAAACCCGACAATATAACCGCCGATGCTTTGTATTAATCCGATGCCGGCGCTGAACCCTCCTTCATCCTGCGGAAAATTATAGCCGCCTCTCAAAGAAAGAAGCTCCATAAAAGTGTATTCAACGCCGAATGAAATCTGTTCTTCAAAATCTCTCGGGTTAACCGCATCAACAGCGAGAAGGAAAGAGTGTTCGCTTTGGGGAATATCGAGAAAATCAAATATATTCATTGATGCCCCGATCCTGAATGTGAGAGGAAGTTCGAATCCCTCTTCAATATACTTAACTTCCTCCGAAAAATTTCTGACGCTCATTCCAATATTGAGGCTCTTGAAACCGGTTTTATATATCAAACCAAAGTCGTAAGCAATAGCGTCAGTTTCAAGTTTTATTTTATTATAACCTGATGCAGTAACTCCGATCTTTGCGTCGTTCATAATTGACTGCCTAACGTATTTAACATTACCCCCTATGCCGAATTTATCCGATAACATTCTTGCATAACCCACACCGACGCTCAAGGCAGAGGGTTTATAGGTTCCAAGATTAAGATAACCTGCTTCATTCTCGGCACGGACAGTTTCATAGAACCAGCCGTAATCTACAGCAACAACCGAGACGCCGAACACGCCGTAATATTCGCTGAACGGATTGAAAGCAATAGTTCCCGATATATAATCTATATCGGCAATCCATTGCGTTTGGCTTACGGTAATATCGAGCGTATTGTAAATCTCAGCCATTCCCGCCGGATTGTAAAGCATGGAGTTTGAGCTTCCAAAAACAGAAGTCTGCGCGCCTGCCATACCCGAAACCCTTGCATCGGTTGAAACGCTTAGGAATTTGAATCCCGTCTGCGCAAGTTTCCTTTTATTTTGAGCATCCGTGTTTGTAATGAGCAAAACACAAATAATGAATAAAACTATTAATCTGTAATTTTTCATTTGATTACCCGTTAACAAAATTTCAAATAATTATCTGATTACAGAGAACTTCTGAATTTCTTTCTCGCCTGTTTTTTTATCGGTTACGACTGCTATATAAATACCGCTCACAACCAACTGATTGGATGAAGTATTTAAATCCCAGAACTCGTCTCCGCTTCCATCATCGTGATTAATTTCAAAAATTAATTCCCCAAGTTCTGTGAATATCTGAATTTTGCAATCACCGGGGATATCAAAGAATGCGAGGCGGTTTTTCCTTGCAGGGAACAATAAATTATTTTCATCTGCAGAAATTACGTAGGGATTCGGTACAACTCTGAAATCGGTGATTTTCTCGCCTGCTTTTCTCTTTAAATTAGCAGGGTCGTATGATTGAGTGTAGAATCTGCCGCTTTTAAGGGGCTTGCCTGCCGGAGTTAAACCGCCGCCGGTATTAGCCGCAGCGTCACCCACTGCCTGTATATAGTAGTAATAGTCAACGCCTCTAACCAAAGCGGTATCATTATATTCGTCTTCACTTGGACCGGCAGTATAAACCAGTCTATAAGTACTGTCAACAGCGCCCTTTGCCCTCCAGATTTCAAATCCGGTTACCGTCGGACCGTCTCCCGAATGTTCCCACAGCAAAGTTATTCTATCACCACCGGATTTAATTTCAAATACTCCGGGTGGATGTGGATTTTCCGGAATGGCAAAACCGTTTCCGGCGTTCCAATTTGCCAGAGCTCTTCTAAAAGTTTTAAATAATGAGTCTCTGCCAGACATAACCCATTCGTTCTTTGTCTTAGCGTCAATTTTACCTTGTTTATATTTTCTTCCTATTGTAATTGTGCTATCCCAAGATAGACCTGAAGCAGCTTCAGCCCAAACAATTTTTATGCTGTCGCCCGGAGCTAATGTATAAGGTCCGAAAGCATTTGAATTGGAAAAACCTCCGGGTGTTCCGAGCGAAGGATCTGCAGTCGGTTCTGTAAAATTACCTGCCGGCTCAACAACATAGGCATGTCTTTCTCTATGACCTCTCTTAATAACGCTTTCATATTCTGTAGTCATCTTTGTGCCATTGAACGGGTCATTTCGCGATGTAAAGTCTGCATCCGAACCCTCATAAGATGTTGTTGACGGCTGACCTAAATCATCAGCCGGATTTCCGGGTGTGGTATCTGCATGAAGAGTGACAATTCCAACAAACTGAGCAGAACCGAGACGCCCTACGGTATCTGTCGCGGTCAGCAAGCCGCCTGCAGTTGTAGGTACCCATATTGGTCCTCCGAGGTTATCGTAGGCAGTAAAGGGCGGATATTTTCCGTGCCATGCATAAGTAGCCCTGAATCTTTCGTTTTCAGGGTCGCTGTAAGTTGATTGCAAGCCGTCGCCTCGGACATCGAGCATAGTATTAATTCCCCAGCCGGTAGCATTTCCGATAACATAACGCGTATTCCTTGAGACTGCATACCTGTACATATAATGAATGTATAAATCATTCAATGTTGTATTTGGCAGTTCAATGGCGGCGTCATCGTTAACATTACCCGTATTAACCACTGTTACTTCCTGTACAATGTAATTGTCGTGATACTCCTGACTAAACTGATAAATTTTTCGCTTAATGGTAGCGCCTAATTGAGTGTTAACTGAATTATAAATCACCCTGTCATAAGGAATGTTGGAATCAATTCTATCATTTTCTGCCGCTAATTGAAAAGACGTCAATCCATCGACAATTACTTCGGGCGTCGGGAATTTTGAAACCATTTCCCAATGTACCGGAAAGAATTCATTCTGACCGCTGACGCGGGGACCGACGTGAACGACTTTGTGCGAGAACGATGAACCCCCGAAAACGGCTGCATCGGTAAAATCTTTTACGCCGAGCCATAAAGATTTTGCCGCCTGCATATCCATATAATTGTGATCGGCGGGCCAGCGCATACCGAACTGCTGCGATGGGAATAACCCGTGTTCAATTTCGCAGCCGAATTCCGAATACCAGTTATGCAGCGATCCAACCGCCATCCATTTTGTTTTTCCCTGAGCGAAGAGTCCGCCGGATACTAAAAAAATAAATACCAGCAGCATCAAGCCGGATATCAAGCTGCTTATTTTGTTTGTTTCAGAAAATTTCATTTTTTCCTCTACTTTACGTTAAAGGCTTCAATTCAGATTAAAAAATTTCAAACGAAAATCTTAAACCAAAGTAAATTTGCCGCGGGTTTAAGAAAGTAAAAAATGTTTGATTAGGCATATCTATATATTGTTTGTTCTTTAGTATATCGCCCATCTTTCTATTATCAACTTTCTGCCATTCGCCGTTTACAAACTCGAAGTAATTAGCAGAATTCTTTTCCCAGTATATTGCCCCGTCTTTCACGTCAACAGCTCTTACATTGTTGATGTCAACAACAGGCACTATAGGCTGGAAGTCCCCTTTAAGCCTGTAATCTCCCGGTGTGTCATTACCCGGAATATTGATATAGGCTGTCTCTAATTCTTTACCAACCTTTGCGGGAAGATGCAGCGATTTCATGTAGAACTCATAATCTCTTCCGTCAACGAATCCATAAGCGCTTGACATATTCTTGAAATTAAACATATTGGCTACGTCCATAATAAATTCGATATTCAGCATCTCTGCAATTTTGAAACTCTTGCTGAATCTTAAATCAACATTCCAAGTATCTCTCCATTGAACGTTATATAAAATACCCGGAATTGATCCGCCGCCTGTCCAAGTGAAATAAAATCCGTTGTACCAGCTTCCGAGTAAACTTACTCGCCAGTCGCCGAGAGGATAAATGCCGGCAAACTCGGGACCTAAATCATAAGGCGTAAAGACATTAAGATTTGCATTACCGAAAGGTCTTGGAACAGGTTTGGTTTGTTCGGAGTCGCGTGTCGTTCTTTCGTAATCTCTTTGTATTGCAGGATTCTCGTAAGCGTATCTAAAACCGAAACGTCCGCTTGTTCTTACGTCATAAGTATAATTAATGAACCCCTGGAACCAATCGCCGCGGTTCTTACTCAATGTTATTTCGAAACCTCTTGTATCTGCATAGGAATTAGGCTGCGATAAGCTGTAATTCAAATCCTCATTTCTATTAACGTAACTGATGGTCAAAGGTATTAGAGAAATATCTTTATAATACCCTGCAATTCTAATTAAGAACATATCGAACAGATTATGTTCGTAACCCAACTCGTATTGAACTGTTTTTTCGAGCGGCATATTCGGATTGGCAATCCATAAGACTCTTCCATCGAAGGTATCGCGTCTGAGCATATAAAGGTTTTCAGGTGTTGGGAAGAATCTTTGATGTCCGTAGTTGAAGAAGAGTTTGCTATTAATTGAAATCGGGAACGAGATGCCGATTCTCGGGCTAACTGTTAATTGTTTCTTTGTAGCTTCTCTGTCAATAAACTCATCCATATTGTCGGAAAATTCACCTTTGAAATACTGAGTCCAATCGCTGTATACCCACCATTCTCCGCCCGGATCAAAATAATCCAAACGAGCGCCTATGTTTGCAACCATACCTTCAAATTCGAGCAGGTCGCGTACATACAATGCCGCTCTAATAGGCTCGGTATTCCATTTTGATTGATATCTGCCTTGCGGAAGGAATTGATCTACGGAAGCATAATTGGTTTGATTGTTCGTGTAATTTAACTGAATACCTGCTTTTAATTGATTGTATTTATCAAGCTGGCTTACTATGTCGAATTTAGCGGTATAAACTGCAATCTTTGAACTATCGCGGGAGTTGCTCATACCGACACCCATTCGCATACCTGAGCCGATACCGAAACTCGGTGCGGGCTGCCATCCGTATGGGGCTTCGTCAACCCAATAATTATTACCGAATTTTTTTATCAGCGTAGAATCTCGGAGTCTTCCCGGATTAGTACTGTATTCAGATTCGAATCTGGAAATAACGACTTCATAAAATGTAAATTGATTAAGTACGTGCGTTAGTTTCGCTCCAAAACTTGAGCGTGTAATTTCTGTCGGTGCCCAGTAGTCTGTAGCAAACATTCTTGTATCGATAAAACTTACCTGATTAAGCGCAGATGCAATCGAAGCCGCCGACTTGAAAACACCAGGCGCACCGCCGTTATTATCGTTTGTTCCCGCAGTAACTCCGTATAAACCATCGACTAATAATTTCATACCTTTGGCTATATCCGAAGTAAGTTTTAATTGCGCTGACCAGTCATTGTAATTTTCTTCAGAAAGCGGAACCAGATATTGTTCAACGCTGCCTCTGTAAGACGCGAAGAACCGCATATCACCAAGGCTTTTACCTATAACCGGAACCGGTCCGCCAAAGGACATATCAACTTCATAATCAGGTTTTTCTATATCGAGCTGTCTTCTGTGCTGCCACAGAAATAATCTTTGAGCTGCTTCGGGAGTTAAGTCATCGCTAGGATCATCATTAGCTAATGTTTTTTCGGAGATTGAATTCCATCCTTCAAATTCTGCAAATTGTCTCTGCACAAATTCATTCCATTCGCCGTTTTTTGTTCCGGTCCATGCAACTGCGTCATCAACATAAGGTCGTATCCAGTAGGACATAGGATCGTGAGGAGAAATTCCAAAGTGTTTTTGTGAGGCAGGTTTATACCTTCCGATAAAACTAAAAGAATATTTATCCTTGCTGCCTTCTTTAGTAACAACGTTAACTAAGCCGGATCTGAGGTCGCCGTATTCTGCGCTGAACCCGCCTGTTGTAACCTGTACATTTTCAATCGAAGTAACGCTGATTCCGGTATAAGGAATGTTATTTCGTTCATCTCTAAGCGTAATACCGTTAACCATGAACGAAGTTTCGCGCACAGCGCCGCCTCTTATACTGATACCGGCATCGGAAGTTTGAACACCCGCTTGAGTGCCCAAGACTCTGGTCACGCTTACCGTGGGTAGGTTTTCAATTTCCTCGGAGCTGATATTTGCCCTGCTCGATGAAACGTCGCGTTCAACTATAGGGATTTTAGCAGCCATGACAACAACTTCCTGCGTTTCGATAGTCTGCTCTGTAAGTGTAAAATCAATAATTGTTGTTTGATCGATATTAACAATTACATCCGTTATAGTTTGTGAAGTGTATCCGATGTAAGAGGCTTTTAAGCTTTTTCTACCGGGCGATACATTAAGTATCACATAATATCCATCAACATCGGTAGCAGCTCCCAATGTTGTTCCTTCAACAACAATGTTAACGCCAATAAGCGGTTCGCCGGTGCGCGAGTCCTTAGCCGTGCCGGTTACCTTACCTGTTTGTGCTGTTAAATTTGCTGTTAAAAAAAATGATGTTATGATAAGAAGAGGTATCAATTTCCTCATATCAATTTCTCCTAAATTTCAAAGTTTGTAGCCTTATTATAGAGTGGGACATGCCATTAACGTATATTCTATTAAAGATGATTTAATACCTGCGTTAAATTATGATAATAGCATATCACAATCAAGTAAAAAAAGTGCTTTATATCCAGTGAAAATTATGAATAAATATTTTCATAATAATCAATAAATTCTACGCTGAAATGAAAAGGATTTTAAGCATTGTTCGCCTTTGCTTAAGAGCCTCGAATTTCAGAATAAGTTTGTATCTAAAAAGAAATTGCGAAAAATTAATTCAAAGAACAACCTGATAATCACTACTTCACAAGTATCATCTTCTTCGAGAACTTTTTCTCTCCCGAGTGTAAAACATAAAAATAGATTCCACTCGGCAGCCCTGTTCCTCCGGCGGAATTAAATTCAATACTGTATCTTCCCGGTTTCAAATTATCATTTATCAATTCGGCAATCTGCTGTCCTAAAATATTATAAATCCGCAGTGTAGTTAAACCTTCTTTGGGCAAATCAAATTTCAATTGGGTTGAAGGATTGAAGGGGTTTGGATAGTTCTGATAAAGATAGTATTCTTTGGGAACTTCAGTCGTTTCTTCAGCATCAACAGTCTGTACGGTTTTGAATTTATAGATTGAAGTCCAACCGCTCTCCCCTAAATTATTCTTTGCTTTAACGCGCCATGAATAAATTGTATTGAGCAGCAAAGTAGGAGTTGTGAAAACAGTATCTGCCACCAATGTATCTGCAATCATTTTAGCCGGATTAATATTAACGTCTTGCGATAACTGCAAATGATAAACTGCCGCAGTTTTAGTTGATGACCAGGTTATTGCCGGAGTCAATTCAACTTCGGTTTGTAAATCGCCTGGATATATTAATGAAGGCGTAACTGGGAATCCCGTAAAGAAGCTTCGAGTTTCGGAATAAGCGCTTTGACCGCCGTTGTTAACCGCTCGTACGCGCCAGTAGTAAGTCGTTTCTCCTTTCAGTCCTCTAACAGTAACAGCAGTGTCCGTTAAGGCTGTTGCACTATAAAAAGTGTTAGTAAAATTAGCATCCTCGGCAACCCAAACGGAATAAGTTAATGCATAGCGAGACGCTGTCCACGATAAAATTACGCTGTCCGGAACCGATTGATCATTTTCCACGGGTAATAATAGCGAGGGGGTATCGGGAAGAATCACGATGGTTTTGAATTTGAACGGACTTGCCCATTCGCTGATTCCAAAACTATTTTCAATTGAAACGTGCCATGAATAAAACGTGCCTGGTTTTAGTTCAGGCGAATGATACTGGTTTTCTTGAACGGTTACTGAATATACGAGAGCTTCCTGCAGGATCGATAATCCTTCAAACAACTCCAACGTATAATTATCGGCGTCAGGTCTACCGCTCCACTGGAAAGTTGGGTCAAGTTCGATATTTGTAGTAACATCTGTCGGATAAATTAAAGCTGGTGCAGCGGGAAAGGCTGTGGTAAAACTAAACGTTTGGGAATAACCGCTTTCGCCGGCTAAGTTCTTCGCTTTTACCCGCCAAAAATACTCTGTCTCGCCGTTAAGCCCGGTGAATTGATAAAAAGTATCCACTATTCCATCAGCATTAACGATCGTTGAAGTAAAAGAATTATCTTTAGAAACCTGAAGATGGTAAGTGCTCGCATTTTGCGCATAGTTCCAGACAACAATAACAGTATCGCCGGCGTCATTGCTTCCAGCTAATGGGAACTGCAATTCGGGCTGATCGGGCTGCGCAATATTAGGCTGAAATTGAAAAACATTACTAATAACGCTTTCATTATTATTGTGGTCAAGCGCAGTGACAACATAATATTTAGATTCATCCGGAACGTTATCCGTTATGAGATAATAATTTTTTGATGTTATATCAAATATTCCGCTGGCATTATCAATCGAATTTTGTTGAACATCCGCATCGTCAAAAGAATAAAGGACATAACGCGCAACATCATCATCTGGCGGGGCTGTCCATGTAATAGCCGTTGTGCCAAGTCCAGGCACCCTATCAAACCTGAGGTCGGCGGGAGCTGAAGGCGGAATCAGCTCCTTCCATTCCATTGGAGGAACGATGGCTTTGTATCTATAGTAGTTATTTTTAAGCGTGTCGGTATTATTAAGCTTATTCTCTTCAAAATCATTGGAAGTAAAATAAATTTCACCATAAACACCATCGGTGTTTCTGTTCAATGTGATCATTTTACCGAGCTGAGTTTTATCCATACCCGCAGTATTTCCGACCTGATAAAACGGCAATCCGGGAATAATGTGTCTTCCGTTTCGTTGTTCTGCCCACCATGGCAGTAATTTCCCATAATCCTGCCCGCCGCCGAAGGGCCAATATAATTGCGGCGTTAAATAATCAATAATTTGTTCGTCAAGCCAAGCAACGGCATCGCAGAAAATAGCGCTGTAAGCGCTTCTGCCGAATATACCCGGCGGCACTCCGCTCTTCCATATACCCGACGGACTTTGTCCGAATTTTACATGAGGCTTTTCAGCTTGTATTCCGGCGTATATCATTCTTAATAATTCGTTTACATTATCTCTGCGCCAGTCGCCTCTATCTGTAAATCCCTTAGGGTTATGTTCGGCGAATGTTTTATCGTCTTCGTTAGTAATTTCCTGCATATAGAAGTAATCATCGAAATGGATGGCGTCAACATCGTATCTTCTTACTACATCCATAATAACATTAAGTACATGATCTCTCACCTGAGGAATACCCGGATCTAATATCTGACTTCCGGCGATAGTGAGCACCCAGGAGGGATTGCGCACAGCTACATTTTTTGGATCTAATGTCAATCCCCATGTAGACCATCTAACTCTGTATGGGTTAAACCATGCATGAAGTTCCATTCCGCGTTTATGCGCCTCTTCAACAGCAAATTCAAGAGGATCCCAAACAGGGTTAGGTGCTTTTCCCTGCAGCCCCGTAAGCCAGTAAGACCATGGTTCAATTTCTGATTTGTACATTGCATCGCAGGCGGGTCTAATCTGAAATACGACTGCATTTAAGTTCGCCGCTTTTAGGTAATCAAGTATTTTAATCAAATCCTGTTTATTCTTTTCAACCGAGTTGCCCGGAGAGGATGGCCAGTCAATATTAGCAACTGTCGAAAGCCAAGCACCTCTGAACTCATACTTTGGCGGTTCGGTCTGTGAAAATAATGCTGCATTAATTAGTAAAAGATAAGCTGATATAAAAAGTAAAAATTTTTTCATTTTTGAGTCCTGTAAAAAATCCGGAGTTTTCTCTCCCAATTTATAATAAATTTGAGCCTCTTACAATAAGAGGCTCGATGCAAAAAAAATTCATTCTGATTTTATCAGTTAAAATCTTACGCCAATGGAAAAATGTTGTGTATTGTCCAATACACCAAAATCCTGGTATGCATAATCGATAAATACACCGAGTCCAGGCGCAAAGTCATAATTTATACCGAAGCCGAGGGTTAATCCTTCTTCGGCATTGTCGAGAAAGAGCGATTTATAACCAGCGCGGACGGCAAATAAATTATACAGCATATACTCGGCGCCGATATTAAGAGATTCATCATTATCATTCGGATGGGCAGCGTCAAGCCCGACAGTAAATCGGTGATCGTTCGAATTAATTAAATCCATGGCAATGCCAACGCGAAAAGTTAGCGGAAGGGGCCACTCGTCCGTTCTAAGTTTAGCGAGGATCTGGTCGTTATTACCAAAAATATTAGGGTCAATATCATGCTGAACGAGCAGGTCTTTTCCGTCTATCTGCAGGTCGCCGCCAAAGTTAGTAATAGATGCGCCGATTCGCAGCCCGTAAATGTCCGAGTTAAAAAGAACTCCTACATCAACAGCCATTCCGCTTGCCGAAGAATTCCATATCGTCTGCTTGATATACTTAACCGTTCCGCCTATCGAGAAACGGTCTGTTAAATTATAACCATAACTCAATCCGATCGATAGATCGTTGGCGGAATAAAATTCGCCGGTTCCGTTTTGCTCGGCTAATGTCGTAACTTCCATCTTACCGTAATCAAGCTGGTGGACACTTAACCCAACAGAACCCATATCGCCAAGATTTACTGTGGCGCCAGCCCAATTGTAATTAATATCAGCTATCCATGTTGTTCTGTTGAACAGCGCGCTGTTAGAAGAAATACGCGCAATACCGGCGGGATTCCAGTATAAACCTGTAACGTCATCGGCAGTTGCAACGAAAGCTCCGCCCATAGCAACGGGTCTTGGACCAATAGCGATATTCAAAAATGGAGCCGCAGTGGAACCTGCTTTTGATTGACCGGAATTAATCCCGGCTGTTAAAACGAGCAATAATATAATTTTATAAATTCTTTTCATGATCTCACTCCACTATTTAATAAGGGCAAACTTGCCGATTTTTTTACCAATACCCGGGGCTTCAACTACAAATATATAGACACCGTATGCGGCATCAATGTTTTCTTCGGTTCGAAGATTCCAGAAAACGTCGCCTACATATAGATTGTCGTGGTACAGCGTTTTAATAAGCTCGCCCCTGACTGTAAATATTTTCACAGAAGAGTTCGGCGGAATGAATGTAAATCTGATTTCACGTTCACCCCTTCCGCTGGTTTGAGAACTCAATAGCCTCGCTTCGGCAGAATGCGTTACGACATAAGGGTTGGGCACAACTCTTATATTATCTAATTCATCGTGTGCAAGGGATTTATTAATTTCTGCGGCAGCCATTGTAAAAGTGACCTTATCAACACGGCTGAACGGTTTTGTTGTAAAAATGGAAAGTTTGCCGGATGATTCAAGCGGCGTACTTGGGGTTGTATAAGTTATGTTTACGCGCCAGGTACGTACATAATTATCTGCCACTATTTCTTTGAAATAAATACTGTGAACAGTGGTAATAGTACCGGACGTAAAGTAAACGTAGTCCACATATTTTCCCGTTGTCAAATTAAACACTCTAAAGTTAGTAGTTCTTGATGGAAAGATATTACTTGGAATCGGAGGTCCAACTGTATCGGCAATCGAGTTAAAAGTAGAATCACTATAAAATCTTATCTCGTAATCATAAGGCATATTTGTACCGTCGAACTGGGGCTTGTTAGGCACAGTGAACTTAAGCATAACAAACGTAGGCGGCGCGGGAGATGACTGTCCTTCAAATTTAGATTTCGATGTATCGACTATTATTTTTTCATCGTTATAAATTTGAGTTCTGAACCCGTCAACAATTTTAGTATTGCCGAGGAATATATTTGATTTATTGATTAAAGTATCATAAGGAGCTTTATAGTGAGAGCCGGTTACCTCTGTTCTGATTCGATTGACAATTATCGTATCGGTACCCGAAGGAATCGCTATTGAATCCAGCGGAGCAACGATTCTGGTTTCGTTAATTGTAGGAATATAAACAGTGTCGGGTCTCTGCAGATCAATTAAGCTGTAAGATTCTGTAAAGCCCTGAAGAGCCGTATCACTAAATTCGATTAGATAACTAAACCCGGCTTTGATAGCGGCGTCGTCAACATTCTCAATTATAATATCGCCTGTTCCTCTGAACTCGGGCGATTTTGTAAGCTCGGCTATTGAAGCGGGTTTATAACCAGAAGGTCTTCTTCCCGGCGTAATAAATCCGGTGTTATCATCTGTTAGAACATTTCCTGAAGACTCCCTGAAAATGAATTTAGAATTTTCAGAAGGGAAAATATCAAGCGTTTCATCGCCGGAATCGTAAGCACATACAGCATAGTAATAAGTCTGTCCCGGAACTACGGTTGAATCAATAAACCTATTAACTACACCGGTATTATCGCCAAGATAGAAAGTAGTTCCTCCCACCTGATCAAGCAGGGCGGGAGATGGATAGAAGAAACCTCTTGAGGAATCAACAAGATCAAACTGAGCGATAGGCTTATCGAATGAAAGAACACCCAAAGAATTTGTAATTGATCTTGCATCCTGAAATCCCGCATCAGTAGACCTGTAGATTTTATAGCCTTGAAAATCTCTTCTCTTTAAGATGAAGTCGCGGGAATTTTCAGTGGGTTCGCTGTCCCAGTAAATAACCACCCTCCCATCGTCTTGAGTAATTGAAATTTTAGGTTTACGCGGCGGCTGAGGAAATTTATATCCCGCATTATAAATCTGCTGCACAATTACCTGATTGCCTTCAACATCGGTTCTGTCCTCGCCGAATAAAATTGATACGGAAAATCTTTCAATAATGCTTGCCGGTAGAGGGAAATAGCCAGATGCATAGATAAAGTCGCCGTCCTGCGGTTGGCGCGGGATGACGTCAAATCTGCCGGGAGTCATTCTCGTCCATAACAATGAATCGTTCGACATATCCGGCGATGCCGTTTGATTGAAAAAGTTGAACGCAGTCAAACCGATCTGATCGGATTCATCGGGGTCAGTTCTGCCGAAGTTAGGTTCCCCTTGAGTCGGGATACCATCGCCTTCACCGAAGTCGGGACCGGGGTAACCGTCGTCTTCTGGGCCTAAACCGTCTTGACCGACGTCGTCAAATAACGGATTCCAATCGCCGTCTTCATCAATATCATTATCTCGTCTTTCATCAATCATTAAATCATTCATTCCAGCGCCGGTTATGTAGTTTTTGTATTTAAGTGGAATTTGATTGTTGACCAAACGTGAACCAACATGAAGCGCCAAATTCTCATCTATAAGTCCGTCAAGATCATCATCATAACCGTTATAGGCAGATGTATCGGGTACGGCTACTCCCTGTACGGTTGAAGCAATATGCCCTTCACGAAACGGAGTTACTCCGTCAATTATATATCTTCTTCCAAGTGAATATACCGTATCAGGCAAAGCGCCTAAAATATATACCGTTCTCTCATAATCTTCCTCGTTGATTAAAACAATTTTATCGCCGGTATTATACGTAACCGGGTTAAAATCATTCTCGGTTAAGACCGGCGAATCAGGATCTTCTGAATCGCCGTCATTATCAATTCCATCAAAGGGGTTACCTGGTGATTCAAGGAATGCAAAACCTACATAGCCAACCTCCTGCCCTTTGTTTCCGATGCCGTCGCTGTCCCATGAGTAAGTTATAAATTTTTCTGCATCGAAGAAGCCGAGATCATCGCCGCTGTCGCCGTCGCCTCCGGCTAACGTACCAACAACGGTTCCGAAATTAGCCCTTTTATAATTTGTAGTGCCTTCATTTTTAATGTCATAAAGCCAGAATATTGCATCCTCAGCAAGGAAGCTCGCCCATTGAAATCCCCTCTGCCTCAGCTGAAGCGCCATACCGTTTCTCAAAGGATCGCGAGAGTCAGGTTTAAAGAAAGCGTTGAACTCATCATCCATCTGATCGTCAGCGACAAAATAACTTTCCTGGTCTGCCTGCATTACACCTCGCCCAAAATAACCCCACCATTCGGTATTGCCTTCTTTATCGAAGTAGGAAGTAACTTCGGGAAATCCTCCCGGGTCAGTCCAGCCGCCTATAGGCCATGAATTTTTCAGATGGCTCATAGCCACCGATTCGCCGGCGGGATTAACAAACCCTGGTATTGGGTTGAACCCCCAGAAATATCCTAAAGTAGGATGCCGCTCGTTTGTTTGGCCTCTTCTCGGTCCTCTGGATATTGTAACTGATTGAAGGGTTCTTCCTTGTGTCGTTGTAAACTCAACTCCGATAAGGGGAATAAGATCGCCGATATAATTTTCGCCGGAGCCGAGAGGCCATTCGCCTCTGATGTCTGTTCCCTGTCTGAATCCGGCTATCTGTCCATCGTTGTAAAAAGAAATGCCCGCCCGATTGCCGGTATGAAATCCAATCTTCAATAGCGTCGGATCGCCTTTACCCTGTGCAAAAGATAAGGAAGTTGACAGCAGCGCTATTAACAGTAAATTTTTGATAAATCTTATATTCATTTTTTTCGTTCCTGATTCTAATTAAAAATTAATAGAAACACCCAGCTCGACTCTTCGCGGTTCCGAAAAGAACGCCGGATTAGTATATAATTGATCTAAAGTATTTGTATATAGAGTAGGATTTATCAGCTCGGCTTCATACTTTGAGAAAGTAAAATAAGGATCGCCGGTGTCTCCGTAAACGCCCGTTGCGTTATCAGAATCTAACAGGTTGAAAACCTTAACAAAGAGAGTCAGTCCGTAGCCAAGTAATTGAAAATCTTTGTAAACTCTTAAATCAATGTTGAAGATAGAAGGTTTACTATCGCTGTTTCTCGGGAATGCGTTTTGCGTTACACGAGTATTTTTATTTACCTGCGGCGTATAGGGCTGTCCGGTGAAGTAATTGCCGATAATTGAGAATCCGTAATCGCCCGGTTTAGTATAAGCCACGGAAATATTCAATGTGTGGGTTTGGTCCCAATCCAGCGGAACGATAAAAGTTTCAGGCAAAGCGCCGCCAAGTATAGCGTTCCTTGCATCCGAAGGATTTGATGCATTGCCTTTGGTTACCGAGAAAGTATAATCAATATTGGTAGATAAACCATTTGTAAATCTCTGATTGAATTTGATAATAAATCCCTTAGCAAAACCGAAATCTGAATTTGTAAATTTACTGTAGCTCTGTGCGCCGCCGAATACTAAGATATCTTCTGTTTGAGTGCCGGTTAAATTTCTAAAATCTTCAAAAAACATAGTAACATCAACCGCAATGCTCTCGCCTATCTGCTGTTTTAGTCCTATCTCGCCTTTTACAGTCTTTTGCGGCTGCAGGTCGGCATTACCAAATAACCCTTGATTGCCTGAACCAACTCCCAGCTCGAAATCCGGATTAGTGTATAACAGTTCATAACGAGGAAGCTGGAAGAAATGTCCGTAAGAAAAGTGAATAACGCCTTTATCCGTAATCGGAAATGCTATTCCGAGTCTGGGGCTAACCTGCGTTTTAGCGGAGGCATCTTTAAACCAATATGCTAATCTATCCGCATCAGTTTTAGTTCTTTCACCGCCGTCTTGAACACCGTTGTTATTCAAATCGAAAAATTGATTCGAGGGTTTTAACGGATTTCTGAAATTCGGATCGGACGGGTCGGCAAGAATTACACCGTCGGGATTAAAATAATCGAAACGCACGCCTGCATTAAATATCATATTAAATGCTTCAAACTTTGCCTGCACATATCCAGCCGCTTCAATAGGTTTTCTTAGGTAGATATCGTGGTCTGTTGTTGATACCGGAGGAATTACCACATTAAATGGGTTCACCTTTTGTCCGTTTTCATCAAACATGGGTACAAGATTTATATTTTTAAAAAATAACCTGTGCTGTTTAAAATCACCGCCGAATTGGAGATTTATTTCGCGAGTCATTTGAGTCGTCCAGTCAAGTTTTGCAACGTAAGTGCCTGAATTTCTCGTGAATCGATTCATGTTCGTTCCGCCGATCGGGAAACTATACGGGGGTGTTTGTAAGTTAGAGTTATCAATATAGTTAGTTGGTTTTGATGGATCGCCTGTATGAATATCTTCGAAGAGAAAATGCCTGTAATCCTTAAAGTAGTAGCTGAGGTTCAATGTATAAAAACTGTTTGCCGAGAGCGCGTGATTAACACTGAATATATTTGAGTAAGATTTATCGAATCGTCTTAAATTATTATCGGGTGTAATCCTTGCGCCGCCGTCGTAAAATTTAAAGTTTTGTCTTTCGAGCATATAATTATAGGATATCCTAATTCCTTCGAACAATCTGTAGGTTAATTTAGCCTGTCCGAAAATTCTTTCGCTTGGATTGAGTGAAACAAAATCCTGGCTCCGTTCTTCAGGGATAAAGAATTCGGCGCCGGCTGAACCAGGCACTTCGCTTGCCCGGTCGTATACATAAAATTTTCGCTGCCCGTAGAGATATCCTTTGTTCTTATAGTAACGTAGATTTGTAAAGAAAAAGAATCTGTCTTTGATAATCGGTCCGCTTAAACTTGCCTCATGATTCTGAATATTAACCGGATCGAATTCATCAATATTCCAAAAAATATCATTTCGGTCTGAAATATAATCGCCTGCGTAAGAAGTAATACTGCCGTTAAATTGATTGTTGCCGTCTTTGGTGACAAGATTAACTACGCCGGAAAGCGCCTGTCCATACTCGGCATTAAATGCGCCCGAAACGACTTGCAATTCCTGCACCGCGCTGGCGTTAACATTAACAACAGTTCCTCCGTCGTACGAATCGGTTACGGGCACGCCGTCAATTTGATATAAAACCTGTCCGCTTCTTCCGCCGCGAATATGCAAATTTCCGCCGGATGAAACCACGATTCCAGCCTGCAGTTGGAGCACATCTCGTATTTCTGTTACGGGCAATTCCGAAATTAATTCATCGCCCACAATTGCAGTTGATGCCGTAAGGTCTTTCTGAATCAAAGGTCTCGTTGCAACGACTACAACATCCTCGCTTAGTTCGAGGGTTGTCTCCGATAGTTGAATATCCACATTCGTGGTTAAGTCAATTGAAACTCTTACGTTCTGCACAGTGACTGAGTTGTAGCCTATTGCCGATGCTTTAACCTCGTATGTACCGGGCGGAATGTTTAATATTGAATAGTAACCGTCAATATCCGATGCAGCTCCAAGGTTTGTGCCCATCACAATAATATTTACGAAAGGAAGCGCATCTCCGGTTGAAGCCTCGGTAATTCTTCCTGAAATTTTTCCTGTGGTTGACAAGTAGAGTTTAGGGCTGGCTGATATTGTGATTGTGGTTGTGATTAAGAATGCTAAAAAAAATCGTAGAAGTAATTTCATACTGCCTCCGTTGAGGAAGGATTAAAGTTAATGGCTCTATTCATTTTAAGTATCAAAAAAATTTTTACTAATATAATGAATCGGACTATAATAATCTATTTCTGAAAGGCGTTAATTTTTCGAAGCGCCCCCGTTTCGCAATAACAATAAAGATTTAAATTAAGCCTTCAAATTTTTTATGAATCCGTTTCTTGTTATTTTGGTTCTTCAGTTACAATTTTTTTGGATTATGATAGAAACCCGTGCAAAAGAATTAATTAGTGATATTCACAAGACACTGATGCAGAATAACCTAAAACTTTCTAACATCGAAAGAAAGCAGTATAATTTTGAGTTTACAGCCGCATTAGGTAAAGATTCAGTAAAAATACAGGTTTATTTCGGAAAGAAAGGCGTTAAAAAGGTTATTCAGGGAAACGCTAACTCGGAATTATATAAGAAGGTCGAATCAAATATCAATCTGCAGCAAGAAATTGAATTTAAATCTCCCGGAATTGACTCCAGCAATTACATAGGAAGCGATGAATCGGGCAAAGGCGATGTTTTTGGCCCTTTGGTTATAGCAGCATTTTATTGTGATAAAAGCATTGAGAAAAAACTTATTTCTTTCGGCGTCCGCGACAGCAAGGAGCTTAGCGCTCTTCAAATTGATTCGATTGCCGGCAAATTAAAAAAAAATTTCAGCGACCGGTTCAGCGTTTCTGTTATTACTCCTGCAAAGTATAATTCATTATACAGTCATTTCAAGAACTTGAATAAAATGTTGAACGATTTACATCAATCTACGATTCAATCGTTGCTAAGCCGGCACAGCTGCCAGACAGTTATTGTCGATAAATTCAGCCGGGAAGAAATTAAATTAGGCAAAAATATAGCCGGGCGGAATCTTGATATTCACTATGTCGAAAAAGCCGAACAATATTTAGGAGTAGCAGCCGCATCAATTATTGCAAGAGATGAGTTTAACAATTGGTTCAAGAGACTGGAATTCGAACTGCCGAAAGGAGCAAATAATGGTATCGAGGGCGCATTAAGAAAATTGGTTGAAAATTATGGTGCAAATGGGTTAGCAAATTTTGTTAAATTACACTTCAAAAACATTAAAGCTTTTACCGAAAATATTCGATGATATATAGGAATATTTCAAATAAAATGGAACTATTATGAGTTCATCAAAAAGAAAACTAAAAAGAATAGGTATTTTAACGGGCGGCGGCGACTGCCCCGGCTTGAATGCTGTTATCCGCGGAGTGGCTAAACCTGCTCATGACAACGGTTTGACTGTAATCGGAATTATTGACGGATTTGAGGGGCTTGTGAAGGGTAAAGCAATTCAACTCTACAACAAAGACGTATCTGGTATTTTAGCTAGCGGAGGAACTATTTTAGGTTCTTCAAACAAAGGCGACCCCTTTCATTGGCCCGAATTAGTTAATAACAAAATCGTTATTAGAGATAAATCCAAAGAAGCGATGCGCAACTACGAAGCATGGAATTTAGATGTACTTATCGCCATAGGCGGCGATGGAACGATGAAAATTTCACAAAGCTTAATTGAAATGGGTATGAATGTGATTGGCGTTCCTAAGACAATTGATAATGACCTTCAGGCAACTGATTTAACCTTCGGTCATGATTCTGCTGTTTATGTCGTATCGGAGGCATTAGACCGTTTGCACACAACAGCTTCATCCCATCATAGAGTAATTGTGCTGGAAACCATGGGTAGATATGCAGGCTGGATCGCGCTTAACGGCGGTATTGCCGGCGGTGCTGATATAATTCTTATACCAGAAATTCCATTTTACTGGGAGGCAATTTTCGATAAAGTTATGACCCGGCATATGATGGGTAAAAAGTTCAGCCTTGTATGCGTTGCCGAAGGCGCAAAACCGCATAATGGTAAAATGGTGATAAAAGCGAAAGACAAGAAGAGAACTGATCCAATTCAGCTCGGCGGAATAGCGGAATATGTGGCGAAAATGATTAGCGATAATACTAATCTCGAAACAAGATACACCGTCCTGGGGCATTTACAGCGCGGCGGAAGCCCCACTCCTTTCGATAGAATTTTATCGACTAAATTCGGCACATACGCAATAGATCTTGCGATTAGGAGAAAGTTCGGCAGAATGGTCGCCTTAAAAGGAAGTGAAATTAAAAGCGTTGAAATAAAGGAGGCGATTGCTAAGCAAAAGCTGGTTAAAAAAACCGACCAAGCAGTGAAGGCTGCTGTTGCAGTCGGCGTTTCCTTTGGAACCAAGGAACTATAATTTTTTTGCTAAAAATTTCTAAAGCATTTATATTTGCACACGTTCATTATAGAATTGTGTAAGAGTTGTTTTTTTTGTCCGCCGGCGATAACTTGCCCCGGTTGATATTTTGATTACAACACACAATCATAAGTTTAATATTCTTTTGATATTTTGGATTTAGTTCTTTATAAAATGGGGTCGTAGTTCAGTTGGTTAGAACGCCTGCCTGTCACGCAGGAGGTCGCGAGTTCGAGTCTCGTCGGCCCCGCTAAAGCTCAGTTTAATCTGAGCTTTTTTTATTTATGGAGCAATGGTACACATATATCATCCATTCTGAGAAAATCAATAAATATTATGTTGGCAGTACCTCCAATATAGAATTGAGAGTTCAACGACATAATCTTGGTTGGGGCAAATTCACAAAAAAAGGTATCCCTTGGAAATTGGTTTACTTTGAAATATTTTCTGATAAATCAGATTCTTTAAGAAGAGAAAAAGAAATAAAATCAAAGAAGAGCAGAACTTTCATTATTAAGTTAATTAGCGGTGCAGGAGGTCGTCCCGAATGAAATTCGGGAAGTCTCGCCTGCCCCGATAGCGAAGCGTATCGGGGTCGGCCCCGCTAAAGCTCAGTTTAATCTGAGCTTTTTTTATTTATGGAGCAATGGTACACATATATCATCCATTCTATAGCTAATTAAGGGTCTTTCTTTTCTCTCACCAGGAAATAATAATTTCTCAGCTTGTTGAATTATTTCGGATAATTCTTTTATATCGAAAGTGTCCGAGGTTAATTTTAATTTGC
>WYBN01000005.1 GCA_011525875.1 Melioribacteraceae bacterium | reverse complement strand
CTCTTAAAAGAGAAAAGTTTTTTAAGAGTGTTGATGGATATAACTGGTTAAAAGTAAATAAGATTACTTAAAAGCTACCGAGGGTTCTCACATAGTGATCCCTTTGGGAGAATCCCTCCCTCTCCGCAACAGGAGTTTATTGCTATTTGACAGCTGGGATTTAAATCATGGATAGGTTTCATCACCGTAACTAAACAAAAATTTTTTTAATTACAGCTTCCAACTTATCCTTGAGAATAGGTTTAGTTATAAAATCAACAAATCCCGCAGCAATAAACTTTTCTCTATCACCAGGTAAAACATAAGCAGTCACCGCTATTACGGGAATATTTCTATATTCAGGCATTTTTTGAATTGCACGTAAAGCATCCAATCCGTTGTATTCACCCTGCAGATTAATATCCATAACAATGAAATCATATTTTCTCGCTTGCAGCAAGGGCAACGCTTTTTCGAAACTAATTGCGAATTCCACTAACTTCAGCTCTTTCATCTGAACTTTAAATAGAATCTGCGAATCAATTTGATCTTCGACATAAAGGCAGTTTAACTCATGTAATTCTTTCGGGCCTGAAGAGTCAACAGTTTCTTTTGTAACAGCATTAAGCGGCGGTTCTTTTTCTTTAGTAACAACACGAATAACCGTTCCGTCCTCTTTTTCTGTTCTTGCAGGCTGCAAATTAACATTAACATTAATAGACTGGCTTTGCGCATCAGAATATATTGGCGCAGGCGTTGGGGTTTTTATCTGTTCGGTAATAATCGGTTCATGTACCTTTACTTTTGCTAAATCATCGAATTTCTCAATATCTTTTGTTTCTTTAACTTCTTCAGCTATAGCGGGATGCAAGAATTTCACAGGTAGAATTATTGCATATTCAAGCAGTTCGCCATCCTTCTTTTGAATTTCGATCTTACCGCCCAATATTTTCACCAATCTTTTTGCGAGTCGTGTTGTAAAACGAGAAATGGCAAATTTTTGTTTAACAATATTTTCATCGCCTTCAAAAATTTCAGCAAGATTATTGACCATTTCTCGTGAAACTGAATTACGTTCATCTTTCACCGATATTATACAAGAATCGCTGCCATGCGGATATGCTGAAAGGAATATTTTTTTATGCGGTGTTGAAGAAGAAGAAAATCTTATCAGCAATGTCAGCAGATTTGACAACTTCGATTTGTCAGTTTCTAATTTTAATGAGGATGAGATCCGCCCGTAGTTAAAATCTGTTTGTTTGTCCTTCAAATCCTTTTGAACATTAGATTCTACCTCTTCAAGAATTTTTACAAATAGGATATTTTCAGGATTTAGTTCATATTTTTTTTGTTCGATATTTGAGAATTCAACAGCGTTATCCACAATCTGCAACAGCAGTTTCTGATTTTCTTTAATAATGCCGATTGATTCTTTCTGATCGTTCGTCGGACTAGGAAGACTTTCAACGATTTCCTGAGTAAAACCCATCATAACATTTATCGGGGTTAAAAGCTCATGAAACAGATTCGACAGGAAGGAAGCATCTAACTGAGAAGACGTGCTAATAGGCTGCGGTGCTTCTTTCTCAACAATAATTTTTTCAGCATCTTGCTTTGGTTTTATAATTATATTAAAGGAGTCGAGTGCATTATCATAATTTAGAATCGGAGTTGCAATAATTTCACAGTCAATAATGGAACCATCACTCTTCTTAATTTTTGTCTTAGCACTATAAGTAGATTTTAAATTTTTATGGAATATTTCAGAATTAATCTTTGCCCTTTCCGAATCTGCCGCTAAAGAAATCAACGGCTTATTCTGAATCGAATTGATATCCAGTCCAAGATAATTGAATGCATATTTATTTGCGTTAAGTATAAATCCATCCTTGTCTGTTTGAAATATTAAATCTCTGGAACTTTCGTACACTGCACTTAATCTTTGAGACTTAAGGCGATCCTCAACTCGTTCGGTTACATCGCGGACGATATTGAAATGAGCTTTGTGACCGCTAAATTCCATTGTAGTTTTGCTGATTTCAACAAGGATTGTTTTCCCTTTTTTATGTTTATGCCGCCACGGACCCGTGAATTCAGAATATGCTGTTTTACTCGGCGACGAGTCTATCAATGTCTGAATATCTTCGGGCGCATATAAATCCGTCAAATCCATTTCCAGAAATTCATCACGATTATAACCGTATAACCGAAGTGCAGCATTGTTCACTTCCAGAAATTTTAGACTTTCTATATCGTATATAAACATAGCTTCGGGGCTTGTGTGCATTATTATATCGTACATTTTAACCTTCAGTTCTGATTCTTGATTAATTGACTTATTTTCGTTCAGAGATAGAAAAAAACCCTGCAGTTTTTCATCTTTAATAATCTTTTTGATCGAAATAAAAAAATTTGATTCGCCCGATATACCAAGGTAAATTTTTCCCTCTTTTAACTCGCTTTCAGGTTGAGTTTTGAACCCGGACAACATATTGTAAACCGATTCTGGAAATATTTCATCTACAGTCTTCCCGATAGCTTCATCAGGATTTATGTTCAATAATTTACATAATGCGTTACTAATTTCAAAAAGCTGCATATCTGAGTTCATCATGGCAAATAGCTCGTTCGATACTTCGCCTATCTTAATCCCATAAGATTCTGCACCAGCAATTTCTTTACTAATGGTCTCGGAAGCAGGGAGTGAAAAACCTATAATCGCAGCTGTGTTCCCATCGAGATCAAGCAGCGGAATTTGTAAATATTTTTCTCGTGACCCGGCATCAAACTCAAAAACAGCCGCATGGGATGTTTTAATAATAAAGCTATCGACACTCGATACTAATTCCCGTTTTGTTATTGGGAAGAATTCCTTAAACTGCTTTCCAATTATCTGATTAATATTTAATTCTATGTTAACGGAAAAACTTTTGTTTACTATTAGAACTTTATCGTCGGTATCTTTAAGCCAAAATTGAAATTCAAGCTTGTCAATATCTCTTTGAAATTTCTGTTTACCGATAAACGTAAAAGGGAAAGAAGACTTTATCTTATCAATTATTGCAGAAATGTCTTTATCTTCCAAATATTTTTCGAGTTCACTGTTATTTACAACAAATTTTGCCGGCTGATTTTCGTTAGTGTTATCAATTTTTGAAAACGCAATGAGTACAAAATCATTCTCGTTAGTGGATGCTGGAATTATCGAGTAATTATAAGATTGCCGCTGCTTGGCTAAGTCTAAATTAATTCTTCCGTTAGAAATGTTTTTCGAATTAAGAGAATATTTGATCATATCTTCAAGATTAATAATATCAGGAGGTTTTGCTCCTACTTGGAATAATTTTGCCAATGCGGAATTTGCAACTAATTCGTTTGAACTATCGTTTGCTTCAACTATATTAAATTTTTCATCAACGAGAATTGACGGCAAATGGAAAATATTTTCGACGATATTTTTAGCTGCTTCTTGCATAAATTAACCTATGGCGATATAATAACTACCGTTGCTTCGTTGGAATAATCTGATTCGGTTTGAGCACCGTAGGCTTTAACGCGATAGACATAAGCGTTTCCCATAACAAGTCCGGAATTCGAATCAATATAAGATGCAGTGTTCGGACCGACGCGCCCAAGTTCAATGAACACAAGTGAACCGTACATTTTTCTTTCTACTATAAATCCTAATTCGTCGGTCGAAGTATCCTGCCAAGTCAATTGAACGGCTGCTTGACCGGTTACTTGCGCAGCCTGTAAATTTGTCGGTGCTGCGATGCTGCCGGTTGAACCTGTTGAACTTACTTCATTAGAATAGTCTGAATATAGCGAACCCTTTACTGCCCTCACCTTATAATAATAAATTTTATTCGGATCAGGAATAGTATCGTTGAACGCAACCGTATTCGGGGCAAATTGATAAGTCTTTGTTTCACCGCCTGGTTCGGCTGTTCTTAAAAGCTCAAACCCAGTTTCATCATCAGAGTTATCTTGCCAGACAAGTCCGTATAAATAACCGGGTGTAAATTCAGAAATTCGTAAATTGCTCGGTGCAACCGGTTTAAGAACCGGCACATAAACTGTATCCTCATTCGAATATTGAGTCCTAAAACCTTCAACCGTTGTATGTCTTGCTCTATATGTATATAGTTTGTCCGTTTCAATGTTCTGATCAATAAAACTTCTCTGATCAGTGCCTGCAGCTCCAATTTCTTCGTACGTTCCAGTCAATCCTTCTTTTCGTTCAATCAATGTTCCGTTCTCTAGATTAGTATTATCATTCCACGAAACAAGAACATATCTCTCGTCAGTTTTGAAAGAAGCCTTTAAACTACCGGGCGGAGGAATATCTATATTATATGTTACAACCGTGGCTTCGTTAGACCAAGCGCTCTGCGATGAACTCGTAAAAGAAGCTAAGCGATATTTATACGTTGTTGCAGCACTCAACCCCTGATCTATATATTCAGTAACATTACTAGCAGTTATAGCAACCTGCCCGAACTCTCCGGTTACCGGATTAGTTCTTTGAATTCTAAAACCGATTTCATCTGTTGAATTATCTTTCCAAGTTAATCTTACTATTGAAGCTCCTAAAGCCTCTGCTACAAGGTTTGATGGAGTATTGCCGCCTTCAACGCCCGACGAATTAACTTCATTGCTGAAATCTGATGCACCAAAATCATTAACCGCCCGTACCTTATAAAAATAAGTAACATACGCGGATGAAACGAATTCCATTTTGCTAAAATTATTTGCCGGCAGCGTAGTGACCTTAAAGTAACCTGAATTTATTCCATCCTTCCTCCATATTTCATAACTCTGTTCGTTCCTAGCAACATCGTCCCAAAAAAGAGTGAACGAAGTTTCAGTGATTCTAGTTATAGTTAAGTTCAGAGGTTTAGCGGGTCTTCTGTCAACAAAAACCGAATCATTAACTTTGCTTGCCTTAAATGAATTATTCTTATTATAAGCCGTGATCCAAAAGTTTATCCTTGAAGGGAATGAATAAGGGTCTAAACCCAGCTTTTTTTCAAGTGAGTCTGTATGAATGTAAACTTCGGGATTAATTCCGTCATTAACTACATAAAACATTTGAATAGATTTTGCCGTTACGCTCGGTGTTCCAGCAAACAATTCGAAAGCGGTTAATCCCGGACCGTTGACAACGTCTACAGCATTATAGACAACGATATTCTTTCCCATCCTTATAGAATCCCGCTGTTTTGGATATAAAATTTCGATCTGAATACTTCCGCTTGTAGATATGCCGCCAGACGGATCGTTCACAGTATCAACGCATCCGATGGTGAAATGGACTGCGGTCATACTAAAAAATAAAGCTGTAAATAGTTTTTTAAGCATTACATTTTTCATTTTAATTCCAGTTTAATCATAAATTTATGATTGAACATTCTCGAAATCAATTAAGTATAAATTAGATTCTCCGGATTTTAATCTATCGAAGAAAAGGTATAAATAGTTATTCCGAGAATCAAATTCATACTTTGGTATTTTTGTATTAATAATATCAGCGCTTATTACAATGTTCTTCACTCTTTTATTCAGATTAACTTGCACAACGAAATCTAACATTTCTGTTTCACGAGGGTTGGAAACTTCTACGGTAATTCTTCTGCTGCTTCTGGTATCATATCTTATTTCAATACCGCCTTTACGTTTCCACCATTCGTAGAGTTCGGAAATTGAAGTAATCCACATCTTCTTTTCTTTGATGTATTTAAGCAGGTCGTCAATCACATTAACGTATTCTGGCCGCAGCTGCAAATCAGTATGTAGTTTTAAGACGTACAAACCGCCTTCGAATAGAAGTCTGTCAACGTCTTCTTCATAAGTATATAGTTGAAAAAAATCATTAGTCAGTCCATAGTTATTAATTATTTCGATATCATCACGCGCTGTTTTTGTAATTACCATTACAACTCTGTTATTTCGAATCTCGGTCTTTGGTACGGAACGATCGGTCAAGGAGTCCGTAACCAAACATAGGTAATCGTTCTTAGACAAAGCCTGGAAAGTATTCTCATCATAAAACCCGTGAGTAGGCATAAAAGATTTCACTTCGGTTCCTGTATATTTAAGTGTGCTGTCTTTAATAGAACGAAGAATGAAATTCTGAGATTCTTTGTCGAACAATTTATTTGAAGTATCCTGTGCCGTTTCAAGGAAGCCTATATCGGAAACGGTTCCTAGGTCAGAGCCGTTAGACAGTCTGCTGAGTATTCCGCGATATTTGTTCAAATCATCTGCATTGTAAAAAAAAGTTGTTCTTGTTTTGTATTTATTAAGTAACGGAATGAGGTTATTTACATTTGCAGCATTTTCGGTTATAACCGGCACTAACAATGCGGCGGCTTCATAAGGCGCAGGCCAATCTTTTACAAAAGACGTCGGACTATACGTAAGCCAATTTACGCTGTTTCTAAACAATCTTTCAAAGAAAATATAATCTGTTTGTTTTCCAATTACGGAATTAAGTTCAAAACCAAACCAGACAAACCTGCCTTCGCCGTAAGAACCATAAGCAATTCCAGCGCTCTTTTGAATTTCTTCTCTCACTAAACCGGCTTCTTTACGATAGTCGTACCAGAAACTTACTTGTGTTGTCCTTGGCTCTAAAACCTCGGCATAAATAGGTCTATCCCATGAAGCAATTTGCAATGCGTAACCGGTAGGAATATTAGCAGTTAGCGGAAGATTTCCCCTAAGAGTGTGTACACGGTATAACTCATCCGGTTTCATCTCCCTATTAAATTTTAATCCGAAAACCTCGGTGAAAAAATCCCATCCGCGCCATTTACCTTCGTCCGAGTACGAAGCGGTACCGCCCGTAGCAAAAATGCTTCCGCCTCGCTCTAAAAATTTCTTAATTTCAACAATCTGAATATCGCTTAATGATTGTGAACCTGGCAGAATTAAAAATTTATAATTTTTCAGCTTGCCAGTTTCAATATCGAAATCACTAATAATATCGTATTGATATTTAATAATTCCGAGATACGCTTCCCAAGTACTTAAATTATCCTGCACCCAAGTATTTCCGGGTTCAAATCTGTTTTCTGTATATTTCGAATACAGCAAAGCAAATTTTTGAACTTGCCCAATTTTATTAATATTTTCTTTTGTAGGTAATATTTGCTTCAGATCATAATTACCGTAAACGTTTTTAACGATCAAAAGAAATACTAATATTCCCGCAAAAAGAATGAACAAACCACTTAAGAAAATAATTAAATAGTTTACCCTTAATCCTTGCTTAGATTTCTTTTGAAGAGGAGCTTTTTCACTCCTTTTATTTTCGTTGCCGTTTACCGCCATCTAAGACTTTCCTTCTCTTCCTTTTTAACTTCACGTTTTTTTGGTTCAGGAATGTTTTCACTTGTATAACGTGTAAACCTGGCGGCAGCGGATTGCTTCGAAGCATCTGCCTGCACTGCACCGGTAGTTCGTTGATATCTTGCTGCATCCACGGTTGAAGTTTGCGGTCCTTGTCCAACATAAGTCGGACGCATTTGTGGAGTAGAATCTCTCGTAGGTGCATAAATAGGTTCTTGATAACCTTCGCGGGTGATTGTTCTTCTCCCGGATATCCTTGTTGCCTGTCCTTCCATAATTGGCATAGGAGCAATCAATTCAGCAGGGATACTAGCAGGTTGAGTTGAAGCCTGTCTTCCTTTCCTTTCACGGATCTTATATAAAATATAAGCTCCAACTGCAAGGATAAAAGTTGAAACAGTAGCAACAAGTATTATCAGAGAAAGTATAGGAATTAATTCCATTTTAATCTCCTGTTATAATTAAAAATCATGTTTTAGATTCAGCAATTCGGTTGCTGTTAAATCCGGCTCTTTCCAGTTTGCCCCATTCCATTTGAATGCCTAAAAATTCTTCTACAGTTGCCATGGCTTTCGTAATATCAATAATTAGAATAAAAACTAAACGATAAACAATAGCATAGGGCACAAGCCTGAATTCTTCTTTTTCGACCGCGATACAATAGATTGCAGCCATAAAATCTAACAGTGCAATTCCAAGCCACCAGAAGAAAATTAAACTCGACATTCCGTAGATCAAAGCGACAATAATAAAAAACAGGTTCGCAAAAATATTCATTGCCGGCCAAACAAGAGCTTCGTAAAACATTGACCAAAGAACAATAGTATTTGTAAAATTGACCGTTGGATTATAGATGTGTTTTCTATGTTTTCTGATAGCTTGTAAAATACCTCTCGTCCAGCGGTATCTCTGCTTTAACAACTGATGCAAAGTAGCTGGGGCTTCTGTCAGTGAAACCGCATTTGGTTCGTATTCAATTTTCCAACCGGAAGCAAGGATTTTCAAAGTTATGTCAGCATCTTCAGCAAATGTATCGCTAGAATAATAACCTGCATCTCTTAGAGCTACCTTTCGAAAAAATCCAATAGGACCCGGTATTATGTTTACTTGTTTCAGCTGCCCTTGAGCGCTTCTGGCTAAATTCAGCCCTTCGATATATTCAAGCGCCTGGAGATCAGTTAAGAATTTTCTTCGGTTCTCGATTTTCACATTTCCGGCAACTGCACCCACTTCAGGGTCAATAAAATGTCTAACGCCTCTTTTAAGAGTATCAGGTGTAAGTTGCGAATCCCCATCCATGCAAAGAACGAAATCTGCTTCAGAATACTGGATTCCGGCATTTAGCGCCTTTGCCTTTCCGCCATTAGGTTTATTGATCAAAGAAACTTTTACAATAGAATGCTTCCCCTGCCTGTTCTCGACGAGTGTTTCTGCCACTTCAGCTGTATTATCGGACGATCCGTCGTTTACAATAATAATTTCATAATTTGGATAATCCAGTTTAAGCAGTGAATCAACAGAATCTTTTATTACCAAGCCTTCATTATACGCCGGGACAATAATTGAAATGAAAGGATAAAAGCCTTCTTTCTCCTCAACCGTAAATTTTGTTACATAAAAGTAGGCTAAAAATAATATGGAAAAATATCGAAATAGAAGAACGAATAAAAATATAACCAAGCTAACTATGGATGCGTAAACCAACAAACCATTCCATGAGAGAACCGTTTTGGGCAGAGTGACAATTATTATGATTATTAATACCAATGAAGTCAGACCTGAAATAACTAATGTTCTAACTTTCTCTTTAGCTTCATCTCTCTTAGGGGGAGTCACTTCCCTGTTATCCAGCTCGATTTGGTACCTATTTATTCCTTTTTTTTCCATATAAATTAACTCGACTTAAAAAATAGATTAAACCATTTCTATGCCACTGAAATGATGAGAAAAAAATATAAAAATGAGGAAAATGAATAGAATTTTGTTCTATTAAAATACAAAGACAAATTTATGCCTCAATTTAGAACATAGCCGGAAGAAAAATAACATAATTTATAACCTATTGCAAGTCAATAGGTTATAAATTATTCTTAAAGTAGATTCAAAAAATATCGTAATAACTTTATTATAGGAAAGATATTATTAATATAACAAATTTAATTAATCTCATTATACTTTAGCATTATGGCATCAAATAAAAGTTGAGCAATTAATTTACCACCGTCGGATGTTAGATGAACATAATCACGAAGCCCTAAAGACGGTCTTGCCTCAACCCACTCAATCATCGAATTATCGCCTCCCATAGCATCTTTCATGTTCCAAAAGGCAACATCAGCTCTTTTGGCAATAACTTCTTGTGCTTTAAGCAATGCATCCAGATCTGGATCGGAAACAAGCTTACTTCCCCTTTTTATAGCTCTGTCGCCAGCACTTACAACTATGAAACCTGCATCAGGAAAAATGCCTTTCAGATACTCTATGGATTTGACCATTTTATTTATATACCACCTGTAATCGGTCTTTCCAGCTTCCATAGCATTAATGCCAAAGTTAAGGATAAATAATTTATAGTCTTCGTATTTTTTCAAATCTTTCAAATGCTGTTCGTCAATGTTAGAAAGAGTTACACCATTGTTTCCTCTTATGGGGAAATTATCAACATAAACACCCGCTCCACTCTCCAAACTTGTAGTGTAAAAATAGCCGTCCGGATTGCTATTAAATGTCATTTTTATACTATTCGATTCATTCTCAAGATTTATAACCGACTGTGTTAAAGCTTCTGTTGGTTTCAGCGCTAATGTACCGCTTAAGTTAGTATTTGTTGCATAGTCTAAAGATACGGGTGATTTTAGATTGGAATAATATACCTTAACTTTATTAAAGCTTCTTGATGAAAAAAAATCTCTATTGCCTTTGTATTCTACCCAACTCTTATTAGAGGGAATTGAAACCGAAGCTCCGATGCCAATAGGCAGCCTCGATTCATTGCGTGTAAAAAGTGAACTCCATTTCCAATCGCTTGAGAATGTATGTGCAGTAGATGTTTTAATCGTGATATCATCAGCACAGAAATTCTGCATGCCGGCGCCTAAACCTCCGAATTTCTTTTGAAAAAATTCTCTTAAGTCGGCTGAAATAATATCGCCCCAAATCAGCGAATCCCCAAAGTGTGCAATCCTAATAACTTTATTCTTACTGTTTTTCAACTCACGGAAAAAGTTTTCCAATTGTGCAGTATTTCCTGTTAACGCAGTCGGGACACCGTACTTCTGATTGATTGATTCAATAGAAGTCGTTGACTGATCAGCTTCATATTTTTCCGAAGTCAAAAACCCAAGTTCATCTATAATCGAATTCTCTGCTAAAATGTTAGTTGAAAAAGTTAGAAAACTTAAAACTGTTAAGAAGGCAAGTATTTTATTCTGCATTATATTCCCCTTTTAGTATTAGCTATTGCTTATAAAATAGAAAACTTTTTTTGTTGCATAAGAAATTAATAAAAACTCCAAATAACATTGAAGTAAACGGAATAAGATCTATAACTTGAATCAAATCTGTAGGAATTACTGAATCCTAACCGTAAAAACAAAAACAAATCAGTAAAAAGTTCATATTTTGTTTCATTCCAAAGCTCACTAATCACAAAATCAACCGTCGGTGCATAACCAATCTTACCACCTATCAATACATTTAACCTGTTTTTATTGTACAATAAATAATCACCCCATAATGAATGAGTCGGAAAATCTTGAGGTGAATAATATAAGTTGTGTACCAGCGCATAGTCAGAAAAAGAAAACTCATAACCGGCTCTGAAAACTTTTGTAAAATATTTTCCGAGTTTAATCCGGAAATCATTCCCTTTATTGCCGTCGCTAATTTTATTGTGCCTGAAGCTAAAGTCTGCAAAAAGATTTTTCTTGTAATTATAGAATCCGCTTAATATATAAGACGAAATGTCAAGGTCAATTCCTAATAGACGAGGAGAATATAACACTCTTCGCGTATCATCTTTTTGATAAGAAAAATTCAAACCATAATGCTCGGGTTTTTCATATCTAATAAGAATATCAAAGATATCTTTAGAGCCGCCATTCTGAATTTGAAGTTTACCGAAGCCGGCGCCTATAGTAGAATACTTTAATGGGTAGAAATAAACGTATCCGTTCAATGAAGCTATCGATTGATTTCGAATAGATTGATTAACGAACCTTGAATTGATAACTGTGTTTGAATAAGCGGCTCCAAATGTAAAATAACGAAGCATTCCGACTTCAGCCTTCCCGCCGTAAGTATAAAAATCCAAATTCTGATTATCGATATAATAGCTTGCTGTGGGGATCAGGCTTAAACTGTAAGGTAATATAAAATTAATGAATCCTGTCAAACCTTGTTGAAAAGGTGAAGGCGGAATAAGTTTAATTTTTTGTCTAAGCAGTTCACGCTCTTCATTATCATTCGTTTGCTCCAAAAGACTACGGTAAATTCTGTTAGCATCGCTATATTCTTTGTTCATGAAGTAAGCGTCGCCAAGATTTAAGTTTACATCGAAGTCATCTGGTTTTTCTTCGTTCAATTTTTTGAATTCTTGAAGTGCAATTAAAGAATCCCTGTTCCAAAGATGCGCTTTTGCTCTGTAGACTGCAACATCGTACTCATACTGTTCATCAAGAAGCTGAGTTAAAATTTCTATTGCTGAATCATAATCGCTTATACATATATGCAGACTTGCATATTCAATAAATGCCGCACGGTCAGGATTTGGAACAGTCTCAAAATATTCCTTATATTTTTCGATAGCAGATTTACAATCCCCTTGCTGGGCGAGCTCGCCACCAGCTTGCCTTATTTTTAATTTTTCCAAATCTTCTTGAGCCATAAACTGAGTATTGTAAAAATTTTCAGCTGTGACGATGATAGGATTATCCGGTTCAACTTTTCTCGCCAATTCGATATATTCTTTAGCTTCCGGAAGTTCCATCGACCATGTCTTTATCGTAGCCATTCCGATAAGAGCAAAAAGATTGCTCGGGTCATAATCTAAATTATTCTTAAAATATTTTTCAGCATCCTCAAATTCATTTGCATCAACCGTCCAAACGCTTACCTGGGCTCTGAGCAGCTGATATTCTAAATTATCCGGGTCACGCAGCATTAAATCATCAAGGTATTCGCGGGCATCTTCCCAATCATTGTTCCAAGCATAATACTTTGCAAGTTTGAAGCGGGTATCTGGATAATCTGTTTTTTCATGACGGCTTAAAAATTTCAAAAGCACTTCAATAGAAGAGTCAAAATCAAACTCTGCTGCATAAAGATCAGCAATTTTCTCTACAGCTTCTTTATTGAAAGGATCAATCTCTATTAAAATTTTCATCACATCTATTGATTTTTGAATATCGCCGGCAAGCGATAAATACTGAGCGCGAAGTATCATCAGTTCAACATCGTCGGGAACAAGCTCAAGATACTCCGATAAAATTTCATCAGCTTCGCCGTACCGCTCCAGCCTTGCCAGATAATCTGCCGCGGCTTTTGTAGATTCTCTGTCAAGAGGGTTTGCTTTCAGCAAGGCATATAATCTGTCAATTTCCGAATTATACGAAGTTTCTCTTAGTATGTTTAACTTCGTCCAAAGAGCATCAAATCTTTCAGTGCCCTCTTGATTTGGTTTAATAGTTTTCAATTGGACAAATGCTTCTTCGTATCTGCCCGCCTCTGTCAATTCCTCAGCTAACGATAGTCTTAGCATCTCATCTTTTGGACTATTTTTTATCAAACGATAAATCCTATCAATGGGATACTCCCTTTCAAATGAACGCGGACTCTGTTTTACCAAATAGCCCTCGTTCCTGGCAATATCTAAGCCGTCTTGCGCTTCTTTGAAGAAAGGTTTAAAACTCAACGCATTAAGAAAGGCTTTTTCTGCGTTTTTATAGTTGCCGAGCCACATAGTAAAATAACCGTAGCGGCTCCAAAGACGCCAGTCGTCAGGATATCGGTCAACATATTTCTTTAATATTTTTTCACCTTTGACTATAGAACCCGTATGCGACAAGATTTCCGTATATCGTATTATTTCATCTGGAGAAGCGTTATCATCTCTTGCGAGATATTGATCATACCATTCTTCGGCAATAGCCCATTCTTCAAGCCATCTATAGCATTTCCCTATTTCGAGGTAATTGAATGCAAAATTCGGATTGATTGCAATTTCTCTTTTATAACCTTCTATCTGTTTGTACAATATCAAATGCCAATCGCGCAAAGCTCTTTCGAGATTCTTCTTATATTCGCTAACATTCGGGTCGAGCCTAACTGCCCTTCTAAAATCTAAAACGGCGAATTGATATATACCGCGTTTTTCGTGGCTCAATCCTCTTAGGTTGTATCCTTCCGCCTCCTGGGCGTTAGCTGCAATGTACTTATTCAGCAAATCAATTGCCTCACCGTATCGTCCGTTGTTCATAAGACTCACAGCTTGACGCTTTAAATTCGCAGTCTGCCTCTGGGCGGTGGCAATATTGAAGGTTATGAAAAAGAAAATTAGAATGAGAACATAATGTTTCATTATAAATTCAATTCGTTTAAAGAGATATGAGCCTTTGAACCGTGTTCTGATAATAACAGATCAAGCATTTCGGATGAGTTGGAATATTTGTCGTCAACCTTCAAATTATACAGCTTGAGGTAATCTGAAACTGCTTTAAAATAACTTTCGTCGTAGCTTGGTAAATGTTCTTTCATCTTCAGAATTATTTCCTTAACGCTTTGATCAGTACTTCTTGAGATGAGTATGATAACTTTGTTGTCAACCTGGCATATTTTATCTTTTTTAGCAACAACTTTAGCAACAGCATTCTTTAACTGATTCAAAGATAATAATCCTCTAACCTGTGCAACGGGGTCAAGCTGAAAAGAAACTAAGTTGAACACCTGACCGGTGCTCTTAAAGAGTGCAATTTGATTATTTACAATTAACTGAAAGTCATCGTATGAATAGATATTGGAGAAAACAATTTGATCGTTATTTACCCCAGCCTCTTTCTGCTTTATCGAATCAAGGTTCTCAAACTTGATTGTAGATTCTTCTTTAACTACAGTCGGCTTAACTTCTTCACTCTCAAGTATAATGGGTTTCAGATCAGCCGGCTCAATAGTTACTCCTTTGTACGGCTGAATTATATATTCCGCAAAAAATTGACCTTCAGTGTGCCCAACATTTGGAGTTATTATTGCCGTGCCTCCGTGATATTGGCCTGAATGCTTCTCGGCATTCTTTTTTAAAAAAATATTCGCAGTTGTTGAACCGCTTAGTGAATCAACGATCTGCTGAGCTTTTTGAGTGGCAGGTTCCCCTACAATAAATAAACTTGTGATATTTTTCTCCTCTATTTTTTCGAGAAGATGTACAAAAACATCGCGTAGCAGATTAACATCTCTAAAACCGACATATGGAGTCAACTCGTCAAAAATTATTCGTTCCGGGTTGTACTGATTAACAACCGTAATAATATCGTTCATATAATCTATTAATAAATCATCCGGATTAGGCGAATCGTATATCTCATTAGGCGGTGAGATTCGAACAACAATTAGTAAATTTTTATTCATATACGATTGAATATCAAAATTAAGAGAGGCTGCTTGGATCATCAAATCTTTTGGGCGCATATTGGTAAAGTACAGACATATCTCTGAAGATTTTGCAGTCTCAAGCGCGAATTGAAGAGCAAGCAAAGTCCGCCCCGATTTGCGGGGTCCGATAATCATATAGCTCCCGCCTCGGTACATTCCACCCCATTTTTTATCAATTAGTGCGAATCCAGAAGATATTAAATTTACGCCTTGTACCATGGATATACCTTTTTTATTAACTACATCAAATGCCCAAATAATGTGCCGCTAAAATAAGTAAGAAAAATCAAGAAAATGACAATAAATCGTAATATTTCTGCCTCATAATGAGAACAATATTAAATCGAGTCATATTATTCACCTTTCGAAAAATAGCCCATAACAAGAACTGCAGTCGCGTTTCCCACAATAGTAGGTTCGTTGGTAATATAATCATTGTAATCGTCCCTATAGTAGGCTTGCTCTGTCTGGAACTGCTCGAAAATGTCCTGCGAAGAATAAGGAATATTAAATTTTTCAATAATTTCTTTTTTTGAGGGACCTGCAGCAAATCCACCCGGTAGTACTTTCTTCTTTATAGCAGAAATTTGATGATGATAATTCCGCGGATAATTATTTCCGAACCCTGAGATAAAACTAACGCCCCACGGATTCTTGCCAAGTATATAATCCCGCTGCGACAGCGCAAGCGTATCGTAAGTAATATCGCCGGTTAAATTTTTATACAGAATATTCTTTAAAGTAACGCCTAATAAAGTAATATTTGATCCCCAGCCAAATTCAATGGGCTGCCCGAAAACATTTGATTCATAACTGTTTTTATAGTGTTCCAAACTTTCTTTGAGATAGTCAGAAAATCTGTTTTCTATCTTTGCCAATTTATAGTGCGCATAGCTCGACATATCACCGTAACTCCACCAGTAGTCAGCACCGGCAGCGTCTGCATGCTTTACAGCTTCTTCTAAAAAATTGGGTCTGTTCGTAGTTAAGTACATTTCGATATTTGCGAGAGCCAATTTCCCATGAAAAGTTTTATCCAGATAGGCGCCGGTGCCGTTGCTGTCAATATCTGCAGCTTCATTTGTAATTGAAAGCAGATTTTCAGCGGAATTAAGGCATGCGTCGGCAAACTCTTCAAATTGTAATTTCTCACGCCAGATGCGCGAAGCGATTGCCATAGCCGCTGAGTAAATGCCAATAATATTTTTCCCCATACCGGTAAAGCCTGGTCTGTCAAACGCCAGCGGATCATCTTCGGGCATACGCCACCCAACCTGGTGATCACGAAGATCTTGTACCTGAGTAATTAATTTGAACTTTTCGTAATTACACCTTAGCAGCCAATCCAAGCCGATCTTTGCTTCGTCAAGTACATCGGGGACATTATTACCATCCAAGTCAAAGCCAAATTTTACAGGATCAAATTCGTAAGCAAACAATAGTGTATAGACAGTATAAGCAGTGGTGTTTAAAAATTTCGTATAATCGCCGGCATCATGCCATCCCCCGGTTAAATCAACCGATCTGTTAATAGTTTCGGAGCCATTAATGATTGATGTAATATCAGCTTGATGGCAAATATCGTGCATCTCGGGCTCCGTAAAACCGCATCGTTGAACCTTAAAAAATTTCATTAACGACTCGGTAACCTTAGAATATTTTGTATTTCCGATACTAAATTTTTCGGAATTGCCTGCAATCTCGAAATAATAATTCCCCGGCTTATTTAAAATGCTGAAATCTACTTGATAAGTGTAATTAAAATTTCCGTACGTTCCGTGGCTGAATTTAATAGTTCCCGAATGAACAACTTCTTTTTTATTGTTCGAAAGGATTTTGAATTCCACACCGCCAATTTCACGCTGTGAAAGAATTACGCCTACTTTTGCTTCGTCTGGTAAATATTCAACCTGATTTAATCGAATATAAATCCCCGTAAACGAATTCAAATCAGGCGAACATGATAATATCATGAAAATAACCGGTAAAATTTTTTTCATTAATTGCATGATCTAGCTTCCAGTTGAAAAGAATACTCTGTTATACCTTTGTTAAACCAATGCCAGGTGTATCGTTAAGAGTGATTCTGCCTTCAATTACTCTAACACCCTCGTACGGATCATTCCCAATAAGAAGATTCCCATCTAAGTCGGCAAATTCAACCATTGGTGATAACTGAGCCGCTGCCGATATAGCGCATGATGTTTCGGTCATACAGCCTATCATAACTTTCATTCCAAGTGATCGAGCAAGATTAAGCATCTTATTTGCTTCTCTCATACCAGTACACTTCATAAGTTTGATATTAATTCCTGAATATGCGCCGTAAGCAGCTACAACTTCAGGTATTCTCTGAATTGCTTCATCGGCAAAAGTAGGCAGAGGGCTTCTTTCCGTCAGCCAGGCGTTTTCATCACGCATCTCTTTGGGCATAGGTTGTTCTACCATCAGAATTCCTTTTTCTTTCAACCAATAGACCATGTCCAGAGCAAACTCTTTGTCGGTCCAGCCCTGATTAACATCTACAACAAGCGGTTTATTAGTAACCAACCGGATTGTTTCGATCATTTCCTTATCCGTATCACGGCCGAGCTTTACTTTCAATACTTTAAACTCATCGGCTTCTTTTACTTTTTGTCTAACAACATCAGGTTTATCAATACCAATAGTGAAAGAAGTATTTGGAGTTTTATTTTTATCATAGCCCCATATTTTATACCAAGGCTGCCCGATCATTTTTCCAATTAAATCGTGCAGAGCAATATCTACCGAAGCCTTCGCAGCTGCATTTTTTTCAGCCAGCGAGTCGACGTATTCTAAGATATTTTCAATGTCAAAAGGATCGGCGAATTGACTTAAATCGACCTTTGATAAAAATGCGGCTGCCGTTTCGTGAGTTTCGCCAAGATACGGAGGCATCGAAGCCTCGCCGTATCCGGTAATGCCATCATATTGAATTCGAGTTAGCATAACTGGAGTAGTTGTTCTCGAACTTGTTGCAATTGTAAAAACATGTTTCAACTGTAAAGTATAAGGCTTAAAAGTGAGTTCCATTTTACTGTTATTTCCCTTGATGATATTCTTGTTTGAAAATGCGTTCAGCCTCTGGCTGCCAGCTATAGAAACACCGGCAGCAGCCAGCCCTGCTGTTTTCATAAAATCTCTTCTCTTGTAAGTCATTAAAATTCTCCGCGAAAAAATTTATTGGTTTTAACTCTTTCGATTCCGTTTTTATCAATTGATGATAGAATTCGTTTAGCTCTGATAAAACTTCTGTGTCTGTATGGGCTGTAATTGGGCTTATCTTTATCGAAACTGTTAATTTTTACCATACCTGAGGCATGTATATATTCCAAGCCGCCAATGTAAATACCGACATGTGTGATTCGCTCCGGTTTCTCTTGAGCGGCTTTACGCCCGAAGAAGAGAAGATCGCCCGGAAGAAGATTATCAAAGCCTTGTTCTGTATCGACTGATTCGCCGGTATGAACTTGCTGAGATGCATCACGAGGAAGTACAATCCCGTTCATAAAAAACACAGTCTTTGTAAAACCGCTGCAATCCATACCTTTTGATGAAGTGCCGCCCCATAAGTAAGGAACGCCGATAAATAATTTAGCGGCATTAACAATCAAGTCTTCGTCGGCTTTAATTGAATCAATCCATAAATCGAAATCCATTGCATGACGTTTTTCAACAAAACCTATCCTTCCGTCGGGAAACATAATTTTGTAAAAATCATCATCGGAACCATCAACAAGAGAGAGCAGATTACAAGTCACTAAATCAGAAACCCGATTGTTATTGGACTGAGGTTCGTTGTAAGCAAATCCATATTCAGACATATAAATTATTTTCTTTGCGTTTAGCCATTCATCGAGGGTGTTTTTGTCAACCGGTGTAATGCCGTCAGTATCCACCCATGAAATATACTTGTCAGGCGTTTGAACGAGAAAAAAACCGTCATAATACTTAAGAATTTTCACCGGTGTTCCGAGAAGAGCTTGAGTAGCGAGCTCTGCGGGATGATCTGGATTTGATCTTAGATTAGCAACAGAAATATTTACTATTCCGTAAATTTTATCTCCAAGTTTAGGATCGGGAAGCAGCTTTATACTGTCTTCGAACTGAACGCCGCCGCTGCTGAGTTTCTCAAGCAGTTCTTTCTTCGCCTCTGCGATATCGGTTTCCCCGCTAATTATGTTTTTACTATCCAAGGTCTCGTGCCGGATGTTAAAAATTGCAACCCGTTTATCAGGTGCATACTTTAATTTGATTGAATTAATGACATTTTCGATTTCATTCATTTTGCTGTTTTGAGCCTTACTTAAAATTGTTAAAAACATTAGAGCTGTAAAAATAATTATAATTTTCTTCATGGTTGTTTTGATTTAATGATTTGATTTTATACTTCGGTAAAAATAAAAATAATAAGCGGACTAACCAAAGATATGCGCGGAAAAATCATTGCCTATTATATCTCTGACTTCGTCTATAAAGTTAGATAACAATTCTTTTAATAAAAAATCGGCTTTTGCCCTATAAAAGATAACAGGATATTTATTTAATGATTAATCAATTCAGCCAGAAAAAGGAGAGGTCACCTGCAAAGGTGACCTCTCAGCCAGCTACATTTAATGAGGTGTGTTATTAAATGTTACAGATGGAAACTTTGGCATGCAATTACAGCTAAATTAACCACGCCAAGCAGCAGTATTATAAATACCTAATAAAAAATGTTTTTCATTGCACAATTCTATTTAATAACTCTTTTTTCATTATGTAATGATGCGCTAATAACTTAAGAATTATTTAAGCAGAACCATCTTTTTAGTTTGCACCTTACTTCCGGCTGTTACTCTATAAATATAAGCGCCGGAGGCTACCATGCTACCGTAATTATCATCGCCACGCCAGGAAGCCACATAAAATCCTGACTCGTGTTCTCTATTAATAAGAGTTTTCACTTCCTGTCCTAGCATATTATAGATTTTGATTGTAACAAATGCGTTCTCAGGCAAAGCATAACTGATTGCTGTTTCCGGATTAAACGGATTAGGATAATTCTGATGGACAGCAAATTCAGAAGGAATAATATTTTCTCCGACTGAAGTCAAGTCGTCTGCAACCTTAAATGAGCCAGTTCCAGAGAAAAGCGAGAAAGTATTATCATTTCCCGTAGAATTAATTACGCGCGATCTTACTCTCCAGAAATAATTCTTACCTTTTTCTAATCCGTTCACGTCAAGGTGTGTTTCAGAAATTCCATCAAAAAACAACGAGTTATTGAAGTCAATATTATCGCTTACTTCGAGTTCATAATTTAATTCGGCATTAACCTGTGTATTAATCACCCACGAAAAAGTCGGCGAGTCTGTTGTAACCACAACATTATCCGGACCGCCAACAATAGGCTGAACAGCTCCGCTTCCTGGAGCAACAATAAATGTTTCTGTTGCAGACCATGAAGAGTAAGTAGTTCCGTCATAAGCCTGCACCCTCCAATAATATGTGGAACCAGGGGTTAAACTAGATGCAGAATAAGAGGTTGTTGGAAATGCGACTGTAACTGAGGTCGTTACCGACGAAGCAAACACATCCGACGGACTGTATTCAAGGTCATAGCTTACTATACCATCTGTATTTCCGATTACATACCAGAAGAAATCAGCTGATGTTGTAGAAAGAGTTACACCTCCTGAAGGAGCAGCGGGAATAATAGTAAGTGAACCGGGTCCGCCGCTGGTAACATAAAATGAACTTGAAGCCCACGCAGTATAATCTGAGCCATCATAAGCAGCAACAGCCCAATAATATTTTGCGCCGTATTCAAGATTAACAGGAACATCATAATAAAGAGTAGTTAAATCTGATGTAGAATGTTCGCCGCCGTCGGCATCATTAGATACAGGAGAATAGGTTGACCAATCCGGCGCAGAAACTCCCTTATACCACTTTATCGTATAATATTGCAGCCCGAGCGAACTTCCAAAAAGATACCAGCCGAGAGTAGGGGTTCTTGTGTAAACCGTGTTATTATCGATCGGGAATCTAAGTATTGGGTAGCTGTTTGTAATTCCACCAGTTACTGTGAAAGTCTCGGGAGAAGACCAAGAAGATTCTGTTAATGTAGAAGTGTTTCTTGATCTGATCTGCCACTTGTAGGTTTCGCCAGGAGTTAAGCTTGTGATTTGCGTAATCAATTGAGTTAAACCGCTTACTGTAGGTGTTCCTGTAAAAGCATCGGCAACCGGCTGTATCTCAATATCGAATACAAGCCCTGTCCAATCAGAAGTGAGATACCAATAAAAATAAGGATTATTGTCATAAACTGTTATCCCATCTACCGGATATGAAGGAATTGGGGTAACGGGAATACCAAAACCTACTGTTGGTGAATTGAAAGATTCAACAGCTGAGTAAACCGTCTCAGTCCCGGTTCCATAATCATAAGTTCCAATTACCTGCCAGTAATAAGTTGTCGCTGCAGAAACCGGTGTAGTCAAGTCGTAATAATAGTCTGTAGTTCCAAGAGCAGGGACAGAGGCAGCGTCAATGCCGTCTAACTCTCCGTTGCCATCAACCGAAGAAGAAGTGGCGTACCTTACCTGGAATGTAAAACCATCAGAAAGTTCGCTAAGGTACCAGTGGAATCTTGGAGTAAGAGAAAATAATTGAACTCCGTCTGTAGGGAATGAGGGCACAATAGTAACGGCAGCGCCGCCCGAAGTAGTGAAATAGTACGGATTAGTAAAATTAACTTCATCGCCGAGTGGCGTTGTTGCAATAATTCTCCAATAATATTTCTTGCCGCCTATAAAACCAGTTAATGATTTTGTAAGATCAGTTAAATTTGTATATTCATCTGTGTCAACATCAGCCCACTCAGTTGCAGTTGGTGCAGTGTCCTGCTGTCTAATCTGCAATGTGAATCGAAGGTTGGTTATACTCACATCGGTTGTCCAGCTAAAATCAATCGGTTCCTGATATGATTTCATCCCGTCGAATGGAAAACTTAAGTAAAGATTAAAACCTATATAGGTTGTAAAGTGATAAACAGCAGATTGAACCGAACCATCCCCGCTGGTTACCTGCCAATAATAAGTTGTAGCGTTACTTAGAGGAATGCCGGTGTAACTATTAGGGGCGTCTTGGTCTGTTTCTAATAACTGACGCGGTGAAGCTGCAATTGCTTCCCCGTTGATAATTGGACTGGACAAATTAGAATTAACAGAAAGATACAGCTTATAATCAGGCACCCCTGAAGATGTCCATTCGAAATTAGGCAAAATACTAACTCCGGTCAATCCATTCGCAGGTGCTGTAAGCGTGATTGACTGACTGTTTACTGTTGACCAGCTCACAAACAGCATGATGGAAAAGATAAAAAGTAATTTAATTAATTTCATAATACACCTCTCAAAATATTTAATAGTTTTTCGAACGGAGCGACAAAATTGCTTGTCGAAATATACCCGGTCGAATCAAATTAAAAGTAAAAACTTTGACAAGCTATAAGCGCCAGAGCAACTACTCCAAGCAGCAATAAAATAAAAACCGAATAAAATAGATTTCTCATTTCAAGTTCTCTCTTTAGTATTGTTTGTCAAATTTTATTATTTCAGGCGGCATTTAAACCGCCTGAAAATTATTTGCCATTACTTTATTAAAAGCATCTTTTTACTGATTGTGTTATTTCCGAAAGTTACCCGGTAAATATATGTACCCGAAGTAACCTTCATACCTGAATCATCATCGCCTTTCCAATTTAAGCGGTAACTTCCGGCGTTAAGTTCACTGTTGACTAATGTTTTTATCTTTTGACCTAAGACGTTAAATATATTAATTTTAACAAGACCGTTTTCAGGTAAGGCAAAACTAATTGCTGTTTCTGGATTGAACGGATTTGGATAATTTTGTTCTACTGTAAAATCAGCAGGAATATTAGGATTGATTACAGAAGTAACACCATCACCGACTCTGAAAGTGCCTGCACTAGAAAATAATGAGAACGCATTATCACCGGAAGAACCAGCGAGGCGCGATCTTACTCTCCAGAAATATGTTTTATCGGCTTCTAAACCGGAAACTTGAGTTTTCATTTCTTCAAGACCGGTAATTAGCTCTGCATTTGTAAATTCCTGGTTCTCACTTATTTCCAATTCGTAATTTAAAGCTGAATTGAATTCTGTGTTTATCAACCAGGAGAGAGTCGGAGAGCTGGTATTTACAACTACATTGTTCGGACCGCCCACTATAGGTTGGATAGCGGCGCTTCCAGGTGCAACAATAAAGGATTCTGTACTAGACCATGAAGAGTTCGTAACGCCGTCTGTGGCATATACCCTCCAGTAGTAAGTAGCGCCTGGTGTTAATCCCGAAGCCTGATATGTTGTGCTTGGATGACTAACACTTGTCGAAGTAGTAGAACCACCCGGGAATAAACTGGATGTGCTGTATTCTACCTCGTAGCTGGTAATGCCGTCGGTATTACCGACAACATACCAATATAGGTCAGCAGTTGTGGAGCCTATTGTAGCTCCGCCGGCTGGTGAAGAAGCGTAAACTGTAAGTGACGAAGGCCCGCCGGATGTTATGGTAAATGACTCTTCAGACCAGTCTGTATAATCTGAGCCATTGTATGCGGCAACTGCCCAATAATATTTTTCGCCATATGTCAATTCTTCTTCTATTTGATGAAACAGAGTTGTTAGACTTGTAACATCGGTTTGACCCTCGTCTTCGTCATTCGATAATGGGTTAAAAGCAGTCCACCATGCATCATTGCCGGGATCTGATGAGGACTTAATCCATTTAACAGTGTATTTTGTCAAGCCAAGAGTTGAACCGTACATATACCATGATAAAAGCGGTGATCTTACATACATAGTTGGATTATTAGCCGGCCATAAAGCGACTGGGTAAGCATTGGTTATGCCGCCGGTAATTGTGAATGTTTCGGGATCGCTCCAAGCGGAAGTTGTAGTTCCGTTATCCGAACGAACCTGCCAGATGTATTTCTTGCCTGGCTCTAATGTAACAGATGTAACTTGATGAAAATATCCTGAAACGTCGCTAATGTTCGGAACATCTGTAAGACCGTTTGGCGACGGTCCGGCTACATATTCTCTGATTTCAATATCGTAAACAAGCCCTTGACCATCCGAAGTTACATACCAATATATATAAGGAGATGTAGTATAAAGTTCAACGTCATCAATCGGATATGCAATAATCGGAACTACGGGAATACCGTTTCCGCTGTTCGGTGTATTAAACCAAGCAACAGTTGGTGAATATATCGTTGCTCCTGGCCCGACAGGAGGAGTATATGTACCGACTACTTTCCAGTAATAAGTCGTGTTTGCATCAAGAGTCGGGAATGGATAAGTCAAATCTCCAGTTGGTGATGCAGGAACAGTTCCGATAGGAGTAACAAAAGCGCCTGTTTCTGCAGGGTCATCCACAGTGGTGCTCGAAGTACTATATGTAATTTGAAACGTAAGATCTTCAGGATATCTATCCGTATACCAGTGGGCATCCGGGGTTAAAGTTGTTACAACTGATGGCGAAGAAACGGACCATGAAATTGGCCATGACTGAGTGATGACAATCGCAGAACCACCTTCGGTTGAAAACTCATAAGCAGAAGAATACCTGATTACTTCACCAGCAGTATTTTTTGCAATCACACGCCAAAAGTAAGTTTCGCCTCCTAACAGACCTGATACTTGATAGGTTGTAACCGTTAAATCGGTATATTCAATTGTATTTATATCAGCCCAATCCGCTGCAGATGGAGTTGAACTCTGCTGTCTGATTTGAAGATCAAATTTCATATTATTGATTGATGTCTGAGTGAACCAATTAAAGAATATCGGTTGAGCAACATTCTCTGCTTCGTCAGTAGGCCAGCTCAAAGAAAGATTGAATGCCGGGTATGTTGTAAAACTTTGTGTTAGCGAATGAAAAGTATTTCCGCCAACTTCACCGGTAATTTTCCAGTAATAGGTAGTACCGTTATCTAAAGGCATGCCGGTTTCTGTTTCTGCTGTTGAATGTCCGCTGCCAGTAACTGATTCACTATAAATAGGGCCGGTGAAACCGGAATTATCATCAATAATCAGAAACATATTAGAAGGTGTGGCAGCGCTTACATCCCATGTAAATTCAGGCAGTATGGATATTCCTGTAACTCCATCTCCGGGCGTTAGTAAATCTCCGAGTTCTGTTGTAAAACTATATTCGTTCCATGCGCCCGGACCAGAATTATCGCGTACATACCAGTAGTATATTTTATTTTCAGATAATGCAGGTATAGTATAAGTTTCATCCGATATTCCTATAACGGTTGCAACGAATACCGAGCCTGAGCCTTGAACATCATCAACCCACATTTCGAAATCATAATCACCAGAACCAAAAGCAGTCCAACTAACAGCTGTGGTTGTAACCGCAACCCCATCCGAGGCATCGTCAGGATCGACTGGAGATTGAGCAAAGATCATACCCGCATAAAGAAACGGCAGAATTAAAAAATATTTAAAATAAGACATGATTTACCTCGCTAAAAATTATTGAGTATAAGACAATAAATTCAAACAATTCCCTATTTCATATTTTCGAATCATAAAGTTCATATTCTCTTGATAAATAATTCTGATAATTTTTAATAAAAAAATCATCCGTCGGAGTTAAACTCCGGCGGATGTTAAAATTTTCTTTATAGATAAAAACTCTGGCATGCGATGATAGCCAGGGTAATAACGCCGAGCAGCATTATAATGTAAAGTGAATAGAAAAAGTTTTTCATTTTTTGATCTCCTTAATTTTAATTTCGTTTTAATTTTTTTTGTTTAATGAGGCGGCTGTATGCCGCCTCAACATAAATTATTACGATATATTATTTAAGAAGAACCATTTTCTTCGTTTGTACTTTGCTGCCCGCAGTAACCCTGTATAAATAAGTCCCGGAAGTTACTTTGTTTCCTTTATTATCGTCCCCTTTCCAATTTATTCTGTAGAGACCGGCGGAATGCTCTTCGTTGATCAGAGTCTTAACTTCCTGTCCGAGAATATTATAAATTCTAATGGTAACTAAAGTGTTTTCGGGAATCGAGTATTTAATTGTCGTCTCAGGGTTAAACGGATTTGGATAATTCTGCTCAACGGCAAATGTCTCGGGAATTATTTTCTCATCAACAGATGTTACGCCGTCAGCGACTTTAAAAGCACCATTATTTGAGAATAATGAAATCCCGAAACTAGCAGAATTATCATTTAAAGGACCATCCACCTTAGACCTTACACGCCAGAAATAATTTGTTCCTGGAACGAGATCATTCATCGTATATTGCTTTGCAGCAATATTACTGATGAATTGAGAATTGATGAATTCAGGATTGTCGCTTATTTCCAATTCATAAGTTAAATTAGCCGAAACAGCTGTATTAATGAACCATGACAGCGTAGGTGATGTAGTAGATACCGCGACATTGTTCGGACCGCCAACCAATGGCTGAGCAGCCGATGAGCCTGGAGCTACTATGAAATATTCCGTATCAGAATACAGGGGATAAGTTACACCATTGTCGAATGAAACCCCGACTTTCCAATAGTAATATGAACCGGGAATTAATCCGGTAACGTTTTTAATCTGTGTCGGTGCATTGACAATATATTCATCCGTAACCGAGGGCCAGAATACATCAGAAGGACTGATAATAACCTTGTACTTGTCAACTGCGTCAACATCACCAAGCACATACCAATAAAGATTGGTAGAAGTTTCGCCGACAGTCACGCCGTTAATCGGCGCAGAAGCAACAACAGTGTATGAGGATGGACCGCCGTCGGTAACTTTGAATGAGCCTTCGGACCATGCTGAATATGAAGAACCGTCATAAGCAGCAACAGCCCAATAGTATTCTTCGCCATAATCGAGATCAACAGGAATTGTATAATCTAAAGTAGTAACCGGTGTAATATCGTCTTCGCCTTCATCAGCATTATTTACTGCTGGGCTTAAAGCAGTCCACCAAGCATCATTACCCGGATCAGAAGTAGATTTATACCATTTAACGGTAAACTTAGTAAAGCCGAGAGTAGAACCGATAACGAACCAATTTAACTCGGGATTAACAGTATAAACCACCGGTTTGTCACTTGCGCTCGGAGTTTGTACAGGCCAGCTTGCAACTGGATAGCTGTCAACAAATCCGCCGATAATAGTAAATGTTTCTTCATCAGACCAGCTTGATTGAGTTGTGCCATTATCGGATCGCACACGCCAATGATAAGTTTCACCCGGCGTTAAACCAACCAATTGATATTCATATACATTTGCGCCTGTCGTAATTGTACCGGTTGCATCGAACGGTGTTGCAAAAGGCTTAACTTCGATTTCATAAGATAAACCTGTTCCGTCGGCGGCGAGATACCAGTATACGTAAGGAGCAGTAGTGTAAAGAGTTACTCCGTCAACCGGATAAGAAAGCAACGGTTTTATAGGAATACCGTTGCCGGTATTAGCTGTATAGAACGAAGCCGTATCGGAAAGAACAGTTTCAGTAGCCGGAGTAGCATCCGGCAAAGTATAAGAATATGTACCCTCTACCTGCCAATAATAGCGGGTATCAGCATCCAATGCGCTGGAGAAAGTCTCTTCTAAATCAGTAGCAGGTGAAACAACAAGCGTTGAAGGGCCAACTAAATCACCATTAATATCTACCGAAGTACTGTACAACACTTCAAAAGTAAACCCGGTAGGATCTCTATCAAGATACCAGTTTAAAGTAGGCATTAAAGTATAGATTCTTGCACCGCCAATAGGCCACGATGGAGTGATTACGATGTTAGTTCCTCCGGCAGTATTAAGGCTGTAAACCGCAGAATATTTAATTATTTCACCAGCAGGTGAACTCTTTTTAGCTACGACTCTCCAGTAATATGTCTTTCCTCCGATGAGTCCTGTGACATCCTGAGTTAATCCATTGATGTCAGCGTAAGTAATTGTAAGTGCCGTATTTGCCCAATCTGATGCGGTTGGCGGGGTTGATTTAAGACAAATCTGTAAATCAAATCTCATGTTAGTAGTATAAGTAGTTGTATACCATCCGAAAGGAATTCCTGTAGCTGGTTCAACCTGCTCGGTTACCCCGTCACTCGGGTTCGAAAGATATACGGTAAACTCTTCATAAGTCGTAAAATGAGTTGTGTCTTCTATAACAGAGCCGTTTGTAGAAATAATTTTCCAATAATACTTTGTTTTATTATCAAGAACGGGATGATCGATTTCATTAAGCGTAACTGTACCTGATTTGCCGTCGCCAGCAATTGATACAACCGAAGTTGACATACCTGGTGTAAGTCCCGTCAGAGTAACCAGAACGCTTGTAAAATTTAAGTCCTCTGCAAGATAAAAATCAAAATTTGTTGCCGCGTCAGGTGTAGTCCATTCAAACTCCGGTAGAATTGAGACCGCCGTAATGCCGGGTACAGGTTTTACGAAATTCGCATAAGTCGGTGAAGATGTAAACGAAAATGCAGAAGAGGTAGTTGACTCACCGTCGTTCGGCTCCCCAGGATTATCAACCGTAGCAATCACTCTCCAGTAATAAACTGTAGATTTATCAAGTGGTGTAACCAATTTAAGCCCGATTACTCCCGTGCCCGAAGTGGCAACAGTTGTAGATGGAGTGAAAGTAACTGATTCCGAATATTCAACCTCAAAATCAACATTAGAGTAATTACCAGCCATTGTCCAGTCAAATTCGGCATAGAGATTAACTGCGGTGGCTCCATCTGATGGCGTAGTAAGCGATGCAGTAGCCATAGAAGTAAAAAATACATATCCATTATCTCTTGCAACATTAGGAGTTGCAGGATACCAGGTTGCAGCTGCATCATCATAGATATACCATGAATATTTAGTATTGTTGGCTAATCCGGAGACGCTTGATTGAACCGGAGTAGCTTCAGCTATATTATATTCAGAAAATACAGTAACTCCGCTCGCTCCAAACTCATAAATTTCAATGTCATAAGTATTTGTAGTGGTAGAATTGAAATTATCCCATTCAAAAGTAGAACTGAGAGCAACACCGGTGCTGTTGTTTACAGGGGTTATGGTACTAGGACCGGTAACTGTTGTAAATGAAAATTCAGCAACAGTTGTTGTTGTCTCCATATCATTATCAGCACCAGGATCATTCACAACAGCGCGAACCTGCCAGTAATAGGTTGTGTTACCTGATAATCCCGTAAGCCCTGTACTCGTAGAGGCGCTGACAGGCCCAATTGTGTTGTCCCAACCGCCACCCGAGCCATCGGTGTCATAATCAATGTAGAAATCCACATTGGAAATGTTGCCGCTCATAGTCCATGTTAATGTCGGGTTCAGGGCAACGCTTACAGCAAGATCTGCCGGAGAAGACTGCACAGGTACATCAAGTGCTGTAGTAAAAGTGTATCCATTGGTATAAGGTGATGCAGGTGTCGCAGGCCATTTAGTCGCTGCATTAATGTCTGTAATGTACCAAGAATACTTTGTGTTTTTTAAGAGAGTCGCTCCGGATGTCCATGGGAGTGAAGCAAATGTTATCGGTGAGCTTGATGTAACTGCAGCTGCTGCGAGATCATACCGAAAAACTTCAATACCATAATCGCCGGCAGCGAAGTTATCCCAACTAAAAGTAGGCACTGTGCCAAGTCCAGTATTGCCATCAGTTGGAGATATTGTGGTTGGTTGTGCGAGTAAAATTGCACTCCAGGATAGAAATATGAATAAAAGAAATGGTAATTTCTTTAACATAATACACCTCACATTATTAAGTAACTTTTATTTTCGCTGGCTGGGAGAGTTTTCAATTCTCTATACTTTCGTATAGTTTCCTGATAAAAAAAAAAGATAAAGTATATTTTTTATGTATATTTTTTTAATCGCACCGATAAAATCCTATTTATCTTTCTTAATGTCAAGAGAAAATTTTTAAAAAAATACTTTCCCCCCCTCTTGTGATTTAAATCAAAAAAGGCAAATAACGTAAACCGCCAATAAAAATTTTCTGAAGTTCTCTGTTTCACTTAAAGATTTATATTAGTCATAATTATCTACCGTAATTTTTGTTTACGTATTTATTTTTTTGAATTTTCGAATTGTAACTCTAAATTTGCACACAAGATTTTAGTACACGTAGTTTAATCCGACTTCGCATTGACGGGACAAGTTGTAAAGAACATCTAAAGATACTGATCCCGCTATGCGTAAGATAAGACGTTTGTGATTTGTCTATTATTTTTTTGATTGCACCCGTAGCTCAATTGGATAGAGCATCTGACGGAGTTTATCCCGTGCAGCGGGAGATCAGAAGATTTATAGTTTGTTTATGCACCCGTAGCTCAATTGGATAGAGCATCTGATGGAGTTTATCCCGTGCAGCGGGAGATCAGAAGATTTATAGTTTGT
>WYBN01000004.1 GCA_011525875.1 Melioribacteraceae bacterium | reverse complement strand
TTCCTTTTTCTTTATACGCATTTATTAAATTACCTAACATTCTGTTATATTAAACTGGCTTGTTCATTGTTTTATTATTCTTTGTGTTAATTCTCGGTGTATCTCCGTGTAACAACTCTTTTCTTTGGTACACAGAGAATCACAGAGGTAAAACGGAGTTACACAGAGGTTATAAGGATTTGATGAACTGGTTGAATTGTTCTGAAAATAAATACTGCGGTGATATATAACAGACTATTTGGTGTAGGCTAGTATTTCGTAGAACAGATATCTATCCGGCTGATTTCCTTTTTCTTTATACGCATTTATTAAATTGCCTAACATTCTTCTAATAATATCTACTGATAAAGTTTTTCCAGTCAATATTGTCTGCATATTGTCGAATGAATCTTTAAGCATTTCTTTAATCTCTGTTTCGTAAATAATTTTTCCGCCGTTAAAGCAGTCAATTAATATCTGTTCTTCGTCTGCATTTATTTTTGCCATAAAATGCCCGGGGAATGAGCAGCCTTCGATGGAAAAACCAAGGCGTGCACCGACGAGCATATAAATTATACAGAGAGTAATAGGCAGTCCTTTTTTATTTTCAATCGAGTAAATTATGTTGCTGTTCAACGGATTATAATAATCTTGTTTATCTCCTGAAATGCCGAGCTGCTGGAAAAGAAAATAAGACAAATCCACTTCGGTTCCGAACGGATAAAAGTTACGGAAACTTAGAGCCAGTTCATTGAGCAGAACAGAAAGCTTTTTAGGATAAGTAATACCGAGCTGAAATTTTGCGATCAATTCACAAGCTTTCTCCAGTTTATCCAATTCGCTGTTTTCTTTACTCCACATAATCCAGTTAGTTCGGAGCCAGTTTCTCCTGTTTTCCTGAAGTATCGGTTTAAGTAACTCGAGGCGTTCGCCGTTCAGTACGTCTGTAAATTCCAAAAGATCCTCCTCGAGAGAAATTCCGTAGCCGGTTAATCCTTTCAATACTTCTTCTCGAACCTCTATGGTTTCGTCGTCCATCAAGTCAACCAGAAAAGGCAGATCGTTCTTAGGCGTCATTTTATATTTAACATCCTTTATTGATAAAACAAATTAATTTAATTAGTTCGAAAATATCAAGTTAAATATATATTGAGCCGGTATCATTCATTAAAAAGCCAAAGCAGATCATTGTAACCTTCATCTTTCATCTTTTCTATCGGAATAAATCTCAACGAAGCGGAATTGATGCAATACCGGAGATTTGTCGGCTCAGGTCCGTCATTGAAAACATGCCCAAGATGCGATCTTCCGAATCGGCTTTTCACTTCTATCCTACGCATAAAATGAGAACTATCGGGCAGCTTTTCGATAAAACGGGTATCAATTGGTTTGATAAAGCTGGGCCAGCCTGTTCCCGAGTCGAATTTATCTCTTGAACTAAACAGAGGTTCTCCGCTGACAATATCAACGTAAATCCCTTCAGCTTTATTGTTCCAATATTCGTTTTTAAACGCCCGTTCAGTGCCGCAGCTCTGAGTAACATGATATTGAATCTCTGTTAAATTACTCTTCAACTCTTCTTCGGACAGTTTTTTGTATCGAGTGATATTGTCATCTCCCCATAAGCCTTTAATGAAAGCTTCGCGCCCCGAGCCTTTCTTGTAACGCAAATAATGCCCCTCATTCTTTAGGTAGTAATCTTGATGATATTCTTCTGCCTGATAAAATGCAGAAGCTTCATTAATTTTTGTTGCTATCGGCTTCGAGAAAATGCCTGAATTATCCAGCAGTCTTTTAGATTTTTCTGCAAGTTCTTTCTGAATCCGGCTGTGATAAAAAATAGCCGATGTGTACTGTGAGCCCCTGTCATAAAACGAACCGCCTTCATCAGTCGGGTCAAACTGTTTCCAGAATACATCGAGCAGTTCGGCGTAGCTGATCAGCGCAGGATCGAAGACAACCCTCACGGCTTCGAGATGACCTGATGTACCGGTCGAAACTTCCTCGTAAGTCGGATTTTTTGAATCTCCGCCAGTATAACCGGAAATAACTTCAATAACTCCGGTTAATTGCTCGAAAGGCGCTTCGATGCACCAAAAACACCCGCCGGCAAATGTTGCAAATTCATAGCCTTTGTTTTTGTAATCTTCCATAGTCATTTTTGAACGCTCCGATGTATTTGAATTTGTACAGGAAATAGTTGAAAATAACAGCACGGATATCATGAAATAAAAATTCATTCAGCACCCCTAATATTTTCCTTGTTGATATTATTAACAAAAAAAATAAGGTTTTCGTTTCAGTCTGTGGGTATAAATAATGATTATAATTTTACGGAATGTTATATTTAAATAGAACATTGGATTATCCTTAGGTGAAAAAAATAATCTTAAGTCTGTCATTAATAATTCAATTCCATATAACGATATGGGGCAGCGGCAAAGATGCTGATTCTGTTGAGGTTTATCTTATCAAAAGCCACTGGCATGTTGGCTTTCTACTAAGCGTGAATGATAATTTGCTCAAACGGTTTTCATTTTTTGATTCTTTTGAAAATTATGATTTTATTGACATCGGCTGGGGGGACGAAGACTTTTATCAGAATGATGATATTGACTATTTTTTGGGGGCTAAAGCAATTCTTTTCCCGACAAACAGCGTCTTACGGGTGAGCGGACATTCATCGGGAATTGAACGGATCATTTATTGGTCTGATTACTGTCTAAAGTTAACGCTAAACAGAAATTCATTCAATATGCTGTTAGATTTTATATATGATTCGTTTCTTCTTATAAATGAAACTCCCGTTGTGACGCTTGAAAAACACGGGGGAATGATTAAGTACTATCGTTCTGTACATAAATATCATCTGTTTAATACATGCAATAAATGGATAGCAAAAGGTCTGGAATATGCTGGATTGAATGTGTCTTCGTCCGGAATAATTACAGCTGAGGATTTAATCAAAGAAGTATCGAAAACGGGGGAAGTAATAAAGTAATAAAAAAAAGTCCCGCCTGAAGCGGGACTGCAAGTAGCGAGTTAGCTATAACTCAATTTGTTAATAAATTCTGTTGACACGCAAAACTAAAATTTTTATCAATATAAATCAAACTAAAACCGTTTTCTCCCGCCGCCGCTTCCGCCTCTGTTGCCATAGCCTCCGCCGCTCCCGCCTCTTCGTTTTGTATCCCGTTTTGGTCTGGCTTCATTCACAACAAGTTTTTTGCCTTTTAATTCTAAAGTATTTATCTCGGTAATTGCCTTTTGTCCTTCAGCAGCCGATGCCATCTCAATGAATCCGAACCCTTTCGATTCGCCGGTGAAAAGGTCTTTTATTACTTTAACAGTTTTTACCTTGCCGCGTTCAGAAAAAAGATTGTTTAAATCTTCTTCGGTAACATCTTTGGAAAGATTTCCAACGTAAATATTCATTTTGTTTCTCCTATTATTATAGTTTATTTGTCAGGATACTTGTAAAATATGCTACCGTGGAAGTATTCTGAGTTGAATAATTAATTACACGCTGCAATATAGGGAAAAATCAAAGTAAAGTAATTAAGAAAATAACTCAAAAACAGAGAGTTATGGAAATAATCAAGTAGTCTTAATTATTTATTAAACCCAGAAATTGAAAGTACAAAAGGCTTCCCAGCCTAAATCCGGCGAAGCGCGATTCAATCGGGGCCGACCCCGATACGCTTCGCTATCGGGGCAGGCGAGACTTCCCGAATTTCATTCGGGACGACCTCCTGCGTGACATGCAGTTGCATATCTGCAATTTCCGTGTCAAATTTAAGCTGTTTCATTTTTTTGTTTTATTTTAAGAAACTAATTGTTCTTTTAAAACCAGACTCGCCTTCTTTCACTTCCACGTCTTTCACCTTACCCCAAACCTTCAACCCTATAGATGGCTTGTTAATTTTTATTTATCTGTAATGTCGGTAGTAGGAAATATTTACAAAAACTAATTCTACCGTGGGAAATACTATCAAAAATTCAAACCCTGCATTTATGGAAGGATCGTTTTTTAGTTTGCTGTATTTTCCTTGAACATTTTGGAGAGTCTTCTGAGCTATTGAGGATATTTCGGAGGTCCCTAACGCAAACCCGCCTAATTCATTTACAATTAAACGCCAAGCTTTAGTCTTTTTAAGATAGCCGTACCGTTTATGCCCCACTCTAGATCCTCTTTAGGTTTTTAGGGTATAGTAATGACTTTATTTTGTCCAAGACTCCATTTCTAGTTTGCTGTTTTGTATATCCATAAATTATGAGCTCACTGCCCTTTAACTTAAAAGTATTAAGCTCTTAACAAAAACTTAAAAAAAGCTCAATATAATAACAAGAATTATTTCAATATTTTCATTATTTAAAGCTCATTATATTTTGTCTAATCTAAACATTCCCATTTAGAAAAGTTCTTTCTATCCTCTATTTCTTTTCCTATTTTTATAAATAAATAATATTTTAAGTATTATCCATCAATTAACTACTGTTTTTATATGCAATCAGACCTTACTTTTTTACTAATGAGCCTGGTATTTTATGAATAACTTCATCACCAATAGCCCAAAGAAACAGTTAAAGACTAGACTCCTCGAACTTCTTTCAAAAAGTAATGAGCTTAAATTTCTAATTGGATTTTTTTATTTCTCCGGCTTAAAGGAATTATACGAAGGTCTTAAGTTAAATAACAAAGTAAATCTAAAAATTCTTGTCGGTCTTAATGTTGATAAGAATATTCGCGGACTTTTTGAATACGGCGACAAGGATATAAAAATATCAGACGACGAAAGAATACATAACTTTTATGAGTCAATTAAAAAATCAATTAACACTGATAATTTCGATCATAAAGATTTTTATGAGCAATGTAAATTTTTCTTGCAGCTTATTAAAGATGAAAGAATCATTTTAAGAAAATCTTATGAGCCCAACCACGCGAAGCTGTATATCTTTAATCTTGAAGAAGGACAGATCGGAAGGAGTAAATTATTTATAACCGGCAGCAGCAATCTTACTTCAGCCGGCTTAAGTTCTCAGCAAGAGTTTAATGTTGAAATAAGCGATTATGGTTTTGATGAAGCTGAAAATTATTTTGATGAACTTTGGAATAAAGCCGTTAAAATTACTGAGGATGATGTTCTAAAGAAAAGATTAATAGAAGTTTTAGAGCAAGAGACTTTAATTAAAGAAATAACTCCGTTCGAAGCTTATGTTCTTGTTCTAAAAACTTACCTAGATATTTTTAAAGGCAAAGGAATTGGTCAAAGGCTTGTTGAAGTATTAAGAGAAAACGATTATAAGGAATACCGCTATCAATTAGATGCTGTTCAACAAGCACTTTCTGTTATTGAAAATAATAATGGCGTTATAATTGCCGATGTAGTAGGACTTGGTAAAACTATAATTGCTTGCGCAACTGCATTTGAATTGAAAAAACGTGGAATTGTAATTGCACCTCCTGGAATCCTCGGCGATAAATCAAAATCCTCCGGGTGGAGAAAATATCTTGAACAATTTCATCTTTCAAGTTTGGGATGGGAAGCTGTTTCCGGCGGCGATCTTGAAAATGTTTCTGAGTTTGTAGCAAGCGCAAATGATATTGAAGTCATAATTATAGATGAAGCACATAGATTCAGAAATCAAGACACCAAAGATTATGAATACTTAAAGAATATTTGCCGCGGCAAAATTGTAATGCTTCTTACCGCAACTCCATTTAATAATCGCCCTGCTGATATATTCTCCATGCTCAAACTATTTATAGTTCCTAAAAAATCTGCAATAACGCTTGATGATGATCTTGAATTCAAATTCAAGATATTCAAATCAACTTTTGATAAGCTTTCTTATATCAAAAAGTACCACGACTCTTCTGACCCCAAGAAAAGATCAAGAGCGGAGACTTATTACAAAGTCCTATTTGGGAAAAATATTATAAATCCAAATGATGCAACTAAATTATCCCATATACTGGCAAAGGAAATTCGTGATGTAATTGAGCCGGTTACTATTCGTCGCAACAGGTTGGACATTCAAAATAATCCATTTTATAAGGATGAAGTAAAAGATTTATCAATTGTCGAAGATCCGAAAGAATGGTTTTACGAGTTAAGCAAAGAGCAATCTAAATTCTACGATAAAATTATTAACGAATATTTCGCTCTTCCGGATGAAGGTGGAATTTTCAAAGGCGCTATCTATAAGCCTTTTGAATATGAAAAAGAAAAATTAGAACAAGAAGAATTAGATAAAGAAGAAAACCGCGCATTCCAACAGCAGTTTAACTTGTATGATTTTATGAGACGTTTGCTCGTTAAAAGATTTGAAAGCTCATTTGGCGCTTTTGAACAAAGTCTTAAAAATTTTATTAGAATAAATAACGCCGTAAAAGATTTTATAGATAAAACAAATAAATATATACTTGATAGAACATTGCTTGAAAAGATTTATGAGAAAGACGCCGATGAAATTGAAGAATACCTTAACGATTATTCTGAAAAAATCAAAAACAATGAGTATCCCAAAAATCACAAAGTTTATGAACTGAAAAATTTTAAGAGAGAAGATGACTTCAGAAATGATATTAAATCCGATATAAAATTATTTGAAAAAATTCTTGAAGAGTTAAATCAATTAAATCTTGTAGCTGAAGATCCTAAAACCGCCTGTTTAATAAGAGAAGTTAAAAAAGTAATTAATGGGGAAGAAAAGAAAGCCGCTAATTCGCGAATGGGAATTAGCGCATTCGCGGCTAATGAATCAGAGCCTAAAAGGAAAGTATTAATCTTCTCTGAATATTCCGATACAGTGAAGTATCTTTCCAAAACAATGCTCAAAGAATTTAACAATAGAGTATTAATTGTATCCGGCGATCTCCCGGCTAAAAAAATAAAAGAGATAAATAAAAATTTTGATGCCTCTTCATTAGAACAAGTTAATAATTATGATATTCTGCTAACAACCGACAAAATTTCAGAGGGTTTTAACCTAAACCGCGCCGGGATGGTAATCAATTACGATATTCCCTGGAATCCTGTTCGTGTTATTCAAAGAGTTGGTAGAATAAACCGAATCAGCAAAAAAGTTTTTGATAAACTTTACATTGTAAATTTCTTTCCCACTGAGCAAGGTTCTGATCTTGTCCGTTCAAGAGAAATAGCTTCTCAAAAAATGTTCTTGATTCATAATGCGCTTGGAGAAGACGCTAAGATCTTTGATATAGATGAGGAACCAACCCCTTCCGGTTTGTACAATAAAGTTCAGCAAAACCCCGATTTTATGGAAGCTGAAAGTTTTTACACAAAAGCTTTGAAAGATTTTGAGTCTATTAAGGAAAAGTACCCGGGATTAATTGCATCGCTCACTAAATTTCCACCTCGAATTAAAGTCGCAAAAAAATATACTCAAAATGAACTGCTCGCCGTTATAAAAAAGCAAAGATTATTTGTGCATCATAGATTACATGACACGGAAGATGGCTCCGATAATCATTTTATCAAAAGCCTTGAAGAAGTTTATGAAAAGATAAAAACCGAAAAAGATGAACCGGCTTTATCATTAGGTGCTAGGTTTTGGGATGATTACGAGATAATAAAAAATTATAAAGAAATGGGGAAAGCTTCTCGTAAAGGTGGAACCGAAAACAGCCTTCAACAAAAATCAATAAATAATCTAAAATATTTATTAAGAGTAAACAGCAATGAAACTCTTACGGATTTTAAACCCTTTATCAGAATGCTGCTGGAAGATATACTCGATTATGGTACATTATCCGATTACACCCTTAGAAGGATTTCAAATTTAAATATCGACAAACATCCTCAAAAAACTATAAAAGAATTATCTGCATTAAATAGAGAACTTGGCGGAAAATATCTATATGATGAAAAACAGAGGTTAAAAGATTTATCGAAGGAAATAATTATTGCAATTGAAAACCAAAAGTAAAAGTTATGAATTTCAATCCAAATAAACCGTTTAATGAGTTACCGTTTCTTCCGCCAAAGTTTAACTTTGATGATATTGAAATTTTGAAGAAAGTAAATAGAGCAAACATTGCGCTTTCCAAACTAAGCGGTGAAGCAAAATCAATTCCAAACCGTGAAGTATTAATAGAGCCGCTTACTTTTCGTGAAGCTGTTGCCAGCTCCGAAATTGAGAATATTCATACTACAGTTGATGAATCTTTCCAAGATACCTACATCACTGAAGAAGAACTTAAGAAAGAACAAAAGGAAACAAAAAATTACCGTAAAGCTTTATTAACCGGATATGAACTGATCAAAAAAAACGGTTTCCTTAACACTAACTCATTTATAGAAATTCAATCTGTTTTAGAACCCGATAAACCCGGAATAAGAAAAATTACCGGAACTAAAATCCAAAATAATTCAACAAAGGAAATTCTTTTTACTCCTCCTGAAGGCGAAGTTCTCTTAAGAAATCTTTTGAAAAATTATGAAGATTACTTTAATGATTTCAGTGATGAGATAGATCCTCTTGTTAAAATGGCAGTTATGCATTATCAATTTGAAGCTATCCATCCTTTTGTAGATGGAAACGGTAGAACCGGACGTATTCTTATGGTTTTATATCTTTGTCTTTCTAAACGATTAGACCTTCCTATTTTGTTTATCAGCGGTTATATCAACCAGAAAAAAAATGATTACTACAAACTTTTAAGAAAAGTTACAGCAAAACAAAATTGGAAAGATTGGATTATTTATATTCTTGATGCTGTTGAAACTCAATCAACAAATACTACAGATTCTGTTACCGGCATCAGAGATTTAATGAAGAAATATCGTGAAGACATTCAAAAAAAGCTTCCTAAAATTTATACCGCAGAATTGGTGGAATATCTATTTAGCTATCCTTTTTATTCACAAAAGTCTATGCAACAAAAACTGGAGATAGCTTCAAGAAAAACTGCCTCTAAATATTTTTCAGAATTAAAATTATTAGGAATTATCGAAGAGAAAAAATATAAAAACGACAAGGTTTATTATTGTCCCGAATTTCATAAGTTATTGAAATAAGTAAATTTTTTAAGTACACGGTAATTATTGTAATAAATATAAAAATTTACCCATATTTGTATACCTATGGGTAAAAAATTGCAAAAATTGCGCATAGGTCTAAACCAATGATCAAAAAGCAGCAAAATTTATACATAGCTTGTTCATCAAATGAAATAATTATAGCAGTAGAAAATCAAAGAATAAATTAGCCGCTAATTCGCGAATAAAAAATTAGCGCATTCGCGGCTTAAAATAAAAGAGCTTAATGGGTGACTTAATTTATAAAGATGAAAGCTATTTTATAATTGGAAAATGTTTTGAAGTGCATAATAATCTTGGTCCGGGATTTTTAGAAATTGTTTATAAAGATGCACTTGAGTATGAATTCAAACAAGCCAATATCCCTTATGAAAGGGAAAAGGAATACATCGTAAATTATAAAAACATTACTCTGCCTCATAAATTTTATGCAGACTTTGTTGTATTCGATAAAATAATTTTGGAAGTAAAAGCAGTTGCAGGAATTTCCGAAGACTTTACGGCACTTGCGATCAATTATCTAAAAGTATCGAAAAACAAACTTGCTTTAATTGTAAACTTTGGAGAACTCAAATTAAATTCAAAGCGGATTGTATTAGATGAAAAATGGAAAGTATGGGAAAAGAAATAAGCATTCAATTCGCGAATAAAATATTAGCGCACCTGCTTGGCGGCAGACAGGTTCGCGGCTTACCTTTTGCCGCTAATGCACGAATAAGTTAAAAAATAATATTATGAAAACTCAAAATCTATTATCAGATTTAATTCAAAACTTATCAACCGAAAATTTAACCCTATTATTCCGCAAATTATCAAATAAATTCCGCCCAACAAACGAAGAAGCAGACAATTACAACAACGATATTTTTTCAGATGCTCTGCTGCTTGGCGAAATTAAACTTGAAAACGAAGACGAATTAATAATCTACACTTTCAAAACAAACAAGACTCTTACAGAACGCTCCGGCAAAAAAGCACAATATGATTTAGCCAAAAAGATTCTTAAACAAGAACAACGTTACGCTGCCGGTTTCTTTATCTTTTATGATGACAACAATAATTTTCGTTTTTCTCTAATCTATGATATACCACAGCCAAACGGGAAAAGAGAATGGAGCAGCTTTAAAAGGTTTACTTATTACGTCAGCAAAGATCAGACAAATAAAACTTTTCTCTACCGTTTAGATACTGCCGATTTCTCTTCACTCGAAAAAATTAAAGAAGCTTTCTCTGTTGAAAAAGTTACTAAAGAATTCTACACTGAAATTGCAAATTGGTATTTCTGGGCGCTTAAAAATGTAAAGTTCCCCAAGGATGCCGAGGTGGAAAAGAACGGAAGGAACATAGCTTTAATCCGTTTTATTACTCGAATTATTTTCATCTGGTTTATGAAACAGAAAAAGTTGGTATCTAATACTCTGTTTGATAAAGATGAGATTAAAAAAATATTAAAATCCCTTGCCGGTAATGAAAGCACATATTATAAAGCAATTCTTCAAAACCTTTTCTTTGCTACATTAAACACTCCCATAAAAGAAAGAAAATTTAGAAAGGATCATTCATTTCAAGGGAAGAATAAAGATTATATGGAGCATAATTATTATCGTTTCCATAGTTTGTTTAACAATCCCGGTGATATGCTTAAAATATTTGAGAATATTCCGTTCTTAAACGGCGGACTTTTCGAATGCCTCGACAAAAGTAAAAATGATCCTTCAAATTATACCGGGGAAGACCTGTCCGCCGGAGCTTCAGCGAAGGCGGAAATTAGAATTGACGGTTTCTCAGATAAAGAAAACAACCAAACCGTTTTTCCAAATATACTTTTCTTTTCCGATGAAAAAGAAGTTGACTTAAACAAAGATTACGGCACAACAAAGAAAAAATATAAAGCAAGAGGATTAATTAACATACTCCAGTCATACAACTTTACTATTGATGAAAACACACCTACAGATGAAGAAATTGCTCTTGATCCTGAGTTATTAGGAAGAGTTTTTGAAAATCTTTTAGCAAGCTACAATCCCGAAACCGCGTCAACTGCGCGTAAATCTACCGGAAGCTATTACACTCCACGGGAAATTGTTAATTATATGGTTGACGAGTCTTTAATTGCTTATCTCAAAAATAAAGTTATTGAAGGAGCTAACCTGTCCGCCGAAGCTTCGGCGAAGGCGGAAGATAAACTTGAAGATGAATTAAGAAACCTCGTTTCTTATTCGGAAGATTCTATTTCTTTCACCGACAAAGAAACCGATATTCTAATAAACGCTATTAACAATTGTAAAATACTCGATCCCGCAGTTGGCTCCGGCGCATTTCCTATGGGCGTTCTGCATAAATTAGTCTTAATTTTATCCAAACTCGATCCTCATAATACAAAATGGAAACAACAGCAAATCACCGCCATAGAAAGCAATGTAACCGATCCGAAACTTAAACGCCAGCTAACGGATAAAATTGAAGAAAACTTTAACCGCAACGAACTTGATTACGGAAGAAAACTTTATCTGATACAAAACTGTCTTTACGGAGTTGATATACAGCCAATAGCAATTCAGATTTCAAAACTTCGTTTTTTCATTTCTCTTTTAGTAGATGAAAAAGTTCAGCATTCTTCAAGTGAGGTCGATAACTACGGTATAGAACCTTTACCTAACCTCGAAACAAAACTTGTTGCAGCTAATACACTGATAGGATTGCCGGAAAGTCTTACCCTTAAGCCCCGCGCAATTGAAAAATTAGAAGATGAACTTTTCGCTTTAAGAAAAAGATACTTTATCACCAGCTCGGAATCAGAAAAGAAAACTCTTGAAGCAAAAGACAGAGAAATAAGAGCACAGTTAAAGAAACTATTAGATGAAAATGGTTTCCCTTCGGAATTTGCCGAACAAATATCCAAATGGGACCCGTACAATACCAATATTGCATCCGGCTGGTTTGATCCTGAATGGATGTTTGGTCCTGATATGGAAAATGGGTTTGATATTGTAATTGGTAATCCGCCGTATGTAAATATTACTGGGAAACTGAAAAATGATTATAAGCTATTTAAAACTTTGGCGTCCAGTGATCTTTTCGCATTTTTTTTCGAGAAATCAACAGATATTCTTAAATTAAATGGTTGCATTTCTTTTATTACTTCAAGTCTATATATAAAAGGATTTAAATTTGAATCTCTTCGAAAATTTCTTGAAAAGAAATATTCTTACAATATTATAAAATTGCAAGGGGACGAAGTTTTCGAAAATGTACAATTACCAACTGCCACATTCATAGGAATAAGGGACAACAATAACGGATGCTGGTCTTTCGATCAACTAATAAACGACTCAATTCTAGAAAAAATGTCCATAGGAACAAAATTTCTTGGGGATATAACAACTTCAATGAGAGGACTTGAGATAGGTCGTGACAAATTATTCAATAAAGGAAAGCATAAAATTATTTCTGGTACCGAAGTAGAAAGGTACAATATAAAAAATATTAAATTTATTTCAGAAGAAATCTATAGAGAATTCAAAAAAGATGAATATTACTTTATGGGTGAGCGAGTCTTATTAAGGGAAACTGGAACGAACCTCACTAGTGTCTATCTAAATGATGAAAATACTCTTTCAAGTAGGACACTTTTCTCTATAAAAGTTACAAATAATGAAATATCTTATAAATATTTAATTGCCCTTCTTAATTCAAAATTGCTTCAATATTATTATTCAGCAAGATTCAAAGCAGATACCAATATTTTTCCTAAAATTAGAATGGCTCAAGCTCGTAAATTACCAATAATAGAGCCATACAGCCCAAAAATAAAAGCTAAAATTGAATCAATCGCTGATAAAATTTTATCAGCCAAAAAACAAAATCCGCAAGCCAACACGCAGCACTTAGAAGATCAGATAGACATAATGGTTTATAAACTCTACAACCTCACTTATGAAGAAGTTAAGATAATAGACCCCAATATTGGAGGTATTATAAGTAAAACAGATTATGATAAATATGAAATTAAATAAAACAAATGAATGTATGATTATTCGCGCATTCGCGGCTAAAAAATTTGTCGCTAATTCGCTAATAA
>WYBN01000003.1 GCA_011525875.1 Melioribacteraceae bacterium | reverse complement strand
GCAAGCGGCTGCAGCATTTTTGTTTAATTCCATTCCCTCGACCATGTAACAAAGAAAATCTTTCTCAACAAGCGTGTCATTATTAATAATAAGAATATAATCGGTGTCGGTATTACTTAGAATTTTTAAACCGTAGTTGATTCCGCCGGTGTAGCCAAGATTTTCTGGCGTAACTACTATTTCAATATCTCTGTACTTATGTTTAAATTGCTTGGCGGAATCATCATTAGAACTATTATCAACCAATAATATATTATAGTTGCTGTATTCAATTTCCTTCAGCGATTCAATACAATCAATAGTGTCGCCCTGGTTGTTGTAATTCAATAATAATATACTTACAAGCGGTTTAGTAGTCATACTTTATTAATTGTTTTTAATCTAAACAGAAATTCCCTCTCTGATTTCGGAAAATAAAGCTGCAAAAGAGCCGGATATGAAATTAACACAAACGTAATCGAAACCCAAAATTCTGGGTTGAATGAATAAAACAAAACCGTATAGATCGCCATGGTCAAAACAGGAATCATCAATCTCAAATCATTAATACAAAATATGAATTCATCTTTTGTAAAATACGAATACAGCATTCCTGCCAAAAGGTTTGATGCTAACGAAATAAGAATACTAGCTTTAATTCCGTAACTCGGGATGAAAATAATATTCAGAATAATATTGATAATACTTACCGCAATGACAATCATCGTCCGGATAAACTGTTTGTTTTTCACTGTCAGCCGCATTCCAAAAGTTTCGAATGAATATCTGGCAACGAGAATTAATGCTGCAGCCTGAAGAATCACAGAAGATTCAAGATATTCTATTTTATTATAAACCAGTAATAAAATATCCCGCGGAAAAAAGAACATGAAGAATGCAACCGGAAGGCTGACGGCAAAAAGAAATTTGAATAAAACAGCGGAGATCTGCTCTCCCTTTTTATCACTTACTGAAAATAGCCGCGTAACAGTCGGTAAAATTGCTCCAACAAGTATGTCGGGTATCAACAATGCAATCATCAATAATTTAAAGACAGCCTGATAGAGACCGGCTTGATATTCACCCAGTATAATTAAAATTAAAACAGAATCTATCTGAAAAAAAATGGTGCCAAAAATCAAATGCAATCCAAAGATCAAAACAAGTTTAATATCAGAAAACAGAAACTGCTTTTTTGAGAAAATTGATTTGAATGATATTCTGTCCTTAAAAATCAAAACTCCTATAACTAAACCAGAAGCTTTTGTAAGCACCATAAACATAGCCATAAACGGCAGCGAATACTGGTGATAAGAAAAATATGCAACGAGTAACAGTAATGAGAAATTTGTGACGGAGGAGATAACAGCTTCATACTTAAATTGCTCTAAACCTCGGAAGGATGAGTAAACCATATTAAGAAGTGTAGTAAATACTAGGTGAAAAGCAAAAATGAACATAAATATTTTTGACTCATCTGAGACTGGGACAAAAAAAGTAACAATCAAAAAAAGCATAAAAGAAAGTGAAGTAAAGAACAATTTTATGGGGAAATACTTCCTTATAATCTCGGAAAAATTATTTTTGTTGCGGGCAATTTCGGTGGTTATAAGAATATCAAACCCAAAGTCGGCGAATAAAAGAAAAATTGCAGAGAATGTGTGTGCAGTTGTAAAACTACCAAAACTTTCGGGACCGTAAATTCGGCCGATAATTATAAAAATTAAAGAATTCGCAACGAGTCTTGAAGCCGAGGAAATAAAATAATAGAAGGAATTTTTTTTTATAACGGCGCTTTCGCCCATGAATATTTACCTGCGCTTCAAGAACGGAAATTTTTTAAGATCCGATTGTATTGAAGATACGATAAAGGAATAAGTGCCCGAATCATTTTCTCTAATTTTTTTTAGAAGTTCGTTCGAAAAAACCAGAAACAGTCCGATAAAAGATGTAACGATGAATGTAACAATAGCATAAATACTGCCTCGGGGTTTAGCCTTTCTTTCAGCCGGACCGGCATGATCAAGAACAACAACCGAAGGCGTATTTCGAACCTCCTCGACTTTTGCCTGCTCATACAAAGGTGTAATAAATTCCAATATCTTGTACTGAATTTCGAGATCACGATAAATCTTAAGATATTTTCCCGCTAGTTCCGGAGCTTTCTTAAAAGGTATTAGAAGATTTACCCCTCCATCAGTGAATTCCTCTCCCTCATTTATGCGGTTTATCTTATTTTTCAATTCTCTGACTTCAATCCTTGCCATATTAACTAGGGGGTGATCCTTGCTTAAATTATTTTCGAGAACGCTCAATTCAATTTCCTTCTCGGCAAGCTGCCCGTATATGTTCGCCATTGCTCCCACAGTAGTTTCAAGCTGCTCGGGCACGGCAACAACGCCGTAACTTTCCTGAAACTCTCTCATCTCATGTTCAAGGTCTTTTATGTCAGTTACGTTTTGATTATAGCGTTTTTCAATGAACTCTCTATTGGCTTTGGCGCTCTGGACATGAATTTGAGAATTAATAGCGTTCAATAATTCCACAAAATAATTTGCCATATCAGCGGCTCTCTGAGGGTCTTTATCATAGGCAACTATGGTGAGCTGCCCTTCATCTTCAATAATGAATTCAGTATTAGATTGGAGCTCTTTCACGGTTTTTTCGTAATAAGTGTCTTCGAGGTCATAGACTTTGCGCAGTTCGAATTTCTTGATTACTGCATCTTGAATTGTAGCGCTTTTAAGTATAGCAACGTATCTATCGGTCTCGGTATTCCCCGTTAAGCTTGCAAGTCCTTTGGTAGCCGAAAAGCCTTTTACCAATGAGCTAAGCCCGCTCAAACCCCCGAGAAAATCCGTCTGCTCAGCCGGAAAAACAACAGCAGCAGACTTATACCATTTGGGAGCTATGAGGGCATATAGGGTTACTACAAGAGTAATGCCCAGTACGAACGATAATAAAAATTTTCTGTATGAAACTAAAACGGATATAAATTCGATAAAAGGTCTGCCGACGTAATTCTTTTCTTTTTCCATCAAAAAAATTATTCCTTGATTTGTTCTTTATTATTTTTGCACAACAATAATAACCGTAGCTACACCGGCTAATACAGTAACTATATTTACAAACCACCAGAAATAATATTCAAAATCTATATCAGCCAAATCTTTACCTCTGGGAATCCAAATAGCATCGCCTGGTTCAATTGTTGTTTTATCCGGTTCAATCCAATTACGGTTTCCGGCTTTTATTACCATTATTTTACCTTCTTCTGCCATCTTGGTTAAACCGCCTGCGAGATTTATATAGTAAAGATAATCTTCGCCATCGACATAATCATAATAACCGTCTTTTGCTATCTGCCCGTACACATAAATAGTTTCAGATTTAGGGGGAATGATAATCATATCGCCATCAATCAAAATTACATTATGAGCTTCATTGTTATTCAAAAAAAGCTCGTGAAAATCCACAGCAACAAAATCTCTTTTAACTGAATACTCATAGTTAAAATATTCTCTCTGCCGTGTATTAAGATTGCTTTTACGCATATCGTCCAATCTTTGATAGTCAGGGTTTGTTAATGCTTTATCAAGAGGTTCGTAAAAACGTATTATTTTTGCTTCTTTGAGAGAGGCGTCTTTCGTAAAACCGCCAGCTTCCGATATCACATCCATAATTCTTGTTTTGTTTTTAATTATTGGATATAATCCCGGCAAGAGAACCTCCCCTTTAATTGTAACGCTTAAGGGTGATTCGCGTGGATAAATCTTTCTGAAAACAATTCGGTCCCCAGGAAATAGCTTAACATCGCTGGCTTTGCCTTCAAGCACTTCCTGGAAATTAATAATTTGCTTATTTACTTCACCCGTAGTCAAATTAGTCCGGTATAAATTAACATTTTCAAGATCTGCAATTTTAGTCGGACCCTGCGAGATGGCGTAGACAGAAGTAATTGAATCGCTAAGGCAAAATTCGTATGTACCCTCAAGTCTTACCTCTCCGCTTATTGTAATCGAATTGCCTTCAAGGTCTAAATTTGGAATATATATTCTATCGCCGTCCATTAAAAATGGATTATACTTACTATCGCCGGTTGCATAAAAGCGCACCAAGTCTACGTTCAGCGTGTCACCATTTTTTCTTATCAATTTTATATTACGTAGCGACATCTCCGTTTTCTGATCTCTTAATTCGTCGTTTCTAAAATACTTGATCACATTAGGTTTATCGAGCAGTTGCTCATTAGGTTTTTGAAAATCAGAAACAGTTGAAACTGCAAGATTGGTTTTGAGATTTGCGAGATAAACCACTTCATCAACTCTTTGTACAGACGATGCATAAAAATTGCCGGGATTATTTACTACTCCGCCCACTGTAACGGAAAATATTCGGGGATAAATGAGGGTTGTCGCAACATTCGAATTTTTGTAGACAGCCGTTACTTTATTTTCGACTTTCGACTTAATTTCATCAAGAGTTTTTCCGGCGACAAGAATAACCCCAACTGTAGGAATGACCAGACTACCTTCGGGACTGACCGCTAAAGTAAAGCTCGCAGGTATAGAACCGAAAATACTTATATCAAGGAGATCGCCCGGACCGAGAATATATTCTTTTGGATCTACCGGACCTTGAAGAGGAACAGCTTCTTTCAATTTTTCAAGGAGTTTCTGCTTATCAATATCAAAAGTAGGTCCGAAGCTGGACTCTTTTTCTTCTTTCTTGGTGGAAAAGATATTTTTGTAATAACTCTGAATCGATTTAGTATCTGACATAGGCCAGGTTTTCATCATATCAGATCTGCTTCGTGTAGTAGTTTCATCCTGTGCAAGTGACAAACTATTTAAAAGTAGTAGTACTGCGGCAGCAAAAATACTTTTTAACTTCATAGGAAATTTCTCTTTTTCATTAAAAAAAATTTTAGAAAGCAAAAAAACCTAAATAAATACCTGTTTGAAAAAAGAACGCATCGGCGGTCAACTCATCGGACACGCCGCTTATCTTTAAACTATTGTCAACTTCCCAGCTGCCGCCAAATGTAAATTGATAACCGGCTCCGAGCCGGAAAGCCATGAATCTGTTTAATGGAATATCTAAAGTTACTGTTGGAGCAATTGAAAAATATGAATTAGATAAGCTTCGGCTGATGTTTTCTGAAGACAGATTATTTTTCAGGTCATCAATCAAGTCTTCCCATGTAACACTTCCCTTATTTTGATAAAGATCCACATCCAGCCTTCCGCCGCCGATCATTGCGCCGAACGACAGCGCTAAATCTTTAATGGAGGGAATTGTATATTCAATAGTAACATAGCCGCCGCCAAGGTCGTATTGAATTTCTTTATCCAGTCCGCCGGACTTTCCGCTTCGGCTAAAGCTGCCCGCATAACCATAACCGCCGATTCTCAAATTATCAACCAGCATTAAATAGACATAACCGCCGCCGCCGAAAGTAACAATTCCCGTTGAAGGAGGAGCATCGAGCCCAAGCTCCAAAGCAATATCTTTAACCGGGTCAAGATTAACAAACATATAACCTGTCGCGAAACCGCCTGCCAGCCCGAATTTGGAGACCCAGCCCACTTCATCAGCCCTTTGCGGATATAAATTTACAAAGGATATGAAGATTGAAATAATGAGTAATTTTTTCATGAATCACAAATTAAATTGTTTATTTGGAAGGCAAAGATTAGAAAATTTTCAGTTAAATAAAACTCAATTAATGAAGAATGATTAAAATAAACGGACTGCAATTATTTCACAGAATATGCGGAACCATAATAAGGCGAAATATTGCAGCCCGCCGATGTTCTAAATGGTTTTAAGTAAAAATTAATCCATCATCATCTTCAAGAATGATGAGCTGTCTTCATCGTCGTCATCTCTTTTATTTTTCTCAACAAGTTTTTCGTCGTCGTCACTCTTTTCGAACTGAAATCCTCCTTGAAAAAGTTTTTCGTTATCCAGCATGGCGTGCCTGCTGCCTTTAATCCTCTGAATTGTTGGAATATCGAGATCTGCATTTTCGTCGATTTCCATTCTGCTGCCGAAATGATACCCTCCAGATACGGCTGCTCTTCTTTCTTCGCGCGATTCTTCAACTTTCTTCTCAGCAGCTTTTTTACCGTTTGCATCTTTTGAATTAAATCCGGTTGCTATTACAGTATACGAAACATATTCGTTCATTTCTTCTTTATGAACTATTCCGAAAATAACGTTCGCTTCTTCGCCAGCAGCTTCGTAAATAATTTGATTGCCTTGATTGACTTCCTTCATAGTCAACCCGGAAGATGCAGTAACATTCAGCAAAATATTTTTCGCGCCTTTAATATTAACGCCTTCAAGCAGAGGCGAAGATATAGCTTTGGTGGCAGCTTCGATCGCTCTGCTTTCTCCGCTTGCAATTCCGCAACCCATCAATGCTTCGCCGCTGTCATTCATTACAGAGCGGACATCGGCAAAGTCAACGTTAATTATGCCGGGAATTGTAATTATTTCCGCAATTCCTCTCGTAGCCTCATGAAGAACCTCATTAGGTTTATCGAAGGCTGCAAAAGCTTCTGAGGAATCGTCCATAATATTTAAAATTCTCTCGTTTGGAATTACAATCAAGCTGTCAACATACTGCCTTAATTCATTGATGCCGTGTTCGGCGTTCATCATGCGCTTTTTCCCTTCCCATTTGAAAGGTTTTGTTACAATGCCAATCACAAGAGCTCCGACGCTTTGAGCGATTGATGCAACGATCGGCGCACCGCCGGTGCCGGTTCCGCCGCCCATTCCGGCGGTGATAAATACCATATCGCTGCCCTGAAGAATTTTTGTAATTTTTTCCCGGTCTTCTTCAATGGCTTTTTTGCCGACATTAGGATCGGCGCCGGCTCCTAAGCCTTTTGTCAGATTTTTTCCGACCTGCACTTTAATATTTGCTTTGCTTTTCTCAAGCACCTGCGCATCGGTATTAACCGCAACGTATTCAACTCCGGTTAAACCCCTGCGAATCATGCTTTCGATTGCATTACAACCGCCTCCCCCAACGCCAACAACACGAAGTTTTGCTGACAATGATTCTTCTTGATCTAAAGTGGCGAATTTTGGCATATCTCCTCCTTATTATGGTTCCTGTAATTTATAGTTCGTCAAAAAACTCTTGTACTTTTTTAAATAAACTGTTGATACTTATTTTGGTCTTGGATTTATTACCTGTTTCCTGAGCCCATGCAGCGCTTGCAGAACTTCCGGGTACTCCTTTTATTAATCCGGCAACCGTAGCAAATTCTGGGCTTTCTATTTCTTGGGATAAACCCGCCCCTAATTCAATAGGCACACCAATTCTTGCCGGAAGTCCGAAAACTTCTTCGGCTAATTCTGTGCAGCCTTTAAGCAGCGATCCACCGCCGGTAAGAACAACACCCGCTTTTATTTTACCCTTTAATCCTGTCTGCCTTAAATCATTATCAATTATTGTAAAAAGCTCTTTCATTCTAGCGCTTATTATTTGAGTGAGAAGCGTAACTGGAATTTTAATATTTCCCCTTGCACCGGGTCCTTTAATGAAAATATCTTCATCTTTTATTATTGCTTCCTCAAGAGCATAGCCGAAATCTTTCTTAAGGGTTTCTGCTTCCGTAGTTACTATTCCAAGAGATTCTCTGATATCATTCGTTACTTGATTACCCGCAACTCCAATCACTTTTGTATGCTTTATACTTTTATCGTGATAAACGGCGACATCGGTTGTTCCACCGCCGATATCAACTAACACTACGCCAAGATCTTTTTCATTATCCTCCAGCACCGATACGCTTGATGCTATAGGCTGCAAGATATAATCTTTCACAAGAAACCCGGCGCGTTCGACAGATTTTTTTATATTCTGAATTGCAGGTATCGCGGCAAGAACCACATGATTTACTGCTTCCAATTTTGAGCCGCACATTCCAATTGGATTTTCTATTCCGCCCTGATAGTCAACAAAAAACTCTTCGGGTATAATGTGGAGTATCTGTCTGTCCGAAGGGATTCTAATTGTTCTTACATCGGCTTTTAGCCTGTCGAGATCATCTTTAGTAATTTCTTTATCGGGATTGCTGATGGTTATATAATTTCTATGTCTTAAGCTTGTTATGTGTTCGCCTGCGACACCGACATTAATTTCTTTGACTTCAAAACCTGCTCTATTAATTGCAATCTGCATTGCTTCTTTGATTGCTTCGGCAGTCTTTGCAATATTTGCTACAAGTCCGCGGTTTAATCCTTCAGACGGAGCGACTCCAAAACCAAGTATATCTAAATTACTTTCATTCTGTTCGGCTATAACAGCACAAACTTTCGTAGTGCCTAAATCCAATCCGGCAATAATATTTTTTTTCATGACTGTTTTTCCCCGTCTTCGATTATGCTGTCGTCTATACCCATATATATTCGGTCTCTAAATCTTAGGTCAATATATTTTATGATTGTATTAATATTCTTGCTGCTTATAAAATCCCACAGCTTACTGAAGTAGAATATTTTAGTAATTTCACTTTCCCGCCCAAGAACGATTTGATAATCCAAATTCTTGAAATAAACAATTATATCCTTTCCATTGCGCATATCTACTTCTGAAAGGTTATCATACATTCCGGTGTTTAAATATTTTATTGAAGAGACAATCTTAAGCCCTGTTACGACCTCCGGCAGCAAGCTCACACTCTTGTAGATATTTAATTCGCCGTCAATTAGCGGGTTGTTGATAACAGGATAATTCACATTTCTTGTAAATGGCAGCACAGGAGTAAGTAAAAGATTCTCATCGATAAAGAACTGACGATTATCAGTGAAAAGTATTGCCTCAAATCTTTTTTCGACAATATTAATAGTAAGCGTCGAACCGTCCTTAATAACCATCGCTTCGCTTATGTAAGGATGCTTCTGTATTCTATCCCGAATAATTGAAACGCTCAAATCTCTATAACTGTCAAGATTATTCAGATTAGCAAAAGATAAATATTTATCTTTTGACAGATAGTAATCACCTTTCAATTCTATTACGGCGATCTCGTCTGTTTTTTCTGTCTGCACGGTTAAAGACAAATAAAAAATCAGTCCGGTCATAAAGACAAACATGATAATGGTCGATATTTTTATTCCCCAAAACATTTTACATTTTTGATGCTTTATATTGTTGAACAAATTGTTCGCCGAATTTCCAGATATCGCCGGCGCCCATTGTAATTACTATATCGTCTTTCTTAACCAGTTTCATCAGCAAGGCTGGAATATTTTTCTTGTCCGGTTCATAAAAAACTTTTTTATGTCCGAAACTTTTGGCGGAGTTTGATATCAACTCTCCAGATATTCCTTCAATAGGTTCTTCGCGCGCCGGATACACGTCTGTGCAGATAAAAACATCAGAGTTAAGAAACGACCTTCCGAATTCTGAATAAAAGTCCCTAGTCCTCGAAAAGAGATGCGGCTGGAAAACTGCAACAAGTCTCCGCTTCCAGCCGCTTCTTACACCAGCGAGTGAGGCATTTATTTCGGTTGGATGATGGGCATAGTCGTCTATTACCAGAATGTCATTTTTATATTTTGTCTCGAAACGTCTGTACACGCCTGTAAATGATTCAAGGGCTTTCTTGATTTTCTCAAAAGGGATTCCCATTTCAGAACCAATGGCAACAGCTACAAGTGAATTTTTTATGTTATGTTCTCCAGGTATCTGTAAGGTAATCCTTCCCAGTTCTTTCCCTTTGTAGATTACGGTATAAGAGCTGTTATAGTTGTTAAATTGTAAATCAACAGCTCTAACATCAGCTTGCTGGGTTAGTCCATAAGTAATAATCTTCTTATTAATTATCGGAATAACATCCTGCAGGGCTGCTTCGTCCATGCAGAGCACTACAAAGCCGAAGAACGGCACCTTGTTGGCGAATTCAACAAACGCAGTTTTGATGTCATCGAGGTCTTTATAGGTATCCAGATGTTCTTTTTCCAGAGTTGTGATAGCTGCGATTGTCGGGGTTAGTTTCAGAAATGTTCTATCGAACTCATCTGCTTCAACTACAATGTAATCTCCGTTGCCGAGCCTTGCATTGGTTCCGCCAAGTCCGCTTAATTTTCCGCCGACAATAATTGTCGGGTCAATTCCGCCTTCTGTCAAAGTTAAACCAACCATAGAAGTAGTAGTCGTCTTTCCATGCGTGCCAGCTATACCGATGCCGTATTTCATTCGCATACATTCTGCTAACATCTCCGATCTTTTTATAACTGGGATTTTTCTTTCAATAGCCTCTTTAACTTCCGGGTTATTAGAATTAACCGCCGATGAGTAAACAAGAACGTCTGCATCCTTTAGATTATCGGGTGAATGTCCTTTAAAGAACTCAACGCCAAGAGACTGCAGGTGTTCGGTAACTTCCGTTTCGGCTAAATCAGAACCGGAGATTTTAAATCCTTGATTGAGAAGTATTTCCGCAATACCGCTCATCCCTATGCCGCCGATGCCTACAAAATGAATTTTTTTAATTACCTGTTGAAACATCTTTTATCCAATAATTTTTTTTTCTATTAAACTGATAATGCTATTAGCAATATTTATTGATGCGTCAGGAAATGAAAAACGTTTGATGTTGTTTCTAAATCTGTTCAATAATTCATCGTCGTTAAGTAACCGGATCAACGTTTCATATAATTTTTCGGATGCCGAATTATCTTCTATCAAATGAGCTGCCCCGGCTTTGAATAGCGTTTCCGCATTCTTGAACTGATGGTCAGCCGCTACATTTGGGGAGGGAATAAAAATCACCGGAAGTCCCAAATAAGAAATTTCCGCAATAGTAGTTGCACCTGCCCGGGCAATTACAATATCCGCAGAGCTGTATGCTGCTGTCATATCATCAATAAAAGATTTCACTTTTACATTTTCGGATTCGTAATTCTTATACTTATCATAGTACAACTCGCCGGTCTGCCATAACAGCTGAATATTGTGGGATAATATTTTTTCGATAGTATTCTTAACCGCATTATTGATGGATAGAGCGCCCAGACTTCCCCCGAGAATCAAAACCGTTTGCTTTTCCGGATTCAATCCGAATTTTTTCAGCGCATCCTCCCGATGTATTAACGCAGAATTTACATTTACAGGGTTGCCGCTAAGCTTTAACTTATTCTTAAATCTGAAATACTTTTTCGATTCCTCAAAACTTATATGAATTTCATCGGCTCTTTTTTCCAAAAGTCTATTTGTAATTCCAGGATAACTATTTTGCTCGAGCAGAACGATTTTCGCACCCATAATCGAAGCGCCCCATAAAACCGGTCCGGAAACGTAAGCCCCCGCACCCACTGCTACATCGGGTTTGAATTTTATGCATATAAATAATGATTGTATCATTGACGTAATCATTTTTATTGGAAACAGGATATTCTTTAAAGTAAACTTCCTTGCAAAGCCGCTAACCCATATCGTCTTAAAATCGAAACCATATTTAGGTACAACCCGTGATTCAATTTTATGTTTTGTGCCGACGAATAAAATTTTTGCTCCCGGTTTTAATTCACGGATTTTTGCAGCAACCGCAATTGCGGGGAACAAATGACCTCCTGTTCCGCCCCCGGCAAATATGAACCTGTAGTCAAGGCTGCTCATTAATTAATTCCGGGTTTATTTGTGAATATTTGGCTGTCTGTTTCGCTATATTGATCAATATACCTATCGAAACTCCGAAAATTATAATTGAAGTTCCTCCGAAACTGATAAATGGCAGAGTAATTCCGGTAGTGGGAAGCAGACCCATAACCACGGCAGCATTTATGAAAGCTCCGATAATTATATTGAATGAGATTCCGAAACCGAGCATCTGCCCGAACTCATCTTTGGCTTTCTTTGAAATAAGAATTCCCACAAAGAAAATTATGAAGTAAGCAAAGAGTACTAATGCTGCACCTGCTAAGCCGAGTTCTTCGCCGAGTACGGAAAAAATAAAATCACTGTAAGATTCGGGAAGAAATAAATCACTTTGTCTGCTATGACCTAAACCCACGCCTAAAAGACCTCCGCTTCCTAAAGCGATCTTTGCCTGCAGGACTTGAGTATTAGGCTCCCCCCCTGATAATATGCTGTTTGCATATCCCATCACTCTTTCTCTTGAATGGCTGAATAAAATCATCATTACAAAAGCGGTAATTGCAATTGCCGAAAAGGTTGCAGATAAATGTTTTATACGCGCTCCGGCAGCGAATAACATTGTAATTGAAATAAGAACAATTATCATACTCGTGCTTAAATTAGGTTGAACAAGAACCAATCCGCTTAGAATAATCATCCACACAAGAGCAAACCGGTAGCCATTCTTAAAATCTTTTATCAATTCGCCTTTGCGTTCGATAAACGCCGCTAAATGAATAATTAAAATTAATTTTGCCAATTCCGAAGGTTGGAATTGAAAGAACCCTATATCAATCCATCGTGATGCGCCTTTAAGCTGCGGCGCTAAAATGAAGGTCAGCAAAAGAACTCCGGTTATAGCAATGAGCATTATTTTGCTGAACTTTTTATATTTCTCGTATGGTATCATCGAAACTAAAATTATGGCTGCGACAGCTCCGATCACTTTCCACAAATGAGACTTGAACAAGAAATACAAATTGTTGAATTTCACTTCGCTGTAAGTGCCGCTCGCGCTGAATACCAAAAAGGCTCCAAGAATCATAAGAAACAAAACCAAAACAAAGATTATTCTGACATTCATTTTCATAGATTCAGCCCCATAACTGATTCCTTGAATACTCTGCCCCTGTGCTCGAAATTATCGAACATATCAAAACTTGCGCATGCCGGAGAAAGAAGGACGATGCCGCCTTTCGTCCCGGTCTTCAAGGCATCTTCGACGCACTCCCCCAGTGATTGTTTATATTCAACGGGAACAATATCCTTGAAAAATTCATATATCTTCTGAGCTGAAGTTCCGATCGCATATATTTTTTTTACCTTATTAAATACAAGATCTTTTATCCGGTTGTAATCGTTTCCTTTGTCTTTGCCGCCCAGTATTAACAATATTGGCTGATTGAAACTGCGGAGCGCATACCAAACCGAATCAACATTTGTCGCCTTCGAATCATTGATAAAAACGATACCGTTGATTTCTCTGACAAATTCGAGACGATGCTCAACTCCGGGAAAGCTTTTAAATGCTTCCTTAATTTTTTCCGTTCTGCATCCTATCAGTTTTGAAACGGTTAACACCGCAAGCGCGTTGCAGATATTATGTTCTCCTCTCAAACTAAGATTATCGAGATCAAATAACTTTTCCGTTTTATCCTCATTCGAAAAATAAAAGTGATTGTCAGCGACAAAACTTCCTCGGGAAGTCTGATTCGATAAAGAAAATTCGAACTTATTGGTATTTGTTATCTGCCCCGAAGAAACATTCTCATCATCTCCGTTATAAACAAAATAATCTTTACCGTTCTGATTCATACAGACACGCATTTTTGAATCAATATAGTTTTGAAAATTATTTTCGTAACGGTCGAGGTGATCTGGCGTAATATTTAATATTACGGAGTAAGCAGGTTTAAATGAATATATGTGATCAAGCTGAAAGCTTGAAACTTCGAGCGCGACGAACTCATTCTCTTTGACGTCAAGTACAAATTCCGAAAAGGCATTGCCAATATTCCCGCCCGAATAACATTTGAATCCGCTTATATTAATAGTATGATTCAGCAGGGCTGTTGTGGTTGTTTTACCGTTCGTTCCCGTGATTGCAATTATTTTTCCTCTGCAAAACCACGATGCAAACTCCAATTCACTTACAACTTTAATCTTCCGTTTAACAGCTTCGGAAACTACTTCGGAATTTGACGGAACAGCGGGACTTATTATCATAAGATCGCAATCATAAATTTTTTCTGTATGTCCGCCCACCTCAAATGCAATGTTCTCTCTCGTTAAGGTCTGATAGCTTTGACTAAGCTTTTCTTCCGAAGAGAGATCACTCACAAAAGGCATTGCGTTAAATTTCCTCGCCAGCTTTGCAGCGGCAACGCCGCTTCTCATCGCACCTATTATCGAGATATTTTTTCCGTTTATTTCCATTATCTTATCTTAAATGAAGCCAGGCTGAACAATGCGAGAATAATAGTTATTATGTAAAATCTAATAACGATTTTTGGTTCACTCCAGCCGAGCATTTCAAAATGATGATGAATAGGCGACATCTTAAATACGCGCCTGCCTTCTCCGTATTTCTTTTTTGTATACTTAAAATAAAGCCGTTGAATGATCACCGAAGTTGTTTCCAAGAAATAAATCCCGCCGAATATAGGCAGCAGCAGTTCTTTCTTAATTAAAATAGATATAATACCTAATGCGCCGCCGAGTGCTAATGAACCAGTATCACCCATAAATACCTGGGCTGGATAAAAATTAAACCAAAGAAAACCTAAGCCTGCACCAATCAGCGCCGCTATGAAAACCGTAAGTTCACCCGAGCCTGGAAGATACATTATGTTCAAATAATCAGCATATATTACGTTGCCGGAAACATAGCTCATAACAGCAAGAGCAAGCATTACTATAATTATTGTTCCCATTGCCAAGCCGTCAAGACCGTCGGTAAGATTAACCGCATTTGATGTTGCGGTTATAATAAAAATAACAGCAGGTATATACATGATAGAGAAATCAAAATTAAGATTTTTGAAAAATGGCATTGTTGTTTGAGTATTAAATTCGGCAAATTCAGGCATCAAATAGATTGCAACTCCTACCAGTGTCCCGACGATTATCTGCCCGAGCAGTTTATAACGGGCAATCAATCCTTTAGAATATTTTTTTACCACTTTCAAGTAATCATCTATGAAACCCACAATTGCAAGAAATATCGTTCCGGCTAATACAAATTGAATATAAGTGCTCTTAATATCCCCCCAGAGAATCACCGGTATAGTAACGCAAAGGATAATAATGATTCCGCCCATTGTAGGAGTGCCTGCTTTTATTTTATGCTGCTGAGGGCCTTCCGCCTTTATCGTTTCCCCTATCTGCTTTCGTTTCAGGTAATTAATTATTTTTGGCCCGAGATAGAATGCAAGAAAAAGACCTGTTACTGCCGACAGTATTGACCTGAACGATAAATATCTGAATACATCAAACCCTGGCGGGTTGAAAATTTCATTGATATAATCAAATAAATAATAAAACATTATTAATTCCTTAATTTTAACTCGTTAGAGAATTCTTCCATCTTCATTCCGCGCGAACCCTTAACTAAAACAACAGAGCGGCTGATATTAAATGTTTGCAGAGTTTTTTTCAGCCTATCTCTATTGCTGAAGTAAACCACATCAATTCTCCCCTTAACTGCATTGAATAATGACTTCATCGCCTTCCCTGTTAAAAATACTTTATACGGTTTTATTTTTATCAGATCGACTGCGAGTTTATTATGTTGATAGTTAGAATGAGAACCGAGTTCGAACATATCGCCGAGAATTAAGATTTTCTTTTCATGTAACTTTATTTTTCGTAATAGGTCGAAAGCTGAACGCATTGAAATGGGGTTAGCGTTGTATGTGTCGTCTATCAAGACAAAATTTTTCATCACGTCAACGTACTGTCTTCCTTTAACCTGTTTAATACTCTCAATTCCCCGCGTTATTTCGTTTTTGGCTAATCCAAACCAGTGGGCGATTGCAATCGCTGGAAGTGCGTTTAAAGCGCCGGCATATCCGTAAACAGGCAGCGTAGATTCAATGTGAAAGTTTTTCTTTTTTGATTTTACTTCTAATCTTGTCCGGCCTAAAACATCGTATCCCTTAATTGTGCCTTTATAGTCTGCTTTGTTATTGATAGCAAAAGTTATTTTTTCTTCAATATTTTCCGTTTTTCTGTTGAGTACCGGGTCATCTGCGTTAACAAAAATTTTACCCCTGTTGAGCAAAGTTTGTTTAAACAATTCAGATTTTTCTTTATAAACACCATTTTTATTCAACAAGAACTCAATATGAGACTCGCCTATATTTGTGATGAGTGCAAAATCGGGGTCTGAAATTTTTGCTGTATAAGCAATTTCGCCGAAATGGTTTGTGCCGTGCTCGAGCACTAAAACCTCGCACGAAGCGTTAGCAGAAAATATTGAAAGCGGCACGCCTATATGGTTATTATTGTTAGCTGCCGACTTCACAACCTGATATCTTTGCGAAAGAATAGCGGCAAGCATTTCTTTTGTTGTAGTTTTGCCGTTGCTGCCCGTAATTCCAATAACAACAGCATTTAATTTATTGCGCCATATATTGGCAAGCTGTCCATATGCTGCCAAAGTATTTTTCACGGTAATTATCGGCATGGAAATATGAGTAAATCTCTTTAATTTTTTTTCATTTATTAAAACTGCGGCAGCGCCTTTGATTATTGCTTCATCCACAAAATCATGCCCGTCATGTTTTTCGCCTGCAATGGCAACGTAGAGGCAGTTCTTCTTAATCTGCCTCGAGTCAATACAAACTGCAGTTGTTGATTTATACGCATCTGGATTATAAATCACGCTGCTTTCAAGATTGAATAAATCATTTAATGAAATACTTATCCGTTTCATTGCAAATATTTTTCCGCAGTTTGTTTATCCGAAAAAAATTGTCTTATTCCATTAATTTCTTGATAATCTTCATGACCTTTGCCGGCTATAAGTATTACGGCATTGCTTTCTGACTCAAGTATCGCTTTTTTAATAGCTTCTTCTCTGCTTTCAATTACGCAAGCACTTTTACCTTTAACCCCTTCAAGAATATCATTAATAATTGCCATTGGCTCTTCATCTCTTGGGTTGTCGGAAGTAATATAAATTTTTGTACTCAATGCTTCGGCAGTCCGACCCATTTCCGGTCGTTTAAATTTATCCCTGTTGCCACCGCATCCGAATACAGTGTGTACCGGACGCAAGTCGTTGGTCAGATGTTTTATTGCAAGCAGCGCCTGTCTTAAACTATCTGTTGTGTGGGAGTAATCGATTATTATTCTCTTTTCTCCTCTGGATATAACTTCAAATCTTCCCGGTACCTGGGGTGTTGAAGCGATGCCTTGTATTATATCCGCTGCATCAATTCCTAAAACGGAGGAAACGCTTATTGCGGCTGCCGCATTATAAGCATTAAATAAGCCGATTAATTTTGTTTCAAAATTCCATTTGTTCTTATCGTTAGATATCGAAAAGCGCGTGCCGTCAAGATCATATGAAATGCCGCTCATAATGAAATCGGATTTCTCGCTGGTTCCATATGAATATGTTTTTGCTGTTGTTGCGCGGATCATACTCTGAGAGTTCAAATCATCAAAATTATAAATCACATTGCCGCTGCTTTTGATCTCATCAAATAATTTTTTCTTTGCTTCCAAATACGATTCAAAATCCTTGTGAAAATCGAAATGATCGGATGTAATATTTGTGAAGACTGCAGAATCAAAATCAATATAATCCACTCTGTTTAAAGCAAGTGCGTGAGAAGAAACTTCCATAACACAATACGCACATTTTTTATCGACCATTTCCTTCAATAAAGAATTTATCTGAAAAGATTCGGGGGTAGTTAGTTTAGTTTCGTATTTTTCCTTTCCGATATAATTTGCAATTGTGCCTATTAAACCTGCTTTTCTGCCCGAAGTCTCTAAAATATTTTTAATATAATAGCTTGTGGTTGTTTTTCCTTTTGTTCCGGTAATTCCTATCATGTGGAGTTTTTCGGAAGGATTGCCGCAAATAATTCCGGAAATCTGTGCAAGAACTTTGCGGCTGTCTGTTACAAGTATTTTTACACATTCAGATTTGTTGAATAATTCTTCCGGAACCGAATAGTTATTTTCCAATACGACTGCCGCAGCTTTGTTAAATATCGCTTCGGGGATGAAGGCATGTCCGTCAAATTTTAAACCCTTTACGGCAACATAAATAACTCCCTCTCTAACCTCCTTTGAATTGTTGGTTATGCCAATAACCTCCTTTGAAGCTGCATTCCCGGCAACTTGAATGGCTTTGATGTTATTTAATATCCGGGAAAGATTCATCAATTAATCCTCAGTCCTTCTAAATTTTTTATTGTCGCGCATTTTATCAAACAAATCAATCCCGGCTGAACTTCAGTCCCCGGCTCGATGCTTTGTTCAATTACCTTTCCGCTTCCGCTAATTTTATAATTTATATTCATTTCGTTAAGAAGTGTTACGGCTTCCCTGACGGATAAATTTATTAAGTCCGGCATCAATTCAAGATCTTTGAATTCATTAGGTGTAGCTTTTATATTTTTAGTAACCTCCGGAAGATTACTAGTAAGAAATACCTGAGCGTTACTTTCGCTTTCAAATTCAACGCGTGCAAAAATTTCATCAAGCGTTTTTTTGTTGCGCGTTATTCTCGATTCATCCCTTATTAGACTTGGGTCGGCTTCAATTATTCTTGAAGCAATTTCCCTGAAAATGGGTGCGGCAACTTGGCCGCCGTACCTTCCTACTTTTGGTGAGTTTATTACTATTAAGCAAATCAATTGTGGATTATCTGCAGGCAAAAATCCAACAAAAGACGAGTTGTATTCATTTTTTGAATATTTTCCTTCGATAAGCTTTTGCGAAGTACCTGTCTTTCCACCAATAAGAACATTATTTAACCTTGCGTTTCTTGCCGTGCCTTCTTCCACTACACCGATCATAAAATCTTTAATTTTATCCGATGTCCTTTCGCTGATAACTCTTCGTATTTTCATCGGTTCTAATTTTTTAACAATATTTTTGTTTTGATCCAAGATTCTTTTTACGACATAAGGTTTATATAATATTCCTCCATTAATAACAGAGCTGAAAGCAGTTATAAGCTGGAGTGGTGTTACAGAAATCTCGTAACCGAAAGACATAAAAGTTTTTGAGATCTTCGAATACGTCTTAGGTTTCTTAAGATTGCCTTCGGTCTCTCCAATGAGGTCAATGCTGGTTTTATTTCCGAATCCGAAATCACGAAGATATTTATAAAAAGTTTCGGGCTTTACCCTCGCCGATAATTTTGCCATCCCAATATTGCTGGATTGTTCTATAATTTGTCGGACGGTTAATTTTTCGAACGGGTGCGTATCTTTAATCTGAGTACGCTTAATCAAATAAACTCCATTCTCTGTATCGATACTCTCTTCGGGGTTTGCCAATTCTTCCTCCAAAAGAATCGACATAATAATTGGTTTAATCGTCGAGCCAGGTTCGTAAGTATCGGTTACAATTCTATTCTTTCTTTCGAACTCGCCGAACAGGTTATAGTTTGCCGGATCGTAATCCGGAATATTTGCCATTGCAATTATCTCGCCCGAATTAGGATTCATAATTATTCCAACGCCGCTTTTGCCCTCATATTTCGTAATGCCGGTTTTTATTTCTTCTTCTAAAATCTTCTGATAATTTTTGTCAATCGTAAGAATTATTTCATTACCGGGCACAGCCTGCCTTGAATTATCTTCCTTAACGCTTACAGTTCTTCCGATGGCATCATTTTCAATGAATTTAATGCCGTCACTCCCGGTCAGATATTCATTATAAACTTTTTCGATACCCGATACCCCGGAACCCATAATATCCACATAACCAATAACATGAGAACCCATGCTTCCGTACGGATAAATTCTTGAAAAGTCTTCTTCTCTTCTTAAAGCATCCATAGTAAAATTGTTAAATTGCATCACTTGCTCTTTAGAAATTTTTTTTTCGAGACAAACATTTCTTGCCTTAGCCGAATTCATAATCTGTAAATAGTATTCAGTGTTTTTCCCAAACACCGATGCAAATTTCTCTGCAATTATTCTTTTTTTTGAATCGTCAACCATATTCACATCTATAAATAGAGACCAATCGTTTCGAGTGTAGGAAAGCACTTCGCCGTTTACATCCTTAATTGATCCCCTTTCTGCTTTGATAAACCGCGTTTTGTTCTGCTGCCTTTCAGCCATTGAAGAATATTTGTTATAACTGCTTATTTGAATTGTAAATAGTTTATACATCAGAGCAGTCATAAATAAAAATACGAACAGCAGAATTATCAAAACCCGGTTACTTTTCATATCTGCTGTTCACGATAATAATTATTTGTTCAAGGTGCTCGTTATTAACGTAAAGCTTCTCGAAAGTTTTATTGCTTCTTACCAGACCAAATCTTTCTTTCGCCAGTTTTACAATTCTGTCTTCAGACGAAAGCTTTTGAACTTCGACCATTTTTGCTTCCAGCAGATTATGTTTTTGGCTAAGTTTATCCAGAAGAATATCTTTTTCACGCCGCAATCTTTTTATTTCATTTAAGCTAAAAACATAAACGAAAAGAGAAAGTACAATCAACACAAACGAAAATATGAGATAATACACGAATGAATTTTTCATTATATTTTCTCCGCGACTCTTAGTTTTGCACTTCTCGCACGTGGATTACTTCTTATTTCCTCGTCCGATGCAATTAAAGGTTTTTTTGTCACCGCATTAAGCCTTTTAATTTTACCGCATGTACACACCGGTACTTTAGGCGGACAGATACATTCAAGACTTTCATACTTAATGAATTCTTTAACGATTCTGTCTTCAAGAGAATGAAATGAAATCACAGCTATTCTGCCGCCCGGTTTCAAATATTCTATCGCTTTACCTAAAAAGATTTTCAATTCTTCCAATTCATTATTTACATATATTCTGATCGCTTGAAAAACACGTGACAATGATTTATTTAAATTTTTTATTCCTACTGAACTTTTGATGATTTCTTTTAATTGAAATGATGTTTTGATTTGATTGTTTTCTCTAAATTCACTTATGTTTCTTGCAATTCTCCTGGAAAATTTTTCCTCTCCATATTCGAAGAAGATACGGGACAGTTCTTCCTCGCTTAGTGAATTCAGGTGAACAAATGCAGGCTGCCCTTCGCTTTTATTCATTCTTAGATCCAAGATACTGTCCTCTCTATAAGTGAACCCGCTGTTAACATCGTCCAGTTGAAATGATGATACACCCAAGTCAACTAAAATGCCGTCGAAAGCAGCGACAGACTCGAGTTTCGAAATAATATCAATATTTATGAACGAGGTGTTGTAAATAAAAAACCTTGAATCAGAGCTAAATCTATTATTAGTAAAATCAAAAGCATCTTTATCTTTATCGGTACCAATAAGAACTGCATTTTGATTAATGTTTTTTAGTATTTCAAAAGAGTGCCCACCAAATCCAACAGTTCCGTCAAAGTATTGCCCCGATTTATTTTTAATCAGAAGCTCCATGACCTCCTTCACTAAGACGGGTTTGTGAAATTCATTGCCACTCAATTTTTCATAACTTCTTTAGCTATTTCATGATAAGGTTGTTCATTTTCTTTTAAGTAAACTTCGTACGTTTCCGGATTCCATATTTCAATAAATTGATTCACGCCAATTATTAAAACATCTTTCCTGATTCCGGCGAACTCGATAAGGTTTTTGGGAATAGTTAAACGAGATTGGGTATCAAATTTGTCTTCGAAAGCCTCCTGTAAAAACATTCTTAAAAATTTGGAATCCTGTGGATCAAAAGCGTTCAACTTGTTGAGCTTGCTGGCTACAAGCTCTTTCCAATGATCCATAGGATAGACAATGATACATTGTGCGGTGCCTCGCGTTAACACAAAAGTGTCGTTCGCCTCTTGATTGACGAACTTCCGCATCCTCGCCGGTATACTAACTCGCCCTTTTGAATCAATCGAATATTTGAAGCTACCTAAAAACATTTGTGGTAATCCATGGTTTTATTCAACATTTTTCCCCACTCTTCCCCAAAATAAATCTTTTTTTTGGCTTAAGCAAGAATTTTTTCACAAAAATTTATTTTTTTTGTTTGTGGAATGAATTGACAAAAATTGTAGTTTTAATTTGTGATTAGAATTTTGTTAGTTTTGGTTGGTAGAGCCTTAGCTGGTCATCTAACCATAAAAACTAACCGGCTGGATGAGAAAGTCCGGCAAGCACCCCTTGAAAAAGGGGTGTTTTTTTTCATGTATTCATAAAATGAAAACTTCTGCATCTTTTAATTAATTTCGATTCATATCTGTAAAAGATTTAAGGAAGCAAATAATTGGTGTGAGCCGACTATCGGACTTGAACCGATGACCTAATCATTACGAATGATTTGCTCTACCAGCTGAGCTAAGTCGGCTTAATTGAAATGTTATCGTAATTTCTTTTTATGACGATTTTTTCTTAGTCTTTTCTTTCTTTTGTGGGTCGCCATTTTATGACGTTTTCGTTTTTTACCGCATGGCATATAACTGCTCTCCTAATTTAATGTGATTTTATTAAATCTTCTGCTTTTTTAGCAATATCCGAACTTGGATTAATATCGATCGTTTTTTGCCACCAATCTTTCGCTTGCGCCAAATTTCCTTTTGAGAAATTTACTATGCCCAGATTGAAATGTGCGATCTGATGCCCGGGATTAATTTCCAAAGCGCTTTCCATTATGGATATTGCCTCGTCAAATTTATTAAGCTCAAAGTAACTTACTCCCATATCTACTATAACATCGGGTGAATTAGGAAATTGGGATAAATATTTCTTGTAGTTTTCAACTGCCTTATCATGAAATCCCGAGTCATTATAAATATGTGCTAAATTTAAAACTGCATCATAATCTTCAGGATTATTTTTAACACTCTCTTCGAGAGTTTTAATTTCGTTAAGTCGATTCAAATCGGTGCCGCGGTGAAATTGATCGCCCGAAACTTGCCGTTGCTCGTTATTGGAATTGGTAGGTAGTGATTGAAAGATATTAGAAGAATAAAGAATTATCATCCCAACTATAAGCAGCCCTAAGATTATATACAGTAATTGAATATTGCTAATCTCATTAGTTCCTAATCGTTCTTTACGTGTTTTGGTCTTCGTATTCAAATGTTTTCCTTCCAAAAGTTATTTCTTCTGTTCTTTTAGCCCTCTATCGACAGCTGCTTTAAAATCCTTAGAAAATTTGAAAACAGGTACATAGTGTTCTTCAACAAAAACTTTCTCGCCTGTTCGCGGGTTTCTAGCAAAACGCTCATTTTTCTTTTTCACTTTATAACTTCCGAATCCTCGGATTTCTATTCCGTTTCCTTCCTTTAAAGCCTGAATAACAGTATTCAAAAAGCCTTCTATTATGGCTTCGGTTTCGAGCTTTGTTAATCCCGTTCCCGATGCAACTTTTTCTACTATATCAGCTTTAGTCATTATTAATTTCCACTAACTTATTGTAAAGAAATATTTTAAGGGGTCAAAAATATCAAAAATTAATTTAATAACAAACGAAAATGGAAAATATCAAGGACTCACATTTAAAGTCTCATTTTGGGACTGATTCTCATTTCAGGTGCAATTTGTTTTAGAAATGTTAAATAATCAACTTAAATACTAATGGCACGGTTATTGGGTAATTTATGATAAAAATAACGGAAAATAAAATGTCTTTACTACCAATAATATATACCAGTTTAGTGATTTTCGGCGGTTTATTCTTTGTCGTGCTTCTCATTTCCTACATATCTTTTAGGTTAAAACAAGGGAATAAATTTGCTCTAGCAACAAATGTAACGGGTAAGAATTTAAACTTAATGCCGAATTATGGAAAGAATTATCACCCAAAAGTTGAATATAAACACCATTCCCGCCATCGTACGGAAGTTGAGAAGCAAAACGAAATTGAAAATATGAGAAGTGATACTAATTCTGGTCAGCGGAATCAGTATTCTCTTGAAGAGAGAAAGATTACCGAGAAAAAAATTAACATTCTAAACCGTTATAATAACCTTAACGAGTACAGAGAAGACGCCATTCAGACTCAAAAGAAAAGATTAACAAGAGTGGAGTCATTATATGAAGGCGGGAAAGAATACCATGTAATTCAAACAGTAAAAAATCAATCTCCAGCAGATGAATTTAGAGAAGCCGACTTATTGAAATTTTATGATGATTTTTAATTTTAATGAGGTAAAGTTTTAATCGCAAATCCAACGTTTAACCTCACACATTGCCAAAGCCTCTTCTTTTTTGAAGAGGTTTTTTTTATTTTTAAAATAAAGATCTGCCAGGGATGGAACTACTACCAATAATTTACTCTTCAATCGTGATCATCGGCTCACTATTAATTCTTATTATATTTATTTCATACATTTCTTCAAAGATTAAAAGTAAAAAACAAGTAGTCAATAAACAGAAACCCTCGCAATTGAAAATACAAAAAGACAATGATAAATCGGAATTTGCAGACAAAACCGACAGCTCCAAAAATAAAGAAGTAATAAGTTCATTCGAATTGAAACGCGTCAAACCTAAATCGAAACAAAAGAAGAAGAATGAATCTGCAGCTTCTCAAAGGTTTAGCGTGTTAAAGAATTTCGAACCCGAGAAGCCGGATAAAATAAAAGATCCGAAACAGATAGATAACGGAGATTCAAATCAGAGGGACGCCGAAAAAAATATACTTAAAAATTATTCTACAAATACTGATGAAAAATACTACTCGATCAAAATAAAGAAGTCGGATGAATCTAAAGAAAAATGATTTTTATTTTTTAGGTAGTCTCTCCAAATAAGAACTATTAGATAATATTACGAATGTTTCTGTAGCGCGCAGCTCATCCAATGTTTTACAATTCATATAACTCATAGAGCTTCGTAGTCCGTCGGAAATGCCGTCGATTACATTTTTAACAGCTCCTTTATAAGAAACCATTGTTTCTTCGCCTTCAATAAATTCATTTCTCATTTTAACTCCGAATGACGCAGACCCGCGGTACTTTTTCCATAATTGATCGTTATATTTAATCACTTCGCCCGGGGTTTCCTTTGTGCCTGCAAGCATTCTGCCGAGCATCACTGCGTCGGCTCCAAGCGCAATTGCTTTAGCGATATCACCTGGTGATTTAACCCCGCCGTCGGCAATTAACTCAATATTTAAACCATATTTTTCACGAGTAAAATAGACATCAAGCAAAGATGAAACCTGTCCTATGCCGATACCTGTTTGAATTGATGTAGTGCAAACACTTCCGCCGCCGATTCCGATTCTTATTGCATCAGCTCCGGCATTGACCATATCTTTTAGGGTGGCTCCGTGAGCGATATTACCCAATATGATTTTAACTTCATATTTCTTTTTAATTTCTTCGCATCGTTCCAATACAGTTTTATTGTTCGCATTAGCAGTATCAATGCAAAGTATAAGTTTCTTTTCAGCCAGTAGCGACACAAGCTCTTCCTGAGAATTTAAAGCGATAGAAACTGATTTTACACCTTCAAAGCTTGAGTTGTCAGAAATTATTTCTTTAAGCGATGCATCAAACCTGTTAACTATTCCGAGACAGCCAAGTTTATTTAATTCTTTTGCCATTACAATACCGGTTACAGAATCCATTGGACTTGATAGCACCGGAAGAGAAAGATCAAATCCGAGAAATTTCGATTTTGTGTTCGCCTCCACCCTGCTTTTAATCTCGGATATCCGCATAGGGACTAAACTTATATCGTCGAAGGTTAAGGACAATTCATTCTCACTAAGATCTTTTTTTGAATATATTTTCATGAACAATTACCTTTTTGGATTACTAATATTTCCCTTGGTTTAAAAATACTCTAATAAAAAAAACAAAAACTGGTTTGCAATTATAATTTATTTAATAATTATTTGTCTTGTAAAAGGATAATTAAACATATTCTCTTCATCCGATAAAATTATTCTCAATTCATATTTCCCGGGCGCAGCGTCGTTCAAATTGATTTCGAGAGATTTATTTTTTTCGTCGAAGATGTAATTTATCTCATCTTTATTTAACAAAACTTTTATTGAGTTTGTATTAATATTTTTTTTTGAATCAACATCCACGATCAATTTTAAATTGTCATTTATCTTAACACTTCGTACTTGGTTCAATGTCAGTAATGGATAGCCTGTTTTCAAAAAATTTGCAATCCCTTTAAATATACCCCAGGCTTCAATTTTATTGAACTCCTCAATTTGAAGCCTCTGCTGTTCTAATCTGCTCGTGAAGAAACTGCATTCGATGAGTACAGCAGGAATTTTCACTTCCCTCAAAACGTAAAATCCTTCGTTCGGCTTAATTAGATAATCGGAATAAGTTCCGTCAAAAGAACCAAGTCCGCCAGAATTTCTTAATGTGTAAGACAAATCTCTTTGGATATATCTTGCGAGGCTATGTTCAAAATAATCGTATTCATAGTCGCCCGGATTTGCGTGATAAAATGCCGCCGTATAATTGACCCAGTTTCTTGTTGTGTCCTCTGTAGAGTTATGATGAATACTAATAAAAAAATCCGTTTTGCTTTTATTAGCTAGCAAGGCACGGTCTTCCAGCGAAACCGTTTCGTCACTTGCCCTGGATAATTCAACTTCTGCGCCTGCGTGTTCCAGAAATCCCGTTAGATACTTGGCAACAATCAGATTTATGTCCGCTTCGACAACTTTACCGTTTGGGCTGATATTTTTTCTGTCTTGGCCCCCGTGCCCGGGGTCGAGAAAAATTTTCTTGCCTATTAGGAATTCCGAATATTCAGTAATGCTTTTTGAATATAAAACGGAGTCGAAGAGATCCTCAGGCTTTTCATAGTAAGCGCATTGGATATCATCGAAAGTAATCAATTCTTTTTCGGGAATTTTTGAGGAAGCGCATCCTGTTATTAGAATAATGGTCAATAATATGAAAATTTCGTTTCTCAATTTTTCCTCTGCTATTTATAAACGCATCCAGAATTAATTGCGAAATGGCATTTTTCGCAATGTGCAAGATTTTTCACGTAAATATTCTTTCGTACAGATGCAACAGTAAAATTAATCTCATCTTTAAATTTTTGTAATTCACAAGGAGTAAACTCTCCTTCGATTGAATCTGAGGGACTTTTAATAAATACTAATTTGTAGTAAAAGTTCTTTATACCGGGAAAACGCCTTGAACAAATGAACGAGTAAAACATTAGCTGTGGTTTATAATTCTCAAATTTTAAATCCGGATTTGAATTCGTGAGCGAATCAGTCTTATAATCAATAATTGTCAAACTATTACCATCGATAATTAGTTTATCAATTATTCCGTATAGAAAATAATCTTTCTCTCTGCTATAAATCTCAAATTCGTTTTTTGAATTTTTGCAAGAACTAATTTCTTTAAATATTTTTGAATTATAATAATTGTCAAGTGTATTAAGAATTTCTGCTTTTAGGCTATCGGTATTAATTCTTGATTTTTGTTCCGGCGTCAATTCTGCATTTAAAATTTTATCGAGTTCAAATTCCAGTTCTTCTCTTCCGGCATCATGTTCGAGAACAGCGTGAATCACTCTCCCCCTTAAATCGGCAAGAGTAAAAACTTCAATATCTTCTTTATAGTTGAAATTATAATTTTCATCGTAAGATTTAAGCCGATTAAACAAAAAAGTATAGCCAAGATTATAAATCAAGTGATATTTCATGGGGCATTGTTTATAAATTGCAACCTTTGTCGCCGAAATAATTTCATTCTGCTGTTTGTCATAAATCGGGTCAATGTTGAAATCACGTTTGATTTTTGCTTTGTCTTGAGCAGCTTCGATATGGAATTCTGCATCATCAAATTTATGGTGAATCTTTATCTCAAAGTTCAAAGGCTTCTTTTCAATAGAATACTGGTTCTCTTTCTTGAACATGAATTCAAGCGGCGCATTAATATTTATCGAAGAGTCCTGCATATTAAAGGATAGCGCCTGCTGAATAAGATCCATAAAAGAATTATTTGTAAATGTTTCGTTATTATGATGCCCTGAAATAATTAGTGTATCAATCGCTCGAGTTATTCCGACGTAGAGCAGTCTTTTCTCTTCCGCCAAATTTTTTCTCACGTTCAGATAATTATTTGCTTTAACTATTTTAGCCGCGGAATATTCTCTAAAGAAATCATTATTATCGGGAAGCTTAGCAAGGACGCCATAATGTTTATTTATCTCAACACTTTTCGAACGGATCAAATTATCCTGTATTTTTTCGTTGCAGCCGAAAAGTATTACAACTCTGTATTCCAATCCTTTTGCCTGATGTATAGTCATTATTTTAACAGAATCATTTTCTTCGCCGAGAGCTGCCTGAGATTCGTCTTCAATTGAGGAAATGGAAGTGGATAAAAAATCGATGAAATCAAACACAGTCTTAAATCCCTGCTCGTTAAAACTTCGCGCGATGGAAATTAACTTTTTAGCATTAGCAATTTCCTGCGAGCCGGTGCGCTTATTTGCAAGCAAAGCCCAATATTGTGTATCATTTAAAATTCTTTTTATCAATTCCTGAAGGCTGATTGAAGCAAACAATTCCTGATGAGATTTTAGTAATTCTATTACCTTCTTTAATTTTTCGTCTTGCTCTGAATACGCGGTGCATTTATTAAAAAAACTTTCTTCTTTCCGCAGCGAGATATTAAATATTACCGGATCGGGTATGCTGAAAAAAGGAGATCGAAGAATGCTTACTAATGCTTCGTCATTATCTTTATTTAATAAAAATTTCAGATAGCTGTTGATGTCATAAATCAATTGCTTCTGATAAAATCCTTTGCCTCCCATAATCACATACGGGATATTATTTGACGCAAAGCTTTTTTCAATTTGCTTGAATAAATTTCTTTTACGGCAAAGGACCGCGATGTTTCCATATTTGTACAGTCCCATAGTGACTAATTTATTGATCCGCTTCGATACATATTCAGCTTCATTGGATTTATCGTCGGGTAGTATAAATTCGATAAAACCAGTTTCAGTATCCCCGCGGGTAGACAGCAGGTTCTTGTGTTCGACTTCATTAAACAACGGTTCCGGATCACTAAATAATTTTCCGAACAGCATATTTGTAAAACAAGCAATTTTGGGCGAGACTCTGAAACTATGGGGCAAATCCAAAATACTTTCCGGTGAAGAGGCAGATGATATTTCAGATTTTGTTGAGTTAAATATTTCCGGTTCGGCGTCTCTGAACATATATATGCTCTGTTTTTCGTCGCCTACCACAAAAAGATTTCCTCTTTTCAAATTATCAAGCAGCGGCATAAAAATATTGTGTTGAATCTCATTCGTGTCTTGATACTCATCTATCATGATAAATTTATACTTGGAAGCAAGGGTTTTCTTAACATCATTATTTAAGATTAATTTTTCTGATAGAATAAGCATATCTTCAAAATCAAGAAATCCGTTTTTCCGCTTTTTGAAGTTATAAATTGCTAAAACATTTTCGCAGACGTTTAGAAATTTTAATCCGAAGTCGGCTAATCTCTGTTCATCTTCATCAATCCCGTCCGGTTCTGAAAAGAATTCTGATAACTTTCTAAATGCTTCGATAAAAACTCTTTCTTCCCTAAACATTTCAAGATTCTCAGAGCTTTTTAGATATTTTTGTTTTCGAAGTTCATGTTTTGTTGTAAAAATGAGCTTAAGTACTGAAGCAACAATCTCATTAATATTTCTGTTTTGATTTTCATTTAATAACTTTAAGTATGAACTTACCTGTTGGGCTGTATCGTTAGCAGGGTCTATCTCAAGAACAAAGTTATTTATGCTTTCCATAGTTGAGATAAATCGAGGAATTTTTGGATAGAATATTCTTGAGTATAATTCCTTATAGGATTCTACTAAATAACCGGCAATCACATTCTTATCTTTCAAGTATATATTTTTATGAATCGATTCAAATACTTTTCTTTTAGATAGAGCATCTTTTATGCTTCGTTTCAGTAAGTTAATACCGCCGAGAATTCTTATGAGGTTCTTTAAATCTTCACTCTTGGTCTTTGTATTGAGCTGCTTAGTTAAATATTCTTCAAGCGAGTCTTCCATCAATTCATCCGATGATTTTTGATCAACCGGGATAAAGTTCGCATCTATGCCCGCTTGTGGTGAAAATTCTTTCAGCAGATTAATACAGAAGGCATGGATTGTCGAGATATTCCCAGAAACAAGCTGCCGTCTTACTAACTTAAGCTTTCGTAATTTTTTTGCGTCTGTTTCGGCTATTGTTCTGTCATCAATTTCTTTGGCGATTTTCTTATATAGCTCAGATGCTGCTTTTTCGGTAAATGTAATAGCAACCACCGAATGAAGGTCAATATCATTCTGCAGTATTATCTCTACAAACCTTTTTGAGAGCACAAATGTCTTTCCCGACCCGGCATTCGCGGTAAGGGCTATATGTTTAGTAAGATCAAGAGCATTTTTTTGATAGGGTGTTAATTCCATCTTATAAATCAATTTTAAATATTAATACCATTATCGTTTTTTTCGGTGAAGTATCTTCAAGAAATATTTTGCCGTTTACTGAGTCAACAAATCTTTTCGCCATGGTTAAGCCAATTCCCATACCGTCGTGCTTAGTAGTATAACCCTCAATAAATATTTTATCAACCACTTCTTTTTCGATTCCACCCCCATCATCGATAATTTTAATTATACATTCATCATTCAAATGCATGCATTTTATCGTAACATTTTTAGCGCCCGCCTGAATCGAGTTGCGTAGGAGATTCATTAATGTTCTTTGCAGCTGTTCCTCGTCAGCCCGAATCATAAGTTCAGAATAATCCGATTCAAGTACGATTTTTATATTATCGTTTGAAAATAAATTTATGGTTTGTTGAATTGTTTTGGCTGCATCTACCCGTTCTATTTGAAGTCGGGGCATTCGCGCAAACGACGAAAATTCCGAGGCAATATTTTTTAACGTCTCTATCTGTTTGATTAGAGTATTTGTCACCTTGATAAATATATCTTCAAACTTAGGCGATTTATCTTTATATGCCGCAGTGAGTTGTTGTACGGACAATTTCATCGGAGTTAAAGGGTTTTTGATTTCATGAGCGACTTGTTTTGCCATCTCTTTCCATGCGGATTCTCTTTCCATAGCGGCAAGGTCAGCCTGGTTTTTTCTCAGTTCCTTCACCATCTCGTTGAATCCGTCAATCAGATCTTTAATCTCTCCCCTGCTGCTTTCATTAAGCTGAATATTTAAATCGCCCTTCCCAACAGAACGTGTTGCATTGGTCAAACGGCGAATCGGCAGAGATATTTGATTAGCTAGTATTGTGCTGAAGATTATTACAAGTATTACGGCAAAAGAATAACTCCCGAAAAGAAATACATCAACTTCAGATTCCTTCATCGGAAGCTGTATCGGATTAAATGCGTCGCTTACCTTTATTATATACTGCTTATCATCATAAACAGCTTTATGATAAAATGAATGAAAATAATATCCGTCAATATTTTCGAGAGCTACAAATTCCCTCATGCCTGTTTTAACAAGTGATTTATAGACTTCGGGATTAATAACTTCCGGTATCAGTCCGATTTGGTAGAATGTTCGCGACGAACTGAAAACCATTTTCTTATCCTCGTAGATTGAAAAATTAATTTGTAGATCCGTTGCTGCTTTTTCAAAGATTTTTAATTTACTAAGTTCCGTTTTATTGTGATAATCATTTACATAGGATTCAACACTATCGGCTCTTTTACCAAGTTTGTAATAAATCGCCGAAATATTTTTCTCATCTGTTATTGTCCGGAAATAAATTGCAAGCAGCACCAAGGGAATAACTGAAATAAAAAGGAATGCAAAAAGCAGCTTTGTTCTGAAACTGTATTTCACCCGTGTAATATTACGATAGTAAAAAACGTACATCAAAATAAGTATTAGTGAAATAAACAATGAATGAATAAAAAAGATTTTGAAAAAATCGAATAAATTCCATGTCAAATTCTTTTCTTTCAGAGCAACCGCAATAACTCTTTCAATATCATTAATATATGTTTTTGTCATATATACAACGTGCCCGACATTGTTTAGCGGTATGTTGAGCCATGCATAGTTATATTTTGTAAATTCAACATTAAGTATTTGTTCGGTTTCATCATCCGATAAAATTAAATCAGTAAAGTAATTAACAAGTTTGCTGTTATGAAAATCAAAGATTTTTAGCTGATCTATATTTATGGGTGAATTCGCCAAAAATTTTGACGACGAAAAAAATTCCGGCGTATCTTCAAAACCGAGGCTGTACAAATCATGCATCACAGTGATTTCGATATATCCTAAAACTTCGCCGTTATACTTTACAGGAGCAATGCCCCGTATAATTGTATTGATACCCTCCGGCATCTCAACTTTTTTTATGCGGATTTCATTGATAATTTCATTTTCCCAGTCCCACAAAAAATTTTCTGAATACTGAAAAGAAAAATAACCGAGCAGCTTTTTATCAAGAGAAATGATATTGACATTCGAACTTAGAGCTTCCTTTTCTAACGAGCTGTTGCTCCACATTACAAAAGCCGCAGAATAATAGTTAATATTCTGCTTCAGGAAAACATTTTGCGCGTCTTTCCTTTGATAAATATCTGAGAGAGTTTCCATAGCCAGATACTCTAACCGGCTTTCTTCCGACCTTGTTATCTCATCGGCAGTAATCTTCAAAGACTTAATCTCTAAATCTGTGTTAAAATATGTCAGATAACTAATAGATAAAATTGATGATGAAAAAAGAAGATAGATAATATTTATTATTCCACGCTTACCAGCAAATACTATATTATATGCGATTAGAAATGAAGCGGTTATGAATAAAATTCTGAGAAAAGGAATACCGAGCGGCTGATTCTGTATGTAGTCAAAAACAACGCCTGAAATTTGCACTATTAAAAACAGCCAGAAGAAATTCATCAGGCTGATTCCGGATTTTGATTTTCTAAAAAAAATCAAGAATGATATAACTATTGTTGTAGTAAAAACAACCGCACAGAAACCAAGAATTAAAAGATTGAATAACATCAGCATAGACGGCGGATCGGGTAAGATTGTTGGATGTTTAAAATAACGTATCGAGGAATCGAACACAATGCTTCTTATTGAAGCGGCATAACCTCGGAACAACAAAAAATATATAATTATCGCAGAAATCCCCGCGAGACTAATCAACAAAATATTTGAATTCATTTTGAGATTATCTTTATCAACACTCTGAACGGCATAACGATAACTTACAAGAACAAACAGAAAAAAGAAAAAAGCAGTGATCGTAAATTCTAACGGTGACTCGACAATACCGTACCCAAATGTTGAGGAGAAATACATAGGGTCGGTAAAAGAATTATTGATATAGTTTGAGGGAATGCCAAGCTGATGCAATAATAATCTCAATACAACGGCAAAGAAAAAAAATACAAGTAGCTGAATAATTTTATTCTGCTTTTTTCTTACAACTATTCGCACAAGCAAAATTAAAGCTACAGCCAGTATCAGAATTATTACCGACTGAATTGCCTTGATGGAATTATCAATTGAGTTCAAATAAACTTCGCGTAAGGGTTTGTTGATAACAACAGTTCCAATCTTATTGTTGAAATTGTTATAAAGAGCAAACGCATGTTTCCGCCCGTCCTTAATATCCTCATATTGATTATTGATTATCTCGATAGAAGTTTTGAATTTTTTGGAAAGTTCGTTAACAAAACTCACGGGGGAATAGTAATTTGAATTAATTCTGAATTTCTTTTCGAGAATCAAACCGATAATTAATGTTTTTGAGGCGACTGTATCAATAACAACTAAGTGATCGGTTAAGCCGGTTGTTTTGTAGAATACTTCACCATAATTATATGCGGAGGAGCCCTGGTCAATTTGCAGAACATCTGATTTCCATGCAATTAGAGTTTGCTCCTTATTGTAAATCGAAACATCATACTCATTTAGAAATCCGGCATTTACGAATCCGATCAATTCTGCGGGCTCAGACGCTACCGATTCAAAATTTTGTATTCCTTTCTTAACTCTATTATTTGCTTTAAGCAGCTTTTCAATCTTTTCATTGAATAATTCTAAGGTTTGATTTTCTATATCATTTATCTCTTCATTAAGAATTTCACTCCAGTTATTAAATTTGCTTTTTTTATATTGCGGATGCCAGAATGAAATGATTAAAAGGATAAAAATCAGGAATACTATTGTACTAAGATAAAATCTGAATGAATAAAGAATATTACTGCTCATTATTTGTTTCAATCTATAGTGACTTGTGAAATTTTCCAGCCTTTATATTCTTTCTTTAATGAAAAGAAAACATGCGAAGTGCTTTTGATACCGTTTGAATCATGGAATATAATTCCTCTTGCGTTCGGCGAAGCAGATGCGACCGTTTTCGAATTAATAATAAAATTTGATATTCGCTTGCCTTCAAGAAATTTTCTTAATATGTGATACGCCTGGTTAGTAGAAAAATATCCGCTCGTTTCTCTTCTTAAACTTATATATATATCAGGGCTTATGTGAGAATAAAACAAATTGACGTTTCCCGTTTTCATTCCCTGTTCAAAATCAAAAAATATTTTATCTATCATCTCTTCTTCCTGCTGCGCTTGAACCACAGCAGAAAATAGAAATAAGACGAAAAGTATTTTAATATAATTTCTTGCGTTGCAAATTTTCATCGTTAACTCTATCGATTCTGGTGATTAAAATACATAAATAGAAATAAAAAAGCATACCAAATTGAGGTATGCTTTTTTTTAGTCGATCGGGAGCCGGTTTATCTGGAACTAATGATAACGCTTTGAAAATTTCCTTTCCTTTCGGCAGAACCTTTAACAGTCTTTAATTGTCTTTCCCCTTCGATCAGTTGATAAGCCCAGTCAAAAACAACGCGTTCATTCGTTATTTGTGAAATCCTTATCTTAGCAAAATGATTATCCCATGTCCAGATAACGTAACTATGCCCGACCCTGGCTTCAACGTATTTAATATTATCTCCGTTTAGCAGTGGAACCCATCCTTCAATGGGAGCAAAGTCAATATCATATATATCAGAAGTTCTTCCCATGTCCTGAATGTCAGTGTCTTCATGCACGTTTAGATAAAATGTTCCTAAATAATTTTCGAAGAACAAATCAGTCCGTAAGTCATTATACGGAACGACGAGATATTCAGCAAAATTGTAACCAGAAGTATTTGGAAATCTTAGGTAATCGAAAACTGATTGATTGAAACCCTCGGGGCGGGCAACATCATAAATTACATCTCTGCTAAGTTCACTTTCATTACCGTCAAAATCATAAGCAGTGACTGCATAATAATATAAAACACCGTTGACTGCCTCCCAGTCGATAAAATAATTATCCTTAGTATTCCCCAATAAGGTATATCTCCCGTCGAATGAATAACTGAAATACACATTATATCCTGCAACATCACTTTCTCTTACATAATCCCAAATGATATCAACCCGGTTATCGCCTGAAATCGTTCTGAGATTTGTCGGAGCCGATGGCGGAGTATCGTCATAATAATACTCATTATCATCGCAGCCGTAGGCAGAAAAAAGAATTGCAAGTGAGATTAAAGCAAAAAACATTTTGAACTTTTTCATTTTTTTTACCTCGCATATTGTTCTATTCTTGATTGGTCAATTACAATGCCAGGTGAAATCGTTAAAACAGTTTCTGAAAGAGCAACCAGTTTATCGGTCTGTACATTTTACTGAAAACAGATGTTCAGTGAATTGAACAGGAGCCAAATTGTTTTATAAAAGTGGAAGGATGTAATACTGTAGTAGATGATTAAAGTCGGGGCGACAGGATTTGAACCTGCGACCTCTTCGTCCCGAACGAAGCGCGCTACCGGGCTGCGCTACGCCCCGAAAAAACTCAAAACAAAAATAATCATTTTTTTCTCATGATAAAAGCTTTCCTACCGGTTCATTTTTGCTTATTTGTTGAATATCTTATTTCAGTCGCTTATATTCCCTATGGGACTTTAAGAGAATTTAAAATTTTGCTTGCTAATTTGGTTTAAATTTGTTAAATAGCTTGCAATTATATATCTTTTAATTAGTTAATGAGTTCATTTAAACAAATTTCTTAAATAAATTATGAGGATAACTTATGAAAAAAGTTATTTACTCTATGTTTTTTGTTTTCCTAATCGGCTCAAGCAATTTTCTTTTTGCCCAGTTAGCCAGAGATAGTTGGTCATTAGGTTTTGGGTTTACATATCCAAGAATAATGAACAGTCCGGTCAAACCTTCGGAGGACACATACGGTGGTTTTTTATCTTTGCAACGGAATTTCACCGAACATGTCGGATTAAGACTAAAAGCTTCGTATGTCAGTTTGAAAAGTATTGCTGGCACAACTGAAGTTACTTCTAACGCAGCCGTTGGTAATTTAGACCTGCTATATTACTTTGTTCCATGCGAATCTGTTTCACCTTTTATAGCATTTGGCGCGGGATATGGATATGCTATGCTTGATAATCCTATTCCGGCGACATTAGAAGACACGTATCTGGATTATGAACTAAACTTCGGCATTGGTGTCGAGTGGAATTTGGGTGATGACTGGAAACTAAAAACCGAACTCGGATATCACACGGTTTCCAACACTAGCTTCGACGGTGTCGGTGGAAATTCATCAGAAGGAATGCTCGGAACAAACCAGGACGCATACATGACATTCGATCTTGGGTTATTAGTTTATTTTGGCAAGGGGGAAATTTCCCGTTACTGCCAATTATACGATGGAATAACTGCCGGCGATATGCCTGACCCGGTAGACTATGAAAGAATTGAAAATATTGTGCAAAAATATATTCCAAAGGAAGTTGTGAAAGAAGTCGTCGTTGAGAAACCTGTCGCTTCTCAAGACGCCAGAAGGTGGGTGCTTGTTGGAGTGAATTTTGATTTTAATAGCGCAAATTTAAGCGCAGAATCTTATCCGGTACTTTTCCATGCTGTGCAGGTACTATTGCAAAATCCTAATATGCGTGTTGAAATTCAGGGGCACACAGATAATATCGGCTCGGAAGCAAGCAATCAATTGATTTCCGAAAAACGTGCCATGGCAGTTAAGAATTATCTCGTTGCAAGAGGAGTTACAGCTAATAGACTTACCACCGTTGGATATGGTGAGTCAAGACCGATTGCTGACAACAAAACAGCCGATGGTAGATCTGCCAACCGAAGAATAGAATTCAAGATTTTGAATTAAGCTTAATTAGAAACTTATCTCATAAAAGGTCGCCGAAAGCGACCTTTTTTTATTACTTCAAAATTAGTCCTTGTAGTAAAAACAATTTATCAATAAATTTCATCAGTAAAAATTTCCTTTAAATTTATCCAGAGAGATAAGTAAGGTTGAAAACAAATATTTGAAAATAAAACGGAGACCTCTGCGACGCCAGTCAAAGAGGATTTTTTTTATATGAGAATAAAAGCAAAAATAATTGACGAAATCGGACTTACTAGAACAGTCACTAGATTAGCCCACGAAATAATCGAAAAAAACAAAGGCAGTGAAAACATTGCAATAATTGGGATGAGAACGCGCGGCGAATTCCTTGCAAAAAGAATTCACAAAAAAATATCCGAGATTGACGGCTCTCAACCTGAGCTCGGTGTATTAGACGTTACTCTTTATCGCGATGATTTCCGTATGCGTTTAAAGCAGCCGGAAGTTTCCGTTACGGATATCGCATTCGACGTAAACGAAAAAAATCTTATTCTTGTTGACGATGTGTTATACACCGGAAGAACTGTTAGAGCGGCATTAGACGCTTTAATGGATTTAGGCAGACCTAATTCGATTCAGTTTTGCGTTCTTGTTGACCGCGGCCACCGTGAGATGCCGATTGTTGCAGACTTTGTCGGGAAAAATATTCCTACTTCAATTAACGAAGAAGTAAAAGTAAAGATGAAAGAAATTGACAGCGAAGACGCTGTTTATTTAGTTGAATCACCAAACAATTAATTTCAGGGAAAAATTATGCCTCTTTCAAGCCGCCATCTTTTAGGGTTGCAGGGTGTCCCAAAGGAAGATATTCAATTAATATTGGATACGGCAACTACGTTCAGAGAAGTTTTAGAAAGACCCATTAAAAAAGTTCCTACGCTGCAGGGGAAAACAATTTGCAACTTATTTTTTGAGAACTCTACTAGAACAAGATTATCCTTCGAGTTGGCTCAAAAAAGACTTTCTGCCGACACTATTAATTTTACTAAATCAGGCAGCAGCGCAAGCAAAGGCGAAACATTCAAAGACACAGTGAAAAATATCGAGGCAATGAAAGTCGATATGATCGTTGTTCGTCACGAATCTTCGGGAGTACCGCATTATTTGACTCGCATCTCAAATGCAAATATTATTAATGCAGGCGACGGCAGACACGAACATCCAACCCAGGCGCTCCTTGATATGTATTCTATAAGAGAAAGACTGGGAAAAATTGATGGGCTTAAAGTATGTATCGTCGGAGACATAGCCCACAGCAGAGTCGCTCTTTCAAACATATACGGTTTGATATCGCTGGGCGCTAAAGTCTCGCTTTGCGGTCCAGCTACAATGATACCAAAGGATATTCAAAGACTGGGAGTAACAATAACTCACAATATTGATGAAGCTATTGCTAATAATGATGTTTTGAATGTGTTAAGAATTCAGCTTGAACGAAAAGCCGGCACAAATATTCCCACTTTGCGCGAATACCATAATTATTTCGGCATTACTTCCGAACGCATAAAAAAGAATAATCCTGATGTTTTGATTCTCCACCCCGGTCCAATCAACAGGGGTGTTGAACTATCATCGGAAGTTGCTGACGGTCCTTTCCAAATTATTTTGGATCAGGTTACAAATGGAGTTGCCATAAGAATGGCAGTTCTTTATTTACTAGGAACAAGACCATAAAGAGGAAAAAATGAAATCATTATTTAAAGGGTTAAATCTTCTTGACCCGGAACAAAATCTTAACTTGCAGGCTGATTTATTAATTGAAGACGGGATTATCAAATCTATAGGTGATATTAATCAAAAAGAAATACAAGATTGTGAAGTTTTTGATTTTACCGGGATGTATTGCGTTCCGGGATTATTCGATATGCATGTTCATCTTAGAGAGCCCGGCAGAGAAGACGAAGAAACAGTTCAAACCGGCTGCAATGCAGCGGCAGCCGGCGGCTTTACGGGAGTTGCTTGCATGCCGAATACTTCACCCGCTATTGATTCGGCTGAAGTTATAAATTTAATCTTAGGTAAGGCAAAGAATCATCTTGTTGATGTCTTTCCGGTAGGGGCTGTTACATCCGGCAGAAAAGGTGAAGGTCTGGCTCCAATTTTCGAGCTTGTTGAGGCTGGCGCCGTTGCATTTTCCGACGACGGAACCGTCGTAAAAACTTCTTCAATTCTTCGAAGTGCTATGGAGTACTGCTTAATGTTCGGTTCAACCATTATTGAACACTGCGAAGATGAGTCGATGGCTGACGGGGCTATGAACGAAAGCTTTACGTCAACTCAGTTGGGACTGCCGTCAATTCCCACTATTGCCGAGGATATTATTGTTGCCCGTGATATTTTGGTTGCAGAATACACAGGCGGGAAAATACACATTGCACATATCAGCTCAAAAAAATCAGTGGAGTTAGTAAGAGAAGCAAAGAAAAAAGGGATTAAGGTAACCTGCGAAGTTACGCCTCATCATTTTTCACTGAACGATGAATATGTAAAAAATTTTGACACAAATTATAAAATGAATCCCCCGCTAAGAACACAAGCCGATGTTGAAGCAATGATTGAAGGGCTTAAAGATGGAACAATTGACTGTATTGCAAGCGACCACGCTCCACATTCAATCGAAGAAAAGGAAATGGAGTTTATATACGCGCCTAACGGAATCATTGGACTTGAAACACAGTTGGCTTTAGTAATAAGCGAATTATATTTGAAGAAGCATTTAACGTTACCGCAAATAGTGGAGAAACTCTCAATCAATCCTCGAAAAATTCTCGGGCTAAATATTCCGAAAATTTCCGAGGGAGAAAATGCAAACTTAACAATATTTGATCCGGCTAAGATTTGGACGATAGACATTAATCAATTCAAATCGAAATCAAGAAATTCTCCTTTCGATAAGAAATTGGTCACAGGTAAATCAATTGCAGTAATTAACAAAGGCAAGATGTATTTTGAAAATTCATTTAGGCTGGTTTAGCTTTCTTTGCCGAAAGTATTAGATCGGCAAATTCTCTAAAAGCACCCTGCCCGCCTTTAAGCTTTAAGACATAATCAACCAGCTTAATTATCTGCGGAAGCGCATCGGCAGGCGCTGCTGAGAATCCTGCAGCTTTAATTATACCCGTATCATTAATGTCGTCTCCGATAAAAGCAACGTTATTGGATTTGATTTTATATTGCTCACACAGCTCTTCCATTTTGGATTTTTTGTCCCATACTTCTGTGTAAACAAAATCGAGTTTAAGACGCTCTCCCCTTTTGGATACTATTTTAGAGTTATCGGTGGATATTATGCCTTGGATTATTCCGGCTTCACGCAGCAGACGAGTCGCCATGCCATCCTTCACATTAAACTTTTTCATCACCATGCCTTCTTCGGTATAATATAATCCGCCGTCAGTTAGAACGCCATCTACATCGGTGATAACCATTTTGATTTTTTTAAGCCGTGAGACAAGGTTTTTGGTTTTCATTTAATCCGAAATTTCTTAATTATAAAAAAGACATCATTGGTTAATTATGTAAAAAAAATCAAAAATATTATTGTAAAAAAGAACCGGCTTAACTAATTTTCCATCGAAAAAAGACACATAAATAAAATTTAGAATGCACCAGCGAGATAGCTTTCAAAATTTACAAAAATCTTATAAGAATTCTCAATATTAAATTTGTATTAACTAAAGTACTATTAGTTGTTCTAAATCACATGAAAATTTATATTTGCCAGCAAAAAATAATCAACTCATTTTTAAACAAACCAAAGGGATGTTCTATGCAAAAAACTTACAAACTAATTTTGTTGACGCTTTTGTTCGCCTCAACATTATTCGCTCAGCAATACACTCTATCAGGAGTTGTAACAAGTGCTGAAACGGGGGAAAAATTAGTCGGAGCCAACGTGTTCGTCAAGGGAACAACAATCGGCGCAGCTTCTGATGTTGATGGAAAATATTCCATTACATTAAACGCAGGTACTTATACTGTCGTTTGCAGTTATGTCGGCTTCGAAACACAGGAGTTTCCTGTAGCTCTTAGAAATAATATGGAACTTAATTTTAAACTTAAGGATTATCAATTCTCACTGTCCGTAACAGTATTAGCCGACAGAGCTAAAGAGAGAGAGACTCCTGTAGCATTCACAAATGTCGATAAAAAACAGATGGAGTTCAATTTAGGGTCAAGAGATATTCCTCTTGTGCTTAATACAACACCATCAATATATGCGACTGAACAGGGCGGCGGAGCCGGGGATTCGAGAGTTAATCTTCGTGGTTTTGATCAGAGAAACATCGCGATAATGATAAACGGCGTTCCGATTAATGATATGGAAAACGGATGGGTTTATTGGTCTAACTGGGATGGTCTAAGCGATGCTACTTCCTCTATCCAGGTTCAGAGGGGTTTAAGTGCAGTGAACCTCGCTACACCTTCGATTGGCGGTACAATGAATATCATTTCGGATCCAACTCAGCAGAGGTCTTCTGTATTCTATAAAACCGAGACGGGTTCGGGTAATTTTTCTAAGCAGTCTGTATTTGCCCATACTGGTTTAGTTGACGACAAATTTGCTATGAGCGTTGGTGTAGTTAGAAAAACCGGCGATGGCATTGCACAAGGCACTTACACTGATGCATGGTCATATTATTTAGGTGCGGCTTATCAATTGAATAGCAAGAATAGACTGGAACTCTACGCAATGGGCGCTCCCCAAATGCACGGTCAGAGGACTTATAGATTAAACGCAGCTTCATACAGTCATGAACTCGCAAAAAAACTTGGTATTTCTCAAGAAGTTCTTAGCGATCCGTTATTTCAAGAATTAGGATTAAACTACAATCCGAATTGGAATGGTGCGCCATCTGAATATGCCGGCAAGCAATATTATGAAATGTACTGGAATACGAAAATTGACAATCGTTACAGCCCGAGCTATTTGTGGGAACGTGAAAATTATTTCCACAAGCCATTGGTTAACTTGAACTGGTATGCACAATTTACCGATAAGCTTTCATTGTATACAACTGCATACTGGTCTGGTGGAAAAGGCGGCGGGTCAGGAACCTACGGCAGCTTGAAATGGGATTACTCAAACATACAAAGAGTTGCAGACTGGAACGCAACAATCAACCAAAATATGGGCAACGTTGTTAAGCTTGATCTTAATAGCGACGGCGACAGCACAAATTATAAAATTGCTAAAGGCATTTTGAGAAATTCTGTAAATCAGCAATGGACTATCGGAGCAATTTCGAAAGCATACTACAAAGTGAACAAAGATCTCACGATGTCATTCGGTCTGGACTGGCGACATGCAGAAATTGACCACTGGCGCGAAGTCCGGGATCTACTCGGCGGTCAGTACTTCAAAGAATTTGCTGGTAATAATCAGTTCGAGAGCGGAAATCAACTCTATAAAAAACTTGGCGATAAGATTAATTATAATAATACAAATACAGTTGATTGGTTTGGCGGGTATTTGCAGGGTGAATATACAGCAGATAGATTTACATTCTACGGAACAGCCGGTTATTCAGTAATCAAATACGATTACGAAGATCATTTCCGAACAGCTAAAAAGTTGCCCGATGGAAGCCCAGACATTAGCAGCGGCAAGCTAACTATTGAAACTGATTGGATAGGTGGTTATCAATTCAAAGGCGGCGCCAGCTTCCGAGCTACGAGAGATATTGATATTTATGCAAATGCAGGATATGTATCTAAGGTGCCGATTTTTGATCAGGTTATTGATGATAACACCGGCGTTAAACTCGATGATCCTAAGAACGAAAAATTCCTTTCAGGTGAATTAGGAGCCAACTTCAAATTACTTCAGAATATGCTTAACGTAAAAACTAATGTTTATTACACTAATTGGAGTGACAGAGCACAAACCCGCCCCGTACTGAATCCTGATGGAAGTGACGGCATGATTCGGCTTGACGGTATCGAATCAACCCACATGGGTTTTGAGGCAGATATCACTTTCCAACCAGTTAATTTCGTCCGTCTTGATCTCGTATTTTCGAAAGGTATCTGGGAATACGGAAGTGATGTTAGCGGAGTTTATGTTAAAGACCTTGGAACTGGTGAACAAGAGGCATTCAACTATTATATTAAGGATTTGAAAGTCGGCGACGCTCCACAAACCCAAATAGCAGCAGGGGTTTCACTGTTTCCGTTCAAGGGTTTCCAAGCTCAGTTAACATTTAATTATAATGACGACTACTACTCACAGTATGATCCATTTTCCCGAACTAAAGTTGATGATAGAGCTCAAGTGTGGAAAATACCTTCTTTCAGCGTAGCTAATTTCCATATTTCTTATAACCTGCCTTTCGAGATGGCGGATGTTACTGTCTTTGGTCATGTCTTTAATTTATTCGATGAACTTTATGTGGCTGATGCAACAGACAATAGCTCTTTCAATGCCTACAAAAAGAATGGCGTTGACCACTCTGCTGATGACGCTGAAATCTTCCCTGGATTACCACGAAATTTCAGAGCTGGATTTTCTATCAGATTTTGATTTTCTTCTCTGAGTTAAGTATGTTTGATAAAAAGCTGCCCCTTCTGGGCAGCTTTTTTTTTTGAATAAAATAAACTACGTATTTTCCACTTCGCCCAAATATAAGCGCAAGAAAACATTTGGATAAAATCCAATGTTATTCTTATTATAACACACTACTTTTTTTAGTTTTTTCACATAACAAAATAGAGGGAAAACTATGCTGAAAATTTACAAGCTCGTCTTTTTACTAATCTTTTATTCTTCACTCATACCCGCACAAAATTACACTCTCTCAGGAGTTGTATCAAGTGCAGCAACCGGCGAAAAATTAACCGGTGCAAATGTTTTCGTGAAAGGTACCACCTCGGGCACTGCTTCGGATGCCGATGGTAAATATTCAATTACGCTTAAAACAGGCAGCTACACTGTAGTCTGCAGTTATGTCGGTTTTGAAACTCAAGAAGTTCAAATTTCACTCACCAACAACATGGAGCTCAATTTCCGGTTGAAAGATTATCAGTTCTCGCTTTCGGTTACTGTACTTGCCGACCGCGCTAAAGAAAGAGAAACTCCAGTCGCATTTACGAATATTGAGAAAAGAGATATTGAAAGCAAGCTGGGTTCACGCGACATTCCATTAGTTCTTAACACAACGCCGAGTGTTTATGCCACTCAGAACGGAGGCGGCGCAGGCGATGCCCGCATTAATATACGAGGATTCAATCAAAGAAATGTAGCAATAATGATCAACGGTGTTCCCGTGAATGATATGGAGAACGGCTGGGTTTATTGGTCTAATTGGGACGGCGTTGCAGACGCAACCTCTTCAATTCAGGTGCAACGGGGTTTAAGCGCGGTAAACTTGGCAACTCCTTCAATTGGCGGCACAATGAATATAATTACAGATCCGACTGCTGCAAAATTTGGCGTCCGATTTAAGCAAGAATTCGGCGAAGCGAGATTCATGAAATCTACTTTATCGGCAAGCACCGGTTTGGTAGATAATAAATGGGCTGCAAATGCGGTAATTGTAAGAAAAATCGGTGAAGGCGTGTTTGATAAAACCTGGACTGACGCTTGGGCTTATTACTTCGGCGCAAGTTATAGCCTTGATGAAAACAACAGAATTGAGCTTTACTTTTTAGGCGCACCCCAACGGCACGGTCAAAACAGCTACAAGCAGAATATTGCTACTTACAGTCATGATTTTGCTAAAGAATTAAAATATCCTGCCGGCGCGTTAACAGCCTTCCCTGAAGCGGGAATTGAGTACAACCAGACCTGGAATAACGTTGACCCATTATACTCCGGCAAACAATTTGCAGCAGGGTTTTTTAGTTCTACCGGTTCTGAGTTTGACCGTTACAACAAGAATTATATTAATGAAAGAGAAAATTATTTCCATAAACCAATTGCTAACTTGAACTGGTATTCGCAGCTTTCTTCTGACCTTTCACTTTACACTACATTATACTGGTCGGGAGGACACGGCGGAGGAACAGGAACTTTTGGTTCAATGAAGTGGGACTATACTCTTCCGAATTCGCGTATTGCCGACTGGAACGCAACTATTGCAACCAACCAGGCAAATCTTGACGCCGATGGAGTTGCCAACTCCAAAGGTATTTTGCGAAACAGCGTAAATAATCAATGGACAATTGGCGCTATCGCAAAAGCTTTTTATAAGATAAGCGACAATTTCAAAACCTCTGTCGGGGTTGATTGGCGGACTGCCGAGATAGATCATTACAGAGAAGTACGCGATCTGCTTGGCGGCGAATACTATCTTTGGACCGGAAATGAGTTTGACACTCCCGATCAATATAAGAAAAAATTAGGGGACAGATTTAATTATGATTTCACAAATACTGTAGATTGGATTGGTTTCTACGGGCAGGGTGAATTTACACATGATCAATTTACGGTTTATGGAATGGGCGGTTATTCGATGATAAAATACACTTACACAAACCATTTCATTAAAGGCGATGACGGGAACAAACTTACGGCCGAATCTGATAACATTTCCGGGTATCAAGCAAAAGGCGGCGCAAGTTTTAGAGCAACCAAAGACCTTATCATTTATGCTAACGCGGGGTATGTTTCTAAGGTGCCGATATTTGACAACGTAATAGATGACGGAGATGGAACCAAAGCAGAAGATCCCGATAATGAAAAATTCTTGAACTTCGAAGGCGGATTAAATTTCTGGGCATTCAAAGGAATTCTTGCATTAAAAGCAAATGCGTATTACACAACATGGAATGACCGTACGAACACCCGAGGAGTTATTAATCCCGACGGAAGCGAAGGTTTAATTTTCTTATCCGGTCTGGATTCTAAACACTACGGTTTCGAATTTGAAGCCGCTTATATGCCGATACGTGAACTTCGTTTTGATTTTTCTGCCGGCATCGGCGATTGGACTTACACAAACGATGTAAGCGGAACTTATAAAGATTATTCCGGCGGCTTAGAATCCGTTAAAGAGTTCAATTACTACATTAAAGATTTAAAAGTCGGCGATCAGCCTCAAACAGCATTTTCACTTATCACTACTGTTTTTCCCGTTGACGGTCTCTCCGCCTCGGCAGTAATTCGTCATTACAGAGACCATTATGCCGAGTTCAGCCCGTTCAGCAGAACAAACAAGGATGATAGAGCTCAATCATGGAAAACCCCTATATACACCGTGGTAGATTTTCATTTTACTTATGATTTACCTTTCAACCTGCAGGGAGTAAATTTCCAATTGTTCGGGCATATCTTCAATCTGCTTGATGAGTTATATATTTCCGATGCAGTTGATAACAGTCAATTCAGTTCTTATAAAGTTGACGGTAAAATATTCGATTCGCATGGCGCTTCTGCCGCCGAAGTGTATATGGGCTTACCAAGAACATTCAATCTGGGCATATCAGTAAGTTATTAGAGCAGTTTATATTTCCTTCGGGGTTAACAGCCCCGAAGGAAATATTTTATTCTCCCGGAGCAATCACTTCAAAGTATTCAGCATAATTTCAAAAAACCTTTTTATATTTCGGCTGTATCTTATAAGAGACAAATTACAATTCATTTAATTCCCGATTAACAACCGGAGCAGTCATGCGGAAAAAATTCATATTAATACTTGCGCTAATTCTCATAAGCATTACGGTTTATTCTCAACAGCCTCCAACGGTAATCTTAGTTTCATTCGACGGTTTCAGATGGGATTATCTGCACAGAGGAATTACACCGAACCTACAAAAGATAATTGACAACGGCGTACATGCTCTGTCATTGCAGCCGTCATTTCCTTCTAAAACTTTCCCAAACCATTATTCAATCATTACAGGGATGTACCCGCAGAATCACGGACTGATTTCTAATTCTTTTTATGACCATGTGGAAAAGGACTGGTACGGAATGCGGCGTAATGAAAATGAATGGTATTTAGGCGAACCATTCTGGCAGACAGCACAGCGTAATGGTATCTTAGCCGCAAGTTATTTTTGGCCGGGCAGCGAGCAGGATATTGAATCAAGAAGACCGAAATATTTTAAAGCCTATAATCACGACGAACCCTATTTAAATAGAATTGACGGAGTGATAGAATGGCTGAAATATTCCGAAGATAAGAGACCAAATTTTATAACTCTTTATTTCCATGACACTGATTCTTACGGGCATGAATTCGGTCCGAATTCCCCCGAGATAAATGAATCTATTAAAAGAATTGATTCTGTTACAGCTTATCTTATCAGCTCGCTTAAGGACAACAAACTTAGCGATGTTAATTTAATTTTCGTTTCAGACCACGGCATGACAGAAATAAGCCGTGAAAGAATAATTAATATTGAAGAAATGTTGTCCGGTTATAATTGTTTCTTCGAAGATTCAGGCCCTCTTATGCGGATTACCCCTCCTTCCGAAAAGCTGGAAGAAGTGTTTGATTTGCTCAAAAAGAACGAAAAAAATTTTACCGCATATAAAAGGAAAGACGTCCCGAAGCACTTTAATTATTCCAATCACCCGTTTATCGGCGATATAGTTCTTATTGCGGAGATGGGCTGGTCGCTTGCTGATAACCGGGCGTTAAAAAGAATGGAAAGAAATTATTCGAAAGGCGACCACGGCTACGATAATCACAATACCGATATGCATGGAATTTTTATTGCATACGGACCGAAGTTCAAATCCAGTTATAAAACTGGCACTTTATTAAATATCGACATCTACCCCCTTCTGTGCAAGATATTCGAAATTGACCCGCGTTCGAATATTGACGGAAGTCTTGATAGGATAGAATTTATTTTGAATGATTGATTGAATAAATGATTTAGCTGTACTAAATTCTACTTTATTTGATGGATGCAGAAAACCGGTGCCCTGCTTTTTTCAGTTTTATTATTTCCGGCATCAGCTTATTGAAAGATTCAATATCGGCGGAAAATAATTTTTTCTCGTGCAGTTTCGAGCTGACGACATGAAACTCGAATAACGATTTAAGTTCATCCTCTCCCGATACATCCAGTTTAACTATGATTGACGATGGATTAAGAATAATTTGATATCTGGCAAACTCATCTCTAATAAAATTATACACTGCCGATCTATACAATTCAGAATTGGAATCAATAAAAAACTCTGCATTACGCCCGAAAATTGAAATAAGATTTGTGATTGATTTTTTTAACGAGTTCTTATTCATTTTTTCATTCATTGAAAATCTTTCAGCTTGAACCGCATCACCGAGAATTATAGCAAAATCTGTTCGTCCAGCTAAATATTTTATGATTTGCTCGGAGTAATTAGAAGGTTGTAGTAAATAAATAAATGGAACAGCGGAAAGCTTCAATATTTCCTCCACCTTTACCGAATCAGGTTCATCCGAGATATCTATTAAAAATGTAAATTCCGAGTAGTCTCGAACTATTTGTTTATCATAAATAATTTCCGCCCGGAGTTTTGGATTGTTATTTACGCTGAATGTTAAAATCGAATTTGCATGATTCACCTTTTCAACAGCTTCAAGTTTGACGTCTGAATTAGAATAAACGGCGTTCAGTTCATTTAAAAATAATACAAGAGGAAGATCATGCGGAAATTTTATATTGAAGTAATATTCAAGTGAATCATGCTCTGTCTTTTTGTATATCTTTGTAGTAATCCATTCGCTTTTGATGCCGTAAGATTGAATAGTGTTCCAAAGAGTATTCTCAAGCGATCGGCGGGAAGTTTCGTTTACAGGATTTTCTTCGGCGGGTTTTTGTGCAAACTCAACAATAATATTTAAAATCAGCAGCACAACCGCCGAAGCCAGCAGTATATAAATTAACTTCCGATAGAAAGCCAAATTCGGTTTACCGGTTTTAATGATTAAGAATTTTTAAAGTTTGGTTTTCTTTTCTGAAGAAATGCCGAAGTGCCTTCGATAAAATCCTGAGTGTCGCAGCACTCGGCAAATTCCTGAGCTTCAAATTTCAATCCTTCGGCAAGAGATAATTGACCGGTCATTTTTATACATTCAAGTGCTTTGCGTACGGCAATTTGCCCGAAGGATGATATTTTATCTGCCAGTTCAAAGCTCCTTTCCAGCAATTCTTCAGCCGAAAAGATTTTATTCACTAATCCAATTCTGTATGCTTCCTCTGCCGAAACGATATCGCCGGATAATATTAATTCTGCAGCTCTTCCCGAGTTAATTAATCTGCTTAACCGCTGAGTGCCGCCGTATCCGGGTATAATACCTAACTTAACTTCGGGCTGCCCGAATTTTGCATTGACAGACGCATATCTAATATGACAGGCTAACACTAACTCACAGCCGCCCCCGAGGGCAAAACCATTTACCGCTGCAATAACAGGCTTGCCGAGATTTTCAATTAAATTAAAAACAGATTGCCCGAATCCGGCAAACTCGCGCCCTTTTTGTTTATCAAGTTTATTAATCTCGTCAATATCTGCGCCCGCAACGAAAGCTTTCTCGCCGCTTCCGGTTATTATAATTACTTTAATGCTGCTGTCCTTCTGAAATTGAAGAAAAGATGTCTGTAATTCCAAAAGAGTTTCATGATTAAGAGCATTCAATTTTTCGGCTCTATTAATAGTTAAAAGCGCTGTGCTTTTTTTATTTTCAATAAGTAAATTTTTCAAATTCATTTGTTTCTCCTAAACTTTAACAAAAATTGGTATTCTGATTCTAAGGTTTACCGAGATAAATTGATAATCCTGAAAGTAGTTATAGTATGTAATAACATCCATCAAAAACATAGAAAAACCCCCGCCTAAATGAATTCCAAATTTCGAAACTTCCTCCACAAAATTATCACGGTTCGTATCAACTTTGAACTGATGGTAATTTTCAAAATAACCCCAGGAAAACCCTCCTTCAATAATGGGCAGAAGTATAAAATCTTCATTAAATAGTGGCGGCAAAAAAAATCTTATTCCGGGTTCAATCAGAATTACATTGCTTGAGAACGAAGAATAATCGCTTCGTTTGTACAATCCCTGTTTGCCCGGGTAATGCTGATATCCAATCCTTGCATAAGCGAACATCGGCATATACTTATTATCGGTATAAGACAAGGCTGCATCGAAACCGACACCCAGATTTCTATTGTCACTGAATGCGCCAATGGGTATTTTCGGTCCGACTGCGATTGACATAAACAAACCGCGGGCTTCACCAAGTTTAAAGATTTGTCCGGAAAGCACGGACGAAATCATAATTAAAATAAACGCTATTTTTTTTGCCATAGGATTTACCTAAAAATTTCCGTTCCTACTCCGTATTTAAATACAAGTTCGCCGCCGTGTATTCCGGTTTCATAAATCAAATACAATCCGATCACAGCCGCTAGAGTCAGACTAAGTCTGCAGAATCTTTTCAATTTCTTTTTGAAAAATAAAAAGCTTCTAATAATCAGCAAAATCAAAAAATAGAACACCGTAAATGTTGCGTATTTTTCATGTTCATCGATTAAGCCTAAAACACTGCCATCGGCATTTGGATTTAGTTTTATAAAATACTGCATTGCTTGGTTGCCGGTAAAAACAGAAATAACCGCTGTAAAAACTGCAAGAGACAATATAATCTGTATCGAAATATCGAATTTTTCTGTTTTATTAATTAAAGCTGTGAGTTCAAAAAACGCATAAAGAAAAAAAAATGCAATGGGGAAATGGATTATCAAAGAATGATAACCTGCCAATATTTCCATAATTACTCCATATTTAACCGCAGAGAACGCTTCCGCCGTTCACGTTTAAAATTTCACCGTTAATATGATCGGCAAGTTTTGAAGCCAGGAATAGTACAGGCCCCGCTATTTCGTCCGGGTAAGCTGCCCTGCCGACCGGATTATATTCTTTCAGATTATTTTCCATTTTTGGATTGAGCAGAACTTCATTACTCATATCGGTATAAACCCATCCGGGGGCTACGCAGTTAACATTTATATTCATTCCACTGAATTCCGAAGCAAGTGATTTTGTGAATGAAATAATAGCCCCTTTCGAAGCTGCATAATGAGAATAATTTGCTTCGCCCCTCTGACCCGCAGTCGAAGATATATTTATGATTCTGCCGAAATTCTTTTCTTTCATAATCGGTGTGACTTTGCTCGCAAATAGAAACGTGCTGTTCAAATTCACCTGAATTGTTTCGTTCCATTCCTTCAAATTCATTTCATCAACCGGATTTCTCTTCCAGATGCCTGCATTGTTTACAAGTATGTCGATGCTGCCGAAATCCTTTTTCACCTTCTTGATGCAAGAAATAATATCTTCTTCCGAACTCATATCCACTTTATAAGGAATTGCTTTTACATTTACCCCGAGATTAGAAACCAATTGCTGCGCGAGGCTTTCATTTTGAAAATAAGTAAAAGCTACTTGAGCTCCCACTCCAGCAAACATTCTGACACAAGCGGCGCCTATACCCCGCGAACCGCCGGTAATCAAAGCGGTTTTCCCTGTTAAATCAATCATAATTAATATTTTACCTTATATAAAAATAAGCCTTTACCGGGAACAGCCATAGAAGCCGACTCCCGTTTTTTTTCATTTAATATTTCAAGCAGAAAATTTTTATCCATTTTTTTTTCGTAAGTGAATAAAAGCGTCCCAACTATAGCTCTAACCATTCCATGCAGAAATCTATTTGCTTCAATGAAGAAAACCGTCAGTTCTTTATTAGTCCGCCAATGTATATCAAATATACTACATTTTTTATTTTCAATATCATTACTTTTTTTTGTGAACGAAGAAAAATCAAATTCGCCTATTAAAATCTTGCTTAAAACATTCAGTTCCGAGGTGTGAAGTTCATCAAGCCAATTTAGTTGATGCGCAAAATCATTAAAAAAAGGCGACTTCATTTTAGACAATAAATAAATATAACTTCTTTTTTTTGCGTCAAACCGAGCGTGAAAGTCGGGGTGAACCGGTTCTGTTTTAATCACGGCAATATCATACGGAAGAATTGAATTCAAAGAGTATTGGAATTTTCTTAAATCCAATTCTTTGTTAATCCGAAAGTTTGCAACCTGCCCTAACGCATGAACTCCCGCATCCGTTCGACCGGAAGCAATTAGATTAACTTTTTCTTTAGTAATAATTTGAATCGCATCTGTGAGACGCTGCTGAACCGAATCTGCATTTATTTGAATTTGCCAGCCCGAATAATTAGTGCCTTTGTACTGAATCGTGAGTTTATAGTTTAGCATAAATCAAGTGTGAATTATATTTCTAATATAATTATATGAGCGGAGATTATCAGAAAAGATTTTTAAAAATGCGACTGTCTTTTCTCGATTATAGTCTTTGCTTTTTGATATTGGCTCTTTATTACCAATAATTTAACAGGCAGTTCTGAATTTATCCGACCCAGTTCATTAATATTCTGCTGTGCGATAACGCAGATATTTTTAGTTCTGAGAAATTTAAATAATTCAGCCGCTTCTTCGCAGCTGAAACATTCATGAACTTTAACCCAATCGGCTGGGGGTAAAGCTGCCTTGCTGAGATTGATCCCGCACTTGGGACATATCTCCACGTCAAATGGGAATAGGTTCTCGAATTCTCTACAGTATTCCTCAAGATCACTATCCAATTCCTCGGTCATTTTATAACGGCGATCTGAAATAAATGTTCATTCTGCTCTGGAAATCAGGCGAATTATCTACCCCGAACGAAATTTCCAAACCGGGTTTTTCCGTTAATTCTCTATTATGAGCAGAAACAAGCCTGACAGCATTGATGATGCTGACAACCCTATTTAACAGCAATGCGCCAGCAGCAAAGCGTAAGTTATTATAGGCATTTTCGCTTGAGAGCCACATACTGCGATATTCTCTCCTCTGGTTTTGTGAATCCCATTTCCAATAGTATTTTTCTTCATCATATATTGCATTGAAATTTCTGTCAAGTTCCTGTCTTCTGTTATACTGATCAATATCAACATAAAGCCCGACATTTGCGAAAAAATCTTCATCTTTTCCGATGGGGTTTCCACCGCCTTCAGACCTCAAAAAGCTTTTATAGTTATTTTCCTGCCAGTTCCCGTAAGTATTAAAACCAAACAAAAAACCCCAGAGCACGCCGTCGGCAATTGTAAAGTACTGTCCGGTAGAATAATCTCCTGCGTACAATTCCCCCATTCCAGGCAGAAGGAATGAATAAATAATTGCAAGCCCCGGACTTTTCTTTTCCGGAACTGAATGAATTAATTGATAATCATTCTGAAGTTTGGGAGATTCAATCATGACGCGGGTTTTCAATTCGGCAATAGTCTTTGGCAAATTATCTTGTGCAAATATCATAATTGGGAGTAGATAAATAAATAAAGTGTAGTTTTTCATTTTATTATCCAATAGAATTAAGTAACGGATGTTTGTTTTTTTCGACAATGCACATATTATCAATAACATCGTCAATCATTTCATGAGAGAAATTATTTACTAAGGATTCGTTAAAGTGTTTCTTCACCCTAACATAATTCGAAGTCCAGCCGTGCATATAGCCATTGTGTGATTCATTTTCAAAAAGAACATTAACTTCTCTGCCTATCATGCTGCGATAGAAATTTTGTCTTTTCTTTTCGCTCAATATTCTCAGCATATTATTACGCTTTTTTCTTTCTGCGACCGGAATCATTCCGGTCATTTCAATAGCTTTTGTTTCAGGTCTTTCGGAATAGGCGAACACGTGGAGATAACTCACCGGAAGTTCATTTATAAATTTATATGTCTCAAGAAAATCCTTTTCCGTTTCACCGGGGAATCCGACAATTACATCTACGCCAATTCCCAGTTCGTTAACTTTATTAACCGCTTTATTTATTATATTATAGTAAAGTCCGGTGTTATATCTTCGCTGCATAAGTTTGAGAATTTTTGAACTTCCGCTTTGCAGCGGAATATGAAAATGATTGCATATTTTTTCTTCGCCCGCCGCTAAATCAATAATTTCGTCGGTGAGTAAATTCGGTTCGATAGAGCTGATTCTTATACGATAATCACCTTTAATAGAAATCATTTTTTTTAGCAGATAATAAATATTCTTCCCTTCACTGTAATTATAATCCCCGACATTCACACCGGTTAAAATTATTTCTTTATAACCGGTATTAAGAAGATTTTTGAATTGTGCGATCGCAATATCAGGTTCGATACTCCGGCTTTTACCTCTTGCCAGCGGGATTGTGCAGAATGTGCATTTATAATCGCATCCGTCTTGAATTTTTAGAAATGCACGGGTTCTACCGAGAGCTTCCGAAGAAAATGAAGAGTTGAATACATTTAACTCTTCCGTTGGAGAAACATGTACGCACGAAAGTTCTTTTTTAGTAAAATCATCAAATAGAGAAAGGATTTTAAACTTTTCGTGGCTTCCAAGAACGGCATCAACTCCAGCAATTGAAGATATTTCTTCGGGACGAAGCTGGGCGTAACATCCGGTAACAGCAATAAAAGCATTCGGGTTCAGGCGCTGGGCGCGGCGCACTATCTGTCTGCACTCTTTTTCAGCATTCTCTGTAACCGTGCAAGTATTAACAACATAAACGTCTGCAGCGCAATTAAAATCCACTATCTCAAACCCCCCCTCGGCAAATTGTCGTGCCACGGTTGAGGTTTCAGAAAAGTTCAACTTACACCCTAATGTGAAAAATGCAACTTTAGACAAATTAAAATCCTTTGTAAAAAAATGGGGCTGCATGAATGTTAATCTAAAAATTTAACATTTCATAAACAGCCCCAAAATTTTGCAACAATATTATTTATTTTCTTTTTCAGCTTCTGCGGAATCTTCCACAGACTCTTTAGATTCCTCTGCCTTCGCAACATTATCAGTTTCCATTTGAAGCGGAACATTTTCCTTAACTTCAACTGCAGGTGCAGCAGGTATAGTTTTTTCCTCGTAAATATTAAAATCAGAAGAATCGAACTTGCCTGTATCAGCGTTAATTATATCCTGAATGTTGACTTTTTCGAGCTTATATTTTTTGATATACTCACCAATTTCATTATCTGTTTTATCTTTAAGATAGGCTATGGCGCTCAAAACAATCTTCTTGTTTTCTTTATCAAAATCAATCACTTTAAGAGGAAGAGTCGTCTCAATAGGGAAACAGAATGATAAGTTTTTAATTTTTGCAGGCGAAAGCTGAGTAGTAGGAATAAACCCGTCAACTCCTAAAGGCAATTCTGCAATTAATCCTTTTTCAATAATACGCACGATTTTTGCCTCGTGAATAGTTCCGGTGGCGTAAGCTTTCTCAAAATTATCCCACGGGTTATCATTAATTTGCTTATGCCCGAGAGAAATTTTTCTCTGTTCTGTATCAATACCAAGCACAATAACTTCAATTGTTTCGCCTTTTTTCACCACTTCGCCGGGGTGACGGATTTTCTTTGTCCATGAAAGATCCGAAATATGAACTAACCCGTCAATACCAGGTTCCAATTCAACGAAGACGCCGAAGTTGGTAAGATTTCTGGCAATGCCAGAATGCTTCGAACCGACAGGATACTTTTTCATCAGTTCTTCCCAAGGATCCGGTGTAAGCTGTTTCATACCAAGAGAAATCTTTTTATCGCCTTTATCCAAACTAAGAATCACGGCTTCAACAACCTGGCCCATAGAAACAAACTGTGAAGGATGGCTTATATGCTGAGTCCAGCTCATCTCAGAAATATGTATCAACCCTTCAATTCCTTTTTCAATTTCTATAAATGCGCCATAATCTGTAAGAGATACGACGCGTCCCGAAACTTTGTCTCCGATCTTATATTTCTCTTCAATTTTTTCCCACGGGTGTGGCAGAAGCTGCTTCAGGCTGAGAGATATTCTTCGCTTCTCGGTATCAAAATCAGTGACAACAACCTTGATCTTTTCATCGAGTCTAACAACTTCACTAGGATGAGTAATTCTTCCCCAGCTTAAGTCAGTAATGTGAATAAGTCCGTCAACTCCACCCAGATCAACGAAAACGCCGAAATCTGTAATCGCTTTAACAATGCCTTCCAAAATTTGTCCTTTATCCAATCCTTCAAGAATTTCTTTCCTTTGATCGGCTATTGTTTCTTCTATTAGCACTTTATGAGATACAACCACGTTTTCAGTTGGAACATTAACTTTGACTATTTTAAAATCCATAGTTTGTCCGACGAATGCATCAAAATCACGCACAGGTCGGATGTCAATTTGCGAACCGGGCAGAAACGCTTCCATTCCAAGTAAATCAACAACCATTCCGCCTTTAATTCTCTTTAGAATTTTACCCTGAAGAATTTCCTCATTTTCAAATGCGGACATAATCCTTGACCATACTTTCAAGAAATCTGCTCTTTTCTTGCTTAAAACAAGATTGCCTTCCTCGTCCTCAACGCTTTCAATCACAATATCGACTTCCATCCCGATCTTAAGCTCTTCATTAGGGTCGAATTCATTTCTTGGAATTGTTCCGTCTGATTTGAAGCCAACATCTAAAACAACATTATCCGGAGAAATACTTACAACTTTTCCTTTGATTATTTCCCCTTCTCTTATATCCTTGAATGAATTGTTATATAAACCCTCAAGCATTGAGAGTTCTTCTTGTGAATATTCGTCCGGATTTGTGAATTTTGCCGGTGCATTTTGATCCGACTTTACCCTGCGTTCAACCTTTTCCTTTTCCCTGGACATATTCTCGCGTTTCTTATCTAACATTTAACCTCCTAAAAACAACTCTGATATTACTTTCAGCCATCATGAAAATAAATCAGATATTAATTTAGTTTAACATTTTTAATTAGTGATGGCATTATGATTTAATTTATTGTTTATAAGATCTAAAATTCTATCTATTTCTTCTTCAACAGTAATATTTGTAGTATCAAAAATAAAAGCGTCTTCGGCTTTTTTTAGAGGGCTCACTTCCCTTCCGCTGTCAAGTTTATCTCTTTTTATCAGATTTTCTCTGACTTCTTCATAAGTAATTTTGATGCCTTTTTCGTAAAATTCTTTAAAGCGGCGTTTGATTCTTTCTTCCAGTTCGGCTGTCATAAATATTTTGATATCTGCGTTTGGAAATACCACGGTTGTAATATCTCTTCCTTCGGCTACAAGATTGCCTTTTTGACTAATTTTTCTCTGTATTTTCACCATTTCAACCCTTACTTCGGCGATTTTGCTAATTTCACTAACCTTAGCATTTACTTCCGGGCTCCTGATTTCTTCCGTAATTTCATCGCCGTTGACAAAAACCCGGGTAACACCATCTTCAAAAGAAAGTTTGATATCTATATTTTTTGCTAGTTCAATTACTTTATCTTCATGCCCAAAAGCATCATTTTTAATAGCCATATACGTAATCGCCCGATACATCGCTCCAGTATCAAGGTATATGTAACCTTGCTTTTGCGCCAGATATTTGGCAGCGGTGCTTTTGCCCGATGCCGCTGGTCCGTCAATAGCTATGATTATTTTTTTTGACATAGACATGAAATTTATTAAAATCTATCTCTTTCCGCAATTTATTTCTTGTATAAAATATTGAATTCAAACAACTTAGAGCGCAATTCCCTGGTGCATCCCGGTTATCCGGAGTATAATTCCGAAGTAATTGATTCATCAGCCGATTTGTAAAATTTTCAGCATTTTTGCATGAATTTTTGCATTAGACGCAAGTATTTGTTTTGAAAATATTTTAACCGGACGATTTGAAAAATCGGTTACAAGACCGCCGGCTTCCTCAACGATTAATTTACCTGCACAGATATCCCAAGGATGGAGATGCACCTCCCAAAATCCGTCAAAGACACCATTAGCTACATAACAGAAGTCAATCGCCGCCGAACCCAATCTTCTTATCGCTCTCGCTTTTTTTAAGAATAAATTAAACTTTTCTATCGCATGATTCGGATTAGATTTGATATTGTAAGGAAATCCCGTTACCAGCAGACTGTGAGAAAGATTTTGATTGCTGCTCACAAATATTTTCTTTGAGTTCTCATAAGCGCCGCCGTTAATTTCTGCTGCATAAATAACGTCTCTCATAACATCATAAACCACTCCGCAAATGGTTTCGTTATTTTTTTGAACACCGATAGATACGGCAAATATAGGCAATCCATGTGCAAAGTTTGTTGTGCCGTCAAGCGGATCTATGACCCACAAATATTCCGAACTTGCCTTTATAGAGCCGGTTTCTTCTGCTAGAATTTGATGATTTTTGAATTTCTTTTTAATGTAATTAACAATTGTTTTTTCCGATTCTTTGTCAATATCGGTAACCAAATCAGATTCGTTGCTTTTGAATTCCACAGAAAAATTCTTTCGGAATCCTTCTCTAATAATTTGTCCTGCTATTTTCGAAATTTCAATTACGCTATCAATCATATATCCTCGTATAAATGATAAATATTTGGAAATGAATAATACAGATAAACAAGGTAAGTTAATAAACCTTCACTTCCTTGTTAGCCCTTATGTTATTTTGTATTTTTGAAGAAATGATTTATAATATTGATTAAGGTTCTTATGGATTCAACCGATAAAAAGCAGAATTTGGACTTATCACTTACACATGAAATTCCGGAAATTTTACCCGTACTTCCTTTAAGAGATACTGTAATTTTTCCATATATGATTTTTCCGGTGCTTGTTGGACGCGAGCAATCAATTAAAGCGGCAAATTATGCTTTAGACAATTCAAAATATATTTTTTTATCCGCACAAAAGAAGGGAAACATTGAAGACCCCCAGGAAAAGGATATATTCCAGGATGGGACTATTGCAAAGATTATTCAGATATTGAAACTGCCTAATGGACTTCTAAAAATACTGGTAGACGGTATTATACAGGGTCGGATAATTAAGTTCACCAAAAACGCATCATTTTTTGAAGCCAAAGTTGAAGTGGTTTTTCCGACGAATGAAAACCCCAAGGAGTTGAACGCTTTGGTGAGGCAAATGTCTTCCCTCTTCAAAGAATATGTAAAGATTAACAAATCTATTCCGGCAGAGGCTGTAAGCGCTTATGATAATATCGAAGAGCTGGACAGAAAACTTTTTTACGTCGCGGCAAATATCACTCAATCGATCGAAATTAAGCAGCAGATACTGCAAACTTTTTCGCTTAGAGAACAACTCTACAAAATTATTGAGATACTAAATTCGGAAGTTGATATTCTAAAAATTGAAAAAGAAATTGAAGCGAAGGTTCAGGAAAATATAACAAAAACGCAGCGTAAATTTATCATCCATGAACAAATTAGAATTCTTCAGGAAGAGCTTGGCAATGAGGATGATACTTCGCCTGAGTTCATTAAAATTAGCGAAAAGATTAAGCAGGCAAAGCTGCCAAAAGATGTTTTGCAAAGGGTTAATGAAGAATTCGATAAGCTCAAAAAGATACCGCCGAGCTCGCCTGAATCCACAGTTATTAGAAACTATCTCGATTGGCTTCTCGATGTACCGTGGCACAAAAAAACCGAGGATAATCTTGACATAAAAAATGTAAGAGTTATTCTGGACGAAGATCACTACGGACTTGACAAACCAAAAGAAAGAATTGTTGAACATATTGCAGTCCTTAATCTCGTAAAAAAAATGCGGGGACAGATTCTATGCTTTGCCGGACCGCCCGGCGTCGGCAAAACCTCGCTTGGAAAATCAATCGCCAGAGCTTTAGGCAGGAAATTTGTCAGAATAAGTTTAGGCGGCATTCGTGATGAAGCAGAGATTAGAGGTCACCGCCGTACATATATCGGTTCGCTTCCGGGAAAGATTATTCAATCGATGAAGAGAGCCGGTACTATTAATCCCGTAATTCTTTTAGATGAAATTGACAAGATGAGTATGGATTTCCGCGGAGACCCGTCATCGGCTATGCTTGAGGTTTTGGATCCCGAACAGAATCATACATTTAATGATCATTACCTCGATGTTGATTATGATCTGTCTCAGGTTATGTTTATTACAACGGCAAATATCCGATATAATATTCCTCTTCCTCTCCAAGACAGAATGGAATTGATAGAACTGCCCGGATATTTAGAGCATGAGAAAATAGAAATTGCGAAACGCCATATCGTCCCCAAACAGTTAAAGGCGCACGGTCTTGAAAAATATGCTGTCGATTTTAAAGATGAAGCTTTGGCGAAAATTATAACACAGTATACTAGGGAAGCCGGTGTCAGGAACTTAGAAAGAGAAATCGCTTCAGTTTTTAGAAAAACCGCTCGTGAAATTATTTTAAAACACGGTTCGAACGGCAAAAAATCAAAACAAAATATTAAGTTCGTTATTTCAGAGAATGTTATTGAGGATTTTTTGAGCGTTCCGAAATTTAGAACTTCTAAAGTTCTGAAAGAAGCCTATATCGGAAGTATTACCGGATTGGCGTGGACAAGTGTCGGCGGAGAGATTTTACATGTTGACGCCACGATCATGACTGGCCCGGAAAAGTTAACAATTACCGGTCAAATTGGGAATGTGATGAAAGAATCTGCGCAAGCTGCTTTAAGTTATTTACGCTCAAACTATAAAGAGCTCTGCCTTCCTCAAAATTTCCACAAAGGAAAAGAAATTCATATCCATCTGCCAGAGGGCGCAATACCCAAAGATGGTCCTTCTGCAGGTATTACATTGGCAATGGCGATGTACTCCGCTTTTGCAAATAAAAAACCCAAAGAGCATGTTGCAATGACGGGCGAAATAACACTCCGCGGAAATATTTTGGCTATCGGCGGATTGAATGAAAAATTACTTGCGGCAAAACGAAACGGAGTTAAGACTGTCCTCATCCCTAAAGAAAATGAAAAAGATCTTTTCGAAATAAAAAATGAAGTAAAGGAAGGTTTGAAGATTGTTCCGATAAGCACAATTAAGGACGCTGTGCCTTATGTTTTTGGTAAAATAAATAAAACTACTGCAAGAAGGAAAAATTAATGTCGGCTAATATTGCGATTGATAAAACCAAAACAGATTCAGAAATTTATGAGCAGTTAATACCGTCAATAAAATCTTTAATTAATAAAGAAGAACCTCTAATCTGCGCCTTGGCAAATATTACTTCCGTTCTGAAAGATACTTTTGATAAAATAAGCTGGGTGGGATTTTACCTCGCTAAAGAAGAAAAACTTTTTCTTGGTCCGTTCCAGGGAAAAACTGCATGCACTGTTATCGATTTCGGCAAAGGAGTATGCGGGTATTCTGCCGCGGTAAAAAAAACCATTATTGTTGAAAACGTAAATGAATTTCCAGGGCATATTGCATGCGACGAGAATTCACTTTCCGAAATTGTTGTTCCATTAACCGAAAACGGCGCCGTAGCGGCAGTCCTTGATATTGATAGCCATAGTTATTCTTCATTCAGCGAAATTGATAAGAATTATTTAGAAATTTTATGTACTTTTATTTCAGATAATTTTCAATTTAGAAAAGGTTTGCTTTAAAAATATTTGCTCTGATAAAGGATTATAATGAAATATATTGTAACTGCACTTAAATGGCGTCCGCAAACTTTTGAGGAAGTTGTAGGGCAGGAACATATTTCCCGCACTTTAAAGAATGCTATTCAAAATAACCGCATTGCCCACGCTTATCTATTTACGGGACCTCGCGGTGTCGGGAAAACAACTACGGCAAGAATTTTAGCGAAAACATTAAACTGCTCAAATCCGAATAACGGAAACCCCTGCAATAAATGCGCAATGTGTGCTTCCTTTAATAATTCCCAGTCTCTCGATGTAATTGAAATTGACGGCGCTTCTAACAGAAGAATAGAAGAAATTAGAACTCTGAGAGAATCTGTAAAATACGCTCCAACAAAAGGAGAGTATAAAGTTTATATAATTGATGAAGTTCATATGCTTACCACTGAATCTTTCAATGCTCTATTAAAAACTTTGGAAGAACCGCCGGATAAAACAATTTTTATATTTGCGACAACAGATATTCATAAAGTTCCTCCTACAATTATTTCGCGCTGCCAGCGGTTCGATTTTAGAAGGATTGAACTAAATACCATAAAGAATACTCTTAAAAAGATTGCAGATGCGGAGAAAATACCGATTGACGATAAATCGCTTACAATAATTGCTAAGAAAGCTGACGGAGCTTTAAGAGATGCAGAGGGATTATTCGATCAAGTTATTGCCTTTTGCGGCAATAATATTAATCCAAAAGATGTTGCAATGATGCTTAATCTTATAGACGATGAGATTTATTTCAGTGTGTCAGATGCTATGCTTCAGAAAAAATTTTCTGAGGCTTTTCAAATCTCACAAACGCTTTATGATAACGGCTGGAATTTTGTTGATTTTTTGAACGGGCTAATAGAGCACTTCAGAAATATTATGACTGTTATTATCCGCAAAAATACAGATCTTGTTGAATCTGCTGAGATTTTTTATGCAAAATATCTGTCTTATGCCGATGAATTTTCCGAAGCAGATATCCTTAGAATTTTAAATTACCTTAACCGAACACAGTACGAATTAAAATCGGCGCAGAACCACCGGTTGAAAATTGAAGTCGCGCTATGCCATCTTATCGGTTTGGAAAAAACTGCTGTTATTTCGGAAGTACTGCAAAAATTATCAAGCGATAATAATTCCTCTCAAAAAAAAAAGTACGCGGATGAATTAGACAACTCAGTTAAAAAGAATTTATCAGAAGGGCACAAGTCTGAATTATTTCAATCTGAAATTAAGAACATGGTCTTAAACGAACCCAATGGTAACGAGAACATTAATTTTATCACCCGGAATTGGATTCGCTTTATAGATTCGGTCAACAGCGAAAAATTTACTCTTGGCAGCCATTTACTTAATTCCAACCCAATAGAGATAAGCGATGACAAAATTCTGGTGCAGCTGGAAACAAAGGACGATATTGATATTATCTCCGGCAATAAGAGCTATCTTACTTGTTTGCAAAAAAAATCGGAAGAACTTTTCCGGAGAAAGTTTAATTTTGAATTCACTTCTAACCCGCAAATAACAATTGAAAAAAAAACTCTGCCGATTAAAACAAATAATGTTATTTCAAATATTGGTGAAGATTTTTCTGATGAAGAAAATAGTATAATTAACGCAATAATTAATGAACTCGGCGGAAAGGAAGTCAATAAATAGCCGCAATCTTTGCAAATCATATAGCTGCTAAATTTACCTTATCATTTTTACTAAATACGTTTACTCATTCGATCTGACAACCTTTTAATAAAAATAAATTCTGGCAGCTGCCGAATTTTATCCCGACTTTTTGGGGCTCCCACATCCCGATTCCTCGGGACGAAAATGTTTTTAACAAATAAAAATTGTCTCTTTTGCGAAAGTTTCTGCTTCCCCAAAAATATAAAAGCTCTTTTTAAAATAAATTAAAGATGTGTAAAAATTAATTTGGCGGAAAGCTCTTAAATATAGAGTGCGCTTGCGAAAAACCTTTTTGATGGAAAAAAAATGTAATTGTAAATTCTTATTCTCTAATAAGTTATCAGATTTTCTCAACAGAGTATGTATAGAATTTCGAAAATCGATTTTCGAAAAATTTTTTACGTTTACTAAGCTCTTTGTAATAAAGAAGTTAAAAAAATTGATGCTGTTGATGGAAAGTGTAAGTTGTTTTATTTGAGGTATTTCCTATAATATACATTATAAGCAATCATTCTTCAACTCAACTTTTCATATTCCATCAAATTCTTCGTAAGATAATCCGGCATCTTTTAATACTTTTGCTAACGTACCCTTTGCAACATCCTTCCCCTTATGCATTGGCACTGTAGTCCACCTGCCGTCTGTATGCCGTAAAACAATATGACTTCCGCTTTGCCTTATCTTAACAAAGCCAAGCTTTTCCAATATTTTAATCAACTTGTCGCGTTTTATTGTCTTTAATTTAGACGCTTACCTCAACCTCGTCAACGAGTACTTCTAAGGGTATAGATTCACCTAAAGATTCGCGGGCTTCGAGATGAAGCTTAATAGCATCTTTAATATTTTCGACAGCTTCATCGATAGTACTTCACTGTGTATAGCAACCCTTTAACGAAGGAACAGAAACTACGTATATTCCATCCTCGTCCTGTTCGACAACAATCCTAAATTTATACGTCTTCATTTATATAATTCTTTAAATTATTTTTTATAATATACATTAATGATAATCAACCTTCAATTAATACTTTCTCCTATGGGGAATCGAAGTCCTTGGCGCCGGTCTAATAGTTTCATAAACTTTCCAGATGCCGTTGTCTTTTCGTAAAATATATTGCTGGCGGTTAGTTTCTCTATAAGGAAAGGCATAGGAATTCTTTTTAGTATCCCACCAGCGTAAATACCAATACTCGGCAGTTGCTACAAAAATTTCTCTCTTTTCTATCTTTCTTACTTTTATACTAAGAATCCTTTTTGTGGAAGGATTCATGTAATTGTTTAAAATCCATCCCCTTTCTTTGTGGCGGTATAAAACATGCAGGATTTCTTTTTTTGCCGGACCATTCGGACAGAACCAAGTGTTGAGCAATAAGAATTTTAGAACATCAAGTAATAAGTGTTTCAAAACTGTTGACTGCTGAAGGAAAATATTTTCCTTATCGGATGAAATGGTAAGAATATTGTTTCGGAATAAAACTTTATTTAAAACAAAAAACCCTCAAACGCAAAGCATAAGAGGGTTTTAATTTTAATTCTGGCAGCTACCTACTCTCCCACACAGTTGCCCATGCAGTACCATCGGCGTTTAGGGGCTTAACTTCTCTGTTCGGAATGGGAAGAGGTGTTTCACCCTAGCTATTGCCACCAGAAAACTTTTTTTTGCAAAGCAAAATAAAATTTTTCAAAAAATAATAGATTGAAAGAGCTACTAATCTAAAATCACTTTTAATAAAATTTAATGGTTAAGTCTCACGACTTATTAGTACTGCTTGGCTGAATCCGTTACCGGACTTATACCTGCAGCCTATCAACCTTGTCATCTCCAAGGAGTCTTTAGTTCATTACTGAAGGGATACCTAATCTTGAAGTTGGCTTCGCACTTAGATGCTTTCAGCGCTTATCCAATCCGAACATAGCTACCCAGCCATGCCACTGGCGTGACAACTGGCACACTAGAGGTTCGTTCACTTCGGTCCTCTCGTACTAGAAGCGACTCTTCTCAAGTATCCTGCGCCCGCATAGGATAGGGACCGAACTGTCTCACGACGTTCTGAACCCAGCTCACGTACCGCTTTAATTGGCGAACAGCCAAACCCTTGGGACCTTCTTCAGCCCCAGGATG
>WYBN01000001.1 GCA_011525875.1 Melioribacteraceae bacterium | reverse complement strand
CAAAGAAAAGAGTTGTTACACGGAGATACACCGAGAATTAACACAAAGAATAATAAAACAATGAACAAGCCAGTTTAATATAACAGAATGTTAGGTAATTTAATAAATGCGTATAAAGAAAAAGGAATCAGCCAGATAGATATCTGTTTTACGAAATACTCGCCTACACCAAATAGTCTGTTATATATCACCGCAGTAATTATTGTCAGAACAATTCATCAAATCCGTTTTACCTCTGTGTAACTCCGTTTTGCCTCTGTGGTTCTCTGTGTAACAAAGGAAAGAGCTGTTACACGGAGATACACCGAGAATTAACACAAAGAATAACAAAACAATGAACAAACCAGTTTAATATAACAGCCGGTTACTTCAAAGCAGCTTATCGCGTTCAATAAAGATTTTTTTCCACAGACCGGATTTATTTCCGTCGAACAGATTACCGGGATTTATCGAGGACCTGATAACCTTAATAGAATCGACGTGAAAACCTTCAACTAATAAATCTTCATTGTTTGCCGAGGAGATAATTAATTTTTTCAACGGAGCATGTAATTTCTTTTCGTCTAACTCAATAAAATCTGTGCTGTTCAATCTCTGCAGCGAGAGTAAAAAAGCTGCCGTCTTTGTGGAATCCGTAATTATGTTATCCAGAAACCAGTTTTCACCCAGTTTCGCTAACTTGAATGACGATTTGTTTGACGCATCCGCAAATGATAATTCTTTCCAATTTTCGTAATCGCTTTTAATAATTGTATTATCTCTGAAGTTATCGGCGCTCTGATTTAATGCCGCGGCTAAAAAGCCCTCGACTTCATATACATCTGAATCGCTGCTCAACCGCACATAGGTTGACATACTGCGCGGCTGCTGGAAAGAAAATCTGCCGATAATAATGTCCAGCACAGTCTTGCTGCCTTCGTAAACTTTAACCCGCGTTCCGGTTGAGTCAACTTCAAAATCCTTCCATTTATCTACCCCTCTGCCTGCGAGTCTTTTAGGAATAATGGCAGTTAGAGTATTGAAAAGATTTCTGATTTTACTATCGGGGACAAGAACCTCCCTTCCGCCGTACAATTTCACTTTCCAGTTCTTATCATACTTAACAAGTTCGACTTCTTTATAATTTTCCGATTTAGGGAATAAAACAATGCGTGTCGCCGATGCAGTGTCAATGTCAACAAGGTCTCTGCGGAAGGTTCGTTCTTTATTATCGCCGTCAACAAATAAAAATATTAACGCGACCGCCAGAAGAAATAAAAATATTAATGAAAGATTTTTATTCGAAATTTTACCTAACATAATCAACCGTCTTAAGTTTGTTGCGTTTACTTCTGTTTAATTGAAATCTTACCGCGCCGTATATTATAATAAGCAGTATCGGTATTAAAAAATTAATATACTTAACTGCGGTTTTTGTTCCGTCTTCAAGCTGAGCGTTTAAGGGTCTGGAGGTTACGCCCTTGGTTCTCAATTCAATCAAACCGGTGTCGTCGGAAAGCCAGTCAACCGCATTTGCGAGAAGGCTTATATTATCGGGTTGAAGCTGCTGAACCTGCTGCCCTTCGCCGTTAACGGCAAAATCTCCGTCTCCGAAAATAACCATGCGCGATGAATTAACACCGGAAATATTGCCTTCGAGAGCTAAGGCGACAGGAAGTGAGGATAAATTAAAATCGCCGGGCGTCCATTGCCTGGAAATATCAAAATATAAAGGCGGACTTTGCACGCCGCTCTTCTCAGACGAAAATGCGATAGGCGTAATCGCAATTGATGTATCAACGACGTTAAATTTAAACGGACTTGCAAAAGGAAAAATTACTGATTCAAGCCCCTTTGTTACCGGGTGTTCGGCAAAGTCAGATATTACCGGAAGATACGGGAAACTGACCGGAGTATTCATTACAAACATCCCCTGCTGCTGCCTCACCATTACGCTGCTGCAGTTTACATCCACAAGAAACTTTTCTTCAACTTCGATGCCTTTTGTTTTCAGCCATTGATTAAATCCGGTATGGATAACATTTCCAGCGGCGGTCATTAAATCGCCTTCGACTGTATTTAATGCTAAACAAACATTTCCGCCAGCGGATAAATAGTTATCGAGTTTACTAAACACAAACTCCGGGATTGTATCCTTTGGCGCTATAACAACGAGCGCTTGAAAATCATTTGATATTTCTGAAACAGGTTCGAGGGTTAAAGTTTCCACCTCATACATTACTGATAGAACTGAAAGCAGCTGAGGAAGAGCCTGAAGTGATGGCTCGCCATTACCGCTCAATAATGCAATTCGGGGTTTATTCTTCACAGAGATTTTTTTGATATTTGAAGAGAGCGCATACTCCATAGCCGCGCCCGGCTGTATGAAAGGAATAACTTCTTTCCGGTCTTCTAACTGCAGAACCGCGCCGAGATAAGCGCGCTGCTGTTTAACTTGATCTCTCTCTCTAACGTTTATCATAATCGGGCGTATGCCCTCCTGCTGCGCTTTAATTTCAGTTTCCTCATCCTTATTGGGGTTGATGAATTCATAGACAATTTGCCCGTCTGAAGAACTGTTGTATTCAACGAGCAAGTCACGGAAGTCCTGCCGCACTTTAGCGATATCCGGCGGAAGATCTTCGGAAAAATACGCGGTTATCGTTACCGGCTCATTAAGATTTTCGAGTAAATTTTTTGTTGCTTTACTCAGGCTGTAAATTTTGTCGCCGGTAAAATCCAACCTAAAAAATAATCTAGACGAAATTATATTGACAAGTAAAACAATTCCGATTACCAGAAGAATAGATATTTGCATTTTTTTTCTTGTGAGCATAGCCGTACCGTTATTCAACAATATTTCTTTTTGATAAAACCGTTGATGCTAAAAATAATCCTAAAAATGAAATTGATAAAAAATATATTAAATCGCGTGAATCAATAACGCCCCGTGAAATTGATTCGTAATGCGTCGATAAACTTAAATTATGCAATAGCATACCAAATGCTCCTGTAAAATTTCCTGCGAGCACATCAAAAATAATTATGAAAAACACCCCAATAAAAAGCGATAGAAGGAATGCTACGATCTGATTGTTGGTTATACTGCTGGAAAAAATTCCGATGCCAATAAGTGAAGCACTCATTAGCAGCATCCCAAAATAACCCGACAGAACAGCGCCGTGATCAACAGGACCCAAAATCCAAACAGAGATATAAAAGGGCAGCGTAAAGAGTAAAGCAATTGCTATCAATGATAAACACGCTAAAAATTTTCCTGTAACTACCTGCCAGTCCGATACAGGCTTAGTCAGAAGCAGTTCAATTGTGCCGCTGCGCTTTTCTTCCGAAAGCATTTTCATAGTCAAAGCTGGAATAAAAAAGAACAGCGTCCAGTAAGCAATAGAAAAAAAAGGTTTAAGAGTAGCTTGATTTATGAAAAAAATATCCGAGCCGTAAAGCCAGGTAAAAAATCCGCTCAAGCCTAAGAACACAGTTATTAAAATATAAGCCGAGAGCGAATCGAAAAAGGATTTTAATTCCCTTGATGATATTACAAGTATTTGATTCATAATCTATTTTAGTTTGTGGTTAAATCTCTGAATATGTCTTCAAGCTTTGTTTCAAGAGGGGTTATCTCTGCGAGCACCCAGTTGTTCCTAACGCATAGCTGAAAAATATTTCTTTTCGAACTTTGCCCAGGTTTGCTGTTAATTAGATAACTGCTCAGCCTGTCGTAAACCGGATCAATCATCGCAACGCTTTCGAGCTTTTGAATTTCGCTGATCACGGTATTTCTATCGGGCGCATCCAGAATTTCTATTCGCAGTACTTCCTGCCCCTGAGCCTGTTTTCTGAGAACATCAGCCGTTCCGTCGGCGGCAATTTTACCGTTATTAATAATCAATATTCTGTCACAGGTTGCTTCGACTTCAGGGAGAATATGAGTGCTTAAAATAACCGTCTTCTCGCTTCCTATTTCTCTTATCAGTTTTCTAATTTCTACAATTTGATTCGGGTCTAACCCGGAAGTCGGCTCGTCAAGTATAAGAATTTTTGGATCATGAATCATTGCTTGAGCCAGTCCGACACGCTGCCTATAACCCTTTGACAATTCACCGATCTTTTTATGCTTCTCGATGTTCAATCCGCAGACAGCCGCCATCTCCACAGCCCTGTCATTTATTTTTTCTTTGCGGACGCCGTTAAGCTTAGCGGCAAATTCAAGATAATCCATCACATACATGTCTTGGTACAATGGATTATTTTCCGGAAGGTAGCCGATAAGATTCTTGATCTCCTCGGCATTATCATGAATTGAATTGCCGTCGATTCTAATATCACCTTCAGAGGGAGCCATATAGCAAGTGATTATTTTCATTGTAGTCGTTTTTCCGGCTCCATTCGGACCTAAGAAACCAAGAATTTCTCCTGTCTTGACTTCGAAGGATATATTATCCACAGCACGCTGTGCGCCGTATTTTTTGGTCAGATTAAGTACGCTTATATTCATTGCTGGCATCAATTTTTGATTGATTTAAATTTTGAATTACTTTTCTAATTAATCGATTGGATATGTTTTTATTTTGAACCGGCATTTACTGATTTTTTCAAAATATTTTTCGAAATGTTTATCTATATTTTTCTCTTGGGACTTATACAACTAATTTTTTTATGGGTTTCTATTTTATGATTTTTTTTTGGATGTACTGTGAAAATTTTCAAGAATCAGCCGGACAAGATATTTAAAACAAAAAGAGCCGCAATATGCGGCTCCCTTTGCTGAGTCTTTCTCCCTAATTACTTCACTAACATCATCTTTTTCACAACATTAAAGTCTTTACCGCCGCTAACCGCTTTTGCTTCGATGGAGTAGAGATAAACACCTGAAGCAAGATTTGAAGCGTTCCAATTAATCTCATGGTAACCGGCAGGTTTTTGTCCGTCAACAAGAACCTTAACAACCTGACCAAGTGTATTGTAAATACGAATCTTAACCTGGCTGGCAGCCGGCAACGCATACTTAATCGTAGTGCTCGGGTTAAACGGGTTCGGATAGTTTTGCGAAATACTGAACTCAGTCGGTAATACGCCATCATTAACATCAACAGAGATTTCCGACCAGTTCGCAAGTCTTGCAACTGCAAAAGCTTTGTTTGCATTGTCGCGTATTTCAAACAAATTATCGCCTGCTACTATTGCAAAAGTAACCCATGTTGTATCGCCGGGTTTGATGCCGCCGTCTTTTGTAACGTGCGTGCCAATCCACAATCTCTGATCGCCTGCAGCCGGAGCGGTAAGATCAACATTCGAAATATATCCGAAAGCTGATTGCCTAAAAGCTGCTACATCAGTCAAATTTGTAGCAGTTACTTTGGCACCGTCTAAGCCGTTAACAGCAGCAACGCCGAAGTAAGGATTGTTCGCATCATGGAACATATACACCAAATGTTCGCTTTCTGCTACACCGCCTAAGTTTGATGTATAAGAGTTTCCGGCTCCAACGTCATAATCCATGAACATACCGGCATATAAACCGGAGAATATGGAATTTCCGCTGTTGATAAATCCATAACGATAGAACACGAAATTATCGCCGGTTCTTGAGTAAGTTGCCTGAATAATCGGCAATTGATATGTGCTGTTATCCGAAATCAATGCGTAAGTTACTTGATCAAATTCAACTTGATTAACCTGCTCTGACATAGTTCCACCCTGGAAATAACTTGTTAAATTAACCAGGTCGTTAAAGCTAACGCTGTTTTGATGCGCTGCACCAACAGCATTGCCGTTTGCCGAGGAACCGTATATTAGAGCACCTCTCCATAAGCCGTTGAATCCTTTCCACTCAACGCCGAGACCGCCAACGCTAAGCGCGCCGATACGACCGTCGTTAAACGCTGTAACACTTAAATCGCCGGGTGTGTGGTCGAGACCCAATAAGCTTTCTGAAACTGGAGTATATGCAAACTCGGTCGCAAGAATTGAACTTTCATCAGAACCATATTGAGCAGAAATACCGTATGCATATGTCCCTGACAAAATTTCAGTATCAATATATTCGAATGCACTCTTAGGTAACTGTGCCAAAAGGGTTAATGCACCAGTTGAAGCGCCTTTATAAAGGTTAAACCCTGTAATATCGGCAGCGATCTTTTCGTCCATTCCTTTCAGAACAATATACTCATTCTTGAATGTATCACGTTTCTTCAGATTTTGAGCCTGTTCAAATTTAGCGCTGAATGATTCAGCAAGCGATGGTTTAATGACAAGCGGTTTAGCCATGCCTGGAACATTAATCCATAAATCTATCATAAATGCGCCTAATCCGCCCGAACTTGCATCACGCAAAGTTGCAATTGGATTAGTCACGTCATCAATGATATAATTTGAACCTGCTGGAGCAGGAGATTGAGAATCCGTGAATACAGTAGGCCAAGCGTCACCAAAATTATCTTTAGTGACAGACTGAACAAATATACCGACTAAGTTTGAAGCGGCTAAAGAGCCGAGATCAATATTGATTTCCCATTTCCCGCCTGAGAAAGGAACATTTGCGGTCAATGTATCAGTTGATAAAAGTACTGTATTATTAACTAAATCTAAAACATGGACAATATATTTTGATGGTGTCTGCCAGAAGCTGAATCCGCCGTGGGCAAAATCCATTGTTAATATAGTTGCACCATTATAACCGCTGAGGTCAAATATACTTCCGTATGCTTTCTCAGTACTCTGATAATACCCGCTCACATCAGTGATATCGCCGTTATTCAATGACACTAAAATGCCTTCATTATTGCTGCCAGCCCAGCTTACTCTTGCTACATAACCTGGTAAAGACTCAGCACTAATGAATGCAGGCGGATATAATGGAGCCGGAGGAACAAGGTCTTTGTTAGCAAAAGCAATAACGCCATTGTTCGAACCTAACATATAAAGCGCGAAGGTTTCATCATCAATCGCATTGAAAGAAATCGAACCTGCGCCGTTACCGTTAGCATTCTTTGAGAAAGAAGCGGTTGTATAATAAATGTAAGCGTTTTCCGCGCCATTGGTTATATCAACCATAACTCCTCTTTCACCTGTTCCGTCGCCGGGTATATCAGGATAGTAAACGAGAAGGTACTGTAAATTGTTGAACTCAACGTATCTAATTGTTGCAGAGCCTGTCCCTACTACATCTGTGGGTATTGTGCCAATTACGTTTCCACTGGCATCACAATGCACTACTGGTCTTCCGTAAGATGTAATATAGAAAGTGCCATCGGGCATAGCAGCAGCATTTGGCTGCGAATTAGTGGTTGTACCGTTAAGATTAATTACATTGGCTGTAAAAGTATTGCCGTTGTCTGCGGTCGTAAATTTAACAACTTTATTACCGCCGTTTGCAACTGCCGCCCAAATTGTAAGTGAATTATCAGATGCTTTTCCATAGACGCTGAATCTGTCACCCATTCTTCCTAAAGCTCCATCATAAGAAATTACAGTCTTAGGAGCAGCGGTTTCGCTGTCCCATCTATAAACTCTGAAAGGATGAGCTGCATCGGCACCAAGAGTCATATTATCAACAAAAATAATTCCGTCATCTGAAACGCCAACATCATTTAAGTGGAATAAACCAATGCCTTCAGAGGCTGTTGGTTTTGGTATTTCGCCAAGAACAAAACCATTGTTTGCGTCATGTATCACAACTCTGTGAGCGCCGTTTCTTGTAACTACATAAACTCTGTCTTTGCCGCCAACTTTACCAAAAGCCATTCCTCTTTCATAACTTGAAGTAGAGAAATAACCGGGCAAAGTATTATCCAACGCTGTAGCAGACCAATATGGCAACAGGTCAATAGCCTGGAATGGAGCGATAACATCAGAGTAGCCTGCAATCAAATTATTAGTAACAAGATGATAAACTCTAAATTCATCATCATCTGCATTAAAATAAACATCGACTGTACCGGTACCGTTAGCATTTGCAGCCCATGTGCCTTGCATTGTTCCAAATGCAGCTAAATAAGCGCTTCCCGGAACTGTAACATTCCATATTTCAACTCTTCTGGAACTTGCTTCAACGTTACCGCCGGCTACGGCGATATAATCTTTGCCGCCAGAGCTGAAATAGTCAACATGCATAAAAGAAGTACCGATCTTTGTGCTGCTGATAGATGCAACAGTAGCGCCAGAAGCATCAATCAAAGTTACTGCAGTGCCTGAGCCGTTAACCCACATATTCGAATTAACGCCAACGGATGTCGGGGCAATGCCGCCTCGAGCTAAACCAGCGGTGACTGCTACTTCCGTATTCAAGGTAAATGCTTCGCCGTCAGCAGTTGAAAAAATGTAAACACGATTTGAACCGCCGCCGCTGCCATAGATAAGAGTATTAGTGCCAGTACCAACAACCTTGAATGCGTCGCCGGTTCTCTGAGCAACAACACCTTCAAAAGCTATAGTCGGCGCAGCAGCTTCGTCAGCCCAGCGGTAAACTCTGAATGTTTGATTTGCCAATGCTAATCCTGCAGCGTATATAACTCCATCGTCTGTTACAGATATAAGATTAATCGGAAAAGTGCTGCCTGTATTAACAATAGCGCTGCCATCCAGAGTACCAAGAACTTCTCCAGTTACACCGTGCATAATGTGCACAGCCGAAGTACCTGTTCGAGATACAACCAGTAAATTTCCAGTCGCAGGATTATAAGCTAATCCGCGAGTATTATTATCGTTTTTAAAGAAATCATTGCCGTCAACGCTTACTTCGAACCAATTTACCAATTCTTCAGCCGGAGGTGCATCTTCCTTTGTAACAGAACCGCTGCTGTAAACAACAGTAAGTGGTGTTCCAACAGAATTTGTTATTTCGGATTGTGCTTCATTGAAGCTGAGATTTGATGAACCGGCTACATAAGTAAAGCGCAAATCAACTAATTTTCCTGATTCAATGTTCAAAGGCGTATTACCGTTTGGATCAAACCAACCGATAGTAACAACACCAAGAGCGGCATTTGATGTAAATGTTGCGCCCTGATAAGCGTTTGCTAATCCTTGAAATTGTAAAACAGCGCCATTATATTGAACTTTTAATGAGATAGCGCCGACATCATAAAAATCGGAAACCGTTATCGGCACATCAACAGTTACGTTTTCTTCATAGACAACACTATTACCCAAAGAAACACTAACACTGCTGCCTACAAATCCGTTCGTATAATCGAGTGTGAATGGATCACCGTCTGCATTTGAAATTTCAGTTAACGCCTGATCAAATGCGAGAGCGGTTGAACCGCCGTTATATGTAAAATTAACATTTAATAATAAACCGTCCGGAACTGTTAACGGTGTAGAACCGCTAACATCGAACCAACCAATACTAACGACGCCGCCGCCTGCATTGGCTGTAAAATCACCGTTTGGCGCATCTGATATTCCATCAAATGTTAGAACGGCCGGATCATAGCTGAATTTTATGGAAACGGCACCGACATTAGAGAAGTTCTGCACTGTAAGGGGCACAGAGACCGATCCCACAGTCGGGTTTCCAACAGTAGCTAATTCTAAAGCGATAAAATTTCCTACTTGTGTAACAACGCCGTTAACATAGTTAACAGCCATAGGATCACCGTTTGAATTAGAAACCTCGCTTTCAGCAAGATTAAAAGCTAAAGTTGAAGGGTTACCTCCTGCATATGTAAACTGCAAATCAAGCAATTTCCCTGATGCAATGTTCAAAGGAGACGAAGCAGTTGCATCGAACCAACCAAGCGAAAGTACGCCACCGGCTGCGTTTGTGGTGAAGGAAGCTGCGGCATTAGCAACTCCGGTAAAAGTTAATACATTCGTATCGTAATTTATTTTGAATGAAATAGCTCCGACATTAGTAAAACCTTCAACGTTTATCGGAACTGTTATTGCTTCACCTGCATTAGCCGATACTGACTCGATTGTTACCGTGGTTTGCGGGAATACTTGAAAAGCAGCAAAGAGCAAGAGAGTGACTAATAAAAGATATTTTCTCATAATTTTCTTCCCTAAATAAAGTGACTAATTTAATTAAAAGGCTTGTCCCACCTAAGCGGGACAAGCCCTATGATAAGCAACGAGTCTTACTTAAGAAGCATCATTCTCTTAGAGTCAGTATAATTCTTAGTTGGAGCTTCTACGCTAATATTATAGATATAAACTCCACTAGCAAATCCTGTTGCATTCCAGTTAACCTTGTAAACACCGGCTTCCTGCTGTTGATCAAGAATTCTTGCTACTTCCTGACCAAGAATATTATAGATAGTCAGCGTTACTTTTGAGTTTTCCGGTAATGAATACTCAATAACAGTTGACGGGTTGAACGGGTTAGGATAGTTCTGTGAAAGAGCAAATGCTTTTGGAACAAATGATTCTACAGTTGCAGCTTTCAACCCTGCCTTGTTAATAACTTTTCCGTCAACTGATGCAATTTCATTCTCACCTTGAGCTTCAATGCTGAAGGATGTACCGTCAGTGAATTTCTCGGTTGGCTTGAATTGCAATACTAATGCCATATCGCCAGATTTTAACGTCATCGGGCTCTGTCCGCCTGTTAAATCTACCCAAGCTATCTTAACTTCGCCGTCTACGTCATTATATAATACGCCTTCTTGAGCGCCTTTAACGCCTATCAACTCAACCAAATCTTTTGGATAGCTGAACGTTAAGCTTATGGCACCAATGTTCATATCGCTCGAAACAGAGACCGGCAATTCGAATTCTTTGTTAGGAGCTACTTGTAATACTTGTCCGTTACTTAAATCTATGTTAGAAGTTTTTGGCAATGCAGCAGGCGCAGCGCTCTTATTAGCATCGCCAACGGCAATACCTTTGAAGTCTGCGACGACGTCTGCATTAACTACTGTGACATTGGATGATCCAAATGCCCAGTCGCCGGCTGTAAATGATGTGATAAGTCCGGCAAATCTTCTAACTATTAATAAAGCGTCGGTGTTGTTAACAGTGTTGCTTGCGTTAACGTCGGCAGCTACTAATGGAAGGCCTGTCAATGGAGCCTGCCCTGAATAGTGGTTAGCAACTGCGAGAGCATCTGCAGCATTTGATGAAGGCCATGCGCCTGCGTATGTTGCTGTTACAGTGTAGCTTCCTTCTTCAACGCCGGCAAATGCATAAGCGCCAGCAGCGTCGGTTACAGCTGTTTGAACAACTGCACCGCCCTGCAATAATTGAACTGTTGCGCCAACGAAAGGATCATTACCTGTGTTGTCATAAGTTACAGTTCCAGTTACAGCATAGGTCTGAGCGCTGGTCGGGATACCGACAGTGAAGAATGCTTTTTGTGATACAGCGCTTCCGCGTGAGTTTCTGTTTCTAACTACTACAGTAGTGTCACCCGGGTTAGGTACATCAGCTACCATTGCGTTGCTGTAGCTTGTTAATTCGCCTTCAACAAACCATCCGTTAACCGATACATCACCGTCAAATCTTCTTATAACTCTTAAGTCGTTATGTGTGTCAATTGGTTTATTCAGATTAGTGCCTTGCAATTCAACGTCAAATAACTGCGAAGCGCCTAAGCTTGTAGTTGATTCAAATGCCCAATAATACGGAGCTTTTGAACCGATAAGTAATGTTTCATCAGGAGCCAAGAATTTAGTTCCGCCGTTAACAGGCAAATTCTTATCGCCAACAGGGATACCATCCTGATGGTTAACAATAATAGTTGTTGGAGCTATTGTAGCGTTTCCAGCGGTAAATGTAAGAGCGGCTGGTCTGTAGTCGCCGTTAACTGCGGGGCTGCCAACTGGCCATTCTGTTCTACCGATTGTACCGGCTGCTATAAATACTCCTAAACGACCGCTGACATGCGCTTTATCAACATTATTAGCAGGATTTCTCAAATAACCAGTATTTGTAATAATACCGGTGGTTACAGTTGCCTGAATAGTTAACAAAGCAGGGTTATTGGCAGCGATGTTGCCAACTATTAAAATACCTCTTGTTAATGTGAGTAAACCGGCAGCATTAGCGCTTTGAACTGCGTTAAGCGTTAAGTTACCGCCAGATAATGTTACTGTTTCATCAGCTGTTTTAGCTAAGGTAACATTGTTGATAGTTCTATTTCCGCCTAAATTAACTGTTTGTGCGCTTGTTCCGCCAAATACAAAGTCAACTATGTTGTTTGTAAATGTTCCGTTGAAAGTCATATTCCCGGATGAAGTTATTACAGTCGGAAGTGTGGCAGCCGCAGGAGCTACAGCAAAAGCAGGAACTACAATATTATTAAATATTGCGTCACCCGTTAAATTCAATGCCGTACCAGCAGCCATTGTGAATGTTCCGCCTGTTAAATTTAAGGCGTCAAGATTCATTGTGAAATTATTTGTGATAGTGCCTGTGCCGGCAAATCCACCGGTAGTTGAAGTAGTGCCATTATTTGTGTAAGTGCCGCTTACAGTAATACCGCCATTCCAGTTAACCGTTCCGTTTACAATAACAGTTGAAAGAGCAGGTAAAGTTTGAGCCTGGGTAACATTGGTGGTTGTGCCGCCGCCAAATCTCAAAGTAGAATTCCAGGTTATTACCCCAGCTATTGTTCTAGAAGCAGCTATGCTGATATCTGTGCCGGCTGTATTTAAAGTAAAGTTGTTAACAACTGTTGGGAGCGAATATTCTTCTCCTGTAGCTGAAGCAGCTGCAGTAAAGTCGCCAATATAGACCAAGTTTACTAAAGGAGCGGTTAAAGTACCAACTGCACCGGCGCCGCTATTATCTCTTGTCATCGAAGCGCCAACAGTTCTTGAGATAATAATGCCAGAATCTAAGGTAACAACAACAGGGCTATCCCAGTTAAATTGACCCGATACCAGCTTAAGGGAGGTTGTAATTTGTCTGCTGGAAGTAAGCAGCGTAGTGTTTACGCCTGTGGTATTTGTTACGTCCCTAGCCGGAACTGCAGTCGGCCAAACGTTTGTGGTAACCGTATAGCCACCACCGCCAGCTACTGTATTAAATGCAAAATCAGCAGTTGTATTTGCAAAGGTCAATGCATTTGAAGCTACGTTTGGATCAGTTGCAGCGTTATCACTTAAAGTTATCATTGGAACATTAGTTGCATCGCCAACAGTTATATAACCGGGGCCTGCTCCTAAAACTTGATTTGTAATAACAGATGAATTAAGGACATCAAGATTTTGAACAATTACAAAACTTCGTGCGTTCTGCAATGTCATATTTTGTAAAGTTCTGAATTTATTAATTGTCATAGTACCAGCGGCAACAGCTGAAGAATGCTGGAATCCGCCTGCTGTTGTACTATTCCAAATTAAGTAACCTGAGCCTGTGTAGGTTGCTGTAGCGCCTGTTCTTGTAAATGTAGCGGCGCCGGCATTACCAATCTGTAAATTTGCAGTGCCAATATTTATGTCGCCGCCGTTGTGAATCATTGCTGTTGTAACTGTTAAAGTAGAACCAGCAATTCCTCCGGTTAAAGCAACATTGTCATTAACTGTAAGATTAGTAACTGTAGTGGCAGCAGGAGTGCTATAAGTTAATAATGTGTTTGGAGCAGCAACATCAAGTATTAAGATACCAGTTGTACCGCCGTTTACTGCTGTGAAAGCGCCGTTGTTACCTACAGTAACATTTGCGCCAGAAGCTGTTAATGTTCTGCCAGCGCCAATATCGAAAATTGCGCCGTCACCAGCAGGAGCAGCCGCTGTACCATCACTTAAAGTGACATCTCCGGTAATTTGAAGATCGCCGGTAGATGCTGACAACAGAGTAAATGTTTGAGTTGTGCCGCCATTTGTAACGTCGTTATATTGGAAATTAGCTCCTATAACTGCGGTGCCTGGACCGGTAACAGTCAGACTTGTAGCAGCGGTTTGGAAGTATAACAAACCGTTAGTCGTTGTAGCGCCGACAGTGATGCCTGGAGCTACTCCTCTGTGATCTAATGTAAATCCGCCAAGGTCGATTGCGCCGGAAACATGAGCCATGTTACCGCCCATAATAGCATTTGCGCCAAGCGTAAATGTTGCGCCCGCAGCGGTTGTTAAATTAAAGAAATTAGTTGTTGACGGAGCAGTTGGAGCTGCGAATGTTACAGTTAAGGAAGATGCTGCGCCGCCCGCATAATTAATACTTCCGTCCATTGTTGTAAAGTCATCGTTACCGCCGCCCCATACACCGTCGCCGCCAAATCCGTTGGAAACTAATCCTGCGCCTGCAAGATTATTACCTACGGAACCAGCATTAACCTGTATTGCAGGAAGAGTACCCGTACCGCTGAATACTGTTCCAGTCGGAGCAGCCAATTGAACTCTTGTAGTACCATCGTCAACTAAGTAACCGTTAACGACTGCAGAAGCGCCTGCTAAAGTAAGAGCGAAAGCGCCTGTATATAATGATTGATTTGCATCTATTGTTAAAGTTCCGTTAACTGTAGCAGCTGCGCCTAAAGTAACAATGCCAAATCCCGCTAAAGCGCCGTTTGTAGTTGAGACAGTTAAGTTATTCAACGATGTAGCTCCGGCAGGGACTTCAAGAGCAGTAACTTTATCAAATCCATAATAAGTCACGTTAATCATAGTGCCGGCAGCGACTGTAGGAGCAGTAGTGAAAGTACCTTCAGTTCTATAAACAGTCGGCCAAGGAGCTGTTCCGCTGAATTGTGTATTTACTAAGCTTACATCACCTTCAGCAAGGAAGAAGTCATTTGTAAATGTGCATGTTGCGTTTGTGAAGGTAACAGCCGGAATGATACCGGATTCGTTGTCAACGCCAAATGCGCCGAATGTAGCGCCTGCATTTGGTGCAGCGCCAGCGTTTACGGTTTGCGCAAGCGTTGTACCGGACATCATAACATAACCGCCGTTAGCAGTTGTATAACCGGTTGTATTCTGGAAGTTACCGTTACCGCCGCCAAGTCCGTTCTTTCCTACATTAAGTCTAACGCCATCAATTAAAACTGAATTAACTATAGCGCCTGTATTAAATGTTACGTCATTAAGTACATATAAGTTTGCTGAAGCAGCGCCGTTAGGCAAGAACCTTACTACCGGAGCCGGAATATTTGCAGGGTTGGTAATTGTAAAAGGACCTGGATAAACCGGGTTAGCCAAACCTACATAAATGGTTTGAACTACGTTTGGCAGTGGCTCTGTGAAGTTCAAAGTCGTTGTTGCTGATGTAAATGTTGGATTAGTTGTAGCGCCGCCAATGTAAACTGCGGCACTTCCTATGCTGACTGTTGGGCGACCGGTAAAGTTAATTGTACCGGCAGTCCAGGTTATAGTAGAAGTAACAACCTGCGAAACAGTAATATTAGCAGCGCCGCCGCCGCCTAAAATATTAAGCGTACCGCCGGATACTGTCCATAAACCATTTACATTGAATGCGCCAGTTTGCGTAGCAGCAAAGTTAACCGTGCCGGCGCTAACGGAAATACCGCCAACGTTGACAACGCATGTGGTTACAGCGGGGAAAGTAACTGTGCCTGAACCGCTATTTGTAAGCGTTCCGTTTAGCGTGAAATTTCCTGTCAACAAGTTTGTAAAAGAAATCGTTCCGCTCGAAGTATTGCTTACCGAACCAGTAATGTTAACATTACCTGTGCTTACGCTTAAGAATGTAATATTAGAAGCGCCAGAATTTGTTATGCTTGCAATAGCTACAGTTGTTCCGCCGGTAGCGCCAGTACCGAATACTATGTCGGCGCCGGCAGCGCTTCTTGAGTTAGTAACTGAGCCTGCAATTACGACGTTTCCGTTACCAAATAAAATATCGCCTCCGGTTGAACCTGTGGATGAAACCGAGGCTATTGTATTAACACCAGTTAAATTCGAAAAATCTATGTGAGCTGTCGCTCTTGTAGAACTGTTAACTACAGCGCCTGAATTAACCGTAGCAGCTCCGCCTAAACCTGCTGCGATAATATCGCCAACAGGAGCGGTACCGTTAAGAGTAGAACTGTTTGTAATACCGCCGGTAAATGTCAAAGCGCCGGTTGTAGTTGCAAAAGTAATTCTACCGCTGCCTGTAAAAGCACCCGCGCCCGAAAGAGTATATCCGCCGGTGGTGCTGTTAGTAGTAGCGCCGGTAACAGTAACGGTGGTAGTTATATTTCCAAAAATAATATTTCCATTTCCAGCATTTCCGGCTGAAGTTGAGGAACCAGTAAATCCTGCGGAGTTTGTCAGCGTGCCGCCGATTGTTGTTGCAAGATCAGGGAAAGTGATTGTTCCAAGTCCAATAGAAGCAACGTTAGTTAATGTAAAAGCAGTGTTCAAAAGAACATTGCCTGTAATATTAATTGATGTTGCAGCAGTACCAACAAAGTTGATAAAGCCGGTGCCTGATTGAGTAATGCTGGCAATTGTTGCAGCGCCTGCAGTAATATTTGCAAGAGTAATTGTGCCGGTGCTGCCTGAAGAACCGGTTACAGCGCCAACTGAACCGCCGTTAAATACATTAACTGTACCTGAACCATTAAGTGTAACAGTGCCAACCGTTCCGGTATTATTTGTAGTAATGTTTGCGGCTGTATTAGATGTTAAGCTTCCGACATTAGTAATGGTAGAAGCGCCGGCAGGATCAATCGTAAGAGTTCTGCCCGCAGTAGTTGATGAAGCGGTAATGTTCGGAAGAGCGCGTCCGGCTGTGCCGCCGTCAATGCTTGTCGCAGCTCCTGTTAATGTGAAAGCTAATGTGCCATTTGAAACATCTCCGTCAACAACGTGAGCATTTGCGCCATTAACGGTAACAGTATTTCCGCCTAAGTTAAGAGTTCCGCCAGTGGTAATAATACCGTTAATTGTTTTACCGGAATTCAAAGTCAAATTCGTTCCGGCAGTTGTGGTTAAATTTCCAAAATTAGTTGTGTTAGCTTCAGCAGGTAATTCAAAACCGGAAGTAATTGCAGCGCCGCCATCATATAGGAAATTGTGGGCGCCGGCGGTATAGTTAATTTGTGTATCAACTGTACCGGCTGTTCTTGTAATATTACCGCTGAATGTCAGATTAGAAGCGCCCGTTACCGTCCCAGCAGTTAAAGTCAGATCAACAAACTGGAAAATATTAGTAAACGTTGTATTAACCTGAACAATCAAATTAGCGTTAACAAAAACCGGTGCGCCATTAGTTGCGGTATTGGTCGAGGTAAATGTTAAAGCTTTGTTAATTGTAATATTACCCTCGGTATAATTAATGCCGGTAGCTTCAACCGAAATTGTTGAACCGGGAGGGGCGGCAATAATAGCCGAACCGACGGTTAACTTAGGCAAAGCCTGAGTGCCGGGGTTAGCATCATTACCCGTTTGATTGTTAACATAAAAGGTTTGAGCTTGTACAAGGAAAGCGGTTAAGAGTACAAGTACAAAACTTAAATTAAGGAGTTTCTTAAGACTCATAGTTATCTCCAAAATATTATAAAATAGAATTAGTTAAAATTGACGAATTAAAAAAACTGCTATCCCGCATGCGGGACTGAAACAAAAAATCCGAACAAAAATTTAGGGTGGTAAATTTTTCTTCATTAATTAGCCTCCGTTTTTTGTTGTATGTTCTCATAAGTTATATTGTTAAAAGTAAATTAGTTATAAATTTTGTTTCAAAACCAAGTTTAATTTCCGTTAATAAACGTAAAAATACAAGAAAAAAGAACTATTTTTAGAAAAATATAGAAAAAGTATCTGTTTGTCAACAATTTGCATCAAAATAATAATTTGGTAATTTCAAAAAAATAATTATGCTAAAAGCCACAAATCACAAAATCGTGCCGTAAAAGTTCCTTTATTTAATCACGATTACATTTGAATAGTTTTAATTTATAAGAATTAAAGAAAATTTCAGTAAACCCATAATTGCACGAAGGAAATGGAAATATGATCGTCAATAAACAATGTCCCCAATAATTGAACGGTAAAATATTACATTATTCACAATAAATAGCAATGTTTATTTAAATATTTTTTTTCTTAGACTGTTATTTGTGATGCTGGAAGCAGACGGCTCTTTAGAGTCAAATTGCCGACGTTATCACATAATAATAATAAATCAGTCATATTCAAGAACAAACCGTGTTCAACAATGCCAGCCCTTGCGTTAAGTTTTGCTTCGAGGTCAAACGCATTTTCAATCTTGTTGAAATCGGCATCCAAAATATAATTACCTTCGTCTGTAATAAAAAATTTTTTTTGTTGATTAATTCTTACATTACATTCGGCGCCGAGTGATTCCAGATATTTTTTTTCTGACATAAGAGCAAAAGGGACCACTTCAACAGGTACAAAAAATTTTTCGCCGAGTTGTTTTGACATCTTAGAATCGTCGGCGATAATTATATATTGTCTGCTTGCCTGCGCTAAAATTTTTTCTCTTAGCAGTGCGCCGCCTCCGCCTTTTATTAGATTCAAGTCCTTGTCCACTTCATCCGCGCCGTCAATGGTTAAATCAACAACAGGATTCTCGTCTAAAGTTGTTAAAGGAATTTTCAATTTCTTAGCAATGTTTTCCGTTGCCGTAGAACTCGGAATGCACTTTATATTAATTAACTCGCCGGAGGCAAATGCAGCAGCGAGTTTATTAATCATATAATAAACAGTGCTGCCGGTTCCCAGCCCGAGAGTCATTCCGCTTTTAATATACTTAACTGATTCTTCCGCTGCTTTTTTTTTCCGCTGTTCTTTTGTGAGCTGCATCGAGAAATATTTTTTTGTTTTGTCTGTGTGTAACTTATTAATTGAAGCGATAGTTTCCAAGAAAATAAAAAAATATTATTGATTATGAATTCAAGAAATTTTGAGTGGCTTAAAACAGTTTTGATTTAGAATAAAATATTTTTTATTCTGAGAGCGGTTTCTATCCTGGGTTCTTATAAAATCATGCATGTTATTAAATTGTAATTAGTTCCTTTTGAAATTACATTTGCGATACGGATTTAATTTTTTAAAGCGGATAAATGACAAAAAATAAAATATATATTGAAACATACGGCTGCCAGATGAATTTAGCCGATACCGAAGTAGTTCTCGGCATTATGAAGAACAAAGGATTCGAGCTTGCGGAAAATGCCGAGGACTCAAACGTCATTCTATTAAATACCTGCAGCGTTAGAGACAACGCCGAACAGAGAATTTACGGAAGGCTTGGCAATCTGAAAAAAATCAAACAGAAAAAACCTTATACAATAATCGGGATTCTCGGCTGCATGGCAGAAAGACTTAAACGTGAATTGATTGAAGACAAAAAAATTGTTGACCTTGTAGTGGGGCCTGATGAATACAGGCGTCTGCCGGAATTTATCGACGACGCATTCTCCGGCATTAAAGGCATTGGAGTTAAGCTTTCGCGGACAGAAACCTACGACGATATTCTTCCCTACCGAGAGGAAGGATTATCCGCATGGCTGTCGGTGATGAGGGGCTGCGATAAATTCTGCACTTTCTGTGTAGTTCCTTTCACGCGCGGACGCGAACGCAGCCGCTCTTTGAATTCAATCGTTGACGAAATAAAAATTTTGTCCCAAAAAGGATTTAAAGAAATTACGCTCTTAGGACAGAACGTAAATTCTTACAGAGATGACAACAATGACTTTGCCGATCTTCTTGCCGCTTCTGCTTCGGTGGATAATTCTATCCGCATAAGATTTACCACATCGCACCCGCAGGACCTTTCAGATAAATTATTGTTTACTATTGCGGGTCATTCAAATATTTGCAATTATATTCATCTGCCGCTGCAGTCGGGTTCAAACAGAATATTGGAACTGATGAACCGCACTTATACCGTAGAGCATTATTTAGCTTTGATTGAAAAGGCAAGGCAGATAATTCCTGGCGTAAGTTTTTCAACTGATATAATTTCCGGCTTTCCTACTGAAACTTATGAAGACCATGTTATGACTCTTGACATAATGCAGAAGGTTAAATACGACGGCGCATATATGTTTAAGTATTCGCCTCGTGAGGGAACAAAAGCTTATAGAATGGAAGATGACGTGCCGGAAGAAGTAAAAGCAAAAAGGCTGAATGAAATAATTGATCTTCAGCAGCAAATTTCTTTTGAGGTGAATCAGAAGCTTATCGGCAGTATCGAACCCGTTCTCGTCGAAGGCGCCAGTAAAAAATCAAACCAATTTCTCGCCGGCAAAACAGATACAAATAAAGTAGTTGTATTCGAGAAGACAAATAATATCAAGCCGGGCGATTATGTTAAGACAAAGATTTTCAGAGTTACATCCGCAACTCTATTCGGCGAATTGATTGAAATTCTGCCCGGTAAAAATAAAATTAACCTTACCGCGTAATGCAGAAAAGATTTTTTATAACTGAAATTATTAATAAAATGAAAACCATACTATTATTAATAGTATTACTTCCGGTAATATTATTTTCTCAGGAAACTAATATAGTCCCTCTTCTGAGGGAAATTGAAAGTGGAAATAGTTCGCAAGCAAAAAAAGGGCTTGCAGAATTGCTGGTTACTAAATCGGGCGATCCTTCTGTAATCTTTCTCGATGCAGTTCTTTCCGAGAATGCTTCGGAAGCTCTTAATAAATATTTGATTATAAATCAGAAGTATCCTAAAAGCAAATATGCCGATGCGGCGCTTTACAGAATTTTTATGTATTACTTCTCGGCAGGTTCGTATTCCAGGGCAAACGAATATCTCGCCGAATTGAAAAGAAATTATCCAGAATCACAATACATCACCATGGCTGACCGCAATATCCCCGAAGAAGAGCTTTTGTCCGATCAGTTAGTAGTAAGCAATACAACCGAAAAAATCAGTGAAACACCTGCGGATATTCCATTTAAGTTCACAATTCAAGCCGGCGCATTTTTAAATTACTCAAATGCGGCGTCATTGAAATCCCGTTTTGAAAACAGCGGACTGCCCTCGTCTATTTTCACTAAGGAAGTTGGCGGCTCTATTCTCAATGTAGTTACTGCAGGAAAATTTACTGCCGAAGCCGATGCAGTTAAAACGCTTGCTGAGATAGAAAAGCAGTTTAATCTCAAGGGCAGAGTAATTCAAATTGAAGAGGCAAAGTAAAATAATTTCCTCGATCTATTGATTCGAGCTGAATAACAAACATTAAAATGAAGCTTGGATTACACTATTCACTTTCAATTTGCATAGAAATTATTCCAAAAATTCATGTATTTTTACGGTAATAGAAAATAATTTTTATGCTTTACAGAGACGAAATACAAAAACAGTTTGGAATTATAGGCAAATCAAAGGCAATTAAGGATTTGGTTGATATTATGATTCAGGTCGCCAAATCCGATATTTCCGTTTTGCTTCACGGCGAAAGCGGTGTCGGCAAAGAAGTATTTGCTCTCGCCATACATGGAATCAGCAACCGGTCGGATAAAAAACTTGTAAGTGTAAACTGCGGAGCTATACCCGAGGGTATTTTGGAGAGCGAACTTTTCGGGCACGAGAAAGGTTCTTTCACCGGCGCAGTGGATTCCAGAAAAGGTTATTTTGAAATTGCCAACGGCGGCACATTGTTCCTTGATGAAATCGCCGAAATGCCTCTGACAACTCAAGTAAAACTGCTCCGCGTTCTCGAAACCAACGAGTTTATGAGACTTGGCAGCGAAACCGTTACAAAGGTGGATGTGAGAATTATCGCCGCCTCAAATAAAAATCTGCAGGACGAGGTTAGTAATAGCAGATTTAGAAAAGACCTGTTTTTCAGACTGAAAGCGGTTACGCTTACAATTCCCCCCCTTCGCGAGAGAAAAGAAGATATAAATGCTCTTGTTGATTTTTTTATTGATCAGTTTGCAGGCAAGTTAAAAAGAAAATTTGATATCACTGATTCAGCGCGCGAGCTGTTAAATAACTATTATTGGCCCGGCAATATCAGAGAGTTGAAAAACGTGATTGAATCCTCTTTAGCGCTTAATCAATCTAATGTACTTGATTCCGATGATCTTATGCATCTTTTATCGATTCACGCAGAAGACAGGACGCTGAAAAACCTTCCGGTTCATCTGAATAAGCCTTCGGAAGAACTGGATAGAGAAATGATATACCGCGCATTAATTGAAATAAAAAAAGATTTGATAGAGTTAAAAAGCATTGCATCCGATTACAGCCCTCAAAAGGAAGAGAGTCCGGGATATACAAATATTTCAGAGGTAATACCGATGGATGTGCTTGAGAGAGACGCTATTATTAATGCTTTAAACCATACTAAGTGGAATAAGAAAAAGGCGGCTCATCTGCTCGGGATCAGCGAAAGGACTCTTTACAGAAAATTAAAAGAGTATGATGTTTGAATTTTTTTTATGTAAATCGTTTTAACATACGTATCATTATATATGTCAAAAATTCTATTAAATTATTTTAATTACATGTCGGTTAAATTAAAATCTTCGGCGGCGCTGCTTATCGCATCAGCGTTGATTTCATTATTGGTAGGATGCAGTTATTCTTTTACAGGGGCTTCTGTTCCGCCGCATTTGCAGACTATAGCAATACCGATGTTTGCCGACCGAAGCGGCTCGGGTGAGCCGAATCTAAGCAACGATTTCACAAATGAGCTGATCCAAAAATTTATCAATGATAATAATCTTGAGGTTACCGAGCGCGTTAACGCCGATGCTTTGCTCGAATGCACAATACTTTCGATAAATGACAACCCCGAAGCTGTTTCTACAACCGCCGCCGGGCAGGCTGAAAAGGCAACGCTCAGACGGCTTACAATTTCGGTAAAAGTTCTTTATAGAGACATGATCAAAAAACAAACATTGATAGACAAAACGTTTTCGAATTACACTACTTACGATGCCGCTGATTTCCTCACTTCCAGGAATAATGCGCTGACCGAAGCGGTCGAATTAATTACGGAAGATATTTTATTAGCGGTTGTTTCCAACTGGTAAAACTAAAGAGAACTTTATGAACGAAATAATTCTATTTGTTTACATATTTTCATTGTTCGTACTGCTTGTATTTTCGAGCCATGGATTTATTATGATTTATTATCACAATAAATTTGAAAAAAAAGAGCACGATAAAACCGGACAGAACGAATTTAATTCCACCGTTACGATACAGCTCCCCCTGTATAACGAAATGTATGTAGCCGAAAGGCTGATTGATTCCGTCTGCGAGATCGACTACAACAAAGCGAAACTTGAAATTCAAGTGCTCGATGATTCAACGGATGAGACAGTTGACATCGTCCGAAAAAAGGTTGAAGAGAAATTCAATCTCGGTTTTAATATTCTTCATATCCGAAGGCAGAACCGCGAGGGATTCAAAGCTGGTGCGCTAAAAGAGGGATTAAAAACGGCGACTGGAGACTACATTGCTATTTTTGACGCTGACTTCCTGCCTAAAAAAGATTTTCTGAAGAGCACGCTTCAATATTTTGCCGACGACAATGTTGGAATGGTTCAAACACGCTGGGAACATTTAAACGAAGATTTTTCTTTACTGACAAAAATTCAGGCTTTGGCTTTGAACGGTCATTTTGTTATTGAGCAGACAGTTAGAAATAAAGCCGGCTTCTTTATCAACTTCAACGGAACCGGCGGCGTTTGGAAAAAGAGCTGCATAGAAGATGCCGGCAACTGGCACGCAGACACATTAACCGAAGACCTGGACTTAAGTTTCAGAGCACAGTTAAAAGGATGGAAATTTATTTTTCTTCGTGACTTTACCACTCCCGCCGAATTACCCCTTGAAATTAATGCTTTGAAAGCGCAGCAGTTCCGGTGGACTAAAGGAGCAATTGAAACGGCTAAGAAACTTTTGCCGATGGTATGGAAAGCCAATATAGATTTAAAGGTAAAACTTCAGTCTACTTTTCATTTGACTAATAATATTGTCTTTCCGTTTATTCTTCTTGCAGGGATTTTGAATGTGCCATTAATATTTATTAAAAACAGCGGACCGTACGATAACTTTTTCAATTTCATGTCAATATTTGTTTTGGCTTTCATCAGTTCTTTTCTATTCTATTTATACGCTCAAAAAGATGTTTACATTGACTGGCGGAAAAAAATAGTCTTATTCCCAATATTTATGGCAGGCAGCATGGGCTTTGCTTTAAATAATACTAGAGCGGTAATCGAAGGCTTAATCAGCCGCAAATCCGAGTTTGTTCGCACACCAAAATTTAATGTTGTTGAGAACGAGAAAGCCATTGTATCGAACACATATCTTCAAAAAATGAAAATTGACAACTCGGCAATAATTGAATTGATACTTGCTCTTTACTGTTCGATTGGCGTAATAGCATCAATTTACTTTTGGGAAATTGCCGCGCTTCCATTCCATTTGATGTTCTTCTTCGGATTCGGCATTGTGTCCGTCATGTCAATCAGGCAGGGAATAATTAAAAAGAATAAAGTGAAAGCAACGGGTAATTAGATTGGTATCTGCTTCGGATAAAATAGAACTCGTTTATGAGTTCAACAATGAGTCGCCTTTATTCGCAAGAGTTGCGGCAAAACAGCTTGATCTTGGAAATACATCCGAGGCTCTTTCTATTTTAGAGAAAGGGATTAAATATTACCCAAACTATCCCACAGCATATTTGATTTATGCCGTCGCTTTAGCAGTTACCGGAAGCAAAGACGAAGCAAAAAAAATTATTAGTGATGCTTCAGGCATAATAAATTGCACGGCGACAACCGATTATTATTTGGAAAAAATTGATGCAATTGTTGTAGATCATTCGCTTCCGCCCGGGAAAAGAGCTTCTTCCTTTTTCGTCAACGAAATCTCCGATGTGAGCGCAAAAAGAATCACTGAAGAAAAAGAAACGAAAGGAATCCCTATAGAGGATACCTACGATTTGGATCTGGAGGAATTAGCCGAGAAACTTTCTAAAGCGTCAATGCCGCAATCGGATGAGCAAACGGTAAAAGAAACATTAACGGATACAGATACTTTTGACGATGCCATCAAACCGGGTAAAAGCCTCGTATCCGAAACACTTGCTAAAATTTATTTCAATCAGGGAAACTTGAAAGAAGCATTAGCGATTTACGAAACCTTAAAAGAAGTCAATCCTGCACAGTCAGACTACTATCAGCAAAAAATAGAACTGATCCGGCAAAGGATGAAATAATAGTTTCCGCTATTATGAACTCTCTTATTTCCTCAAAACTCCCAAAAGATTTTTACCAGCGTGATGCAGCGGAACTGGCTCCGGATTTAATTGGGAAAATTTTTTGCAGAAAACTTTCCAGTGGAATTATTGCCGGCAGAATTGTAGAAGTGGAAGCTTATGACGGCAGAGTTGACGAAGCTTCGCATTCGTTCGGCGGTATAACCCGCAGAAATGAAGTCATGTTCGGCGGCGGCGGTTTTTTATACGTCTATTTTACTTATGGAATGTATTACTGCTGCAACGTTGTGGCCGGCATCAAAGGCACAGGACAGGGCGTTCTTATTAGAGGAATTGAGCCTATTGAGGGCATCGCTTTAATGAGCCGTAACCGTTATGGAAGAAGAAAAGTTACCGGGCAAGAAAAAATAAATTTAACTAGCGGTCCCGGCAAAATCTGCATTGCATTCGGGATAACAAAAAAGAATAATGGTGTTGATTTAACAGGCGACAGAATTTTTCTTGCCGAAGGCGGTGATGCTGATAACTTTTCTGTTGTTTGTTCACAGCGAATCGGAATAAAAAAATCCCGTGAATTGGAATGGCGTTTTTTTATCGAAGGAAATAATTATGTCACAAAACATAAATTGAATAAAACTTTTAAAACCTTCGGATCGCAGTAATTTATTTGCCTAATATTTTAGACAGTTTGTTCACAAAATTTTTCAGTATAAGATTGACGTATTTTTTTTTGAGTTAAATTTCCAGTAAGTCATTATTTATTTATAATTATCTTGGCATTGAAATTGTTTTCTTATAAGTAAAACAAAAATGGAATTGTCATGAATCCAAATAAAATATTTACCCTTTTATTTTTATCTGCTTTGATGTTATCAAGCAATCTCTATCCGCAGAAATCCGATTTCAGAGTTATAGAAAATAAAGCATTTGAAGTCGGAGAGAAACTTACCTTCGACGTGAAATACGGTTTTGTTACTGCAGGTATTGCAGTTATGGAAATTCCATCAGTAAAGAAAATGTCGGGCAGAGATGTTTATCATATAAATTTTACGGTTAACTCCGTTCCCGCTTTTGATTCTTTCTACAAAGTCCGCGACAGGTATGAATCTTATGTTGACGTTGAAGGCATATTCCCCTGGCGTTTCGAACAGCACATAAGAGAGGGCAAATACAAACGAGATTACTCCGCATTCTTTGATCAGCGCAGAAACAAAGCAAAGACAAAAAAAGGCACTTACGATATTCCTGAAAATGTTCTCGATATTGTATCAGCATTTTATTATACAAGAGTTATTGACTTTTCAAATATGAAACCGGGCGACAAGGTAAGTCTTGTAAATTTCTTTAAAGAAAAAACTTACCCTCTTGACGTGGTCTATCTCGGCAAAGAAAGAATTACAGTATCAGCCGGAACCTTTGACTGCATTATTATTGAACCTCTCGTCAAAGAAGGCGGATTGTTCAAAAGCGAAGGCAACATAATTATTTGGTTGTCTGATGATGACTTAAGGATACCTGTAAAAGTAAAGACTAAGGTTTTGATCGGTTCAATAGATGCGGAATTAACATCATACGAAGGGCTTAAGTCGGAGCTGTTATCAAGAGTTAAATAATTAGATTTGCCGATTCTTGCCGGGTATAACTTCTATTTAATCGGATTTTTATTTACATTTGATATTATGCGATATACCAACTGGGATTAAATGAGCGAACAAGAACCCGGATCAAATCATAATTCTTCCCAAGAATTTTTAACGGCGTTTGATTATGATCCTCTTAAAAATGCTGCAATGTCTCCAGTTCAAGCCGCCTACTTCAGCTTGATAGTAGTTTTTTTTCTCTACCAGATCGGAGGCAGTATAATCACCCTCGCAATTTTTGGTCTTAATCTGGAATCCGCCGATATTAACATAATGAGAATACTTACAGCTGGCGGACAGATATTACTGATACTTGCGCCCGCATTGATTTTCTCAAAGCTCGTTTACAATAACGTGCCGCTTGTAATAAGACTTAAAATGCCGTCAATGAAGGAAGCCGGATTATACACAATCGGGCTGTTGATTCTAATCCCAACATTGCAAACATTTTTATATCTACAGAATTTTTTAATCCAAAAACTTGCCGATAGCAGCGCTTTTGTTAATTCAATCAAAACTCTTTTCGACAAGCTGAACGAGCTTGTTGAAACAACTTACGGAGAATTATTAAGCGCCACAAATTTCTACGAGGGTATATTTATCGTTTTCGTAGTAGCTGTCGTCCCGGGAATTTGCGAAGAAGTTTTTTTTCGAGGTTTTGTCCAGAAAAGTTTCGAACAAAAATATAGACCCGCCAAAGCTATAATTATTACTTCTCTCTTCTTCGGTTTATATCACTTTAATCCATACGGGCTGATTCCACTTATAGTTCTCGGTATTTATCTTGGCTATTCAGCTTACCGTTCAGACTCGATACTAATTCCCGTTATGCTGCATTTTCTGAATAATTTTATCACTGTCACGGCTTACTTTATTTTTGGCAGCGAAGAAATCTTTTCTACTAATGTAATTGATGCCGAGAGTATCTCATCACAAACTGTAATGTTTTTTATTCTGCTGGCAGTATTTATATTTTTCATGAATTATCTAAACAATTTTTATTCAAGAAAAAAAACAAACGGAGGCGATTATGATATGTCCTAACTGTAAGTATGAATATGTCAAAGGAATTAAAACATGCCCTGACTGCGGCAGAGAGCTTATTGAAATTGAAGAATTCGAGAAGCAGCAGAAGCACGAATCCGATTGGATTGTTCTGACCACTACAGACAGTTTTATAGAAGCGGAGACACTAAAAACTAATCTTGAAAGCGCAGAGATTGAAACACAAATTCTATCCCAGCGCGACAGCAGTTTCCCAGGCGTCGGCGACCTTTCTGTTATAAAAGTTCTTGTTGGCAAAGAGGATGCTGAAGATGCTTTAGCTATACTCAACGATATTAGCAGCCGCTCGGAAGAATAAATGGATTTATCGAATCGCTCTGTAAGAATTATTGTCTCGCTTATCGCAATACCCTTGCTATTATTCGTCGCTTATATAGGCAGACTGCCATTCCTTTTTTTTGTTTCCATTTTAACTCTGACAGCATTCCATGAGTTTTTCACTATGGCACAAAAAAAGGAAGCTCATATTAATCTTGCCGCTGGTTTTCTTTCGGTATTAATTATATGTATAAATTCTTATTCCCCTTTCATTGAAATAAACATTCTATTTCTGCTCATAACTATAGCTATTCTCAGCGCAGAACTTTTTCGAAAAAAAAAATCGGCAATTATTAATTCCGGATTAACACTGTTCGGGGTTTTTTACGTAGGTTTATTTTCATCCTCTTTAATAAGCATCCGTGAGTTCTACCATGGAAATGAAATTATGTACGAACAAAGCGGCTTTCTGATTATTTCAATTTTGATATCAATTTGGGTCTGCGATTCCGCAGCATATTTTTTGGGCACTGCTTTCGGGAAGCATAAACTTTTCCCGAGAATAAGTCCCAATAAGAGCTGGGAAGGCGCAGTTGCTGGGTTTGTATTTGCGCTCATTTCAATGGCTGCGTTGAAGATTTTACTCATCGACTTCTTTTCATGGCAGGATGTAATGGTTTTCGGATTGATTGTAGGAGTTATCGGACAGACGGGAGACCTTGTTGAAAGCATGATAAAGCGCGACGCCGGCGTAAAAGACTCTTCCTCCATAATTCCTGGTCACGGCGGTATGCTTGACCGTTTTGACTCATTAATTTATTCGGCTCCCTTCATCTATATGTATTTGTACTTCCAATACTATTAACGGGTAATCGTATGAAATATATGTATCGGTACATTCTGATTTTCATTTTCCTGCTCGCTGCTGATTTACTTCCTCAGCCGAAGCTGCAGTTTGCTGATATAGGCAGACTGCCCTTGACGAACGGCGATACTTTAATAGATTGCAGAATAGGCTATAGAACATTCGGCAAATTGAACGGCGATTCATCGAATGTTATTTTATTCTTAACGTGGTTCGGCGGCAGTTCCGAACAGCTTTCTGGTCTGATCGGGAAAAATGGATTTGTAGACGACTCTTTGTATTTTGTTGTTGCTATAGATGCCTTAGGCAACGGAATTTCTACTTCACCTTCAAATTATGGACCGCAAAGTTTCCCTGAAATATCTATCCGCGATATGGTTAATTCTCAATATCACCTGCTGAAAAATATTTTCGGCTTCAATAAAATTTACGGAGCAGTCGGCGGTTCGATGGGAAGCATGCAGGTTTTTGAATGGATTACGTCATATCCAGAGTATATTAAAAAAGCCGTCCCTTATGTCTGCACTCCTAAAAGCACCGCAAATGATCTTCTTCAGTGGAATATCCGCCTCGAAATTATTGATAGTTACAGAAAATTAGGCGCAGATGACCGGCAGATAAATAAAATATTAAGCATGTTGAGCGCACAGCTTGGTAGAACTCCCGATTATCTTGCCGAAAAAATAAACGCCGATGAATTCAAAAAATATTTAGATTCTTTCGACAGAGAGCCGGGCGTTACTTTTACAATTGATAATTACCGAGCTCAGTTAAAAGCAATGATATCTCATAATATTTATAATCGTTTCGGCAACTCAATTGACTCCGCAGCAAATGTAATAACCGCAGAGGTTTTTATGATCATTTCTTTAACGGATCATCTACTGCATCCCAAAACTTCAATGGAACTTGCCGAAAAAATTAATGCGAAACTTCTTATTCTCGATAACAATTGCGGGCACCTTGCTGTCGGTTGCGAGCTTGACAGATGCAGCCGGGAAATAAGAGATTTTTTTTTTAATTAAACTATTCTGAATCTGTTAGTAAAAACTTGCATCATATTCCAAAAAATTATTGAGGTTAGAATGGCACAAAAGAAAGCATTTGTTAAACAACTTCAAGGCATCACATTTGCCGGGAAAACAGACTCAAATCATTGGGTAATGATGGATGGTCCGGAAAATTTCGGCGGAAGTAATGCGGGGATAAGACCGAAGGAATTACTTTTACTTTCACTCGGCGGTTGCAGCGGCAGCGACGTTGCCGCAATATTGAGCAAAAAACGCGTTAAACTGGACAAATTTGAAATGAACATCTCCGCCGAATCTGCTGACGAACACCCTCAGGTTTACACAAAGATTCATATTGAATATATTTTTTACGGCAAAGAATTAAAAAATGCAGACCTTGAAAGAGCAATCGAACTATCTCAGACAAAATATTGCAGCGTAACTGCAATGCTTCAGAAAGCAGTTGATATAACATATTCATTTAAGGCGGTCAAAGAATAATCTAATCGCGGGCAATCAATGTGCCCGCTGTTTTTTACTTTTCTCATACTAAACATTTCGAAACTGGTTTTCATCAGAAAAAATTACTGAGCCGTTTGGAACTTTGTCATAAAAAGTTTTTTTAACTTTGGACAAGAAATTAAATGGGAGTAAATATGATTCGCAAATCTTGGTTTTCAACTTTAATAATCGGTTCGCTTCTGTTGCTGAACTGTTCAACAAAACCCGATTCTATATTTTCATTTAAACCCGCCGAACCTTCTGCGGGTGAAGAAATCAAAGTAATGTACGCCGCTGACAGCACTGAGCTAAAAGATGCAGTATCAATAGAAATGACCGTTTATACTTTTAACAATAAATTGTTCAAAACTCTCAGCGTTGATTTGAAGAAAGAAGACGGTTATTGGAGCGGAAATTTTTTAATGCCTTCCGGTTCATACGGCGCCTTGCTCAAATTTTCCGGCGGCGATCTTTCGGATAATAATTCGAAACAGGGATACTTGATTCCTGTCTTCGACAACGGAGATATATCGGCGCAAACTTATGCCGGATTGGCTGCCGCACATTATAGATGGATTTATTTTCTAGACGGCGACAGAGATTTCGAAAAAGCAAAATCTTATTTTGAACAGGCTATGAAAATTAATCCGGAAATCAACATCGAGTTTGCAGAAACATTTTTAGCAATACTCCAGAAAACGCAGCAAGACCCTGAGATTGTTAATGCTGTTGCAAAAGAACTTCTTGTAAAGATCGAAAGTCTGGAAAATAAAACCGAGGAGAACTTGAATGTTTTGATCGACTGGTACAAAACCATTTCGGAGCTTGATAAAGTTGACAAATTTACCGAAGAGCTTAACGATAGATTTCCAACTAACTTTAAAGCCGCCTACTCGTTGTATTTCAAATTCGTCAATGAAACTTCAATCGACGAGAAATTAAAAATTATTCGTGAGTTCGAAGAAAAATTCCCCGGTCATGAATTGACCGTCAATCTTTACGATCTTGCAGCCAATTATTACCGGGACAAAGAGGACTTCAAAAATGCATTAAGTTTTCTTTCGGCAAATTTAGAAAAGCCAAGCCTTTACAGATTTTATTCTATTAGCGATAAAATTCTTAAAAGCAAAATGCCGGATTACGAAAGTGCTTTAGCGATTGCCAAAATGGGTGTTGAAAGAAGCAGAAAAGAATCAGAGAATCCATCGGGCAAACAGCCGGAATATTTATCCCTTACCCAGTGGAAAAAAGACAACTTGGAAATGCTCGCTTATAACTTATTCAGTTTAGCAAGAGCTCAGAAAGGATTAGGAAACTTGAATGAGTCCGAGAAGAACATAACAGAATCTTTATCTTTATCATCCAGCAAAGATTCTGAAATAAACGAGTTTTATGCCGATGTTCTAATTGCTAATGGAAAGCTCGATGATGCTATTTCGAAAATTGAGGAATTTATTAAATCGGGAACTGCGACTAATGGAATGAAAGAATCGTTGAAAAACGCTTATTCCACAAAAAACAGTTCTATAGAAGGGTTTGATGAATATCTCGACTTACTTGAGAGCCATGCAAAGGGCGAGCTATTTACCAAACTAAAAAAGGAAATGATATCAGAACCCGCACCGAATTTTGAATTAAAGAATTTAAATGGGGAGACGGTAACGCTTTCCGGTTTGTACGGCAAAGCTGTTGTTATTGATTTTTGGGCTACCTGGTGTGGTCCGTGTAAGGCGTCATTCCCCGGCATGAAAAAGGCTGTGGAAAAATATCTCGGTAATGAAAAAGTTTCATTTGTGTTCATCAACTCATGGGAAAATGTACCAGACAAGATAAAAAATGCCGCTGACTTTATAAAAACGAATAGTTACCCTTTCAATGTATTGATGGATTTAGATAATAAAGTAATTGCCGATTATAAAGTAAGCGGAATACCAACGAAGTTTGTTGTAGCTCCAAGCGGAAACATTGTTTTCAAAAGCGTAGGGTTTGACGGCAACGCCGACCACATGGTTGATGAGATAAGCGCTATGATTGATTTAGCGCTTCAAACTGAATAATTTTCGTCAATAAAATTGCCATCGGCTTCTTTATTTGATTTGAAATAATTTTACACCCCGGTATTTATGCCGGGGGTCTAATTTTACTGCAGTATTCAGGGCTTTAGCAAATCAGCCTATGAGACAAGCCCTTCTTCAAAATAATGCCTCGTCTGCATTCCTGACATGCACCTTTTTTTAATTCTTCCTGAAAATAATCCCATAATTGGAATTTGCGAAGGAAAATCTATTTAAAAACCATTAACTTTATGTCATAAAAAAAAATAAACTGATGTAATTTATTCTGGAGTAAGAATGGCAGTAATACGATCCTTTAAAGCGCTTAGACCTGATAAACAGGTCGCTCATCTTGTAGCAAGCGTTCCATATGACGTTGTAAATAGAGAAGAAGCTGCGGCATTGGCAAAAGACAACCCGATAAGCTTTTTACGTGTGACCCGATCCGAAATTGAATTGAATAAAAGTATTGATCCCTATTCTCCGGCAGTCTATGAAAAAGCAAAAGAGAATCTTCAAAGATTGATAGATGATGCGCCCATGAATAGGGACGAAAAACCGGAATTTTATATTTACAGAATAAAATGGGGCAAGCAGATTCAGACCGGAATTGCCGCTGCTTTTTCTGTTGAAGATTATGACAGCGATATAATAATGAAGCACGAAAAAACAAGGCGCGTTAAAGAAGACGATAGAACTAATCATATTCTAACAACTGGAGCGCAAACAGGACCCGTATTTCTAACTTACAAAGGCGTAGCGGAGATTGACTACGCTGTTGAAGAAACGGTGAATAATACAGAACCTATTTATAATTTCGAGGCTCCAGACGGCGTCATTCACACCATTTGGATTTTACCGGCTGATTTTCATGACGTAATCGAATTCGAAATTGGCAAAACCGAAAAACTTTACATTGCCGACGGTCATCACAGAGCAGCAAGTGCAAGCCGCGCTCAAAAAATAAATAAAGAAAAAAATGTTGACCATACCGGAAAAGAAGAATATAATTACTTTCTCGGTGTTTTATTCCCTGCAGAGCAGTTAAAAATACTGCCGTATAACCGGGTTGTTTTCGACCTTAAAGGCGTTGACAACCTGCAGTTCATCCAGCTTATTTCAAAATATTTCAATGTTGAAATAGCTGATTACAGTACGCCCAAGAAGAAAGGCGAAATTTGCATGTACATTAAAAGTCAATGGCATAGTTTAACGCCGAATGAAAGCGTTATACCCGGCGAAAGCTTCGGCGAAAAACTTGACGTGAGTATTCTTCAGAACTTTTTACTTCATCCTTTTCTCGATATTAACGATCCCCGTACCAGCGATAACATAGATTTTATCGGCGGTATAAGAGGCACAGACGAATTAGTGAGACTTGTTGAAAGCGGCAAAGCCTCGGCGGCTTTTTCGATGTATCCGGTATCTGTTGACGATCTAATTAATATATCAAATGCCGGTGAAACCATGCCGCCTAAATCAACATGGTTCGAACCAAAGCTGCGCGATGGTTTATTGGTTCACACTATTTGATGAACCAATTTATAATAGATTAGTATCAATAATTAAATAACATGGGGAAATCAAATGGAAAAGAGAATCTATAATTTTAGTGCGGGACCGGCTATTTTACCCGAAGAAGTATTGTTAGAAGCGCAGAGAGATTTTTATTCGTATAAAGGTTCGGGCATGTCGGTAATGGAAATGAGTCACCGCGGTAAGATATTTGACGGAATAATCAAAGAAGCAGAATTAGATTTACGGAAGCTCTTAGATATACCGCAGAATTATGCAGTTTTATTTTTGCAGGGAGGGGCAACTCTTCAATTTTCTATGGTGCCTTTAAATTTAATGCCTCCTGCTAATAAGGCAGATTATATAGTAACGGGTGCGTGGTCGAAAAAAGCGGTGAAAGAGGCAAAGCGCGTCGGTTCGGTTAATATTGCTGGAACCACCGAATCCGAAAATTTTACACGTCTGCCAAAACAAGAAGAACTTAATTTATCCGCGGATGCTTCTTATGTTCACTTTACTTCGAATAATACAATTTTCGGGACCCAGTATAAAACCGAACCCGCTGTTGGCAGCATTCCGCTTGTTTGCGATGCTTCTTCCGATATTCTTTTCAGAAAGATTGATGTTAATAAATACACTTTAATTTACGCGGGCGCTCAGAAAAATATTGGACCTTCGGGGGTAACTGTTGTAATAATCAACAAGAACATTTTAGAGCGTTCCTCCGATTCATTGCATACTTATTTGAATTATAAAATCCACGTTGAAAACGATTCGATGTACAACACGCCGACCACTTTCGGAATATATATCGCCGGGCTTGTTTTTAAATGGCTGCTGAATATGGGCGGATTGGATGCAATGTACAAATTGAACACGGAAAAAGCCGGAATACTTTATGACTATTTTGACTCAAGCGATGGTTATTACACGGGAACAGTCAAGATTAAAGAAGACCGCTCGCTAATGAATGTTACTTACAGATTGCCGAGCGAAGAACTTGAAAAGAAATTTCTTGATGAAGCGAAACAGAAAGGTTTTGAGGGATTAAAAGGTCATCGTTCTGTCGGCGGCATCAGAGCTTCGATTTATAATGCATTCCCTAAAAAAGGAGTTGAAGATTTGGTGGAATTTATGAAGGACTTCAAAGCGAAAAATTAATTGCTTGCGTATGCCGCCGGCGTTCGACGGCATACGCAACTATTGCAAAAGATTTCATTTATTTATTCAATTTAATTATGAAAAATTATCTGTCGGCTTTAATTGTTTTCGCGCTTGCTCTATCCTGTTCGAGAGAGACTCCGCCTCTTGAATTGTTCAATCCGGATGCATTCGCTTTTTATCTTGAAGACGAATGGGAATTGAATGCATCAGTCAGCTTACGAAATTTCGGTCAGACCGAGGAAAATAATTTATATTATGTTTCCATAAACTATAGACTTGATCTGGTTTCGCCTTCGGATACTATTTATGCTGCTGATTTCGGTTTAATTGAAGAGAGCAGCGAGGATTTTTTGCCCGAACTCGTTATTGATTCACAAATCAGCTTGAACAGCGAATTTGAAACCGGAGAATATAAAGTTATATTTATCGTTGAAGACTCAATAAAAAATCAAAAGGATACTTCTACCGCGAGTTTTACGCTTTCTAAAGATTAAGCAAAGGAGGTGTGAGATGCTGTACTCAAAGTTTATACGGATAGTCGAAGAACATGCCGAGAAAATAACCGGCGAATGGATGAAAGAAGTAAAAAGCAACCCCTCAACAACAGGTTACCGCAATATTCCAGACAATATTCTATCCACCCGCATTTACGATGTTTACAAAAAATTCGGTTTGTGGATTCTTCAAGATGAGCCGTCGGATATCAGAACAGGCGAACATTATTTTATGCTTGGCAGGGAAAGAGCCGCCGAAAAGATTCATTTAAGCGAAGTTGTCTATGCAATGCTTTTATCGAGGAATGTTATGTTTAAATTTATTTTGAACGAAGCAATCATCAATACTCCTTTCGATACTCAGCAGGCTTTTGAGTTTTTTCAAAAAGCAAATAACTTTTACGATAAGGCTGTTTACCTTGTCTGTCTCGGTTATGAAAGCCTCGCAAAAGATGATGGGAATGAGCCGGTAAAAACGGAATTTATAAAAAAGGCTGTTGACTCAGTTACTAACTGGCTGATTAAATAAACAGAGATTTTCGATACTACTTAATCAAAAGAAGTTTTCGCGTATGTGTATATTCACCTGATTTAAGAGTGTAGTAATACATTCCGCTTGGCAGTTCATTTGCGTCAAATTCAATTTCGTATTCTCCCGCTTGGAGTTGTTTATTTAATAGTGAACTTATTTCTTGTCCCAGCGCATTGTAAATCTTAAGCGAGGTATTATTCCACTCTTTGAGCTGTCTTTTAATACTGAATTTTATTGTTGTCTTTGGATTGAAAGGATTTGGGTAATTCTGGTATAATGTAAATCCGCCTGGAAATTGTTCTTCTTTGATGTCTGTAATACCGAATGTTACTTCCGCAAATGTGTTGTAATATTTATAACTGCCGTCAAGGTCAATTTGTTTAAGTCTGTATTTAAGATTTCCTATAGGAGGATTGTAGTCAAAAAACTCATAAAACTTTGGGGAATAGGAAGTTCCATGCCCGGGTATAAAACCGATATTTATCCATTTATGCAATCCTTCATTCAACCTATCTGCGGTTCTTTCCACTTCAAATCCATAGTTGTTTGTTTCGGTGGCAGTTGCCCAGCTTAGCCGAATACTGTTATCTATGACCGCCGCATTAAAATCAATTAATTCAACCGGCAGAGGAGCCTGCGACCACGAATCAGATACGCGGATACCGTCAATATAAAAATCGCCGGATTTTGCATTCTGTCTGAATTGCACATAGTTAATATCTGAATAATCAACCCCGTCTGATATTTCTATATCTGCTGCTGGTTCACTCCCATCCAATGAGGGGTTTATCCACAGCTTAATATCATCTGAGCCCGTTTGAAACGTATAAGAAACAACGATTAGGTAGGTTGTTGAAACAGATAATTCTGTTCCATACCAGGTGGGTGTCTGAGATGTAGTTTTTCTATAACCTATGTTATATTTATCGCCTGAACTTCCTTGTTTTACATTAATTATATTTTTTAAGGAGCCTCCGGTGGAATTACTTGTATTAAAAAAGTAATCTCCATCAGTGTCGTTGGTATTCATTTCCGCTGTCGAAGTAGCAAAGATTAAAAATGATATATATATTGTACCGCTGCTTGTAAGAGTAAAAGACCTTTTTGCTCCTCTTCTATTAGTGCTTCCGCCGGGAGCGTCCAAAAAAATCATTCTGCCCACGTCAGAAGATGAATATGCGGAATAACTTAAATTACCGTCAACAACTTGGATTTCAGACGTACCGGTAGTCGGGCTCGCAGTCCAATTTACGGAACCCGTAAGGTCGCCTAATTCATACTCAAAATTTTCCTCGAGAAGAAGAGCTTGTGCAAGAAGAGAGCAAGAGGAGAAAATAATCAGAGAAATTATTTTCATATCTCACCTAAATATTATGCTGAGTTTTTTTCTATCCTAAATATTCTCAGTTTGTGTTTATTGGATGCATAAGGTTCATAGGAGTTTGTATTTTCCCACCAATCGAAAGGAATTTCAATTTTGTTGTCAAATTGATGCGGGCTTAACAGAACGAGGGAATTTTGCGACAGTGTTCGATATTTAATTTTAGCTTTCCTAAGAACCCAGGAAAAATTTTTAATTAGTGAATTATTGTTACTGACTATTGCATCGTCGTTGCTGCCGGAAAATAATGTTGCCAATGTTAACAACAAGATTTTCAAGTCTACGACGAATGATCTTTCAGTTTCGTAAAGTTCATCAAGAATAATAAGATTTTCAATTCCTTGTTCTCTATTGCAGAATATTTGCCATAATCCGGTAATTCCCGGTTTTGACCCTAATAAATCTCTTTGTCGGTAAAACTCTGGAAAATTTTTCTCAATAAATTGTAAATCGAATAGCATCAGTGGGCGTGGACCGACAAGACTCATCTTTCCGGTGATAACATGAAATATTTGAGGCAGTTCATCAAGCCCGGTTCTTCGCAGCCATTTGGCAAAGGGAGTGAGACTAGATTCAAGATATGTTTTAACAAGAATGTTCTTGCTGCCGTCAATAAATTCTTCATTTTTTTTTGTCCTGATGGTTTTTAACTTAACCATAAAAAATCTATGCTTCGAAAGTGTCAATCCCCTGTCTTGAACAAAAAAAGGCGATTCCTTCAATTCAAACAAAAGTATTATTGATACAGCTGCTAAAAATATTATAATAACGGGTAGTAGTAGTAGCGCTAAAAGAAGCTCTAAAATTCTTTTTATAACGAAATGATACTTCATATCCTTTCTAATAAAATTTCAATCGAATAATGCAAAAGTAATTAATGAAATGCAACAAAAAATACAGCTTGTCTTAAAAAATTAGTGTCCAGAGGAAGTAGTCAATAATTAGAATTAAAGCAGAAGTTAGCACAAATGAGCGTATAGTTGAAAGCCCGACTCCCTCGGCGCCGCCTTCAGTTTTGAAACCAATATGACAGCCAATCAGAGCAGTTACACCGCCGAAGACGACGCCTTTCGTCATCCCGAAAAGAAAATCGCCGATATAAAAATAACGCTTTACCGAATCGAAGAAAACTTCATAAGAAACTCCTAGAAAATAATTAGATATTACAAACGCTCCGGCAATAGCAATAATATTTGCAAATACGACAAGAATCGGCATCGAAAAAACTGCCGCGAAAAACCTGGGCATTGCAAGGAACATCACAGGATTAATTCCCATTGTTTCAAGTGCATCGATTTGTTCGGTAACTTTCATCGAGCCCAGTTCTGCGGCAATGGAAGCCCCAACCCTTCCCGCTATCACTATTGCTGTTAATACAGGTGCTAATTCGGTGATAATAGCCCTGCTGGTTGCTGTTCCTAAAAATGAAAGCGGCGCAACTCCTTTTAATTGATAGGCTGCCTGCCAAGCGGCAACAGCGCCGGTGAATACTGCAATAATAACCACTAAAGGAAGCGAATTTACACCGATGTGTTCTATTTGAAATAATAGAAGTTTTCTTTTCCGAATTAAATTTCCAGAGGATTTGAGAATTTCAAGAAATAGAATGGATATCTGCCCGGTTTCTTGTAAAAAATATAAGATTCTGCTTCCTAATTTTTGAAGAATTTTCATGTCGAAATATTATTATTGCTCAAACTTAATGAAATAACCTTTTATTTCCTCGTTGCCGTTCTTGATTCCTAAATAAAGTTATAGAAGAATTTTTCAACTTACAGTATCAGAGCATTTGAGAATTTTTATAACTAATTTTGTCCATCTCCAGTTATAATTTAAAGGTGCTTTATGTCTGAAATAATAATTAAAACCGAGAGGAAAGAAAGTAAGGTAGAACTGCCCGATAATTTGATTTTCGGGAGAACTTTTTCCTCACATATGTTCGAAATGGATTATAGTTCAAAAAAGAATGGCTGGTATAATCCTACTATCAGAAATCTAAGTAAAATGGATTTTAGTCCTGCTGCTATGGTGTTTCATTACGGTCAGGCAATTTTTGAAGGTTTAAAAGCCTTTAAAAGAGTAGATGGCAAAATCGGTCTTTTCAGACCTGATAAAAATATTGAAAGAATGAATAGCAGCGCATCAAGATTATGTATGCCGGAATTGGATAATAACTTTGTGCTTCATGCACTTGACGAGTTAGTTAAAGTTGACCGCGAATGGATACCAACAAAAGCCGGACATGCCTTGTACATCAGACCGGTTATGTTCGCTACAGATCCTTTTCTTGGGGTTCGACCCGGAGAGGAGTACAAGTTCGCAATTCTGCTCAGTCCGGTCGGCCCGTATTATCCGGAAGGTTTTAAACCCGTCCCTATTATGGTTACCGATAAATATGTCAGAGCCGCAGCAAAAGGAGTTGGAGCTTGTAAATGCGCCGGAAATTATGCCGCAAGCCTAATGGCTCAAAGAGAAGCAAAAGCCGCCGGCTATTCACAAGTACTTTGGCTGGACGCCATTGAGCAAAAGTATATTGAGGAGGTTGGAACGATGAATATCTTTATCCACTTTGAGGATGAAGTAGTAACACCAAGATTAACCGGATCAATACTTCCCGGTGTTACAAGACTTTCTGTAATTCAGATTCTTAAAGACTGGGGCTACAATATCACTGAACGCGATGTTTCTATTGATGAAGTCGCTGCAGCTTATCGAAACGGGAAATTGAAAGAGATATTCGGGACAGGAACGGCTGCTGTTATATCTTCATTAAGCAGGCTCAAATACAATGACTTGGAAATGAAATTTAGTGAAGACGAAGCCGGCGAACTTGGCAAAAAACTCTATTCCGAAATAACCGGCATTCAATATGGTCATATTAAAGACCGTTACGGCTGGATGAAAATTCTTGATTAAAATGAAATTGTAAACTTTTTCAGAAGCGGCTTATGAGCCGCTTTTTTTTATTTAAGAAGATTTTACCATCAACAACCATCCTATTACTGAAAATAACTTGACAAGTGTTAATTTGTACACTATATTTGTAGTGTACAAATTAACACTATAGAATATTATGAAAACAAAACCTACAGAACGACAACTTGACATCCTGCGATTTATACAGGACTTTGTTGAATTCAACGGCTATCCCCCAACATATAGAGAAATCGGAAAGAATTTTGGAATATCAAGCACATTCGGGGTGAAACGTCATCTTGATGCTTTGTCTAAAAAAGGTTATTTGAACAATGAGTTTAATGCAAGTAGAACCATATCACTTACAGAGCTTGCATCTGGACGAAACCGAATTTCCGAAGAAGTTGTTGAAATACCTGTAGTTGGCAGAGTCGCTGCCGGGCAGCCCATTCTTGCTGAGCAGAATATTGAAGGCTCTTTAACTTTACAAGCAAGTTTATTAAAAAGCCGTTCGGATTCGTTCGGCTTAAAAGTTCGTGGTGACAGTATGATTGAAGCCGGAATTTTTGATGGGGACATTGTTATAGTAAGTCCGCAAAACCATGCTCTTAACGGGGATATTGTGGTTGCTCTTCTCGAAAATGAAGCAACATTAAAGAGATACAAAAAAGTAAACGATATTATTTATTTAATACCGGAAAATAAGAATTACGCTCCAATCGAGGTTAACAATTCAGAAAGCTTTACGATTATAGGGAAGGCATTGGGTGTTTTTAGATGGTTTTAATTAATTAAGGAGGCATTGAAATGAAAAGTGAAATATTCTCAAACGCCATTAGATGCAGAAGAAAACTAAGATTTTTGTACGGACTAGATGAAATTATTATCGAACCGTATTACATAAGCAGGGACAGGCATGGGAAAAAAGTCTTATTTGGCAGAAAAAACAATTCATCAGAAGTTTCAATATTTGAATATGCGAAAATTTTCAATATTCGAGTTCTGGGAACAACCAGATTTTCGCCAATTATTCCAATTCTACCGATTGCAAGCTGATTAAAATGAAAAAGATGATCTCACATAAGGACAGAGTAGACAAGTTGATCAATCATTTCTGGAAAGATGGTTATTTAACCGTTAGCAGAAAGCACGGGCAGTATCTGCCCTCCCCTAATCCAATCGGGAAATATGACGTAGATGCAATCGGTAAATACAAAAAGAAATATGTTATAGGATTGATATTAAATAAAGAAGATTTAGACAATCCTAAAACTCTGAATAAAATCAAATATCTATCTTCCAGAAATACAAAATACTCCTCATCCAAGGTGAAATTGTTCTTGGGTGTTCCAGGAAATTTACTCGAAAAAGTTCGTGATCTACTCTTGCAGCTTCCGTCAGAAAATGTCGAGAATATAAAAATCGTTACCCTTCCCGAATAATTTTTCAATTCATCAATTTTTCCTGACACAAATAGTTAATTCCATTGTATAAACCCACGAACTGGCAACAGTAACAAGAAAATAGTGCGGACTTTTGATTCTTGACATTACTTTGCTTGAGGGCTATTTTAGAAGTCTGTAAAAAATTATTTGAGTTGGGATTTGAGTAAGTATTTAACATCCAAAATTATAGCAGAAATAAACGAAATAAAGAAAAAGGGTAATATCCCCAAGCATATAGCAATAATAATGGACGGTAACGGCAGATGGGCAAAAAAGAGAGGTTTGCCCAGAGTTGCGGGTCATCAGCGCGGAATCGAAACTGTTCGTGAAGTCGTTGAAACATGCACAAATTTAGGGGTTGAGGTCTTAACCCTTTACACATTTTCTACGGAAAATTGGAAAAGACCTAAGAATGAAGTTTCAACCTTAATGAGATTAATTGTTAAGAGTTTGCACGATGAAACTGATGAACTGCATGCAAATAATATTCGATTGACTACAATTGGAGATATTGACAAGCTGCCTGATATTGTAAGGGAAGAATTATTTGACGCTATCGAAAAAACCATGGGCAATAAAAAGATGACTCTAAATTTAGCCCTAAGCTATAGCGGCAGATGGGATATATTAGAAGCTGTTAAAAAATTAGTGGATGCTCATTCGAAGCAGCAAATCACAAGAGAGGATATTAATGAAGAGTTGTTCTCTAACTTTCTATCCACCGGTCAATTACCAGACCCGGATTTACTAATAAGAAGTGGCGGTGAATTTAGAATAAGCAATTATTTATTGTGGCAGATTGCATATTCAGAAATATTTATTTCCAATACTCTTTGGCCGGATTTTAATTACAAAACATTATTGGAAGCAATAACTGATTTTCAAAAAAGAGAGAGAAGATTTGGACTTGTCAGCGAACAAATATCCCCAAAATCCAACCATAACCAAAATGTCGAAAAACGACCTAAACAAATTGCTTAAATACTCTCTGATCTTGATTATTCTTTTTTCAAGCAGCGTTTATCCTCAATTGAGCAGGAAGAATTTTAAGATTTTGGGAATTTCAGTCGAAGGAAACAAAACCGCCGATGCTTCGACCATTATTGCCAACAGCGGGCTTAAAGTTGGCGATGAAATTGAGATACCAGGTGATCAAACTTTAAATGCTATTAAAAGGCTGTGGAATTTAAATTTATTCACTCCCGATATTGAGATTGTTATTGATAAGAAATTGGATAACGGCGTTTTTCTTCTTATAAAAGTTGATGAATACCCGCGATTCGAACAGCATATAATATCAGGCTTTGACGAAATTGATGAAGATGATATTGAAAAAGAAATTCCATTTAGAAAAGGACAGATACTCAGAACTCATGAAATTTTTAAAACCATTTCGCAGATCAAAGCTTTATATGAGAAAGATGGATTTCTAAATGCCACAATCACTTACTCGATTATGGAATTTTATAAAGCCGATACTTTAAAAAAGGAGATTGAAGTTACCTGGAGAAACGAAGAGGATTTATCGGATGTTTATAAAACTAAATACGACTACGATCCAAAAACCACGTCTAATATGATTGATAAAATTAAAGACCGCGTTCTAGTAAAATTCGATATTGATGAAGGCGACAAGGTTATAGTCAAGAAAATTAGATTTAACGGTAACGAAGCCTTTGATGAAGGCGAATTGAAAAGCGAGTTTGATGAAACTTCCGAAGATGCATGGTGGAAAATATTCAGCTCATCTAAACTGAACAAAGAGGATTTTGAGAAGGACAAGGAACTGTTAAAAAAGTTCTATCATAAAAACGGCTACCGTGATTTTGAAATTTTGCGGGACACTTTAATTTATACTAACAACAAAAAACACGTTGAGATTGAATTAGATTTGTACGAAGGTCCGCAATACAAAGTAAGGAATATTTTCTGGATAGGAAACACTATTTATTCCGACGAGGCTCTTTCGGAAAGATTAGATTTTCGAAAAGGTGATATATTTAATTATGAAAGATTCAATACTAATTTGCGGTTTAACGAAAAACAGACGGATGTTTCCTCGCTTTATCAAGACAACGGCTTTTTAACTTTTAACTTAGATGCAAAAGAAGAACGCATTGCCGAGGATTCCTTAGATATTCATATAACCATTAGAGAAAATAACCGCTTTAAAGTAGGCAGAGTAGAAATTACCGGAAATACGAAAACAATGGATAAAGTAATAAGGAGGGAGCTTTATACTTTGCCCGGCGATTATTTCAGCAGAAACTACATCTTCAGCAGTCTTCAACAGCTGGCAAATCTCCAGTATTTCAACGTAGAAAAATTATATTCAAAAGGTATTGACACGAGGCTCGCAAACGACAGCACTGTAAATTTGATTTATAATGTCGAAGAGAAATCAAGCGATTATCTGAATGCTTCAATCGGATACAGCGGCAGTTTCGGTTTCAGCGGAGCCGTCGGAGTTACGCTAACAAACTTTTCGCTTGCAGAACCTTTTAGTATGGGAGCAGGCCAAATTTTTAATTTCAACTGGCAGTTCGGAGTGGGAAATTATTACCGTACATTTTCTTTGGGTTTCACAGAACCTTGGTTTAACGATACCCCTACATCTCTCGGGTTCGATCTGTTCGATACGCGCCAAAGATATGTTTACGATCTTCAACAGTCGGGAATTACGCTTCGAGTAGGGCGTAGATTAAACTGGCCCGATAGATTTTTTTATATTCAGGGCAAAGCGCGATTTCAATATAATGATGTTATTGATGGAAGAAGCTTTTACAGCGAAGGATTATCGAGGCAGTATACTTTAGGTGCAACTATCTCACGAAATGATATTGACAACCCGGTCTTCCCTTCACAGGGTTCAAAGATTTTATTCAATGCGGAATTATCCGGAGGCCCTTTCCTTCCTGGAAATGTTGATTACTATAAACTCGAATTTCGAACCGACTTTTACAGAAGATTATTCAATACAAACCGGCTCGCTTTATATATCGGCTCGGAGATGGGTTATCTTGATGAACTTACAAAATCAACTGCTATTCAGCCTTTCGAGTTTTACTTTATGGGCGGAAATGGTCTGGTAATAGCGACCACCCCCCTTCGCGGCTATCCCGATAGAAGCATCGGACCGCTAAGCGATACAGGCTTCGAATTGGGAGGACGTGTGATGACAAAATATTCTGCTGAAATCAGGGCTGCTCTAACTCTCGAACCAATGCCGATTTATGTTTTACTGTTTGCAGAGGCAGGAAATATTTATAAGAATTTTCAGGATGCTGATTTTTTTGACTTGAAAAGGTCTATCGGCGTCGGTGCACGGCTGCTTATAAATCCCATTGGCTTAATCGGCTTTGATTTTGGTTACGGTTTCGACCGCAAATCGGTTGATGGTAAAGACCCGGAATGGTTATTTCATTTTCAATTTGGCAAAGGATTCTAACAACAAACAAAATACATGAGGTTAACGTGAAAAATCTTGTTTTATTATTTTTCTTTATAACAGCTATCGCTGCTTCTGCTCAGCAGAATCAAAAAATCGGATATGTCGATTCGCAGGTTATCTTAGCTCAGTATCCTCCGGCGATTAAAGCGCAGAGCGATCTGGATGCTCTTGCATCGAAATGGACTAAGACCAGAGATAGTTTGGTTGCGTCATTGCAAACATCTTTTCAGGACTATGATAAACAAAAGGAAATGATGACGCCTGATAAGCAGCGCGAAACACAGCAGCAGCTTCTTGCGATGCAGCAGCAAATACAAAGATTTGAACAGGAAAAGTTCGGACAACCGGGCGGCGAATTATATACAAAGAATGAAGAGCTTCTTGCTCCAGTTAAAGAAAAAATTCTGGCTTCAATCAGCGAAGTCGCTAAAGAGGAAGGTATGCAGTTCATATTCGATAAAACCGGCGAAGTTCTTCTTCTCTATGCCGATTCTGAATTCGACCTTACTTTTAAAGTGCTTGATAAGCTTAAAAGAGGAAAATAATCATTAAGGGGGCTTAAAATGAAACGGCTGACTTTTTTATTTCTTTTATTTTTATACATAGGCGTTTCCGCTCAACTGAAGATTGGATATGTTGATTCCGACACAGTTTTGAAACAGATGACCGATGCGCAGGACGCTCAAAAAAAACTTGACGCTTTGATTGACGAGTGGCAGGAAGAATTAAGCAAAATGGAAAGCGAATTCAAAAAAAAGTACGATGATTACGAAAAAAGAAAAATGATATTAAGTGAACAAAAACGCGTTGAGATCGAGAAAGAATTAATTAAGCTGGAAGATGACATAAACAAATACAGACAGGCAAAATTCGGGGTTAACGGCGAATTGTTTAAGAACCAGGAAGAAGTGATGAAGCCCGTTCAAAACAAACTTTTTAATTTAATTCAGGAAGTAGCCAAAGAAGAAAACTTAGATTTTGTTTTTGATAGAAGCGGAGATATATTATTTTTGTATGCGAAAGAGGAATATGATATTACAAACCTCGTTCTTGAAAAACTAAAATGAAATTTCATGAAAATAAAAGTGAAAGATGTCGCCGACTTAGTCGGCGGCAAAATTATCGGAGACGAAGAATGTATAATTTCTAATGTCTCAAAGATTCAGGAATCACAGCCTGGCGATTTAACATTTCTTTATCTGCCGGCATATCAGAAACATTTATCTACCACAAGAGCATCTGCAGTACTTCTAAGTGCAAAATTTCCAAAAGACCGCACTGACTTAACTTATATCGAAGTTGATAATCCCAACAATGCATTTCAAAAAGTCATACTCCAATTTTTTACGGAATCACTCGATCTGGAAGGAATTGATAACACCTCCGACATAGATCAATCAGTTACGCTCGGTAAAAATACCGCAGTCGGAAAAAATGTGGTAATTGAAAAAAATTGTGCAATCGGCGCCGGAACAAAAATTTTCCACAACACCGTGATAATGCGTAACAGCACTATCGGAAGCAATGTTCTGATCTATCCAAATGTTACTTTGCGTGAAAACACTGTAGTGGGCGATAATGTGATTATTCACTCAAATACCGTTGTAGGTTCGGATGGCTTTGGTTTCTCACCTCGCAAAGAAGGCGGATATGATAAAATTCCTCAGATCGGAAATGTAATTATAGAAAATGACGTTGAAATCGGGTCGAATGTTTCAATTGACAGAGCTGCTATAGGTTCAACGATTATTAAACGCGGCGCTAAGATCGACAATCTTGTTCAAATAGCTCATAACGTGATAATAGGCGAGAATACTGCAATCTCTGCACAAACAGGAATAGCAGGAAGCACTATTATAGGAAAGAATTGTATCTTTGGCGGGCAAGTTGGTATTACGGGTCATATTGAAATAGCTGACGGAGTTTTAATCGGGGCACAATCAGGCGTTTCGAAAAGCATTACCAAAGCCGGAAAATATTTCGGTTACCCTGCCAAAGAATTGGGTGAAAGCTTGAGACAGGAAGCTCACATAAGAAGCCTTCCGGAATACGCATTAAAAATTAAAATGCTTACAAAAAAAATCGCAGAGCTTGAAAAAATTATAAATCAAAACAATAAGGGAAATAGTTAATGCTGGTACAACAAAGAACAATAGGTAAAAAAACTTCCATTTCGGGTATGGGGTTGCACACAGGCACTTCATGCAAAATGACTTTCAACCCGGCTCCGGAAAATTATGGGATTAAATTTGTCAGAACCGATCTGGGAGACAGCCCGGAAATACCTGCAACAGCCGATTATGTTATAGATACCGCGCGGGGAACTACGCTTGGAATCGGCGAAGCAAGGGTTCATACCGTTGAGCATGTTCTTTCAGCCGTTGCCGGATTGCAAATTGATAATATCAGAATTGAACTTGACGGAATTGAACCCCCGATCGGCGACGGCAGCGCCGTGCCTTATGTTGAAAAACTTCTTGAAGCAGGCTTCATTGAGCAGGATGCGCCGAAAGACTATCTAATAATTGATGAAACTGTAATGTTTCATGATGAAGATAGAAACATTGATATTGTCGCCCTTCCTTTAAATGGTTATAGAATTACAATTCTTGTTGATTATATGAATCCCGCTTTGGGAAGCCAGCATACTGGGCTATTTGATCTTGAAAAAGAATTCGTAACTGAGTTTGCACCGACAAGGACTTTTTGTTTCTTGAGCGAAGTAGAGGCTCTTGCAGATCAAGGCTTAATAAAGGGAGGAAATCTTGATAATGCAGTTGTGATTGTTGACCGAAAAGTGGAACAAAACGAACTTGATCAATTAAGAGAAAAACTCGGCTTGAAAGAGCCTATTTCCGTCGGGCAAAGCGGTTTCTTGAATGAAAAAACTTTGAGATTTAGGAATGAACCCGTAAGACATAAACTGCTGGATATGATTGGCGATCTTGCTCTGATAGGAGTTCCAATTAAAGCGCAGATACTTGCTGCGCGCCCCGGACATAAAGCCAATGTTGAGTTTGCTAAAAAAATCAGAAAACTCTATCAGCAGAAAAAATTAGTTAAGAAGTATCAAAACGTTAAGAAGGAAGGCGTTGTATTCGATATAAACGCTATTAACAAAATTCTTCCTCACCGCTATCCGTTTCTTCTTGTTGACAGAATATTGGAATTGGAATTTGATAAAAAAGTTACCGGCATTAAAAATGTTACAATCAATGAACAATTTTTTCAGGGACATTTTCCCGGACAGCCGGTAATGCCTGGAGTATTAATTCTTGAGGCAATGGCGCAATGCGGTGGGATTTTGCTGTTGAATTCTATACCGAACGCAGCCGACAAACTCGTTTACTTTATGACAATAAATAATGCGAAGTTCAGAAAACCTGTAACGCCGGGCGACCAGATTATTTTAGAGGCGGAGTTAGTAGAAAAAAAATCCCGCTACGTTTCAATTAAAGGCAAAGCTTTCGTCGATAATAAATTAGCTGCTGAAGCAGAATTTATGGCGGCTGTTGTTGACCGTGATTCAAATTTTAGAGAGGAATAATGATGTTTACGCCAAGCATTACATCACTAATCAGCTCTAAAGCAAAAATCGGCAGCAATGTTTTTATCGGTCCAAACGTTTACATTGAAGATGATGTCGAAATAGGTGACGGCTGTTCTATTGGACCAAACGCGGCAATTTACAACGGCGCACGAATTGGAAATAATGTAAAAATATTTCAAGGTGCTTCAATAAGTAATAATCCTCAAGATTTGAAATACGCCGGCGAAGAAGCCTACTTCTATGTTGGCGACGGAACAACCATAAGAGAATTTGCAACTCTTCACAAAGGGACAAAAGAAACAGGCTATTCCCGCATTGGAAAGAACTGCCTTTTGATGGCTTACGCGCATGTTGCACATGACTGTGTGATCGGTGATAATGTGATTCTCGCAAACAGCGTCCAAATTGGCGGTCATGTTCATATTGAAGATTATGTAATCGTCGGCGGCACAACGCCAATTCATCAGTTTTCACTTATAGGTCAGCATGCGATGATTGGAGGCGGCTTCAGAGTTATTGCCGATGTACCTCCCTACGTATTAGCCGGAGGCGAACCTCTCCGCTACATGGGCTTAAATATTATCGGATTAAGAAGAAGGGGCTTTAAAGCCGAACAAATTGAGAACTTAAAAAAAGCTTACAGTATATTATTCGGCAAAGAGCTGAATTTATCTATGGCTAAACAAAAAGTGACAGAACAATTTCCCGGTGATGAGGGCGTCAAGAACATTCTCGATTTTTTAGCCAAAAGCAAGCGCGGAACGATAAAAAGATGACTTGGAATTTCATAAACACTTTTTCATCAAACGGCTTGTTCAATATGGAGTTCGATTTAGAACTCGCAAGAATCTGTAAAGCTGACGAAGCTTTTTTTAGATTATACCGGTGGAAGCCATTCTGTATATCGCTTGGCGCAAATCAAAAGTTTGATGATATTAATTTAGAGCTTGCAAAGGCAAATAATATTGATGTTGTTAAACGCCCTACCGGAGGAAGAGCAATTCTTCATGCCGAAGAAATTACTTATTCAGTTGTTGTACCTACCGCGATGAATATTACTGCAAAAGAACTTTACAGAAAGATTTCCTTGGCTATAATTACTGCATTAAAAAAATACGACGATAGATTAAGCACCCTTGCTTTGGAGGAAGAGCAGCCTGATTTTAATTCTCTTCGGAAGAGACCGGAAGGTAAATTGTGTTTTGCAAGTGCCGCAAAAAATGAAATTAAGTACGAAGGGAAAAAAATTGTCGGCAGCGCGCAAAGAAAATTAAATCATTCCCTATTGCAGCATGGTTCAATTCTATGCGGCACGCACCACAGAAAGCTGATCGATTATATTTCATCAAACAATAGCTTTTCCGATCTTTCGCAAAAAACAATCGAACTGGAAACCATCTTGAACGAAAGAACCGATTATGAAAGATTAGCCGATTCACTAAAATCCGGTTTTGAAGAAGTATTCGCTACAAAACTCAGATCGGAGGGAAATTTACCCTTACTTAACTTAGTTTCCCAAACACTGGAATAACTATATCCTGCAATGAAAATATTTCTTTCTATTTTTTTATTATTAATATCGGTACTCTCAGCTCAAGCAAATGAGGAAATCACAAAACACCTCTCCGGCGTAAGTGTTTACGATATCACCGGCGACGGAAATAATATCTGGATTGCAACTAACGGCAGCGGGATATATCGTTATAACCTAAAAGAAAAAAAGTGGCGGAATTTTTCTACTTCGGACGGCTCGCTTTCTCTGGACTTTTTCCATGCTGTTGACGCGAATGAAAATTTCGTTTGGGCCGGTTCTACCGACGGTTTATTCATTTACGATAAAAAAAGAAACAACTGGTCGAAAAGAAAATTTAGTAAAGGCGGGCAGCTCGGAAATTGGATAAGATCTGTAAAATACGACCGCTCGGAAAACATCGTATGGATTGGGCGTTTCATGTACCTAACAAAATATGAAATCAATAATAGAAGATTCATTGACTATGATTTGACGATTAACAGAGACGAAAAGACAAACACTATAAAAACTATTGCAATTGATGGAGACAGCCTTGTTTGGTTCGGAACGGAGAACGGACTTCACAAGTATGATAAATACAGAGATATTGCCGAACCCGGCGCTTTAACATTTTACGACAACCGGCTGAATTATTTTAAGGGACAAGGCAGCGCAGTCTCGATTTCAAAAATACTTTTTGAACAAAACTTTGTATGGATTGGCTGCGATGAATTTATTACCCGGACTAATCCTGAATACAACGTCGGCGGACTATATAAATACGACAGACGAAATCAATGGATACGTTTCGATAACAGCTCGGGTCTTCGAGGCAACGGCATTTTTGATATCGAGATCACTGGAAACCATATTTGGGTTTCGCTCTATCAGTTCAGCATCAATACAAAAGAGCCCTATGGGCGCGGAATTGCGCTGATTGACAGGCAAACAGAAACAGTGCGTACACTAAATCATCCTTCATTACCTGAAACCGTTCATGCATTATATTTCGACGGTGTGAATATGTGGCTTGGAGCTGAAGACGGATTGGTGCAGATTAATTTTTATAATTCTTTTATTAGCGACTTTTCAAAAAAACAGGACTGAAAATGATTAGCGGTAAAAAACTTGAATTGATAAAGAGGAGCTTTTCCGGAAAGCGTATCGTAGTTATCGGCGATATGATGCTTGATGGATATTACTGGGGCGATGTAAAAAGAATATCCCCCGAAGCGCCGGTGCCGGTAGTTGAAATATCAAACGAATTTCACAGATTCGGCGGTGCTGCAAATGTCGCTTTGAATATTGCTACCTTGGGAGGAATTCCTATTCCAATAGGAGTTATTGGAAACGATAACGAAGGAGAGAAGTTCAAAAATCTTCTTGCTGAAAACAAGATTACTTCGGACGGGATTTTTACTGCGGAAGACAGACCCACAACATTGAAAATTAGAGTTATCGCTCAGAAACACCATCTTGTCAGAATAGACAAAGAATCAAAAAAAAATATTTCTCCCGGATTAGAAAAAAAGATATTAAACTTTCTTGATTCTATAATTTCCGAAGTAGATGCCGTTATTCTTCAGGATTACAACAAAGGCGTTTTAACTTCATCCTTGATTAACCAAATAATTAAAATCGCTAATGACAATTCAAAAATAGTAACGGTGGATCCAAAATTCGAAAACTTCCTTGCATATAAAAATGTTTCAGTATTTAAACCTAACAAAAAGGAAACGGAAGACGCTCTCGGCATACGCTTAAATAATGAAGAAGAAATTATCGCTGCAGGAAATAAATTATTAAAATTATTGAAAGCGAAAAATGTTTTACTTACACTTGGCGACAAAGGAATGATACTTTTTAATTCCGATAATACGCGTATAAGTATTCCGACAAAAGCAAGAAAAGTAGCGGATGTATCCGGCGCAGGCGATACGGTAATTGCCACGTTGACAATTGCGCTTACTGCAGAAGCATCAATTGAAGAATCGGCTTTGCTCGCTAATTATGCCGCCGGCTTGGTCTGCGAGCATGTAGGGATTATCCCTATTGAATTGGAAAAACTTTTTAATTACATTCAAGAAGAGATTAAGTGAACACAATAATAATTGACCGGAATGAGTTACTAAAAAAGAGAGAACATTACCGCAATAATGGCAAAAAGGTTGTATTCACAAATGGATGTTTCGATATACTTCATGCGGGTCATGTTGATTATTTAACTAAAGCGAAGCAAATGGGGGATGTTCTTATTGTTGCACTCAATTCGGATGAGTCGGTTAGGAGAATCAAAGGCGGGAAAAGACCGATTACAAATCAAGAAGAAAGACTGTTTGTTGTCTCTCAATTGAAGTGCGTGGATATTGCGACACTATTTCAAGAAGACACTCCGGCTGAAATAATTTCTGATTTGATACCCGACGTCTTGGTGAAAGGAGCTGATTGGAGTATTGAAAATATTGTCGGAAGAGAGGTTGTTGAGAATCACGGCGGCATTGTCCGCAATATTTTTTTCGATATTGATCAATCAACAACTAAAATTATTAAAAAGATTATTGAATCATATCAAGATAAAAAGTGACAACGGCAAAAAAAAGATCCTTATTTCACAAGCTGATCAACGTATTGATCGGGACTGCGGTATTCTTCATCGCCCTCATAATACTTCTGCTCGGCTATACTCAGACTAAATCCTTTAGAGATCTTCTGCGCGATCAAATAGTTAATAATGTCAATAAAAGTATAAACGGCAAACTCTCCATTGATGCCATTGACGGCTCTGTTCTTACAAGTTTAATTTTGCGGAATGCTGTTTTAACTTCGGCTTCCGGCGATACGGCTGCAAGTTTAGAGAAATTAGAAGTGCAGGTCAGCCCGCTTCAGCTTTTAATAAAAAAAATATACGTAAGAAAGGTGCTGATTCAGGATACACATATTAATCTGATCGAGGATAGTGAGGGAAATTGGAATTTCGCCACAATATTTCCATCCGGCGAACCGGAAGATATAACTGCATCTTCTCCTTTTACCTTCAAAATACAAGTAAATGATTTTAGAATTTCCAATTTAAGTTTTTGCATGCAGACCTACGAAAAGAGAGGTTCGAGAAATTCTTATCCCTCAATGAATCTTGACGACCTTCTTATTGATAGTCTTTTCTTCGATACAAAATTCATTGCCAAATTGGATAATCCTGATATTCAGCTTGTTATTAATCATTTTTCGTTAAAACCCAATTTCAATCTTTTTGCAATAAATAAATTAGAAGGCGCATTTCATATCACCGAACGGTTCATTGATTTAAAAAAATTCACTCTTTCAACGGAGCTTTCTCAAATAAATATTGATGCGCATCTCGACAGTGTAAATATTTTCGAAAGTTTTTCCTTGACGGATTTCAACCGTTACCCGATAAAATTGAATGTCGAAGCCGAGCCGTTTCATTTCGCAGATCTTTCAACGTTTATTCCTGCAACCGATTTATTAAAAGGCAATCCGCAATTAAGTCTTTCGGCTGATGGTTATTTCGGAAATCTGAATATTAATTCAGCAAAAGTTAATTTTGGTAATTCCCGCTTCAGCTTGCAGGGAAATATCGCTAATCTTCACGAGCCGGAAAATTTACTGCTGGATATAAATGTTAATAACGCTTCAACGAATTACAACGATGTCTTAAATTTACTTCCTTCTTTAGAACTTCCGGAATTTCAAAACTTCGATGTGGATAATTATGAGATTAAGTTTTATGGCTCGCCGACAAACTTTGATGCATCCTTTGCCGGACGGCTTGATGAAAAATCTTTAATCATTAATTCAAAATTGAATTTTGATGCCGAACCTGCAACGTATGATATAAAATTTCAAACAAAAGAACTTAACTTAAAACCATTTACTGAAATCAAATCGTCTCTAACGGGTTCGGGTAGTTTAAAGGGAAAAGGTTTCAGCCCCGAGGAATTAGCAAACACTCTTAGGTTGGAATTGAATAGAAGTAAATTTAACGGTTACGAAATCGATTCACTTAGATTGACCGCATCTTCAGCCTCCAAAGTCATCTATCTGATTTTGATGATAGATGTAAACAATTCTTTAAATTATGTGTCTGGCAATCTCGACTTAACCGATGTAAACGCACCGGCTTATAAGATTTCGGGCAGTACGGAGAATTTGAATCTCGCTTCTTTTACAAACGATTCTTCTTTTTCCTCTTCGCTTAATTTTGCATTCGAAGCTGAAGGGCGGCACTTCGACATAGACAGCATCAGCGGAAGATTCTCGCTTGATTTTACAGGCTCTGCTTTTCAAGATAAACTATTCGACGATGCAATTATAGAACTTGAGGCGAAGTCAGATACATCAGGCAGGAAAATACTTTTTGGCTCTAATTTCCTGGATTTTAACATAAATGGAAATTTTTCTCTGCAGGACGCTATTGATCTGCTGGTTTACCAGGGAAAAGTCACTTCAAAGATTATCGCTGAAAAAATTGATGAGTTAAACCCGGTAATCTCGACAGATGAAATTACAACCGTTGAGACTGATCAGGAAATTCCCCAAACAATTACTGATCGGGAAATTAATTTTGACTTTGATTTTGAGATTAAGAATTTCGACCTGCTTTCTAAAATTTTTCAGATGGAAGAATTTGGCATCGCCGGCAGCGGCGACGGATTAGTTAAAAATAACGCTTCAAATTTTACGGTTAATACTTCTGTTGATCTCGATTATTTTTATACAGTGAACAATGAGGAAATTATTTACTTCTCTGATTTAAACCTCGGTGTAAATTTCAGCCGGGATAATCGATTTGAGGAATTTGACAAACTTTTCGGCGCTTTGTCTTTAAGTTCCGAAAGGATTATCTCTGGCGTTACAATAAATGATTTTGAAGGCGATATTATTTTTAACCAGAGCAAGTTATTCTACAATCTTTTTGCCGAGATAGATACTTCATTAAAAAGCAGTTTGCAAGGTATGCTTGAACTACAACCCCAAAAACAGCTTCTTACCATTGATGAGCTTAGCGTTGATTATAAAGATTTGATATGGGCTAACACTGAACCAATAATTTTGTCGCTATATTCTGACAGCTTATCCATAGATAAATTTTCTGTTAGCCGAGATTCAACCGTTATTAATCTTTCGGGAAAATTTTCTGGAGCCGGAAATCAGGATCTTCAAGTGAAAGTCAATAAAATTCCGGTAAGTCTGTTAAGTTATTATCTTGCCGGCGAAATGGAGAGCGGCATCAACGCCCAAGGTGATTTGATTATTGATGTAAAAGGTACAATTTCAAATCCATCAGCCAGCATAAAAATACTATTTGAAGATATTCTAATTGGCAAATCCAACTTCGGCGATTTTGTCTGCGATATTAATTATTTCAACAATTTAGCCAGATTGGATTTAAGATTTTTAAATATCGCCAAGAATTATAATGAACCCGTCTTAAGACTTTCCGGAACTGTTCCTTTTAATCAAAACGGCAGTGAAGCAGACAGCGAACAGATTAATTTAAAACTCGTATCAGATAATTTTGAGCTTAAAACTCTCGGAGACATGATTCCCACAATAAAAAATCCGGAAGGAACTCTAAAATCAAATGTTGAAATTAAAGGAGGCTTTGACCAAATTGAATATTTCGGGGACCTATCGCTAAGAAATTTCTTCTTCCGGTCAGAGCTAAACAATCTTGACTACAAAGCAGGCTTAAAGTTGAATCTCAACAGCAATGTTATTTCAGTTGATAGTTTTATTATTGCCAACACAGGCGGTTCAAAAAGAAAAGGAACAATGAAAGGCGGCGGCTACTTGGTTTTGTCAGAAAATGAATTGCAGTCTGCGGATATTTATCTCGACGGCAATTTAGCCGTTTTAGGTCAAGCATCCAGAGCGGTTTCGCCGGTAATTTATGGCGACTTGTATATGGGCAGTCAAAATAGATGGGTGTTAACTTACAGCGGCGGCAAAGGAAAATTTTCGGGAACGGTTTTATTGAAAGAAACTGATCTGATATTATCGCCGGCGCAAGGCGGCTACAGCGCTTCGGCTAACGATATTAGCTACGAGTTTTTAATTGACTCTTCAAAGATTGATCAGCAGCAGCTAAAGTTTGATAAATTAATTAAGAGCAGACGAGAAAAATTAAATGCCGAAACTAAAGACAGACTTTCCGATTTCGCTTATGATATGAATATTAGAATTGAGTCATCTGCAAAACTCGAGTTTGTTCTTTCGCAGGCTTTCAATCAAAAGTTGACCGTTGAAGCCGACGGCGATTTACGATACGAAACAAGAGACGGCATACCCACGGCACAGGGCGAGTTTAGAATCCTTAACGGTTCAAAACTCGATTTCTTCAAATCTTTCGAAGCCTCGGGCTCAATAAGATTTGAAGGTGAAATTGCCGACCCTTATCTTGATGTGCTGGCAACATACTTTTCGGAATACAAAAATCCCAATGAAACAAACGGCACATCGCAGCCTGTTGCGGTGAAAATAAAAATAAAGAGCAGGTTTAGCGAGCTCGGGCAGAAGCTAACTGCCACTAAGGATAATATCCAGGTTTTTATAGGCGCCAGGAATATTGCAGATAATACACCCGACCCCCGTTACGGTGCCGTTGATGCAGTCTCTTTTATTTTAGTCGGGCAGTTCGTACGAGACGGTCTCGATTCGGGCGGCAGAGAAAGCATTGCACAAAACGTGGCTCAGAATACTGCCGATTCTTTTTTAGGACAGACTCTCACATCTCTTGTGAATTCGGAAGTCGGCGATGTTATTAATGATATTCGTTTAAGCACTGTGGGTCAATACACTCGATTTAACGTCTCCGGTAGAATCAAGAATATTAGATATTCCTTGGGCGGAACTGAAGAGGTATTCCAAAATATTAATAAAGCCAATCTGCGTATAGAGTATTTGTTTAATCCAAATTTTTTAATAAGAATAGAACGAAAAGATCCTATCATACTATCGACCAATCTTGATGAGAAGATCAACGAATTAGGTCTAAAATATATTTTTATATTCTAATGAAAAAAGAAATTAAAGCATTCTTTAAATCGAACCCCCGGTTAAAGATAAAATCAAACGAAATTTGCAAGAAACTTCATTTGAAGAAAGATTACGAATTTTCCGAACTGAAAGAAATTCTCTTCAGCCTCACACAGGAAGGATACCTGCAAAAAATCGGCAAACGATATCAGCTTTCTGAAAATATTGATAACGAACTTATTGGCATATTTCAGTTATCAAGAGAAGCTACTTACGGCTTTGTAATTATTAAAGATTCTAAAATGAATGATGTCTTTATTCCCGAAAAGCATTTTGGGTCTGCTATGAACGGGGACAAAGTTAGGATTGAGTTGATTTCGAAAAAAAGAGGCAAGAATATTGAAGGAAGAATAACTGAAATAATTGAAAGAAAGCATACAGAGTTTACCGGAAAGCTCCGCAAAAAAAATTCTCACTACTTCGTTTACCCTGACCCAAAGGATATTTTGAAAGATATATATATAGATAGCGCTGACTTAAACGGCGCAGAAGACGGGGATAAAGTTAAAGTAGGTTTTATTAATTGGGAAGAAAAATCTGTGACTCTACGCGGAAAAATTGTAACCGTACTCGGCAAAGAAGGTTTGTACTCAACAGAAATGGCAACGATTGCAAACGAATTTAAATTTGATATTGAATTCCCGGAAGAAGTCTTAGGAGAAACCGAACTATTTTCCGAAGAAATAAGCCCGCAGGAAATTGACAGTAGATTAGACTTAAGAAACGAAATTGTTTTTACTATTGACCCGGCAGACGCAAAGGATTTTGATGATGCCTTATCTATAACAGCTTCCAAAGATAGTTTCCGAGTTGGTATTCATATTGCTGACGTTAGTCATTTCATCAACAAGGATACTACCCTATTCGCCGAAGCAGCTAAAAGAGCTACTTCTGTTTATCTTGTCGGCACTGTAATTCCTATGCTGCCGGAAAAATTATCAAACAATATTTGTTCTCTCGTTCCCGGCAAAGACAGGCTGACTTATTCTGTTATTACAGAGTTGGACCGCAGCGGCAAAGTTTTAAACTATTCAATAAGAAAAACTGTCATTAATAGCAAACGAAGATTCACTTACGATGAAGTACAGAAAATATTAGATGATAAAGACGGCGAATATTATCATGAAATCAACATGCTAAACAATTTGGCAAGATCGCTTAGAAAGAGCAGGATGAAAAAGGGAAGCATTAATTTTATTACGCCTGAAATAAAATTTGAATTAGATGATAAAGGCAAACCTTCGGGTATAGTTCTGAAAGAAGTTAAAGAAAGTCATCAGTTAATCGAAGATTATATGCTGCTTGCAAATCAAATAGTTGCGGCACATTTTAATAAAAAGGGAAATAAAAATAAACTTCCGTTTGTTTACCGCATTCATGATGAACCGGAAATTGAAAAGATACAGGAATTTGAACGATTTGTAAGAACTCTGGGTTATATGTTTAACTCCGGTGCAAAAAATAAGTCGAAAGAAATGCAGAAACTTCTTGAACAAGCAAAAGATTCCGTTGAAGAATCTGTAGTAAACGAGATTGCGATACGTTCAATGGCAAAAGCGGTTTATTCGGTTGATAACATCGGACACTATGGATTGGGATTCAAATATTACACCCATTTCACATCTCCAATAAGGCGCTTCCCCGATTTAATCGTCCATAAGTTGCTTTATAAATACCTTGAAAATGATTTGCCGGAATCTTATTCTTTGAAAGAATTAAATGAAATTTGTAATCATTCTTCAGCTCAGGAACGAAATGCAATTTCTGCCGAGCGGATGTCGATTAAATTGAAACAATTGCAGTATCTCGAGAATAAAATCAATACTGAATTTAACGGGGTTATCTCTGGAGTTACACATTTCGGAATATTTATTGAGTTGACGGAAAACCTTGCCGAGGGTTTAATAAGGCTTAGAGACATAGAGAATGATTTTTATATTTTCGACGAAAGGCATTATTCAATTACCGGAAGGAATTCCGGGAAAACTTTAAGACTTGGCGACCGTGTAAAAGTAAAGTTAAAACGAGTTGACCTCGAAAAGCGCGAGCTTGATTTCGCATTGATAGAGTAAAATTTTATAAGGTATGATGAAAATGACAAAAATATATCCGATAATAATTTTGTTTCTGATTTCGTTCAGCAACATTTTTTCCCAGTTCGGAATGAACAGAGTGAACTATAAAGATTTCGAATGGTTCTTCATTCAGACCGAGCATTTTGATATTTACTTCGCCGGCGAAGGCTCATCAATTGCTGAATTTGCAGCCAAAGCAGCCGAAGATGCTCTTGCAGACCTTCAACAAAGATTATCCTATAGAATCAATAACCGTATCAGCCTTATTGTCTACAACTCGCATAACGATTTTCAAGAAACCAATACTACGGATTCTTATCTAAGTAAAGGAACAGGCGGATTTACCGAACCGTTTAAGAATAGAGTCGTATTTCCCTTTGAAGGCTCTTATACTAAATTCCGTCACGTTATTCATCACGAACTTGTTCACGCTGTAATGCGCGATATGTTTTACGGCGGCACAGTACAAAATATTATTGCCAAAGGCATTACGCTGCAACTTCCGCACTGGGTTTGGGAAGGAACTGCTGAATATTATTCGAGCGCTTGGGAAACAAACTCAGATCAATTTATTAGAAACGCAATAATTAATGAGTTTTTACCTGACATTGAAAGACTGTCGGGATATTTCGGTTACCGCGGCGGGCAATCGGTGTTTTATTATATTTCCCAAAAGTATGGTGACGAAAAGATAGGCGAAATTATCAGCAAGACTCGCGGAACCAGTTCCTTTGAAGAAGGGCTTAAAGCATCAATCGGTTTGACTATTGAAGAGCTGAACGAAAGATGGAAGAAAGATCTTAAGGTGGAATTTTGGCCTGAAATTGCTTCCCGGCGGGAACCTGATGATTTTGCAGAACGAATTACAGACAATAAGAAATCAATAGGATTTTATAACACAAGCCCTGCAATCTCTCCAATGGGCGATAAAGTTGCGTTCATATCTGACAGGGATATTTATCTTGATGTTTACGTTGTCGATTTAAAAAATAAAGAAAAAGTAGTTAAGGTAGTTAAAAGCGGAGTGACTAACGATTTTGAGGAATTGAATATTTTATTCCCTTCTTTAACATGGGCGCCCGATAACAAACGAATAGCGCTGTCGGTTAAGAGAAACGGTTACAACGTAATCAGTGTGATTGATACAGAGACAAAAGAAAGTTCTGTGATGCCTTTCAAGTTAGACGGCATTGAATCTGTTAGCTGGTCGCCGGATGGAAAAAAGATTGCTTTTAATGGAGCCGATTCTAAACAATCTGATATTTACGTTTACGATATAGAGAAGAACGAATTAAAAAACATTACCAATGATATTTTTTCCGATTTCGATCCGGCATGGGATCCGAAGAGTGAAAGAATATTTTTTTCATCGGATAGAGGAAAATACATTAACCGCGATTCCATTCCTTCCGACTTTGATATTTATGAACATAATTATCATCAGCTCGATTTATATTTCGTAGAAATTGAAAGTGGCCTTATAACAAGAATAACCGAACTCCCTTTCAGCGACGAACGTTCGCCTGTGGTTTCAGCTGATGGGAAAAAGGTGATTTTTTCTTCGGATAAAAATGGAATTAATAACCTTTACAAGAAATCTTTGGCGCCTTCCGAAAACAACTCGTTCAAATCGATATCTGATCAAAAAGAAATACCGTTAACTAATTCATTAAACGAGATTAACCAGCTTTCAATTTCATCGGACGGCAAAAAACTTGTTTTCACCACTTTGTACAAGCAAGGCTATAATATTTTTCTCATTAATAACCCTTTTGAGCTTCAGCTTGATGTCGAAGAGCTTGAATATACTCCTTTCATGGCATCGCTTGTCAAACAAGATTCTATGGTTGAAAAAGAAAACATTATACTTTCCAATTCAAAAACCGACTCAATAATTAATTCAAAATCAGTGGAAAGTTTTGAAAAAGAAAAGGAAACTAACGAGGGCAAAAAGAACATTATTTTTACGGGGCAATTGATTGAAGGCGAGCCGGATGAGGATACATCAAAAATTGATTACAGTAAATATATCTTCAGCGTAAGGAATTTGAATATAGATACTAACAGCACAGTTGCAAGAGATGAAGACCTCTTCCAACCGAATTTAGATAGAAATGGGAATTACTTGCTTAATCCTTATAAAATTAATTTTTCCCCGGATTTAATTTATGCAAATGCGGGTTGGAGCAGCTTATACGGACTTCTCGGCACCACGGTACTATCTTTCAGCGACATGCTCGGCAATCACAGACTTATTGGCATTACAAGTCTGCAGATTGATTTAAAAAATAGCGACTACGGATTGGCTTATTATTATCTCGGTAACAGGTTAAATTACGGAATTGAAGGCTTCCACACAGCACGTTTTATTTATATCACAAGAGGTTTCGGTTATTCTCTTTATAGATTCAGGAATTACGGAGGCGTACTTTCGGCATCCTACCCTCTAAATAGATTTTATAGGTTTGATTTTGGCTTAAGCGCTATGAGCATTTCTTCCGAAAATCTTGACGACCTGAACGAGCCAATGGAAAATGCAACTTATTTTATCCCATCTGCAAGTTTTGTTCACGATAATACAATGTGGGGATACTATTCGCCTATTCAAGGCACAAGATACAATTTTACAGTTTTCGGCAACCCTGGATTTGACAAGCCTAGTAGAAGCTTCTTTTCATTGAATTATGATGTAAGAAACTATTTAAGATTTTGGTTCGATAATTCATTTGTCTTCAGATTTTCCGGTGGATATTCAGGAGGAGCTAACCCGCAGCGATTTTTCTTAGGCGGAACGGACAATTGGATTAATCGTACTTTCGCAACCGGCGAAATACCAGTTTCCTCGGCTGAAGATTTTGCATTTCTTTCCCCGGCTCTGCCGATGCGCGGTTATAATTACGCTGAAAAAATAGGCAGTAAGTATTCACTCATCAATCTTGAATTAAGAATGCCGTTAATCAGGTATCTGCTTACTGGCCCTATTCCGCTTTTCTTCCAAAATATTTTAGGCACCGCGTTTATTGATATCGGAACTGCCTGGGATGATAATAAACAGCTTCAGCTTTTTGGGAAGGATCAATTCGGGAACAGGATTACAAAAGATTTACTAATCGGAACCGGTTTTGGTGTCCGTTCGTATTTTCTTTTCTTTCTTCTGCGTTTCGATGTCGCTTGGGCATACAATATTGATAGTTACTCGAAACCCAAATATTATTTTTCAATAGGGACGGATTTTTAGCCAATCACATTAAAAAAACTAACTTTTGTTAATTTCTTGTCCTGAATCGTTCTTCGTTTCCTTTGCAGGGGTTTTTACAGTTTCTTTTACAGATTCATTTTTATTCTGTTTATAATCCGTTTGATAGAAACCGCTGCCCCGGAAGATGGGGCTTATCCCCTTTCCGATAAGTCGACGAAGTTTCCCTTTGCATTTAGTACAATTATCAAGAGGTGGATCAGTCATCTTTTGAAAATGTTCAAATCTATCTCCGCACTTCGTGCATGTATAATCATAAGTCGGCATTTTACCTCAAATAAAAATTTTCAATGCTTCGAAATTAATTACTGAACACATCAAAATAAACTGTTATATTTGAAAAGAATTATTTATTAACTTTACTTAGAAATGAAAAAACTTTTCCTTGCATTTTTGTTAATCTTATCTTTTGCGATCAGCGGCTGCTTAAATTATACTCAAGTAACTACTCTGAAAATTGACGGCTCGGGCGAGATGTTTATTCACTACTGGGTTAATACAAGCGGGGAATTAGAAGATGCTTTTTTCGAAAAGATCGGCTTATTTCAGAAAGACTCTATAGCTAAAGAATTTAACTCAGAGCATATTCAGCTTGACTATATCGAGGTTTACAATGATTACAAAAATAAAACTCTTAATGGGAAGGTCAAGTTCAGATTCCGGTCTATCGACTCGCTTAATTTCACACAACCCTTCAACGGAGCTAATTTTTCGTTTACAAAATTGACCGGCGATACGGTACTTTTTTCCCAAACGGTTCAACCAATGACCACTGGCTTTGGTTTTGAAGACAGTACTTTTCAAGTAAGTTATATCTATTACATACCCGGCAAGGTTACTTTTCACAATGCTGCGGAACTCAGCAACCATAAATTAACCTGGAATTTTGATATTGAAAATATTGGAAGCAGCCATACCTTGATTGCTAAGTTTATACCCTACAAACTTAAAGAGACTCCAGTCTGGATTTACATACTCGCTTTTAGCGTTCTAATTATTGTTTTAATATATTTGTTTATCAAAAAGCGGAGCTAAGTTAAGTACTTACAATAAATTGCTGACTTAGTTTTATTGACATACCTTTTACTAATTGGTATATTTGGAATCTTTTTTTAGGTAATTAGTCTTAAATATGCATAACAGCGAACCAAGAATATTTTCAGGCAGTTCCAATCCTGAGTTCACCGAGAAAATTTGCAAGTATTTGGGAATTCCCCAAGGGCAAATTGACCTAAGGAAATTCAGTGATGGCGAAATATGGACAAAATTCAAAGAAAATATCCGCGGACGGGATGTTTATATTGTCCAATCTACTATGCCGCCGGCAGAAAATCTGATGGAATTGTTGATAATGCTTGATGCTGCAAAGAGGTCCTCGGCATCAAGAGTAACTGCTGTCCTTCCATATTTTGGATATGCCCGTCAGGATAGAAAAGACCAGCCGCGAGTTTCGATCACTGCTAAAATGGTTGCAAATCTAATTACAGTTGCGGGTGCCGACCGTGTAATTACTATGGATCTCCACGCCGCTCAAATTCAGGGATTTTTTGATATTCCTTTTGACCATTTGTATGCATCCCCGATCTTTACTTCTGAATTTAAGAATAAACATGACGACCTTGTAGTGGTCTCGGCTGATATCGGCGGAATTAAAATTGCCAGATCTTATGCAAAGAGGCTGAATGCCCGATTCGTAGTAATTGATAAAAGAAGACCCGAACCCAATAAAACTGAAGTAATGAACATTATGGGAGACGTTGAGGGCAAGGATGTACTTGTAATTGACGACTTAATCGATACAGCTGGTACTTTTGTCTCTGCAATTGAAGCGCTAAAGGAGCATGAAGCAAGGAATATTTTCGGCGCAATCACTCACCCGCTTCTTTCTGGAAATGCCCTGGAAAAAATTGAAAACTGTGCGCTCGATAAACTTTTTGTAACTGATTCTATTCCTCTTTCGCGAAAATCAAAAAAAATTGAAATTAAATCTGCTACTCCGCTTTTTGCGGAAGCGATTTTAAGATCGCACAATAATGAATCTATTAGTTCACTATTTGATGTTGATAAAAGTTAGAAAACAAGAAAATTATTTGGAGATAATTTAAAATGTTAGAAATAAGCTTAAATGTTTCAGCCCGGGAAATTTCAACTAAGGGGACTCTTAATCAAAAACGTAAAGGTGGGTCTGTTCCGGGAATCTATTATGCAAAAGGTCAAGAACCGGTTAGATTTTTTGTCCCGGTCAATTCTATAAATCCTTTGGTTTTCACATCCGAGACTCACATTGTTAATCTCGTCGTTGATGGAAAAGAACCTCTAAGATGTATTCTGAAGAACGTTCAATTTGACCCGGTAACCGATAAAGTGATTCACATCGACTTCCAGGGAATAACCGTCGGGCAAGTAATACAGCTTCAGGTTCCGGTAATGCTTAAAGGAAATGCGGCTGGAGTTAGGGAAGGTGGATTACTGCAGCATTATCTTCACAAATTGGATATCGAGTGTCTGCCGCGTCATATTCCACAGCATATTGATATTGACGTTACTGATTTGCATATAGGAGACGCTGTTCATGTAAGAGATTTATCGCTGGAGAATATTAAAATACTCAATGCGCCTGATGCATCTATCACGGCTGTTACTCATATCCGCGGTACTGAAACACCGGAAGCCTCGGCAGAAGAACAAATTTCAGAGCCGGAGGTTATAGCAAAAGGAAAATCAGCAGAAGAAGAAGATTAGTAGAATTGCGAGTCATTTTCGGTATAGGAAACTACGGTTCTATTTACGAAAACACCCGCCACAATATCGGGTTTATGGTTCTCGATAAATTAGCCATTAGGAATAAACTGGATTTTGCTGCATCGAAGAAGGATTATTATTATGCGGGAAGTAGCGAAAGCTCTTCCCCTTTTATTTTAGTTAAACCCACTACTTATGTTAATCTGAGCGGTTTAGCAGCACAGCAAATTTTTGAGGAATTTGATATTTTCCCTAAAGATTTTTTAGTAATTCTTGACGACTTCAACCTGGAAGCCGGTAAAATTAGATTAAGGAGTTCCGGGAGCGACGGGGGGCATAACGGATTATCTTCAATCATTTATCATCTTAATACCGATCAATTCCCCAGGCTGAGGATTGGAATAGGAAAAACTTTTAACGATGGTCAAGTGAGTGATTACGTCCTTGGAAAATTTTCTGATCAAGAATCTGAAATAATAAAAGAACCGATAGAACAATGCGTTGACCTCTCAATGCAGTTTTTGTCGGGCGGCGCAAAAACAATGTTTGAATATTACAGCAAGAATCTCAACAAAAGAAATAATAACCCATTGGAAATAAATTCACAAGAAGACAACCTGGAGAATACATGGAACCAATAGTACTATTAATTATCTCTGCTTCAACCGGTGTATTAGCTTTGCTTTTCTCTCTTTCGAAAAATATCTGGATTAGCAAACAGAGTACCGGTACCGATAAGATGACAGAAATAGCCACTTATATCCGGGACGGCGCCATTGCTTTTCTCCGAACAGAATATAAAGTACTATTCGTTTTTGTGGCTACCGTGGCAGTTCTTCTGGCAATTTCAAACAGCGGCAGAGACGATTCTTCATGGTTAATAGCCTTTTCATTTGTGGTCGGCGCATTATGCTCAGCTCTCGCAGGGTATCTGGGAATGATCGCCGCGACTAAATCTAACGTAAGAACAACTCACGCGGCAAGAACCGGATTAGGTGCTGCGCTTAAAATTGCTTTCTCAGGTGGTTCTATTATGGGAATGAACGTTGTCGGACTCGGCATTCTCGGACTTAGCATTCTATTCATTGCATATTACAATTTAGATTGGACTATATTCAAAGTAATAAATGTATTATCAGGGTTTTCTTTAGGTGCGTCTTCCATTGCCTTGTTCGCAAGAGTTGGAGGCGGAATTTATACCAAAGCAGCTGACGTTGGTGCTGATCTCGCCGGAAAAGTCTATGAAGGCATCCCCGAAGACGACCCCCGAAACCCGGCAACGATAGCCGATAATGTCGGCGATAATGTCGGCGATGTCGCCGGAATGGGAGCTGACTTATTCGAATCCTACATCGGGGCTATAATTGGCACAATGGTTTTAGGAGCCGTCTTCACCTCGCCTGATATTCCCGAATTAAGTCTTGAAGCAGTACTTTTACCGTTAATGCTTGCCGGCGCAGGAATAATCTTATCTATTATCGGTACTTTTTTTGTAAATGTTAAAGAAGGCGGTAACCCACAAAAGGCTTTGAATATTGGTGAATTCGGTGCTTCTGGAATGATGCTCGTCGCTTCTTATTTCATAATAAAAGCTATGCTTCCAGAATCGTGGGTTTCCGGAGGATTTACCTATACAAGCAACGGGGTTTTTTATTCAACTATTATTGGATTGACAGCTGGGGTTCTAATAGGTTTAATAACAGAGTATTATACAGGCACCGAATACAAACCGGTAAAATCAATTGCAAATCAATCTATAACTGGCTCGGCAACAAATATAATTGCCGGACTGGGCGTAGGAATGATGTCTACAGCTTTTCCAATTTTGATAATTGCAATAGGAATAATCGGGGCTTTCCACTTCTCTAATTTATATGGAATCGCAATTGCCGCTCTCGGAATGCTTTCTACAACCGGTATTCAATTAGCCGTTGATGCTTACGGACCAATTTCTGATAATGCAGGCGGTATTGCCGAAATGGCTGAATTGCCAAAAGAAGTTAGAGAAAGAACTGATAAACTTGATGCAGTCGGCAACACAACGGCAGCAATCGGAAAAGGTTTTGCTATTGGATCGGCTGCTTTAACCGCTTTGGCTCTTTTCTCTGCATACATGATTCAAGCGGAAATAAGTGTTATCGATTTATCAAAACCAATTATAATGGGCGGGCTGTTTATAGGCGCTATGCTGCCGTTTCTGTTTTCGTCGATGGCAATGGGAGCTGTTGGAAGAGCCGCTAAACAAATGATAATTGAAGTCGGAAGACAGTTTAGAGAAATTAAAGGATTAAGAGAAGGAACTGCGAAAGCGGAGTATTCAAAATGTGTCGAGATTTCGACAAGAGCTGCTATAAAGGAAATGATAGCCCCTGGTTTGATGGCTGTTATTGTGCCTGTCGCAGTTGGCTTTATCAGTAAGGAAATGCTTGCCGGTCTTCTAGCAGGCGTGACTTCCAGCGGCGTTTTGATGGCTATTTTCCAATCTAATGCTGGCGGGGCGTGGGATAATGCTAAAAAATTAATTGAAAGCGGGCTGGAAATAGACGGGTTTAAATACGGTAAGGGCTCCGATGCTCATAAAGCGGCTGTAGTCGGTGATACCGTCGGTGATCCATTCAAAGATACTTCTGGTCCGTCAATAAACATTCTTATCAAATTGATGTCGGTAGTTTCTTTAGTTATTGCACCATTAATCAAATAACTTTATATTTACACCTATTTTTTTTATAACCCTGCTTTCTACATAAAGAAAGCCTTAAATGTCCATAGGGAGGTATTTAGTGAAAACAAGTCATTATGAGAGCGTTGTGATAATCAACGCTTCCCTCGAAGACGAACAAATCGAAGCTGTTTTGTCTCGTATCGAAGAAGTAATTAAAAACAACGGCGGCGAAATAGTTGACGTTGACAAATGGGGACGCAAACGATTAGCCTACCCCATCAAAAAAGCAAAAAGCGGTTTCTACTGTATTTACAGGTTTAAATCCCCGCGTGATCTAATTGGTAAACTCGATAGAGCATATCGTCTTGATGAAACAATCATCAGGTATCTTACGGTAGCACTCGATAAGGAAGCCCTCGATCATTACGCTAAGCAGAAAGAAGCACAGGAGAATATAGTTTCCGAAGTTTCGGAGGAAGATGTTAATAGTCTAACTAAAAATAACGAAAGCACAGAATAAGTACGGAGGATTTGCTATGGCTGATTTGAAAATGCCCGAATTAAACAGCGTAATTGTTGCCGGAAATTTAACCAAGGATCCGGTGTTTCGTGAAACTTCCAACAATACTCCTGTTGTAAACTTTCATATCGCTGCCAACAGAAGATATAAGGACAGCACTAACCAATGGCAGGAAGACGTATGTTATGTTGGAGTTGTTGCCTGGAATAAGCTTGCCGACAGCTGCCGCGAGAGATTGAAAAAAGGCAGCGCAGTTTTGGTCGACGGCGAATTGCAGAGCCGCACATTCAAGACAGAAGACGGCAAGAACAGGACAATCGTTGAAATTAAAGCAAAAAGAATCCAGTTCCTTAATAAATTAAATAAATCCGAAAACGGTTCTCATGTTGAAGATGAAGTTGTTCTAACGGACGAAGGTGATTTTGAAGATAATTCTTTTGACAAATTTCTGACAGACGAAGAATCCGATCTGATCAACGGAGAAAAAAAATAATTTTTAGCGAGGTAATTAAATGAGAAATAAGAAAGTAAGAAGAGTAATTGACGAATATATTGATTACAAAGATTCAAAAAGGTTGCAGAAATTTGTAACCGATCAGGGTAAAATAATACCCAGACGAATAACAGGTCTTAGCGCAAAACAACACAGAGAATTGGTAAAAGCAATCAAGAGGGCGCGGCAGATTGCTATTATGCCTTATATTTCTGAAGCCGTTAAATAAGGAGTAAACCATGAAAGTAATATTAAGAAAAAATTTCGACCAGCTAGGCAAGATCGGCGATATAATTGACGTAAAAGACGGTTATGCAAGAAATTTCCTTATACCAAGGCTTATTGCTTATCCCGCAGTTACAGGAAACGTTAAAGCGTTGGAAGAAGAAAAAAAACAAATGGCTCGCAAGCAAACAAAAGAATTTGAAGCCGCACAAAAACTCAGCGCCGAATTGGAGAAAGTAAGTATAACAATTCCCGTTAAAGTCGGTGAAGAAGACAAAATTTTCGGTTCTGTCACTGCACAGATGATTGCTGATTCTCTTAAAGAAAAGGGTTTCGATATAGACAGAAAGAAAATTGCAATTGACGAGCCGATAAAAGCGTTGGGAATTTACAGCGTAAATATAAAATTACACCACGACGTTACAGCGGTTGTAAAGACGTGGGTAGTTCGCGAATAACTTTTGAATTCATTTTGTCGTGTTTAATTAAGAATTTTTTAAATTATCTACAGAATTATAATGAAAGAATTTAGACCACGAATAATCATCATTTTAGCTTTTCTTGGGTTAAGCCTTTACCTGCTTTATCCGACTCTTACCGATTATTTGAACAACAAGGAAATCGAAACGAAACTGACTGCATACAAAGAGACCTTTATTTCAAATCAACCGGACATATCAAAAGAGGAATTAACCAAGTTGATACTGTCAAAAGAAGACAGTATGCGCCTTTCCGATCCCTCAATAAGAGAAGCGCGGGAGAAACGCATTAAATTAGGTCTTGACTTGCAAGGCGGAATGTATCTCGTAATGGAAGTCAATACTGCAAAGCTGATTGAGAATCTTGTTAAAAATCCCGATGAGGAATTTTTTGAAATGCTCAAAGAAGCCGAACAAGTCTCCAGAGTATCGGATGAAAATATTGTATCGGCTCTTGCTGCAAAAATTCAGGAACGGGGAAAACGATTAAGCCGTTACTTTGGAACAATAAGAGATGAGGACGCCGATATTATTGCTCGTCTGGAATCACAGGAATCAGATGCAGTTACACGCGCGATAGAAATCATTAATAATAGAGTTAACCAATACGGCGTTTCCGAACCCAATATTCAGAAGCAAGGCTCTCGAAGAATTATTGTTGAGCTGCCGGGAATTTCAAAAGAAGAAGAAGCTAAAAATTTATTAAAAGGCAGTGCTCTTCTCGAATTCCGTATGTTGAAAGAAGCAAATTTTACAATTCCTATAATGAACAGAATTGATGAAATTCTTGCAGGAAAAGATGCCGCTTCCGATACGACGCAGGTTAATGAAGAAAACTTATCGGAAGAAGAGTTCGCCAAGCGTCATCCTTTCTTTGCCATTGCAAGAATAAACCCCCAAAGTCAATTCGCTGATGCTTACGTAAAAGAATCCGATAGAGATAAACTAACTGCCTTCTTAAGAAGATCTGACGTTAGAAATGTTATCCCAGATAATGCGGAATTCTTATTCAGCGCAAAGCCGATACTTCAGCAAGACGGCGAAAATTTCTACCAGCTATATTTTGTTAATAAACAACCCGAATTAACAGGCGGGGTTATTGAAGATGCGTTAGCTAACATTGACCCTCAGACTACCGAACCTATAGTGAATATGATTATGAGTTCCGAAGGCGCAAGAGAATGGGCAAGAATCACAGGCGCTAATGTTGGCAAACGATGCGCTATTGTGCTTGACGGCGGCGTTTATTCTGCTCCGCGGATAAATGAGAAAATTCCTTCGGGACGTTCGGTTATTTCCGGCATGTCCGATCTTAATGAATCAAAGCTTCTTGAAATCGTTCTTAAAGCTGGTGCGCTGCCGGCGCCTGTCGAAATTATTGAAGAAAGAACGGTCGGTCCTTCATTGGGGCAAGACTCGATCACGCAAGGTTTCAGATCTACTGCTTTTGGATTTTTGTTAGTTGCTATTTTTATGGTTTACTATTATAAAAAAATCGGCGCTGTAGCCGACCTTGCGTTATTCTTTACAATGGTTTTCATAATGGGAATACTCGCCGGATTTCAAGCCACACTTACTTTACCCGGTATAGCGGGAATAATTCTTACAATTGGTATGGCTGTAGATGCAAACGTAATTATCTATGAAAGAATCCGTGAAGAAATCGCAACCGGTAAAACAGCAAAGGCTTCCATCGAAAGCGGTTTTTCAAATTCATATTCTGCAATTTTTGACTCGAACATAACAACTTTCTTTACGGGAATAATTCTTTATCAGTTTGGAAGCGGACCGATACAGGGTTTTGCTCTTACCCTTATGATTGGTATCGTCTGCAGTTTGTTCAGCGCTTTAGTTATTACAAGAGTAGTCTTAGATATGATGGCTGCCAAAGGCGGCAAAATTAAAATATAGTTCTTGATGATTGATTAGGAGATAATTTATAAATGCAATTTCTAGAAAACCTTAATATTGATTTTTTGAGCAAACGAAAAATCGCCTATATTTTTTCGAGCGCTTTGTTGATAATAGGCATAATAGGCATAATGTTTAGAGGGCTGCAGCTGGGCATTGATTTCAAGGGCGGCACCGAAATAGCTTTAAAATTCGAGAAGCCGATTAATATTTCCGAGATGAGAGACGAATTGAATCAGATCGGATTGGGCAATGTGGAAGTTAAAACTTTCGGCGGCGAGACAGGGGCGCTAATCCGAACGGAGCTTCAGGAAATTCCCCCTGCACTTCTGCAGAATGTTGTCGCCTCTGTAGAAAAGAGAATATCTGAACTTTTCCCTGAAGTTAATAGAGCCATCGTTGATACTTCAAGCTCTGCAATCGTATATCAGCTTGATACCACCTTTAATGCAAATTCCGTTTCGGATGAATTATTTGCGGCTGGTTATCAGACCGGAGTTCAAGAGGGCAATAAACTTGTTGTCAATATTGGCATGGCTTTCTTGATTGAAGAAAGTCTTAGAAACAGCATTACGGACAACCCATTCGTAATTCAGAAGGAGGACCAGGTAGGTCCCAAAATAGGAAGCGAATTAAAGAGAGACTCAATCATCGCTGTTCTCTTAGCTCTGCTTGTAATATTAATTTATCTTGGCTTTAGATTTAAATTTGTTTTCGCTTTAGGCGCTGTTGCCGCTCTCTTCCATGACGTATTGATTACTTTAGGTTTGTTTTCATTACTATATAATTTGATACCCGGACTTAACCTTGAGATCTCCATAAGCGTTGTCGCTGCATTCTTAACGCTTGTTGGCTATTCCATCAACGATACCGTGATTGTGTTTGACAGAATCAGAGAGAATTTAAAAATTCACAAGACAGCTAACCTCGAAGTAAATATCAATAAAGCCATTAATAAAACGATCAGGCGAACTGTAATAACAAGCGCTACGACTTTATTTGTCGTTACAATTTTGTTATTCTTCGGCGGCGATGTGCTCAGAGGGTTTGCCTTTACTCTTTTCTTCGGTATTATTATCGGCACATATTCTTCGATCTTTGTAGCAAGTCCTTTTGTGCTTGAATATGCGTTTCGTTCGAAAAAGAAAATAGAGTTTTAATAAGAATCATTAATAATAAAAAGGCTGCCTTAACCGGCAGCCTTTTTTGTTTTAAATATCATTTTGTTGAAATCCATTCCTTCCTGTTTCATAACCATGTTAAACATTATTCAAAGCTTGGATTAAGATATTCAACTGTCATGAAATAATCCCATTGATCGAAATAAAGATTTCCGCCTTTCCATTCAACTTCGCCGCGTTGAAAATCAACGGTTTCACTCCTCGGAAAAATCTTTGCCGGGAATAGCGGTTGTGAATAATCGTTATTTACAATTAAGTGAAATGCGTCTATTCCTCCGAAGAAGAACCAGCGCACGTCCTCATCGTCCGAATCAACCAGTTTGAACGATTGATCAACGGGAATCCATCCGATCCCTTCAAAATATATTTCGCACCAATCGTGCAGATTTACTTCGCGAGGATGAAGCATCCATCCGCTCTGCCATCTGGCCGGAATACCGTTGTATCTGCACAAAGTCATAAAGAGCAGGGTTTGAATTCCGCAGTCGCCCCAGCCGTTTGAAATGCAATAATCGGGTATATTATAAATGGTTGAATATTCGCGCGCGCCTGCCCACGGTATATTATCATTTATCCACTTGTATATTTTTTTTGCTTTTAGATATGGATTCGATTCGCTTTCGGTAATTTCGGCAGAAAGATTTTTAATCTTGTCAGTGAAAATAATATGCGGGGTTCTCTCACCGGTATTAGCAATATAATCCGCCGAAAAAGAGTTGTAATCTAAAATAGAAGCCGGATCGATTTTATGCCATTCATTATAGCCTGTGTATTCAAGTGTATATTCAAACTCCACCGGTTTATCTTTCTCTGAAATCTTTTCTATGTATAATGTTTTGTGCCGATAATGTTCCGGCGAAATGATATAATCATCTGAATTAATGTATATCAGTTTAACGTCTTTTTGCCGGGTGAAATTTTCTTTCGGATAAGGCAGCCAGCATCTGATTATTTCGCCTTCGGGAACGGCATTTGCTTCGACAATAAGTTTGTAATTCAATCGCAATGATACAGGCATAACTACGTTGTCATTTTTTTTTCGAACTTCTTTTATTACGCCGGGAAGATACTCTTCGAGAAATAGATCGAGATTATCTTTTTTTTCTCCGTCAATGATTATCTTCTGCTCTTTTGCCAGCTTGTTCACACGGAATAAATTAGAATGGGCGCGGTTGAAATAATACTTCTTTCCGTCGATTACTTTGAACTCCAAACTGCCGTCTTCCTCCCAAATTAATAATTTATTTGCATCTGCGTCCGGGAAATAACGCCTCACATATTTTAATATATCCTCTTCCGTTTTCTGAAAATCTTTTCGTATTCGTTCCATACGTTCTTTCTCAAATTCCATTTCGTAGATCTCAAGCTGTGATAAGCTGCCTTTTCTTATGACACTGTCAAGCATATCTGCAGCTTTCGAAAATTCGCCGCTGTTTATTGCGGTATTAATACTTTCATAATTTGTTTGACAAAATATCATTGAATATGAAAACAGAAATAAAAAAATATTTTTCATTTTATCCCCTATAGCTGTTTATTCATGTAACTATCTATTGCTCTGCGCATTGCATTTATGTGCGTGGGCGTAGTTCCGCAGCATCCGCCGATAATATCCGCTCCCGCTTTGATCATTTCAGGCACCAAAGAAGCCATCAGTTCGGGCGTGTCGGGATAAGCCAGAAAGCCGTCATTCAATTGAGGTAATCCTGCGTTAGCGTGCACTAATAAAGGCTTCCCGCCATTCACTCCCCTTATTTCACGGATAATCTCCAGCATGCCGGCAAAACCGTTTCCGCAATTTGTGCCGATGATATCTACCGTATATTTGTTTAATTCGGCTGCCATTTGCGCTGGATTAACTCCCATCATTGTGTTATAAGCGCCTTCATCGGTCTTGTCGAATGTAAATGTGCAGATTATTTCGAGACCGGTATAATCTTTTGCTGCGGCAACGGCAATTCTTGCTTCTTCCAGGTCATAAAAAGTTTCGATACAAATTGCGTCAGCCCCACCGTCCGCAAGTCCTCTGCATTGTTCTTTGAATGAGTTATACAATTCCTCCTCGGTTACGTCGCCCATCATCAAAAATTTTCCGGTAGGCCCTACCGAACCCAATACAATTGCTTCACTTCCAGCAGCTTCCCTTGAAATAACCGCAGCTTCTCTGTTTAATTCATAACACTTCGCGCTTAAATTGTAGTGAGATAATTTAAGCGCGCTTCCACCGAAACTATTTGTCTCAATCATGTCGGATCCGGCTTCAACATAACTCTTCGCAATTGCTAAGACATCATCTCTGTGTGTTATATTCCACATCTCCGGGCACTCCCCGGTTTTGAGTCCTTTCTGCTGAAGAAAAGTCCCCCATGCCCCGTCTGATAGAAGCACTTTTTTCGATTGAAGTAATTCGATTATTTTCCCCATTGAAATATTCCTATTATTATTGCTACTCCTAAAATAAATGATTGCTTTGAAAATTCCATAATCTAAAGGAAACAATCCCATGTTCTCTATCGCTTGAGAATAATTGAATTTATGATTGTTTATAAGTATTGACAATCGGATTTATTAATTATCTAAGCAGGCTAACCTTAATCGTTTGCAAATCACCCCCCGATCTTAAAGCGGCAAAATATATTCCGATTGCAAAGTTGTTTGTATTAAGTTTAGCTGAGCGCTGCCCCGCGGGGAGTTTGTCGTTTATAAATGCT